>NZ_JBICXA010000017.1:0-278826 GCF_043200035.1 Streptomyces sp. NPDC048504
ATTGCCCGCCTGGCAGCCACGAGGAGTCGCGGTCCAGCACTCGAACGCCCCCAGGAACTACCGCTCCCTCGGAACGCCCTCAACAAGGGATTAGGGCCTCTTGGCGGTGCGGGGGCCCAGCTGACAAAGGCTTTGCCCGTGCCCGACCCGTGCCGGAAAATTCTCGGCGTGGCGGACATGGGACCCAGCGAAGAAGAGACACGGGACGGCCTGTTGGGCTGGTGCCTGGTGGCCAACGTGGCGCGGGAGACCGCGCACGGCGAGGGCGGCCTCGACATCCAGCACGGCACGAAGCACTTCCGCACAGGTGCCCTGCTGTGGATCCCGCCCGTCCCCTGGGACCCCGGCTGGGGTCGCTGGCCCGCGGTGGGCCGGCACCGAGGGAACGGCCGCCGGTACGTCAACATGGTCGTACGCGCGGAGGACCTGGAGACCTTCCGGGTCAAGGGTGTCTACAGCGAGGCCCTCGTCCGCAGCCTCAACGGCTACCGGCACGACCCGTCCGCCCCGCGGACCCTGCAGAACCCGTGGACGCGTGAGCGGGCCCAGGGCTGGGCGGACAGCTGCAACAGCAACCGGGAGCCGCTCTTCATCGAGGGCCACCCCTACGCCCACCCGCGGATGTCCGTTCCCAACCCACCGCCGGCAGAACTCCAGGTCGACGGTGAGACGCTCCATCTCGCTCACTACGGCACCAGGGGAGCCCGCTACAGCCGTACGCCACCGCCCGTGGAATGGACCCCCGAGCCCTGAGCGGGACTTTCGAAAGTCGCGCCAGGGTCTGTGGGCCGGCGCGGAGCCGGCCGAGGTTTCCCTCCGGGCCGGGGACAGTGTGGAGGTGTCCTGTCCCCGGCCGCGAAGTGTCACCACGGCCGGCGCAGCGCGGCATCAGTACTGCTCGGTCTCCACGAAACCGGCGTCCACGTCGTCGTCGGCACCGTAGGTGTCGGCAGCGGCGGACAGGTTCAGTCCGGGCGGGCTGTCCTTCAGGCCGAGGCCCATGCCGGCCAGCTTCTCCTTGACCTCGTCGATGGACTTCGCACCGAAGTTGCGGATGTCCATCAGGTCGGCCTCGGAACGCGCCAGGAGCTCACCCACCGAGTGGACGCCCTCGCGCTTGAGGCAGTTGTAGGAGCGGACCGTGAGCTCAAGCTCCTCGATCGGCAGGGCGAGATCGGCGGCAAGGGCGGCGTCCGTCGGGGACGGGCCCATGTCGATGCCCTCGGCGTCGATGTTGAGCTCACGCGCCAGACCGAACAGCTCCACCAGGGTCTTGCCGGCGGACGCCATGGCGTCACGGGGACGCATGGCCTGCTTGGTCTCGACGTCGACGATCAGCTTGTCGAAGTCGGTGCGCTGCTCGACACGGGTCGCCTCGACCTTGTACGTGACCTTGAGCACGGGCGAGTAGATCGAGTCGACCGGGATGCGCCCGATCTCCTGACCGACCTGCTTGTTCTGCACGGCGGAGACGTAACCGCGGCCGCGCTCGACGGTCAGCTCCATCTCCAGCTTGCCCTTGCCGTTGAGCGTGGCGAGGACGAGATCGGGGTTGTGCACCTCGACACCGGCCGGGGGCGCGATGTCGGCGGCGGTGACCAGACCCGGGCCCTGCTTGCGCAGGTACATCACGACAGGCTCGTCCTGCTCACTGCTGACGACGAGCTGCTTGATGTTGAGGATCAGGTCGGTGACATCCTCCTTGACGCCCGGCACGGTGGTGAACTCGTGCAGCACTCCGTCGATACGGATGGACGTGACCGCCGCACCCGGGATCGAGGAGAGGAGCGTACGGCGCAGGGAGTTGCCAAGGGTGTAGCCGAAGCCCGGCTCCAGTGGCTCGATCACGAACCGGGAGCGGAACTCGTCGACGACCTCTTCGGTCAACGAGGGGCGCTGAGCGATCAGCATGCGGTGTTGCCTCCAGTGGTTTGGCGCCCGCTATGTGACGCCGTAGACACCACGAAGCCTACGGGGCGGCACGGGCGATACGGTCTCTGCCGTGGCCGAACCGCCCGTCTCCCCGACCCGGCGAGGAGACTTTGGGCCGTTTGCTTCCGCCCGCCGCCCCCACCCACAACCGTTTCCGCGTTGTCCGTGTCCCCAGCACTCGAGTGCGCGGGCCGGGCAGGCAGGGATGTGAGGTCAGGGTCGGCTGATGTCGTGGTCATGGAGTATATGCGGCTCCAAGATCGCGTCGACCAGCGCGGGGGAGTGCGGGGGCTACGCCCGTCTGTGGGCTGCAGTGCGTCGGGGCGCTCTCGCTCGATGACCCTGGCGTTGTCCGTCACCACCACGACGTAGGCGGCGTCCGCCCGGTCGAGGACGGTGTCGCTGCCGCCCTCCGCCGTGGCCTCGTCCATGACGACCACCTCGGGGTCGAGCAACAGGCGCGGGCCAGGGCGGGTTGCTATGTCCGGCGCGGGGTGACACCGACGCCTCCGGCGCCGACCGGGGTGTCCACGCCGTCCGGGAGCGCGTCGATCCACCCCGATGCGCCTACGGCGGCGAGCGCGGCGACGCCCAGGGCGGCCCTGGATGGACGCCCGTTCTTCGAACGAACGGGCGTCCATCGCGCGCCGTCAACGGGTCAGGAAGCGCGGGGCTGTTGAGCAGAGTGAACGTCAAGTCGTGATCCAGAGGGTGAGTTATCCCTTCGTCGCGAACGACAGCGTGCCGGACGCGGTCGTATCGGCGTTCTGTGTGATCTGGAAGGCCCAGCCGTCCTCGGCCGGCGCGCACTCGACATGGACGGGTGCGTTCCACTCGGTGAAGCGGAGGGCTTGCATGTGGCAGCCGTTGAGGCGGCCTGGGGCGGCTCCTGCCAGGCAGGCCGCCTGGCGGGCCGCCTCCAGGAGGACCATGCCGGGTACGTGGTCGCTCGGGTGGTCGAAGAACCGGGGGTGGCGTAGGTCGGCCGGTGCCACCAGCAAGGTTCCGGAGTGGGCGCGGACCACCATCACGTCGCCGGGGAAGGGGACCGACACCTCGGCGGGCGAGGGGCGCGAGTGCACGTTGTCCGGAATGGGGTCGGCGGCGGCCTTCGGGCCGCGGAGCGTCTCGTACTCCTCCTCCGAGAGGACACGGACGCGTCCGAAGGCCGAGCCGAACTCCCGCCCGGCGGCGGAGAATTGGATCCGTACGTTCAGCGCGACCGGCCAGGGGACGGCGTCGACGCGGCGTGCGTCGTGTACCTCGGCCCGGCACAGGATGTCGGTGGCGCCGTAGCCGACG
This sequence comes from Streptomyces sp. NPDC048504, assembly GCF_043200035.1. Classification (NCBI taxonomy): domain Bacteria; kingdom Bacillati; phylum Actinomycetota; class Actinomycetes; order Kitasatosporales; family Streptomycetaceae; genus Streptomyces; species Streptomyces sp. NPDC048504. The sequence continues at coordinate 3,235 of NZ_JBICXA010000017.1, forward strand.
GCCGGTTCTGTGGCGTTGTCGAGTTGGAAGCCGACGCTTCTGATGACGGGTCTGCTCGTGCTCGGGGCGCCGAGGAAGCGCTGGCAGATGTACAGGCCGACCTGGCGAATGGTCTCGGCGGCCAGCATCGGATCGTGTCGTTCGGCGGAACCGGGATCGGAACCGGAGCCGGATGTGGCGTACGAGCGCGGCCACTGCGCGGCGAGGAGGTAGCGGTCGTCGGGCAGCGCTCGGGCGTCGGTGAGCAGGACTTCGGCGACCGCGTTCCGGTGTACGAGGGTCCGGGACACGCAACTGTCCCAGCTCAGTGTCAGCTTTTCCGATTCGGCTTCGGGAGGTGCGAGAGAAGGTGATTCAGTCATTAAATAATAGAAGCTATGGTTCCCCGGCATCGGTGCGGGAAATGGTTGCCTGTCGGCTAGATTCACCGGAAAAGACGATCTGGCACGCAGGACAGGGACGACCGAGAATATGCAGGAACGTGCGGAAGCCACCCGACGGGCTGTTCTGGCGACGGCCGCGGTGCTGTTCGAACAGCATGGGTACGTCGGTACGAGCATCAGCGATGTGGCGCGTACGAGCGGGTACACCAGCGGGGCGATCTATTTCCATTTCGGCAGCAAGGAAGGGCTGGCCCGGGGTGTCCTGGAAGCCCATTTCGCCGAATGGCCTCGATTTGTGGAGCGTTGGGAATCCCAGGAGGGTCCTGTACTCGACCGGTTGGTCGGCCTGAGCTTCGCCGTGGCCCGGGAATTCCGTGACAACGTGATCGTCCGCGCCGGCAACAGGCTCTGGAGCGAGCGCAGAAGCATCCCCGTCTCCCTGCCCCGGCCCTTCGTGGGGTGGATCGACGTGGCCTCCCACATGCTGGCCGCCGCCGCGCAGGCGGGCGAGCTCGCCCCCGGCGTCGACGCCGAGCGCGCCGCACGCGTCCTCGTCTCCAGCTTCTTCGGGGTGCACACCGTCTCCGACGCACTGGACGACCGCCGCAACATCGAGGAAGCGGTGAGTGATCTGTGGATGATGCTGCTGCCGGGGTTGCAGGCGGCGCCGATTGATCCGGCGAAGTGCCTGGAGGGGGCGAGGACGTTGCTGGGGGCTCCTCGGGAGTGGCCTGCGCCGAGTGTGAAATGAAAGAGCGCGCGATCCGACCGGGTATTGCCTGACCGAGGCGATGCTGCTCCCGAAGTGCACGACCACCCGCTCTACACCCTTACCGTCGGCGTGAGTTCAAACGGCGCGAGTTCAATCGGCATGAGTTCAGGACGCCGCAGCAGCCGATCAGCCCGGGCCGTACCGCGCCCGTCATCGCCCCCTCTTCTCCACGTCCCTCCGCCGGCGTGACCTGCCCGCCTCCAACAGATCACCGGAATCCGGTGAGGACCGCTCACCTGCCCTACGACAAACCTGAGGTGCAGGGACTTCGGCGATGCCCGGCGAGGAGGCGGTCTCATGAGTGAGCGTGTGGCGGTGGTGGTCGGTGCGGGCGGTGGCCTGGGTCTCGCCACCGCGCGGGTACTCGCGGACGCCGGGTTCGCCGTGACGGCGGTCGACCGTACGGAGAAGGCGCTGGAGCAACTGCCCGACGGCATCCGCCGGGAGGTGGGCGACGCGACCGACCCGGCCGTGGCCAGGAGCGTCCTCGGCCGGATCGCCACTGAGTCCGGGCCTCCCGAGGTACTGGTGAACACCCTCGGCGCGTTCCGCCCGGGAGGCGCGCTCGCCGCGACCCCCGAGGACCTGCGGGTCATGCTGGACGTCAACCTCGGCGCCGCGCTGTGGCTGAGCCAGGCCGTGGCGCCGTACATGCGCCGACGTGGCGGGGGCGCCATCGTGCACGTGTCCGCCCGGCCGGCGAGCGAGCCGACCGCCGGTATGGCCGCCTACAGCCTCGGCAAGGCGGCGCTCAACCACCTCGTCCGCGTCCTCGACCTGGAACTGCGCCCGGACGGCATCCGCGTGAACGCCGTGGCGCCGCAACTCCTCGACACGGCCCACAACCGGGCGGTGCTCCCACGGGAGGCGCTGGCCCACGCCGTCCCGCCGGAGGCGATCGCGAACGTCATCGCCTTCCTCGCCGGCGACCTCGCCGCGGACATCAGCGGAGCGATCGTGCCGGCCTACGGCGCGTGACCCGGGCAGGTCACACACCCCGTACACCTCCACCCCCTTACGCCTCCATTCCCATCCCACGCACATCACCCCCACTCGAAGGGAACTCCCATGTCAACAACGAACCGCCGATCGTTCCTCGCCCGCAGCGCGGTCCTGGCGGCCGTACCCACAGTCGCCGCGCTCGCCGACGGCGCATTCGCCGGGCAGGCGTCCGCCGCCAGTCCCACGCTGCCGGACTACGCGCCGATACCGCCGTCCGCGCTCGGTCCCGCTGTCAACTCGCAGGGCTACTACGTCGGTCGGGTCGAGCGGAATCTGTACTGGGTGACCGACGGCACGTACCAGGCGGCGTTCCTGACGACCCGTGAGGGTGTCGTGCTGTTCGACGCGCCTCCCACCATCGGGCACAACCTCCAGCGGGCCATCGACGAGATCGCCTCCGCCAACGGCGTCTCGAACAGAGTGACCCACCTGATCTACTCCCACCACCATGCCGACCACCTCGGCGCCTCGTCGTTGTTCGGCCGGCACGTGGTGCGGATCGGGCACGCCGAGAACAGGCGGCTGCTGGCACGCGACAACGACCCGACGCGGCCGCTGCCCGACGTGACGTTCGAGAACCGCTACACCCTGCGCGTGGGCGGCGAGCGCATCAACCTGGCGTGGCACGGCACCAACCACTCGCCCGACAACATCTACATCCACCTGCCGGACCACGAGACCCTCATGCTGGTCGACGTCAACCTGCCCGGCTGGGTCCCCTTCGACAGCTTCAACCTGAACGAGGACGTCCCCGCCTCCATAGCCGCCCCGGCCAAGGCCATGACGTACCCGTGGAAGCACTACATCGGCGGCCACATGGGACGGCTCGGCACCCGCCAGGACATGGTCGTCTACCAGCAGTACGTGAACGACATCGTCGACAACGTCAAGAAGGCGCTGACGGCGGTCGACCCCGCGCCGTACTTCGCGAAGTACGGGGACAACGCGTGGGCCGCGGTCAAGGAGTACCAGGCCGCTCAAGTCGCCTACGCCGCCGACCCGGTGATCAAGAAATACACCGGCGTCCTCGCCGCCGCCGACGTCTACACGGCCAGCACGACGTTCATCATCCTCGAATCGCTGCGCCTCGACCTCGGCCAGGGCTCGCAGGTCCATGCGTGATCACAGCGCAACACACCAGAAGGGGCACTGAGATGCCGGGCCGACTGGGCGGAAAAGTCTGTGTCGTCACCGGCACGGGCGGGAGCATGGGGCGTGCCACCGCCCTGGCGTTCGCCCGAGAGGGTGCCCGGGTCGTCGGGTGCGACGTGTCGGTCGAGGCGGCGGAAGAGACCGTAGCGTCGGTGCGAGCCGAGGGCGGCGAGATGGTGTCGCTGCAGCCGTGCCGTCTCGATGATCCCGCCGAATCCGTCAGGCTCGTCGACTTCGCGGTGGATCGATTCGGCCGGATCGACGTCCTGTTCAACCTCGCCGGCAGGGCCCACTTCAGCTGGCTCGAAGACGTCTCCGACAAGGACTGGGACGATGCGCGCCGGGACGAGGTCGGCCTGGTCCTCTACCTCACCCGGGCCGCATGGCCCCAACTGAAGGCCGGCCAGGGCGTGGTGGTGAACATGGCCTCCCTGAACGGCTCCCTCGGCTTCAAGGGCCTACCGTCCCTGTCCCATACGACGAACAAGGCCGCGATCATCGGTATGACCCGCCAACACGCCATGGAGAGAGGCGAGTTCGGCATCCGCGTCAACTCGATCTCGCCCGGCCTGATCGAAAGCCGGGCCACCCGCGAGCAGTTGGAGAACGACGACTTCTCCCGCCAGATGCTCGGCCTAACTCTCCTGGGCCGAGTGGGCCGGCCCGAGGACGTGGCGAACGCGGCCCTGTTCCTCGCATCCGACGAGAGCGCCTATGTGACCGGCGTCGACCTCGTCGTCGACGGCGGCATGAAGGTCTGGTGACCGACAACTCGCCAGTCCGGTACGGCCGTTCACCTCACCCTGCTCACCCTGTCCGGCCCACGACGAGCTCGTAGAAGACCGGCTCGCCGCTCGTCGTCACGCGGTGCTGGAACCTTGTTCGTTCCAGCACCGCGAGACGCCCGCCGGCCATCAGCCGCTCGACCGCCGCGCCGAACCCGTCCGGATCCGATTCGTCCATCCACCGTTCGTCGATCGTGAAGGACACAGGAGCGCCGGGCGGCAGCAGCGCGAGGGCATTCTCAAGCGCCCGCGGCGTGGCGTGCGTGCCGCCGAACGCCCCTGCCGACACCAACCCCCCTAGCGCATACGGGAGTAGAGCCTCGCGGAGTGCGTCGGGGTGCAGGAGGTCGCCGACCACGTAGTCGGCGTAGACGCCCGGCCGGTCGCGCAGACTCGCCTCGCGCGCCGCCGGCAGCGCGTCGACCCCGACAACCCGGGCTACGCCCCCGCCGCGCACGAGTTCGCCGACCAGTCCCGTGCCGGAGCCGACGTCGAGGACCGTCAGCGAGCCCGGCTCCAGCCCGAGGCGCTCGGCCGCGCGCAGAAAGCCCGCTGCCGCGACCTGTGGTGATCGGCACTGGAGCAGCTCCTGGACGACATGCTCGTAGAGGCCGGGCACGGCGTAGATCCGTGTGTACTCGTGCAGGTGCAGCACCTCGTGCTCGCCCAGCGCGATGTACTCGCCGTCGGTCTCCGGCGGGCCGAGCAGACGGACACCCGCAAACACATCTGACATGTCCGCGAGGCTATGCGAACGCGTTTGCGCGCCGCCAACGGCGGCCAGTAGTCGCAGCGCTTGATCTTTCACCGGATACGGCCCCCAGCTCATGCCCAGGATCACCGCCGTGCAGGCGACAGTTCGCCGCCGGGATGCCGTGATGCGCATCGGCTACGCTGACCGCGTGGCTGACGGACATCGCGCGACTCCCGACCTGCGGGCCGCAGCGGGTTCGGGCCGCTCGGCGGGCCGGGGCCGACCCGGGCTCATCGGCCGCCGTGACCTCGTCGCCGCCCTGGACCGTGCCGCCGAGAAGCAGGTGACGCTGATCTCCGCGCCCGCCGGAAGCGGGAAGACGTCGTTGCTGCGCACGTGGGCCGACCGGCCCGACCAGGACCGCCGTATCGCCTTCGTGTCCGTACGGCCGGGCCAGCGGGACGGGCAGTTGTTCTGGCTCGCTCTGCTGGACGCGGTCCGTACCGCGGCCGGTAGTGAGGGTGCCGCGGAACCGTCGGCCGTGACTCCCGGCTCCGACGGCGGTGCCGTCAGGGACAAGGTGCTGGCCGAGATCACGGCGTCCCGGAAGCCCTTCTTCCTCGTCATCGACGACCTCCACGAACTCGGATCTGCCGCGGCCGTCGAGCAGTTGGGGACACTGCTGACCAGCCTTCCCCAGGGGGTCCACGCGATCGTGGCCACCCGCCGTGACCCGTCGCTGCGCCTGCACAAGCTGCGGCTGGCCGGCGAACTCGCCGAGATCCGCGCCGCGCAGCTCCGCTTCACCGAGGCCGAGACCCGCGAACTCCTGGCCGCCGCCAAGATCGTGCTGCCCGACTCGGTGGCCGACAAGCTGCATCAGCGGACCGAGGGCTGGGCTGCCGGGCTACGGCTGGCCGTGCTCTCGCTGGCCGGGCATCCGGACCCCGAGCGGTTCGTCGCCGAGTTCTCCGGCAGCCACCGTACGGTCGCCGAGTACCTGCTGGCCGAGATGCTGGAGCGCCAACCACCGCATGTGCAGAGGCTGTTGCTGCGTACTTCGCTGCTCGACCGGGTCAACGGCGAGCTGGCTGACCTCCTCACGGACGCGACCGGGTCGGAGCGCATCCTGCTGGATCTGGAGGACGCCAACGCGTTCGTCGTGGCGCTCGATCCGGGCCGGACCTGGTTCCGCTACCACCACATGTTCGGTGATCTGCTCCGGCTGGAACTGCGCCGAACGCTCCCCGGGAACATCCCGGAACTGCACCGGCTGGCCGCGCGCTGGTTCGCCGGACACGCCCAGGCCGCCGACGCCGTCCGTCATCTGCAGGCCGCCGGTGACTGGGCCGAGGCGGCCCACCTGCTCGCCGAACACGCCGTCAGCCTCACCCTGGACGGACAGGCCGGAACCGTCGTCGCGCTGCTCCACGCCTTCCCCGCCCGCACCGGCGAGGAACGCCCGGAGCTGGCCCTCGTGCACGCCAACGCCGATCTGCACCAGCACCGCCTGGACGAGGCCCAGGCCCACCTCGACATCGCCCGGTCGTACGCCGAGACGACGACGCCCGACCGGCGGCATCGGCTGCGGATGGCGATCGCGTCACTGGACCTGCTGCTGGCGCGGCTGCGCGGGCACTTCGACGCCGTGTTCGAGCAGGCCGACGCCCTGCCGTCCGCGAGCGCCGGCCAGTCCACCACCGAGGTCGCGCTCGCCGGCGACCTACGAGCCCTCGCCCTGCTGAACCTGGGCGTCACCGAGGCCTGGTCGCTCCGGCTCGACGACAGCGAGCGGCATCTTCTGGAGGGCGCCGCGCTCGCCCACGACATCGGCCGCCCCTATCTGGAGGTGGCCTGCCTCGCCCACCTCGGATTCGCCTCAGGCAACCGTTCCTTCACCCTCGTCCGGCGTCGCTGCGAGGAGGCGCTGGCGCTCGCCGACCGGTACGGCTGGGGCGCCGAGCCGGTGATCGTGCCCGCGCAGGTGGCCTTCGCCGGGACGCTGATCTGCTCGGGCGAGTTCGACCAGGGGCAGCAGTGGCTGGAGCGTGCTCGGCGCGCCACGCGGTCCGAGGGCGAGCCCGGTGTCCGGCTGCTGGTGCATCTGGTCTCCGCGATGCTTCCGGCGGCGCGGGGTCAACTCCAGGAGACCCTGGCCGAGTTGACCGCCGTCGAGCAGGTGCAGTCACACATGAGGGGCGAGCACGGGCTCCGGTCCCGGGTGATCGGCTGGACGGTGGCCACCCAGGCCCGCCTCGGCATGCTCGACCAGGCCCGGGCCACCCTCGCCGCCCTCGACGAACGGCGGGCAGCCACCGGCGAGATCCGTACCGCTGCCGCGGTGATCCGCCTCGCCGAGCAGGACCCCGCCGGCGCCCGCCGCGAACTCCGGCCGGTCCTCGACGGCACCGCCCCCGGCAACTCCTTCCTCACCCCGATCGAGGCCCACCTCCTGGAAGCGCTCGCCTACCGCGACCTCGGCGACAGACTCGCGGCGGCAACGGCCGTGGAGCAGGCGCTGAATCTCGCCGAAGCGGACCGGATGATCCTGCCCTTCGCGATGACCGGCGCCTGGGAGCTGCTGGAGTCCCTGCCGCTGCGGACGTCGCACGCCGCACTGGTCTCCGACATCCTGGACGTCGTCCGCGGCACCGCCACCGGCGGACCGGACCGGCCGCCCTCGGTACCCACCGAGCATCTCAGCCCGAGCGAACTGCGCGTCCTGCGCTACCTGCCGACGAACCTCACCCGCCCCGAGATCGCCGGCGAACTCTCGGTCTCGCTCAACACCGTCAACACCCACATCCGGCGGATCTACGCCAAGCTCGGCGCCGGCGACCGGTCCTCGGCGGTGCAGCGCGGCCGTGAGCTGCGGCTCCTGTCGAACGGCCGCGGCTGAGGTCCGTACGATCACCGGATTCCGGCGACGCGGACTCACCCGTGCATCCACGACGATGGGGCCATGGGTGATGACCCCCTCCAGTACCAGATCCGGGTCTGCGGCCACCTCGGTCCCACCCTGCTGATGGCGTTCCCGGCGTTCGCGCCCGAGCAGCAGGGCACCGAGACCGTGCTCACCGGGCTGCTGCCGGACGCCTCGGCGCTCTACGGCGTCCTCGCCGAGGTCGAGGCACTCGGCCTCGACCTCCTCGAAGTACGCAGAGTCCGGCCCCCGCAAGACCTCTCGGTCCGGCCTGTCGTGCGACCGGACCAGCCTCCACCGAAGGGAGAACGTTCCGTGAGCACCGAGCAGCAGGACACTCTCGACGCGATCCTGCGTCAGTCGGCCCTTCCCGTCGGCAGTGACGTCGCCGAACAGCGGCGCCTGCTCCGTGAGTTGACGTCGGGGCAGCCCCTGCCTCCCGACGTGACCATGATGTCGACCACGCTGGGCGGTGTCCCCGTCGCCGCGATCACGGTCGACGGAGTCGAACCCCGGCACGTCGTCCTGTACTTCCACGGCGGCGTCTACGTTCTGGGCGACGCCGCGAGCGCCGCGGGCCTGGCCTCGCAAGTGGGCCGGCGGACCAGCGCCACGGTCTACTCCGTCGACTACCGGCTCGCCCCCGAGCACCCGTACCCGGCGGCGGTGGACGACGCCCTGGCGACCTACGAAGCCCTCCTGAAGGACGGCACCGCCCCTTCGGACATCGTCCTCGCCGGGGAGTCCGCGGGCGGCGGACTCGTCGTCGCCACCCTGGTCAACGCGCGTGACCGCGGACTGCCCCTGCCCGCCGCGGCCTACGTCATGTCGCCGTACGTCGACCTCACCCTGGCCGGGGCGAGCATCGAGACCAAGCGCGAGGCCGACCCGCTGCTCAGCCGGGAGCTCCTCGAACCCCGGGTCACCGACTACACGGCGGGACAGGATCCCGCTCTCGGCCTCATCAGCCCCGTCTTCGCGGACCTGGCCGGGCTGCCGCCCCTGATCATCCAGGTCGGCACGCACGAGGTCCTCCTCGACGACGCCGTACGCCTCGCCCAGCAGGCCGCCGCCGCGGACGTCGAGGTCACGCTGGAGGTCACGCCTCGGGTCCCGCATGTCTTCCAGGCCTATCAGCCGCTCCTCGACGAAGCGGCCGTCGCGCTGGACCGGGCCGGAGCGTTCCTGTCCGCGCGGCTGGACAGCGCTACCGGAAAGCCGGTGTCGTAGGAACCCGGCGACGACCCGTCACCCGACCACTGACGTCGTTGTCGTCGGCGGGCCCTCGGCTCAATCCTCGGAGCCCCGCTGCCCGGAACGGTTCCTGCGCCTGTCGACGACCGAGTCGGCGAGCGGCACCGCGATCCAGCAGAGATAAGCCCAGTGGGTGAAGAACGAGACCGGGATCGAGACCAGGAAGCCCAGTGCCACCATGCCGAGGCGGCGGACGGCCCGGGTGAAGAGTCCGGGCGGGGTGCCGGGACGCTGGAGGCCGTCGCGGGGGACCTCGCGGACCATCAGTATGAACAGGAGACAGGCCAGGAACTGCACGACGGCGTAGAAGACGAACCGCGCCTGGAACGCTCCCTCGCCGCCGATCACGTCGGTGGCGAACGGGGTGACCACCAGCATCAGCAGCCAGTACATGGTGAGGGCCGTCAACCGGCTGTTGGTCGCCGTGACGTGGCGGAACACCCGGTGGTGGGAGCGCCAGTGCGCGGCGATCACCACGAAACTGATCATGAACGCCAGATAGCTCTCACGGTGTGACGTGGCCGAGTGCCACAGCTCGGAGTTGGTCGTTCCCTCCGGTACCGGGAGTTCCAGAGCCAGCAGCGTGAGCGCGATGGCGACCACCGCGTCCCCGAAGAACGTGAGGCGCTCGCCGGAGACCGCGCGGACCTCCATGTCCTCGCTCCCGGACGGCAGTTCTTGATCAGTCGAGACATCCATGGCAGCAGAGAATGCCACAAGCCGAAGGTCCCCTCGGACGCGCCTGGCACCGAGGGCCGGGCCGGGGGAGTGGTACTGCTGGTCCTACCCGCACGGCTGGCGGCCGGCGCGCGAGGAAGAGGATCATCGGACGGACAGGGCACGGCCCCGACCGGAGACAGCTGATCGCGCAGAACGGACAGCCGCATGACCATGGCCTACCTCGCACAGCCCGAGCAGCAGCAGAGACTCGAATGGCTCGACGGCGGCGAGTTCGCCGTACTCCTCGACGCCGCGGCCACCGGCGGACAGCTGACCGTGGGACGGTTCTCCGTCGCCAAGGGCGAGGCGCCGCCGTACCACAAGCACACCCGTGAGGACGAGGTCTTCATGCTCATCAAGGGGAGTGCGCTGCTGTGGTGTGACGACGAGGAGATGGAGCTGTCGGAGGGCGGCATCGTCTTCCTGCCGCGGAACGTGCCGCACGGCTACCGGATCACCTCCGACACCGCCGACCTGCTGATGATCTGCACGCCCGGCGGCATCGAGGGCATGTTCCGGCACGCGGGACGTGACCTCACGACCCCGCGCCCCGAGGGCTTCGAGATCTCGCGGGACATCATGGCCGAGGCCGCCGACATGTACGGCCAGATCATCGTCGGCCCGCCGCGCTGACCCAGGGCTCCACCGCACCATCGCACCGACCGGAACCACGAAAGGCACAGCCATGTCCCGGCAACAGCGCCAGGCCCTCGACGAGATGCTGCGGCACGGCCCGCTCGACCTCGGAGGGGACGTGGCCCAACAGCGCGCCCTCTTCCACGACATGATGACGTCCATACCGTTGCCGCCCGACGTCTCCACCACCGAGGGCGAACTGGGCGGTGTACCGGTCGTCACCGTCGAGACGCCGGGGAACGACCCGGCGAGCGTCCTGCTGTATCTGCACGGCGGCGCGTACGTCATCGGCTCGGCGGCCGACGCCGCGGGTCTGGCCGCCGAGGTCTCCCGGCGCACCGGTGCCCGCGCCGTCTGCGTCGACTACCGGCTGGCACCCGAGCACCCCTTCCCAGCGGCGGTCGACGACGCCCTGGCCGTGTACCGGGCCCTGCTCGACGACGGAATTCCCAGTACCGCGATCGCCTTCGTCGGGGAGTCCGCGGGCGGCGGTCTCGTCGCCGCGACACTGGTCGCCGTCAAGGACGCGGGCCTGCCCCAGCCCTCCTCGGCCGCGGTCTTCTCCCCGTGGGCCGACCTGAGCGTGTCCGGCGACAGTGCGGTGAGCAAGGCGGCGGTCGACGCCTCACTGACCCCGGAAGGCCTGCGCACCCGTGCCCGCGACTACCTCGACACCACGGACCCGAGCACCCCGCACGTCAGCCCCGTCTTCGCCGATCTGACCGGCCTGGCGCCGCTGTTCATCCAGGTCGGCTCGTACGAGATCCTCCTGGACGACGCCGTACGACTGGCCGCGCGCGCCGCCGAGCACGACGTCCACGTAGAACTCCAGGTCTGGCCCGAAGTCCCGCACGTCTTCCAGGCGTTCGCCGCGATGCTCGACGAGGGCGCCGCCGCGCTCGACGCCGCCGGAGCCTTCATCCGGGCCCGGTGGGCCGACGGCGCCGATACCGACAAGCCGGACGAGGCACTGCCGACCGGGGCCTCGTCGTAGGCGGAGGAGGGACGACGGCACGGACCGGCGGAGAGTAAAGACTCCGCCGTCCGGAGGCTGAACGCCCGTTCGTCGCTCGCCAGTTGAACAACAATGTGTTCCATGGCTACGACGAACCACTTCGGCATCGCTCTGCGGGGGTGGCGCGAGCGCGTGTCACCGCAGGACAGCGGGCTGGAGGCGGGCGGGGACCGGCGCATCCCCGGGCTGCGCCGGGAGGAACTGGCCCGGCTGGCCGGCCTGTCGGTCGACTACGTGGTCCGGCTGGAACAGGGCCGCGCCAGGAACCCCTCGCCCCAGGTCGTCACCGCACTGGCAAGGGCGCTGCGCCTCGAACCGTCCGAGCGCGACCACCTGTTCCGCTGCGCCCACCTCGCACCGCCCCCGGCCGGGAACGTGTCCCGGCACGTCCCCGCGAGGGTGCACCGGCTGGTGGGGCAGTTGGCCGGCAACCCCACCGCGGTCTTCGCCGCCGACTGGACCCTCATCAGCTGGAACGGGATGTGGAACGAGGCGGTCGGTGACCCTCGCACGTACGGCTGGAGGGAACTCAACCTCGTCGACGGCATGTTCCGGTCCAGCGGTGGTCGACGGCGGGAACCGATCGCGGCCTGGCCGGTGCGGTCCTGGGCGGGCGACGAGGTCGAGGAGGAGGACCTCGTCGCCGACCTGCGGCTGACGGCCGCCGCCCACCCCCATGACGCGCGGCTCGCCGCGTTCGTCGACCGCATGCTGCACGACAGCCCGCGCTTCGCCCGCCTCTGGTCCAACGGCACCGCCCGCACCAACGTCGGCGACCGCAAGACCGTCGAGCACCCCCGGGTGGGGAACATCGACCTCGACCTCGATGTCGTGATGGCCGCGGGCACGGACCTCAGGATCGTCACGTACACGGCGGCGGTCGGGACGACGGACGCGGAGAAGCTGGACGCTCTGCGCGCCATCTGTCCTGACCCGGGCCGGGGCCTGGCCCACGCCATGTCGGGCCGCGACGCCCCGAGTTGAGGACGAGGACCGCGGCCCGTCAGTCCTCTTGGTCCCCGTCCGCGACGGACAGGGCATCGGTGATCAGGCGGGTGGCGAAGTCCTGGTCGTCGGTGATGCGGTTGATGTGCTCCGCGAGCAGAAAGGCCGTGGCCTCCAGCGGAGTCATCTCCTCCTTGGTCCAGTCCCCGTACTGCGCACGCCACAGGTTCGGGCTCAGCCCGGTGCCCGCGGCGATGGCCAGCCCGGCCATCATCGGGATCGCTTCCGGGCGCACACTCCTGGGCATCATCTGCATCGTGGCCACGAGGCTGGGCACCACGTACTCGATGACGTCCTTCTCGTGCTCCTCGTGAGCCTTCCGCAGCCACGTCATGAACATGTAGATCAGCGTGCACGTGCCGTCCAGCATGTCATTGAGCCCCTTGGCCCCCAGCGTCGCGATGAACTGGTCCATCAACGCCTGCTGTTCGGGATCGGTCGCACTCTTCCCGTCATGAACGGTCTTCAGCCGAGAGTCGATCATCATGATCGCCGCACCGACATCACCGACGGGAGCGTGCGCGGGGTCGCAGGGCGATGACACAGGAATCCTCCTCGGGTGACTGCGGTGGGTAACTCCGCGTGTTCGTACAGTAGATGGCCGGTGCGGTCGCGGGTGGGGGTTTATCGGGTTTTGCAGCTGCGAGGCAGTGGCGGAGTCCGGATTCTTCCGGTGGGCGGGGGAGCCTGCAGTGCGCTCTTGAACGCGGACCGATGGGCGGAGGTGTGGGCGTACTCCCGCTCGGCCCACGCGACGCGGGCGCCGATCAACTCGTCCTCGGCTGAATGGCGTTGACGCACCAGGTCCACCCCGCGTAGCCGACCGTGCCCCGCACCCCGTCGGTCATCCACTCCCGGACGGCCGCCGCCCGGTCCGCGTCCGGCTTGGGCGTGCCGTTGACCGTGGCCACCAGGGACTGGTATCTGGTGAGCAGCTTGAGGCCGGTCGCCTTGCCGGCGCCCAAGTCGCGCAGGGTGCGCACGAGTTCGAGCCGGACGATGGCGTGCACGTCGTACTGCCGGGAACCGCCCTCGGTGAGACCGGTCGGCGCGACGACGCCCTCGTCGGCATAGAACCTGACCGCGCTCACGCTCAGGCCGGTGCGGCGGGCGACGTCCCCGATGGAGTAGAGCTCCGGTTCATTCACACCCAGCACTATGGGATCTCAAGTGACCTGAGAGTCAAGGGGGTTGGGATCTGTGTGGATCCGTCCCAGGGGTGGCCGACGCCGTGGGCCGCAAGGCGGCGGTACTGCTCCGGGACGTCCCGGATGACGTCGTCGGCGGTGACGCGGAACCCCCGTCACCGCCCGAGCACCCCAGTAGCAGGCCCCCGCAGACAGCCGCCGCCCCGCCGACACGCAGTGCTCCGGCATACGGCACGACGTCGCCCCCTCCACGGCCTGCCGTGCGGCCGACCTCATGCCAGTACCGATGCGCGCGGTCACGGGACGGTTCTCCGCCCGCTGCGGCTGTTCCGGATGCGTACAGTCGCGTCGACCGTAGTGCCCTGGTGCCTCAACTCGCCCTGTACAGAGGGACGTTCGGGGCGGCCGCAGCCTCACCTGACGAGTTCGGTCGGCTCGTCCAACTGGGTCAGCTTCCGCGGATTGCGCACCACGTAGATCCGGGAGACACGGCCGTCCTCCACCACGACACTGATCGCGGACGGTTCGCCGTCGAACTCGATCCGGCCCGCCGGCTCGCCGTTGAGCCACACGGGCGCGGTGTCGAAGGCGGCCACCAACGCGTGCGCGCGGGCGAGGATCGGCGCCACCAGCTCGACGCCGTGGATCGGGACGAGCGCGGCGGGAACCACCCCGCCACCGTCGGTCACCAGCACCACGTCCGGCGCCATCACCTCCATCAGCTCCTGCAACTGCCCGGTCCGCAACGCGCTCAAGAACCGTTCCACCACGGCCTGTTGCTGCGACCGGCTCACCCGCACCCGCGGCCGTCGGGCCGCCACATGCTCCCGCGCCCGCCGCGCGACCTGCCGCACCGCGGCCGCGGACTTCCCGATGACCTCGGCGATCTCGCCGTACGGCAGCTCGAAGACCTCGCGCAGCACGAACACCGCCCGCTCGGTGGGCCCGAGCGTCTCCAGCACGGTCAGCATCGCGATCGAGACGCTCTCCGCGAGCTCGACGTCCTCGGCGACATCGGGACTGGTCAGCAAGGGTTCCGGCAGCCACTCGCCCACGTACTCCTCGCGGCGGCGCGACACCGTGCGCAGCCGGTTGAGCGCCTGCCGGGTGACAAGCCGGATCAGGTAGGACCGCGGGTCCCGCACCTGTGACCGGTCGACGTCGGCCCACCGCAGCCAGGACTCCTGCAGCACGTCCTCCACGTCGGCGGCCGACCCGAGCATCTCGTAGGCGACCGTGAACAGGAGGCCGCGGTGGGCGACGAAGGGATCATCGGTCACGCCGTCGGCCGTCATGCCGTCGACGCTACGTCGGCGCCGGCGTGCCCCGCCCGGGAGGCCAGCGGGATCCCGCACGAGTCCGAGTAGCCCTGCGAGGTGATCCCGTGCGCGGTGTTGCACCTGGCCGCCATGTTGGCGAAGCCGATGAACACGGTGAGTTCGACGAGCGCGGCCGGGCCGAGCCGGTCGAGCAGGCTCTTGGACAGCTCGTCGGTGACGGTCGGCGGTGTGTTCGTCATGGCCTCCGCGTACGCGAGCACGTCCCGCTCCAGCGGAGTGAACACCTCCGACTGCCGCCAGCGCGGCACCTGGCTCGCCTTGGCCAGGTCCAGGTTCTGGTTCAGCGCGTGGAAGTAGTTGACGTCGAGGCACCAGCTGCAGCCGACCTGGGCCGCGACGGCCATGTGCGCGAACGTCTTGAGACCCGCGTCGGCCGCGTCCCACGTGCCCACCTGGGCCGTGAACTCCTGGTTGGCCTCGGCGAGTCGGGGCTGGTTCCACAGCACTTCGACGGGCTCGGGCACGGCTCCGAGCTGCTTGATCATGTTCTCGCGGAGCTCGGCGGGAAGCTCGGCCTTCGGAACGCGAGGCGTCACGGTGTTCTCCTTGTATGTGGTGTACGTGTGCCTGTTCGGCGGTTCGACATGAAGACACCGGCCGGCTCGCGGATGTGACACCGGGACCCCGGGGGGCCGGTCGGCCACCGTGCTTGGCCGCTTCGCGCGGGGGTACTCGGCCGTCATGATGATCGCCGAGAACGAACACGTGGACCTCGCCGCATCCGGAGCCGCCGTGGGCCTGGTGGTGGCCTTCGCCGGTGGACTCGTCATCGTCGCGCTGCTGGTGTGGGCCGTCCGGTTGGGCATCAACGTGCGGCAGCGGGAACCGGCGCCGCCGCGGCCGGACGAGCAGCCCCGGCTGCCGGAATCCGGTGCCGTCGGGGAGATCCGGGAACATCGGGAGCCGGACGAGGTGCCGCGCGCCCCCGACGGCGAGCGTCTCCTGCCGCACGACCTGCACCACTCCGGAAGCCGGCGCAGCGAGAACCAGGAGCGTCCGCGCTGGAACGAGGGGCCCGGCGGTTCCTGATGGCCGGCACCCGCACCACGGGCGAGACCCGGACCGTGCGAGCGGGGCGCCGCAGCCTCGCCGTCCACCGGCCCGAGAAGGTGCTGTTCCCCGCCGACGGGAACGGCAAGGAGTACACGAAGGGCGACCTCGTCGCGTACTACCGGGCGGTCGCCCCCTTCATGCTGCCGCATCTGCGCGGACGCCCGCTGATGCTGGAACGTCACCCGGACGGCATCGACGGCCCCCGGTTCATGCAGAAGAACGTCCCGGCGCACTACCCGGACTGGATAAAACGCGTCGAGGTGACCAAGGAGGGCGGCACGGTCACGCACCTCGTCTGCGACGACACCGCCACACTCGTGTACCTCGCCGACCAGGCCTGCCTCACCCCGCACCGCTGGCTGTCCCGGGCCGGCCGGCTCTACCGGCCCGACCGCCTGGTCTTCGACCTCGACCCGTCGGACGGAGGCAAGGAAGACAACGGAGGCGACGGTGACGGCTTCGCCGCCGTACGCCAAGCCGCCCTGCTCCTGCGGGAGTTGCTCGACGAACTACGGCTGCCGTCCGCGCCGATGACCACCGGCTCACGCGGTCTGCACCTGGTCGTGCCCCTCGACGGACAGCAGGACTTCGACGCGGTACGCGCCTTCGCCAAGGACGTCGCCGACCACCTCGCCGAGGCCCACCCCGGCCGACTCACCACCGCCGCACGCAAGAAGGACCGCGGTGACCGCCTCTACCTCGACGTCCAGCGCAACGGCTACGCGCAGACCGCCGTCGCCCCCTACGCCGTCCGCGCGAAACCCGGAGCCCCGGTCGCCGTCCCCATCAGCTGGGACCAACTCGACGACCCGGACCTCGACGCCCGCCGCTGGAACATCACGGACGCCGTGGACCAGGCCCGCACCAACCCCTGGGCGGGACTGGCGAGTCGGGGACGTTCCCTCGCCCCGGCCGGACGACGACTCGCCGACCTGCGCGGCTGAGTGACCAACGCCTCGAAACGAAGATCAACCAGGACGACTGACGGATCGGCCTGTGGGTACTCACCGGTTCATGCGAATGAGTGTGGTGGACGTCGGTTCGAACACGGTGCGGCTCGTGGTGGCTGACCTGGAGGACGGCGTACCCCTGCCCGTGCACACGGCCAAGTGGAAGCTACGGCTCTCCGAGCGCGTCGGTCAGCCGTACGGGGAGATCCCCGAGGACTCCGTACGCCACCTCGTGAAGGCGGTGTCGGCCGCCGCGGACACCGCCCGCAGCTGGGGCGCGGCAGGCCCACTCGCCTTTGCCACGGCGGTGGTTCGGGGCGCGCCGAACCGGCTCGACGTTCTCCGCGCGGTGCGCGCCGAGACCGGCGTACGGCTCTGCACGCTGCCGGGAGAGATCGAGGGCGAGCTGACCTTCCTCGGCGCCCGCCGCTGGATGGGCTGGCGCGCCGGACCGCTCGCCCTCTTCGACATCGGCGGCGGTTCCTTCGAAGTCGCCTTCGGCCGCGGCCGGTTGCCCGACTTCGTCGCGTCCCTGCCGCTCGGCGCGGGCCGGCTGACCCGGGACTTCCTCTACGGCCAGGACCCACCGCCCGAGCGCGCGGTCAAGGCGCTGCGTCGCGAGGTACGCCACCAACTGCGTGACGTGGCCGCACGGATCCGCTGGGAAGGTCCCCGCACCACCGTCGTCACGTCCCGCACCTTTCAACAGCTTGCCCGGCTCTGCGGCGCCGCTCCCGGACGCCAAGGCCCCTTTGTGGAACGGCGGTTGGCGCGGGCGGACCTGCGCGTGGGCCTCGACCGGCTGGCCGCCCTCGCCGCCCCCGACCGGGCCCTGCTTCCCGGCGTCTCGGCACCGCGGGCCGCGCAGAGCCTGGCCGGAGCCGTGGTCGGGCACACGGTCATGAAGCTCACCGGCATCAAGACCGTCACCGTCTGCCCCTGGGGCATCCGCGAAGGAGTCCTGCTGCGGTACATCGAGGACGGCGGAGCCTGGTGGACGGAGATGACGCGGCGCAGTGACGACACCGAAGCGGCAGGAGCGGTCGCCCTGCGGATCGCACCGGTGCCGAAGCCGAGACCCGCCGGCGGATAGGCGACATCCGCGCCGCGCCGACCTACGCCGGGCGTGAGATCTCGGCGACCTCCGTCGAGATCCGCTGTTGCAGAGGCTCGGGCAGCGGCGCTCCGTTGACCGAGTCGACGAGGTCTTCGGCGAGCTGGTGGAGTTTGGTGTTGGTGTGCTGGGAGACGTCGACCAGGACGTTCCAGGCGTCGTCGGGGCTGAGGCCGAAGGAGGCCATCAGGACTCCGCGGGCCAGGTCGATGACCGGCCGGGTCAGCATGGCGCGCTTGAGCTGCACGACTTCGACGCGCAGCTCCTCGGCCTCGTCGGACACGTCGTTCTCCTCCATGAGGTCGTGCGTCGTGGGGGAATGCTCGTGCCAGGTGTCGACCGCCCCGTCGGCGGCCGTGAGTCCTGGCGCGTGGCTGAACAGCGACGAGGCGTCGGTGAGCGCGAACAACCGCTCGACCCCGGCGCTGGCGGCCCGGACGCCGAGTGCCTTGCCCTCTGCCAGGGCGATCCTGCGGACGGACAGCAGGACGTTGAGCCCGGCACAGTCGCAGAAACCGACTCCGGCCAGGTCGAGGTCCAGCCCTTCGGGCGACCGGGCCAGTGCCAGCCGCAGGGCGCGCCGCACCGTATGTTCCGTGTCGATGTCGATCTCCCGGGAGACCACGACGACCGTCCGGGTACCGGCCGGTCGCGTCACGATCTTCACGGAGGCGGAGACCGAGGGGGGATCCGCCGCGGCGGACGGGGGATCCACCTCTGAGACGCACACAGGATGGACGTTCCTCACCAGCCATGCCCGAGTGCTGGGCGCGATCGCCGAAGATCACCGCACCCGCATCCGCGACATCGCCGCGCGGTGCCGACTCACCGAAAGAGCCGTACAGAAGATCATTTCCGATCTGGAGCAGGACGGCGTCGAGGCGCTGCTCTCCACCGTCGCCCAGCACGACGATCGGCGCGAGCACCCGTCCACGGCACCGGCCGACGAGCGGGACTCCGAACTCGCCGAGTGACTCGCCGAGTTGGGGCGGGGGTGCTTGGTCGCCGGTGATCGACGGACCTGTGACGGACCGTCAATCACCGTGGAACACAGAGGCGTTGGGTGTGAGGCTTTGAGGAGGCACCTCGACTGCCGTGACGCGACAGGGGTGGTGGCCCGTCGGGCCGTACGCCGCCCACGCGTCTATACGTCGGTCATGCGCCGCTCCGGCCGGTCGACTCACCCTCCACCACTGCCTTCGCCAGTTCCTGCGCCGAGGCGTAACGCGCGTCGTGCGGCAGCCGTTCCACCGGTTCCACCAGGCTGTCCGGCGCGTACTTCTCGCGCAGTACGCCGCCCAGTTCGCGGGGGCCCGCGGGGAACGACGTACGGCCGAGGATCTTCGCCAGTTCCAGCCGGACCGTCTCAAGGGGCACGGACGCGCCGCTCGGTGTCACCGGTCCGCCCGCGATCACCGGGTCGTCGTCGGCGGTGGGCTCCGGGTCGTTCCACTCCTCGGTCCGGGTCGAGTGCCCGGAACGCATCAGCCCCTGCAGTTCGTGCTTCATCTCCTCGTCCCGGTGGACGCTCAGTCGGTCGCTTCCGCGTTCCATGATCTGCTCCATGTCTGTCGGGGGAGTCCGGCGCCTACCCGGGGCCATGGAGCCGACACGTCCCCTCACTCGCGCGGCTGATTGAACACCTTTCGTCACGGTATGACGGCCAGGAGTCATTGCCGTCGGACAATTGTTTCAGGGCTCTTCGCGCGGGAAGGCGCAAGGTGAGTGCTTCGGACAGGAGGCACGTCCGTGGGAGCCGGTGCATGCCGGATCGCGGGTGTGTTGCGCCTGGTCGATGCGTGCCCGCTCCCATGGGGACCGTCCTTCGACAACCCCTTGAGGGAGTTGTGAGCACTGCCATGGACACAGTCACCACCCGGAAGCGCCATCCGCACGACGACGCCCCCCGCACCGCCGCCGCCTTCGCCCGCCTCTCGCACATGCCGGACGGACCCGAACGGGCCGCCCTGCGCGACGAACTCGTCCGGGTCTGGCTCCCGATGGCCGAACGCATCGCCGGTCGATATCGGGGAAAGGGCGAGCCCTACGAGGACCTGCGCCAGGTCGCGGCACTCGGTCTCGTCAAGGCCGTCGACGGCTACGACCCCGACCGCGGCCACGCCTTCGAGAGCTACGCAGTGCCGACCGTCACCGGCGAGATCAAACGCCACTTCCGCGACCACATGTGGGCCCTGCACGTGCCCCGGCGCGTCCAGGAACTCCGCAACAGGGTGCGCGTCGCCCTGCGGGACCTGTCCGCGACGGGGTCGGACCGGCGCCCGAGCGTCGCCGAGATCGCCGAGTACGCGCAGCTGAGCGAGGAGGACGTACAGGCCGGTCTGGAAGCGCTGGACAGCTTCACCGCGCTCTCGCTGGACGCCGAGACGCCGGGCGAGGACGCGGGGACGACGCTCGTCGGCCTGCTGGGGGAGTGCGACGCCGGATTCGACCTGGTCGTCGACCGCGAGGCGGTCAAGCCCGCCCTGCGGACACTCCCCGAACGCGAACGCACCATCCTCTACCTCCGCTTCTTCCGCGGCATGACCCAGAGCCGCATAGCGGAGCACCTCGGCGTCTCCCAGATGCACGTCTCCCGGCTGATCAGCACCTCCTGCGCCCAGGTGCGCGAACGCGTACTGGCCGACGCCGCCTAGGGTCTGGCCGTGCCGGGGTGGGGAGGCCGGCCGCCCCGCGGGATCGCTCCCGGGGCGGCCGGTGGCGGGCTCACTGCCGAACCCTCCCGGGAGCGGTTGGGCAGCCTGCCACCCTCTTCGGACTACCGGGCTGGGGCCGGTTCAAACAACAACCGGCCCACTGGGCACCGCGTCGCACGGATCGGCGGCCGGACGATCCGTCGCGGTCCGCCCGCTGTGTTCGCGTGGTCACAGGCCGGTGAGGGAGGGGGGTTCCTCGTCGGTTCCCAGGTGGCCGTCGTACCCTCAACAACGCGGAACGCAGGGCCTGTTGGGCCGTTCCACTGATGGTCGGGGCGAGCGCGTACGGGACGTCCCGGCGTACCGGTATGCTCTCGACTGTTGTCTGACGGCAACTATGGTCGCGGGAAATCGTGCGGTGGGGAGGGCAGGGCCATGGTGGTGCCACAGCCGCGGGCCGACGACCTGCTGTCGGTGGGTGGCGAAGGGGTCGGCCCGGAAACCTGGGTGGCCTGGCAGCCCGCCGTCCTGCTGGTCGAGGACGACGCCGGTGACGCCCTGTTGGTGGAGGAACTGGTCGCCGACAGCGCGCTGAAGATACGTCTGCAGTGGGTGCGGTCGATGGCCGAGGCCGCCGAGGCGCTCGCGGCCGACGTACCGGACTGCGTGCTCCTCGATCTGCATCTGCCGGACGCACAGGGGCTTGAGGCGCTCTCCCGGGTACGGGCGGGTGCCGAGCGGGCGGCTGTCGTGGTCCTCACCGGCCTCGCCGAGGAGGAGACCGGACTGGCCGCCGTCGCCGCCGGCGCACAGGACTACCTGGTCAAGGGCCGGGTCGAGCCGGGCCTGTTCGGACGGGCCGTGCGCTACGCGATCCAGCGCAAGCAGGCCGAGGGGGCGGCCGTCGCCCTGCAGGCCAGCCGCATGCAGGCCCAGGAGAACGCCCGCCTGGAACGGGGACTGCTGCCCCGCCCCCTGCTGCGCGGCGAGGGCGTCGAAGCGGTGGCCCGCTACCGTCCCGGGCGCGCGCAGGCGCTGCTCGGCGGCGACTTCTACGACATCGTGCAGAGCGTCGACGGCACGGTCCACGCGGTGGTCGGCGACGTCTCCGGGCACGGGCCCGACGAGGCCGCCCTCGGTGTGGCTCTGCGCATCGCCTGGCGCACGCTGGTCCTCAGCGGTGTCACGGGCGCCGAACAGGTGGCCCGCCTGGAGGAACTCCTGGTCGCCGAGCGCGCCCGGAGCGAGGTCTTCGCCACCCTCGTCAGTCTCGTCGTCGCACCCGGCGTACGCACGGCCCGCGTCGTGCGGGCCGGGCACCACGGGCTGCTGATGCGGGACGGCGGCCGCGTGGAGTGGGTCGAGGTACCCGGCGGCCCGGCACTGGGGGTGGTCCCCGGCCACGCCGACTGGCCCGTCGAGGAACTCGCCGTACCGGCGGACGCCGCCGTGGTGCTGTTCACCGACGGCCTCTTCGAGGGGCACGTCGGACGGGGTTCTGAGCGGCTGGGAGAAGACGGGCTGCTACGGCTCGCACGCGAACGCGCCGCACTGGCACCGGAGCCGTTCGTCGACGAACTCATCGCCTGCGCCGAGAGCCTGGCCGAGGCACAGGGCGGTCTGGCGGACGACGTGGCCGTGATGCACCTGCACTGGGCATGAAGCACCCGCCCCGGACGTGATTCACCGCGCCGGAAATGAGCAGGTGGGACGGGGGGTGACGAAACGAGACGAACGGTGAGGTGCATGGCGGGCGGAACAGGGATCGGGCGCCGGCTGACGGTGCAGGGATGGTTCTTCCTGGCGCTGTCGCTCATGGCGCTGCTGGTGGTGATCGGCACCGCGGTCGGCGCCAACCTGCTGAGTCAGACGGCCAGGGTCACCGACGATCTGCTGCTGCGCGTCCAGCCCTCCCAGACCGAGGCGTACCGACTGCAGGCCGCCCTGGTCAACCAGGAGACCGGCATCCGCGGCTACGCGATCGCCGCCGACAAGCAGTTTCTCACCCCGTACGCCAACGGAAAGCAGGACGAGGCCCGCTCGGCCGCACGGCTGCGCGCGCAACTCCGTGACCAGCCCGACCTGCTCGCCGATCTACGGGCCGTGGAGCGCGGGGCCGCCGCATGGCGGAAAGACTACGCCGAGCCCCTCGCCGCCGCCGTCACCCCCGGCCGGCCGCACGCCGTCGACCAGGCCACCGTGGACAGCGGCAAGCACGAGTTCGACCATCTGCGCACCCTCTGGGCCAAACAGAACGCCGACCTCGCGAAAGCCGTGAAGGAGGGCCGGGCCCACCTCTCCCACCAGCGGACGGTGCGCGACACCGTCCTCAGCGCCATGGTCGCCGGCTTCCTGCTGACCGGCATCGGCCTCGCCGTCCTCGTACGACTGCTCGTGACCCGGCCCATCGAGGCGCTGAGCAAGGCGTCGGAACAGGTCGCGGGCGGCGACTTCGCGCACCGCATCACCGCGGACGGCGGCCCGGCCGACCTCACCGCGGTGGCCGGAGCCGTCGAGGGCATGCGCAGACGGATCGTCGCCGAACTCGACGCCTCCCGCGACCAGGAGGTGGTACTGAGCCGACAGGCCGTGGAGCTGGACGCCCAGGCCGTCGAACTGCGCCGGTCCAACGCCGAGTTGGAGCAGTTCGCCTACGTCGCCTCGCACGACCTTCAGGAGCCGCTGCGCAAGGTCGCCTCGTTCTGCCAGCTCCTGGAGAAGCGGTACGGCGACAAGCTCGACGACCGCGGCCTGCAGTACATCGACTTCGCCGTCGACGGCGCCAAACGCATGCAGGTCCTCATCAACGACCTGCTCACCTTCTCCCGCGTCGGACGCCTCGACGACACCCGGGAGCTGGTCGGCCTCGGCCCGGCGCTGGACAAGGCACTGCGGAACCTCGCGGCGGCCGTGGAGGAGTCGGAGGCGCGGATCGACCAGCCCGAGATCCTGCCCGAGATCGTCGGCGATCCGACCCTGCTGACCATGCTCTGGCAGAACCTCGTGGGCAACGCCCTGAAGTTCCGCCACCCGGACCGCGCCCCGCACGTGACCGTCACCTGCGACCCCGACCCCGAGAACAACGGCATGTGGCGCGTGGCCGTCGCCGACAACGGCATCGGCATCCCCGAGGAGTTCACCGACAAGGTCTTCGTCATCTTCCAGCGGCTGCACAGCCGCGACGCCTACGGCGGCACCGGCATCGGGCTCGCCCTCTGCAAGAAGATCGTCGAACACCACGGCGGCCGGATCTGGATCGAGTCCCGCGTCGGCGAGGGCACCCGCTTCTGCTTCACGCTCCCGTCCGCCGATGCGACCGACGCCATCGACGCCATCGAGACGGCCGAACCGGGCGACGGGACCGGCACCTCCCCCTCCACAGACGAGAAGGCCCTGACATGACCCTCCCTGACGCGACCCCGATCGACGTGCTGCTGGTGGAAGATGATCCGGGCGACGAACTGATGACCCGGGAAGCCTTCGAGGACAACAAGATCGGCAACACCCTGCACGTCGTCCGGGACGGCGAGGAGGCCCTCGACTTCCTCTACAAGCGCGGCGAGCACACCGACGCCCCGCAGCCCGACCTCATCCTCCTCGACCTCAACCTGCCGAAGTACGACGGCCGTCAGGTCCTGGAGAAGATCAAGTCCGACCCGGAGCTGGCACACATCCCCGTCGTCGTCCTGACCACATCCTCGGCCGAGGAGGACATCCTGCGCAGCTACAAGCTGCACGCCAACGCCTATGTCACCAAGCCGGTCGACCTCGACCAGTTCATCGCCGCGGTCCGGCAGATCGACGACTTCTTCGTGCAGGTCGTCCGGCTGCCCCACCGCTTCGGCTGAGGGGCTAGGGTCTCTGGTGCGAGGTGGTGAAACGGGCGTCGAGTTGGTGAGGGCCATGATGTCGGAGGACGACCGAGCCGACGAGATCACCGGGGTGTTCCTGCACAGGCTGCCGGAGGACACCTGGTGGTGGTCGGAGGAGATGTTCCGCCTGCTCGGCTACGAGCCCGACGCCGTCACGCCCACCGCCAAGCTGCTGCGCGGCCACGTCCACACCGAGGACCACACCGGCCTCGACAGTGCCCTGGAACGCGGCAGGACCACCGGACTCCCCTTCAGCTGCTACCTCCGCGTGGTCGGCACGCCGGACGAGGAACGCAGCGTCGTCCTGGTCGGCGACGGGCGTACCGGAGACGACGGCGAGGTGGTCGTGCTGCGCGGGTTCGCCGTCGACGTGACGAAGCCCGTACAGCAGGAGGCACGGCGCACCGCCGACTCCGACATCGAGCGGGCCCGCGTCTCGCAGGAGGACATCGACCTCGCGCGCGGTGTGCTCATGGGCCTCTACGGCATCGACGCGGACGTGGCGATGCGCGTCCTGCGCCGCCACTCCCAGTACGCCAACGTCAAACTCCGCACGCTGGCCCAGTCCGTGCGCGAGGCCGCGCCCACGGCACCCGGCCGACCCCAGCACGACCTGCACCAGCGGATCTCGGCCGTGCTCTACCCCGACCGTGACTGAGCGGTCGTCCCCGCTCCCGGAGACGGGCCGCTTGGGTGCCGGAATCTCGGGTAGGCCAACCACATGAGCGGCGAATCACCACACTGCCGACTTCCCTGAGGTGTCGAACGCGTGGCAGCGCACGGGGAGGCGGACCGGAAACCGGCGCAGGCGGACGGCACGGACGTCCTCGCGGGCCGGATCGCCGATGCTGTGGACGGCCTGGCCGAACTGTGGACCACGGCGGCGGCCGAGGCGTCCGTACGGCTCTCCCCGTATCAACTGCGCGCCCTGCACGCCCTGGAGGCCACCCCGGGCGCCAACCTGACCATGCTGGCGGAACGGCTCGACGCCGGCCTGCCCACGGTGAGCAGACTGTGCGACCGGCTGGAGGCGGCCGGGCTGCTGCTCAGGGAGGCCGCACCGCACAACCGCAGGGAAATCCAGCTGCGCCTCACCGCCCACGGCCGTGACGTGCTCGCCGAGGTGGCCGGGCTCAGGTCCCGGGCGCTGACCGAGGTCGTACGCGGCATGCAACCGGACGACCGCGCGGCCCTGGAGCACGGCCTGCGGGCGTTCGTCGAGGCGCGACGGGTTCGGGCGCCCGGCGAGGGCGGATGATCACGGGGTCGCGGCGCCGCGCCCGTTCCAGTCCAGGCAGACCACGGCCGCGTCGGCAGTGAGGTCGGAGCTGCCGAAGTGCTCGACCAGACTCGCCACCACCGAGCGCGCGACCTCCTGCGGAGCCCGCGTCGGCGCCGCGTCGAGGGCCCGGCGCAGCGCGTCCTCGCCGAAGAGGGCGCCCTCCGGGGAACGGGCCCCGTGGACGCCGGTGCTCACCGCCACGAGCCGGTCGCCGGGCCGTACGGTGAAGATCTGCTCCTCGTAGGCGGTCTCCTCGAACATGCCGAGGGGGAGCTGTGCCTCCAGTTCGATCTGCTTGACCGTGTCGCCGCGGCGGCGGTAGAGCCGGGGCGAGCCCGCGTCGACGGCCTGGACGGTGCCGGTCGCGAGGTCGAAGCGGAGCAGCAGGGTCGAGGCGTACACCTTGCCGCCGAACTGGGCGTAGACCGCCTGGTCGGCGAGGCGGGCCTGGTCCGAGAGGCTCACGCCGGCCCGGCGGGCGTTGCGCAGGGCGCCCACCGTGACGCTGGTGAGCAGGGAGGCGTCGATGCCGCGGCCCATGCCGTCGGTCACCGTCACGGTGAGCCGGGTGCCGTCGGTGCTCCAGTCGAAGTTGTCGCCGCCGACGGTGTACGCGGGCTCCAGATGGGCGCCGATCACGAACTCCGGGCGCCCGGATCCGCGCCCCGGAAGAAGCTGCCACTGCATCTCGGCGGCCAGGGTGAGGCGCCGGGTGCGGCGGGCCAGGAGGTACAGGTCGGTGTCGCGCTCCGCCGTCGCGATCTCGTGGCCCAGCGCGGTCGCGAACTCGGCGAGCCCGCGCACCCCGGCGGTGTCGGCACCGGCGGCGGGCAGGCGGGCGGAGAGAACGCCGAGCCGGTCGCCGCGCACGGTGACCGGCACGTACACGGTGGCCGTCGCGTCCTCGGCCGGTTCGACGACAGGCGTCTGCACGGTGAAGGCCCGTCCCGCCGGGCCGTCGTAGGCGGACAGCGCTTCGCCGGTGCCCGGCAGCGGGGCCACCGGACGCAGCACGCGCAGGCCGTAGTCGGCGAGGAGGACGGTGACGTCCCGGGCTCCGGCTCGCTCGCCGAGCAGGCGGCGGGTCGTTTCCACCAGAGCGTTGGGCGGGGCCGATCGCAACTCGCTCTCCATGGACGGGAGCGACTCAGAGGTGCTCACGGCGTTCACCCTTCCGGCTCAGTGTCTTCACACTAGCGCCACGCCGGTGGGGGTGGGTGCGGGTACGGCAGGGCGCACCTCACCGCCCGCGCCAGTCCAGGCACACCACCAAGGCGTCGTCGTCCGGAGTGGGCGTACCGCGATGGCCGGTCAGCTCCCGCAGCACGGCGCGCGGCACCTCGGCGGCGGGCAGCAGCCTCGTGCCCTGGATCGCCCGCGCGAGCGCCGCGTCCCCGTACGCCTCACCCTTGGGCGAGGCGACGGCGTACACCCCGTCGCTGACGAAGAGGAGCCGGTCCCCGGGCTCGATCCGGAAGTCCTGCTCGACGTAGTCGGTCTCCTCGAACATGCCCAGCGGCAACTGCGCGTCGAAGGCGATCCGCTCCACCACCCCCTCGCGCAGCCGCAGCGTCTGCGGCGATCCGGCGTCCACCACCCGCGCCCGCCCGATGGTGAGGTCGAAGTCGAACATCAACACCGACATATGGCTGCGGCCCTGGTAGTGCGCGTACACGGCCTGGTCCGCGAGGGCCGCCTGGTCGGCGAGGGGGATGCCCGCCCGGCGCGCGTTGCGCAGGGCGTTGACCGCCAGGTTCGTCAGGAGGGATGCCTCTATGCCCTCGCCCATGCCGTTCGAGACGTAGAGCGTGAGGTGGTCGGCCGTGGCGGACCAGTCGAAGTTGTCCCCGTGGATCGCGTACGCGGGCTCCAGCTGCGCGCCCAGGTCGAACTCGGAGCGGGAGCACGAACGGCCGGGCAGCAGCTGCCACTGCATCTCCGCCGCCAGCGTGAGCCGGTCCTTGCGCCGGGCCCGCAGATACAGGTCGGTGTCGCGCTCGGCGACCAGCACCTCGTGCCCCAACACCTCGGCCAGCTCGGTCAGTTCGGGCAGGCACTCGCGTACGTGGTCGCCGCCGGGCAGTGTCACCGAGAGCACGCCGAGACGGTCCCCGCGCACACTGACCGGAAGATGCACGCGCACGCTGCCGTCGCCGAGGTTGCCCTCCACGAACGGTTCCTGGGCACCGAAGGCCCGCCCCGCCGGGGTGTTGTGCACGGAGACCGGCGGCAGGGTGTGCGGCAGGTCGGTCACGGGCTGCAGCACGGTCAGGCCGTAGTCGGCCATGAGCAGGTCCACGGAGTCCGCCGCGTAGTGCCGACCCAGCAACTGCCCGACGACGTCCGGCAGTTCGTGGGGAGCCGCCGTGCGCAGCGCCCGCTCGACAGCCATGAATCTGTTCACGATCGTAGGTATGCCAATCTCTCACCCGAGGCACGCGTCGCCCCGCTCTGCGGTGGGCTATACGGCCCAGGCGCCGCGTGTCGTCTCGTCCATCCGTGTCCGTTGCGTGTGCCTAGTAGGCTGGGGGCCGTCCCTGTGCCTGCGAGAGTGTGACCGTGACGTCCTTCCACCCCCGCCCCGAACCCGACGAGGTCGCGCGCGTCACCTCTACGGCCGCGGAACTGCTGGAAGTCCTGTGGGGGCGCGCCTCGACGGCGCCCGCGTCCGCCTCGCAGCTGCGGGTCCTGTTCATCCTGGAACACCACGAGGGCATCAACCTGCGCACCCTCGCCGACCACCTGGCCTCGACCCCGCCGTCGACCAGTCGGCTGTGCGACCGTCTGCAGGCCGCCGGCTTCGTCGACCGCGAGGTGAGCCCCATGGACCGGCGCGAGGTGCGCCTGTACCTCAGCAGCCTGGGGCGGTCCTTCCTGTCGGACCTGCGGGCCCGGCGTGAGGAGGCGCTCGGGGCGGTGCTGGAACAGATGCCGGCCGCGGGGCGCAGCGCGCTGCTCACCGGCCTTGAGGCGTTCTGTGCGGTGGCCGCGGCGCAGATCCACGACCACGACGACTCCTCCGGCAGCCGTACCGCCTGACCGAGCCGTCCGACAGCCGACCGCTCGGCGGCCGCCCGCTGTTCGTGGCCGACGCACGGAGTGGCCCCCGCCGACCGGGACATCCCAGATCCTTCCCCCTGCTGCGACGACACCCGCTACTTTCTTGCCTCATGGCCATAGTTGTCAAACGGCAAGTTTCACGGGTGCCGGTGCCGACGTGCGGTCGGGCAGGGGAAGTTGTGTGCGGGTTCCGGCCGGTCAGCCGAGTTCGGCGCCCTTGGCCGCCGCCTCGGACTCGGAGTGCGCGTCACCGGTGGCGAGCGTGCCGCCCGCGCTCTCCAGGTGCGCCCGCACGAACCACTGGAACTGCTCCAGGTCGCGCAGCTGCTCGATCAGCAGGTCCTCGGTGGCGGGGTCGATCTCGCCCGCCTCCTTGATCCCGGCCCGGACGTCCTCGATCAGCCCCGTGTAGACGAGGTTGAGCGCGCCGAGGTGGGCGATGGCGTCGGCCCGGCCGATGGAGTAGTCGTCCCAGGTGCGCTCGGCGACCAGCGCGCCCGGGGTGCCCGGCGCGACTCCGCCCAGCGCGGCGATGCGCTCGGCCACGTCGTCGGCCATCTCGCGCACCCGGTCGACCTGCGGGTCGATCATCTCGTGCACGGCGATGAAGTGCGGGCCGACGACGTTCCAGTGCACGTGCTTCAACGTCAGGTGGAGATCGTTCAGCGAGTGGAGCCGCAGTCGCAGCACACCGATCAGCCGGCCCGCGGCCTCGCGCTGGATACCGGGAACGGTGTACTTCGGGGTCAGGTCCTTGATCTCCTTGGTCATGGTTCACCTCAGGTCATTCGGTAGGGCGTGCGGTTCCTTACCTGCTCACGGGTGCCCCTGTCCGGCGAGGTCAGACATCCCGTCGCTGAGCGATACGTCACGAATGGCCCGAGTGCCGTCCGCCGGGCAGGAGATCCTGGATCTTCGCCTTGAAGCCCTGCCCGAGCACGGCGGCGCGATCACTGTCGCCCTTGAGGACGGAGGACGCGGCGGCCTCGATCTGCTCCAGGGTGGAGTGCGGCGGGATCGGCGGTACGGCGGGGTCGGTCACGAAGTCCAGCACGCACGGCCGGTCGGCCGCGAGCGCGCTCTCCCAGGCGCCGGTCACCTCGTCCGGCTTCTCCACCCGGATGCCGGTCAGGCCCAGGGAACGGGCGAAGTCGGCGTAGGCGACGTCCGGGATCGACTGCGAGGGCAGGAACCGCGGTGCGCCCTCCATGGCCCGCATCTCCCAAGTCACCTGATTCAGATCCCGGTTGTTCAGCACGGCGACGATCAGCCGCGGATCCGCCCATTCCTGCCAGTACTTGGCGACGGTGATCAGCTCGGCCATGCCGTTCATCTGCATCGCCCCGTCACCCACGAGCGCGATGGCCGGCCGGTCACCGTGCGCGAACTTCGCACCGATGGCATACGGCACACCCGCCCCCATCGTGGCGAGCGTCCCCGACAGCGAGCCGCGCATCGCACCGCTCAACTTCAGGTGCCGGGCATACCAGTTGGCGGCCGAACCGGAGTCGGCGGACAGGATCACATTGTCCGGCAGCAGCCCGCTGAGCGCGTGCACGACGTACTCCGGGTTGACCGGATCGGCCTCGACGGCGGCCCGCCGCTCCATGACCTCCCACCAACGGGCCACATTGGCCTCGATCTTGACCCGCCACGCCGGATCCTCCATCTGCTCCAGCAACGGCAGCAGCCGGCGCAGCGTCGCGGCGGCATCACCGACGAGGTTCACCTCGAAGGGATAGCGCATCCCCACCATGTGCGGATCGATGTCGATCTGCACACCCCGCGCCTTCCCGAACTTCGGCAGGAACTGCGCGTAGGGGAACGACGACCCGATCACCAGCAGCGAGTCGCACTCCCGCATCATCTCGTACGACGGCCGGGTGCCCAACAGCCCGATGGAACCGGTGACATAGGGCAGGTCGTCGTCCAACGCGTCCTTGCCGAGCAGTGCCTTGGCCACCCCCGCACCGAGCCGGTCGGCGACAGCCATCACCTCCGCACGGGCACCCCGCGCGCCCTGGCCGATCAAGACGGCTGTCTTTCCACCGGAGTTGAGCACATCGGCGGCCCGTCGCAGATCGTCGTCGTCCGGCACCACCGTGGAGTGCGGCATGCCCAGACTGGACGGCACCATCTTGAAGGCGTGCTCCGGCGGCGCGTAGTCGAGTTCCTGGACGTCCAAGGGGATGATCACCGCGGTCACCGAGCGGCGCGCCACGGCGGTGCGCATGGCACGGTC
This sequence comes from Streptomyces sp. NPDC048504, assembly GCF_043200035.1. Lineage (NCBI taxonomy): Bacteria > Bacillati > Actinomycetota > Actinomycetes > Kitasatosporales > Streptomycetaceae > Streptomyces > Streptomyces sp. NPDC048504. The sequence continues at coordinate 34,291 of NZ_JBICXA010000017.1, forward strand.
GATGACGTTGGGCAACTGCTCCGGGACGGTGACCATCTCGCAGAAGTCGGAGGCGACGTCCTTGTAGAGGCTCAGCAGATCGACCTCCTGCTGGTAACTGCCGCCCATGGCACTGCGGTTGGTCTGCCCGACGACCGCGACAACGGGCACGTGGTCGAGCTTCGCGTCGTAGAGGCCGTTGAGAAGATGGATGGCGCCGGGCCCCGAAGTGGCGACGCAGACACCGACCTTGCCGGAGAACTTGGCGTAGCCGACGGCCTCCAACGCGGACATCTCCTCGTGCCGTGCCTGGACGAAGCGGGGGCTGTCGTCCGCGCGGCCCCAGGCGGCGAGCAGGCCGTTGATGCCGTCGCCCGGGTAGGCGAAGACGTGCGTGACGTCCCACTCGCGCAATCGCTGGAGGAGGTGGTCGGAGACCTTCGTGGACATGGGCGGGGTCCTTCCCGTGGGGGTGTCCGTCCGGTACGGACCTACGTCGGGTACCCCGGAAGTCACCCCGACGACATGCCAAGGGCCGGAAGCCCTCGGCCTCCGGCCCGTTGTCCCGTCCCTCTTCCTCCGGCTCGTCAGTCGTCTCCTCGGACGATGTTGCCCTCGGTGAGTGTCTGCGGAGGCGGTGTCACGCTGTTGTCGTCGACGGGCGGGATGCAGGTGCGTACGGCCTTCCCGCTACGGCGACGGGCCTTCGCCCAACCGGTCTCGGGCGGCAGATGCGAGTCTTCCTTCTTGACGGTGCGCGCGGTCACAGCGCTTCAACTTCTCTCTCTGTGTGGAATGTGCAGTCCCTTTAGCCAACCGTTCGGGTTGCCGCCGGGCACGGACTCAAACTCCGCCGGGTGGATTCGGCACCAGGACCGTGCGATCAACTCCGGGCGAATTCAAGAAGATCGGCGTTGAACCGCTCGGCGAATTTCGGCACCATCGCCAGGCCGTGCGGAGCGCCCGGATAGACCTTGTAGATCGCGTCCTTGACGAGCTTCGACGATTTGTCGCCGGAAGCCACGATGGGAACGATCTGGTCGTCGTCGCCGTGCACGATCAATGTCGGGACGTCGATCTTCTTGAGGTCTTCGGTGAGATCGGTCTCGGAGAATGCCTTGACGCAGTCATAAGCACCCTTGATTCCCACGGTCATGCTCCAGAGCCAGAACTCGTCACGGGTTCCCTGGGTGACGGTCGAGTCGTCCCGGTTGGCGCCGTAGAACGGGGCACTGAGATCTTTGTAGAACTGCGAACGGTCCGTCTCCACGCCCTTGCGGATCTCGTCGAAGACCTCGATCGGCAGCCCCTCCGGATTCGCGTCCGTCTTGAGCATGAGCGGTGGGATCGCCCCGACCAGGACGGCCTTGGCGACCCGGCCGGAGCCGTGCCGGCCGATGTAGCGGGTGACCTCACCGCCGCCGGTCGAGTGCCCGACCAGGATCACGTCACGGAGATCCAGGGCTTCGATGACCGACGCGAGATCGTCGGCGTACGTGTCGAGGTTGTTGCCGTCCCAGGGCTGACCGGAACGCCCGCCCCCACGCCGGTCGTGCGCCACGGCACGGAAGCCGTTGTCGGCCATCACCTTCAGCTGGGGATCCCACGCGTCGGCGGTCAGCGGCCAGCCGTGGGAGAAGACGACCGGCTGACCCGATCCCCAGTCCTTGTAGAAGATCTGCGTGCCGTCCGTGCTGGTGGCGAAGGGCATGGCGTGTTCCTCCCGAAATGATCGAACTGTTTGAGTACGTCACACGGAGAATCGACGGAAAAGGGTCAGCGGCGAGAGGTGACCGGAAGGAGAACGTCGACCCCAACACTCTAGGGGAGGCCAAGCACTTCCGCGTGTCGAGGGAATTCCTCGGCCGCTTTCACCGTAACCCGGGGGTCGGGCGAAAAACGTCAGACCGTGGCCTACGAACGTTTCGGTGACGCCGGGGCACCGCCGGTCCTGCTGATCATGGGAGCGGGCGCCCAGGTGATCAATTGGCCGGAGGGATTCTGCCAGGCGCTGGTCGACCAGGGTCTGGAAGTAATCCGGTTCGACACCCGCGACGCCGGCCGCTCGACCCATTTCCCCGCCCCCCGTACCGGACTTCCCGGCGGCCCTGGCCGGCGACCTTTCCACGGCGTCCCGCACACTCTCCGACCTGGCGGCCGACACCGTGGGCCTGCTCGACGCGCTCGGCCTCACCGGCGTCCACCTCGTCGGCTCCTCGATGGGCGGGATGATCGCCCAGATGATCGCGATCGACTTCCCGGAGCGGGTCCGCTCGCTCATCTCGATGATGTCCACGACCGGCGAGCCCGGCGTCGGGGAGGCCGACTTCTCCGTGTTCGCGGGACTGGGGGCACCGCCGCAGGACCGGGAGGCCTTCGTCGAGTGGCAGGTGCGCGCCCTGCGTCTCGCCGCGTCCCCCGGCTTCCCCATCGATGCGACCGCCGCGGCCGAGCGGGCCGGACGCGTCGTCGACCGGGGCTACGACGCCCTCGGCATCCAGCGCCAGGGCCTCGCGGTGCCGGCCACAGGTGACCGTACCGAACGGCTGCGGTCCCTGCGGGTGCCCACACTGGTGGTGCACGGCGTCGACGACATCGTGTGCGACGTCAGCGGCGGACGCGCCACGGCCACCGCCGTCCCGGGTGCCGACCTGCTGATCGTGGAGGGAATGGGCCACAGCCTCCCACGCGAACTGTGGCCCGAACTCGCCGACCGCATCAGCGAGTTCATCCACTACGTCGAGACGGTGACAGCCTGACCGCCGGCACAGGTGGGGTCCTGTCGGGGAGGCGTGATGTGCCACCCAGGCACCGGAGTTGGCCTGCGGCGGGGAAACTCGTTGGACAACACATCGGCCAACAGCCAACGTTGACGGAATGCGACTGGAAACGCTCTGGGACGCTGATGTCGCCCAGCGGTACGACACCCCCGGCACCGGCATGTTCGCCCCCGGCACTCTGGTGCCAACCGTGGACCGCCTCGCGCATCTCGCCGGGGACGGGGCCGCGTTGGAGTTCGCCATCGGTACCGGGCGGGTCGCGGTGCCGCTCGCCGAGCGCGGAGTCCCTGTCACCGGTATCGAGTTGTCGGAGCCGATGGTGGAGCGACTGCGCACCAAGGCCGACGAAGCGACGATCCCGGTGATCATCGGGGACATGGCGACCACTGTCGCGCCCGGGACGTACAGCCTGGTCTATCTCGTCTACAACACGATCTCGAACCTGCTCACCCAGGCCGAGCAGGTCGAGTGTTTCCGCAACGCCGCCCGGCATCTCACGCCTGGCGGACGGTTCGTGATCGAGCTGTGGGTCCCGGAGCTGCGCAGACTTCCGCCGGGGCAGACGGCGACCGTCTGGCGGACCGACTCCGACTACATCGGCCTGGACACCTACGACGTCCTGCGCCAGCACGCCGTGTCGCACCACATCCGGTTCGACGAGACCGAGCAGGCGCGGCTGTCCCGCAGCCCCCACCGCTACATCTGGCCGGCCGAACTCGACCTCATGGCCCAGCTGGCCGGGTTCGAGCTGGAGAGCAGGCACGGGGACTGGTCCGGTGGTGACTTCACCGCAGAGTCGCACGATCACGTCTCCGTCTACCGGGTGCCGCCGATGTCGTAGTCGCCCCAACTGGGTTGCCTTGTCGGACACTTGCCGTCGACCGTCCGGAGGGCTCACGCCTGCTGCGTGCCGGCACCGTCCGGGGCATCCGTCAGGGGGATGCGGGCGGTGATGCGTTTGCCGACGGGCTCGCGCTGGGCCTCGAAGCCTCGCGCCACCGCCCGTACGATCTCCAGGCCGTGCTGCCCCACCCGTTGGGCGTCGGCGGCACGGGCGACCGGGAGCACCGGGTCGGAGTCCTATACCTCCACCTCGACCAGGGCATCGACGATCCGCAGATCCATCAGCACCGGGCCGGGCGCGTACTTACGGGCGTTGGTGACCAACTCGCTGACGACCAGCTGCGTGAGATCCATGGCCCGGTCCGACACCGGCAGTCCGTATTCGGCCTGGGCCCGGGCGAGGAACGTCGCGGCCAGCCGACGGGCCTCGGCGATGCACGAGCCGTCCCCGTCCAACGCCACGGTGGAGCGCAGGGCCCGGGCCTGCGGCGCCGTGTCGTCGTCCTCCGATGAATCCTGTTCCATCCGGATCGTTTCACCGCCTTCCGCGTGCCCGGCGCATACCCCGTGAAGCAACGCGCACTCCGCCAATCTCTGCCGGCTCCGTCGGACAGCTCCACCGGACACAAGCATCAACCGTACGATGCGGGGCAGCACTTCGGATGAAAATCCTGATCCGTAGCGCTCACCGACTCGTGTATGAGGACAGATGGTGGACACCGAACACGCGGGGCAGCCGGGGCGGTTGTCGGTCAGGACCGACGTCGTCGACGGCACCTTGGTCGTGGCTGTTGCCGGAGAGATCGACCAGGAGACAGGCGGCTCACTGAGGGAGGCGCTGGAGCTGCCGGAGGGCGCCGCACCGCGCGTTGTCATCGACCTGCGCCAGGTCACCTTCATGGACTCGAGCGGCATCAACATTCTCATCGCCGCGCAGACCGCTCTCGCCGAAGCGGGCGGCTGGCTGCGGCTGGCCGGTACTGCCCCACCCGTGCTGCGCATCATCCAACTCGTCGGCATCGACGGATTCATCGACTGTCACCCGACGGTCCAACAGGCCCTCGACAGCTGACCGTTGGAGAGTGGGTCGTCGAGCGGCCGTGAAATCAGCTGTCGGTTCGTCGAGGCACAGTGATAGACAGTCCGCGTGACAGAGATCCTGGAGTTCCCGGTCCTGCTGCGGCTGATCGACGAGCGGTCGATCGCGTTCCGGGCCGCGGTCGCCTCCGCGCCGCGCCTCGACGCGCGGGTGCCGACCTGCCCGGAGTGGACACTGCGGGACCTCGTGCAGCACCTGGGCGGGGTGCAGCGCCGCTGGGCCGGAATCGTCGCCGCGGGGCCGGCCGACGCCCGCCCCGACGTGACTGTCCCGGAAGCGCCGCAGGAGCGGGCCGCGCTGCTGGCCTGGTCGGCCGAGTCCACGGAGCAACTCCTTGGCGCGCTGCGGGAGTTCGGCCAGGATCGCGGCTGCTGGACATGGTGGGGAGGATCGGGGTCTCCGCAGACCTCCGGAGCCGTGGCCCGGCACCAGGTCCAGGAGGCCATGGTGCACACCTACGACGCACAGATCACCCTCGGTGCCCCGCAGCCGCTGCCGGACGAGGCGGCAGTCGACGGTGTCGACGAGTTCCTGTCCACCTGCTGCGCCGGGACGGACCCCTGGCCGCATGAGCCCGCCGCCGTCGAGTACCACGCTACGGAGGGCCGTTCCTGGCGCCTCGCGCTTTCCGCCGACGGCACCCGGGTCACCGAACTCCCCGCGCCCGCCCCTGGCACCGGAGAGGACGCGGCCGGCGCCACCCTCCGGGGCACGGCCGGTGAACTGGTCCTGGCCCTGTACGGCCGTATCCCGGTGAACTCCCTGAAGGTGGACGGCGACCCACGTCTCTTCGACCTGCTCCTGGCCTGGGACCCGAGCGCGTAGGACGTGCCGTCGCGGGCCGCCTCCTACGCCCCGCTCGTGATCGCGGCCAGTTCGAGGTCGAGCGCCGGGGCGATTCCACCGAGGTCGCGGCCGACTCTTTTCCGCACCTTCCGCACAAAGTCCGCGGCCTTCTCCGCGGGCAGCCACACGCGTGCGACGGACGGTGACACGAGGGCCACCTCGACGCCCGCGAGCGGCCCCGGCGCGGGTCGTACGGTGATGTCCCCGTCGCCCGCCGGGAACATCAGGCCCAGCGCGAGCAGTTCCCAGGCGAAGGTCCAGGTGACCTCCATGCCGTCGGGCCCGAGCAACACCAGGCGCACCGCCAGGCAGTCGTCCGGCCGGTACACCAACTCCGCGGCGACGACGGCCCCTTCGTCGTCCGCCAGCACCACGAACCCGGTCGTGCCGACCGTCAGTGGAACACCGCCCGAGCGCTCCGTCACGACACCAACTCCCGTTCCCCGGGCGCGGTTTCGCCAGTGGAGACGGTGAACGTCCGCCGCCGGTGTGAGGCACTGGGGAAGTCCAGCAGGCGTACGGCCGCCATGGCCTCCTCCACCGTGCGGGTGCCGGTCAGCACACACAAGGTGTACGCGGCGTTCTGGAGGGGCACGGCGGCGGCCATGTCCCCGTCTGCCGCGAGCGCCAGATAACGGCCGACCGCCTGTTGCAGTACCGCCGGGTTCGGCACGATCACGTCAGACCTCCACGTTCTCTGCGGAACCCGGACTCGTCGACACGCGGTCGCGACAAGAGGGAAGGGGCACGATGACACTCCTCGCACGGAAAGAAAGCGTGCCTGCTTGCCGAAGCACTGGACTGCGCTCGCTTGTGCCCCGTCCGCAGGGTCCGAAACAGACCCGGCGTACGGCCCGAGGCGGATCCGGCCCGCGCGCGATGTGCCTTGTCCCGTCAAGGAGTTCAGGCGCGTTCGGGGACCGAGCCGCGGCGCATGCCCTCGATGCGGTACGGGCTCTGTGGGACCACAGGCAGGAGCAGATAGGAGGACTCGTCGCCGCCGGAGACCAGGGTTGTCACGCCACCGAAGAGATCGGTCGGACGGTCGTCGGGATCGTCGTGCAGAAAGATGGCGTGCCCTTTCATCTCCACGCACTGCGGGACGGGGCTGCGCGCGATGCGGGCACGCGGCGAACTGGCCGACCGGATCGACCCCGACCGGTTCGCCCTCGCGCTGCTCGCCGCCGTGCAGGGCGGGCTGCTGCTCATCCAGGCCCGCCGCGACACCGTCGCCCCCCAGCGTCCCTCAACACGCTGATCGACTGCCTGCGCGGGCACACCGACCGCTGATGTGGGTGCGGGGCCTGTTCGCCGGTCGTACGGATCGGCGAACAGGCCCCGCATTGTTGCTAGTTGCTAGTTGCGACGGCCCGCCGGGCCTTGGCTGATCGAGTCCTGGTCCCCTGTGCCGGAGGCCGGCCCGGAGGTGTCGGAACCGGTGCCGCCCGGGGTTTCCTGGGCGCGGTCGGCGTGGCCTGGCCACCAGGCGGCGTGGCCGATCAGGGCGGTGAGGCTCGGCGTGAAGAACATCGCCATCACGAAGGCGGCGACGGCGATGCCGAAGGAGACGGCGAATCCCATCTCCGTGAGCAGCGCGTTGCCGGCCAGCATCATCGTGGCGAAGGTCGCCGCGAGGATGAAACCGGCCGCGGCCACGGTCGGTCCCGCGTGCCGGAGCGCCATGCTCGCCGCCTCGCGCGGATCGCGGCCCTCGCGGGCCTCCTCGCGGAGCCGGGCGATCATGAGGATGTTGTAGTCCGTGCCGATGGCGACCACGAAGAGATACATGATCACCGGGAGCATGAACATCAGCCCCGGGTGTCCCTGCGCGTCCTGGAAGATCCAGACGGTCGCGCCGAGGGTGGCGCCGAAGCCGAGACCCACCGAGGCGATGAGGTACCACGGAGCGACCACACTGCGCAGGAGCAGTCCCAGGATCAGCATGATCAGCAGGGCGGCGACGGGGAAGACGGTCCGGTAGTCGTGGTTGACCGCGCTGTTGATGTCCTTGTAGATCGAGGACATGCCGCCGACCACTGCCTCGGTGCCGTCGGGCGCGGAGGAGTGCGCGACGTCCCGCACCCGGCCCACGGCGTCGATCGCCTTCTCCGTGGACGCCTCGTACTTCAGCGTGACGGTGAAGTCCGCCGTGGTGCCGTCCTTGTTGACCTGGCTCATACGGGCGTTCGCCACACCGTCGACGGCCCCGAGTTTCTCCGCGTAGGCAGTGAAGGCGGACTTGTCGAGCGGCTTGCCGTCGGTGCTGGAGAGGTAGACGTCGGTGGGGGCGGCGGCGCCCGCCGAGTACGCCTTCTGCATCTCGTCCTGGACGACCATCGACTCCTTGGTCTTGGGCATGGAACCCGAGGCCAGGTCGAAGGTGGCCTTGTAGCCGAGGGTGCCCAGCGACAGCGCGACGAGGACGAGCCCGGAGAGCGCGGCTGTCAGCGCGGGCCGGCGCCGCACACCGCGGCCGAGGGCGGCGAACCGGGCGTTCTCCGGCTCCCGTTGCCAGGACTTGGAGGGCCAGAAGACCTTCGGCCCGATCAGCGACACCACGGCCGGGATCAGGGTCAGGCCCGCGATCAGGGTGACGGTGACCGAGATGGCCAGCGCCGGACCCATCTGCTTGAGGAAGCCCAGCGTGGACAGCACCAGCGCGAGGAACGCGATGATGACCGCGCCGGCGGCGGAGGCGATGGCCTCGCCGACCCGGGCGACCGCGTTGACCATGGCCTGCTTCGGCTCGTCACCCGCCCGCAGACGTTCTCGGTACCGGAACATCAGGAACAGGAAGTAGTCCGTGCCCACGCCGAACAGCACGACGATCAGGATCGACGAGACGGAACTGTTGGCCTGGAGGCCGAACAGCTTGGTGGCGTACGCGATCAGCCCGTTGGCGATGGACGCCACCACACCGATCAGGACCAGCGGGAGGAAGGCGAGGATCGGCGCGCGGAAGATGATCAGTAGGGTCACCAGGATGATGAGGAAGGTCCCGATGCCGATCAGCGCTTCGCCGCGCTTCGAGGAATCCTGCTGGTCGAGGGCCTGCGCGGCGGAACCGCCGAGCTTGACGTCGAGGTCCGTGCCCTTGGCCAGCTGCTTGACGTCGTCGCGCAACACTTTCGCGGCGTCAGCCTGCACCGGCTGACCGGCGTTCTTGCTGTCCATCTGGACCAGGGTCATGGTGTACCTGCCGTCCTTGGACGGCGGGCCGGGGACCACCTTCTGCACCTGGTCGATGTGCTTCTTGCCCAGCTCGGTCGTGATCCGGGCGACATTTTTCTTGTCGGCGGCGGTCAATTTGCCGCCGTCGGTGCGCTGGTACAGCGCGATCGCGGACGGCGTGAAGGCGCTGGGGAACGCCTTCACCTGCAGATCCGCCGCTTTGATGGACTCGTAACTCTTGGGCAGGAAACTGCTCTCGTCACTGTTGGAGGGCAGGCCGGGCGCGGTGGCGACAATCGCCACCGCGGCGATCAGCCAGGCCACGATGGTCCAGACGGGATGCCTGACGACCCCGTTGCCTATACGTCGAAACATGCGGGAGGTCCTCCTGGGAAGGAAGATCACCGCAGCCCGGGGAGCGGACCCCGGCATCGGCGACCCCGACCGGCCTTCACCCGTGGGGCCGGTCGAACGGTTGTCTATCGTCTTGTCATATCGGTCATGCGAGAAGATTCATAACACACGCATAGTCGCGGCACAGGTCCGCACGAACGGGTGGTTGTCTGTGACCCGCCCTCCTCCACCACGTTGTGCCGCTGGGCGGCACGCTCGCCGCTTTCGGAGACCGCCGGTCCGGCGGGTGCGAGGAGAGGAAATCATGGGAGCAACGAAGTGGTCCACGGCTTTTGGAGCCGCGGGGCTGGTCCTCGTGGCCGTCGCGGCATCGGCCACCGCCCAGGGGCAGACGCCGCACGCCCGCCCGGCCGGACGCGTCGTCCTCACCAACACGGACAACGGCCGGACCGTACCCGCGAGTTCGGGTGGCGATGTGGAGATCAGGCTCACCCACTCCCGCGAGCGCGGATTCACCTACACCTGGACCGCTCCGGAGTCCGGTAACTCCGCGGTGCTCGGGCATGCTTCCGACGCCACGTACCCGTCCGGAGACGCCACGACCGTCTTCCACGCGGCATCCGCCGGCACCGCCACCGTCACCGCGCAACGCCGCTGCGTCCCCGACCCCGGCAGCCTCTGCCCCCTGCTCGTCGAGACCTGGAAGGTGACGATCGAGGTGAAGTGACCGGCCATCGGTCGGCCGGGCATCGGGCGTCGGTAGAGTGATTCCGGAGGTGGCCAAGTGGCTGACAGCACACGGGAGTTGAGCGAGTCTCCGGATTCCACGACCGTGGTGGTGATCGGCGCGGGCCCGGCCGGGCTCACCGTCGCGAACCTGTTGCGGCGCAGCGGCGTCGACTGTGTCGTCCTGGAACGGCAGACCCGCGAGTACGTGGCACAGCGCCAGCGCGCCGGCATCGTCGAGACCCGCGCCGTCCGGATGTTCGACTCCTGGGGGCTGGCCGACCGCGTCCTGGGCGGCGTCCCGCACGACGGCATCCTGGAGCTCCGGGTCGACGGCGAGACGCATCTGGTGAACGACTACGACGGCTCCGAGGGCCCCACGGCCCGCCTCTGTCCCCAGCAGATGCTGGTCCAGAAGCTCACCGCCGCGTACCTGGAGGACGGCGGCGACCTGCGCTTCGAGGCCGCGGACGTCTCCCTGCACGACCTGACCGGCGACCGCCCCACCGTCCGCTACCGCACCGCGGACGGCGGCCTCCGTACGCTCACCTGCTCCTACGTCGCGGGCTGCGACGGCGACCACGGCATCAGCCGTAGCGCCGTCCCCGACGGGGCCCTCACGCCGTACGCCTTCGATCACGGGATCGGATGGCTGACGGTCATGGCCGACGCCCCGCCGCCCGCCCACCCGCTGCTGGCAGTCAGCCCGCAGGGCTTCGCCGCGCACTTCCCGCGCGGCCCGTACGCCAGCCGCTACTACCTCCAGTGCCCGCCGGACGATCGCCCCGACGCGTGGTCCGACGCCCGCGTCTGGGACGCGCTGCGCACCCGGCTCGGCGACCCGGCCCTCGTCTCCGGCCCGATCACCGACCGCGAGATCTTCCGGCTCCGCAGCCTGGTCCACGACCCGATGCAGTACGGCCGCCTCTTCCTTGTCGGCGACGCGGCGCACATCGTCTCGCCGATGGGCGGCAAGGGGATGAACCTCGCTCTCTACGACGCCGATCTCTTCGCCCGAGCCGTGCGGGACGCCGTCCACGACCACGACGACACGGCCCTGCGCACCTACTCGGAGCGGTGCCTGCGCCGCGTCTGGAGCGACCAGGAGTTCTCGCACTGGATGACCCGCATGCTCCACGACGCCGGTGACGCCACCAACTCCGGTCCCTTTCACCGCAGTTTGGCCCGCGCCCGGCTCGACCGGCTCTTCACGTCCGCTGCCGCGGCCGGCGCCTTCTCCGAACTCATGACGGGCATGGACTTCGGAGCGGGCGCCGGGCCGCAGCCGCGTTGAGGCGTTACTCCGCGGGGCCGCTGACGGTCAGGTGCCGGGCGAAGAACCGGACCGCGCTGTCCGCCTCGAACCTGGGCAGCTCCTTGTGCGAGCCCGAATTGACGTGCAGCGACTTCTCCTTCGAGGCGAATGCGTCGAACAGCGCGAGACCGGACGGGCGCGGGATGTGCTCGTCGTCCCACTGCAGCGCGAACTCGATCGGAACGGTGATCCGCCGCGCCGACTCGGCGAGCGAGTCGTCGTACCAGAAGAGCCCCAACACCGCGGCGGTGATGCGGGGTTCGGCTGCTGTCAGCGGTACGCCGATCGCGGTGCCCATGTTGAGGCCGTAGTAGCCGACGGGTCCTTCGGTGCCGATCTCCGGGAGTTCCTGGAGGGCGTCCAGGGTCGCCAGCCACTCCGGTACGGCACGCTCGGCGAGGTGGGCGTTGTAGCGGACGACGATCTCGCCGACGGGCTCGCCCGCCGCCATCTTCCGTTGCATCAGGGCGATTTCGCGTTCGTCGTGCGGTGTACGCGGGCGGCCGCCGTGGCCGGGGGCGTCGATGGTGGCGACGTGGAAGCAGCCGCCGTTCACGAGGCGCTCAGCACGGCCCGCCATGGCCGGCGCCTTGCTGTGGTTGCCGCCGCCGTGGCCCATCAGGACCAGGGGAGCGCGTTCGGACGGGGCGGAGGCGGGAGACCAGAGCGCGCCGCTGACCTCGCCGACGGTGAAGTCGCGGACGAGGACACCGTTCGACGATGTCTCAGCGGTGAAGTGCAGGGATTTTTGGGAGAGTTCCATGGTGTTGCCTTTCGGGATCGCCTGGGTGTGAGGCGCTCCCGGCGACACCTATGCCGCTGGCCCAACCGTGGAAAAGAGGGGGAGCACCCACCTGGATACTGCGTTCATGGGTCTCACCTCCTCGTGCGGTGTCACGGCCAACGGCAAGTTAGCAGCCCGGCCGTCGTCGCGGCCAACGCTTATCCGCCTCGGCGCTGCTGCATGCGCGTACATCTAATGTTCTTGACATCTTCCCGGGCCGACGCCCAAGGTTGAGGTGATCGTTCCCGGACGGGTGGAGGCCCCGATGCGCGTACGCGACGCCGCACCCCACGGTGCCGTCCCGGGCGCGTGGCTGATCATCCGGCGGCATGTCGACTACTGCCGCACCGCCTCCGCCGTCTGTCCTTCCGCACGCCCCTGACCCATGTCGGCCCGCTCGGGCCGGCCGTCTCGACGTGTTCTCGGAAGGAACCCCATGTCCGGCCCCGCCCTGCGGCTCGCCCTCGAAATCGACGGCGACGGCGCCCATCCCGCGGCCTGGCGCCGCGCCGCGCACTCTCCCGACCAGCTGCTGAGCCCGCGCCGGGTGGCCCGCGTCGCCACCGCCGCAGAGAACGCCGGGTTCACCCTGCTCACCCTGGACGACGGCGCCCTCCCGCCCGGCGCCGGCCCCGACGTGGTCGGCCGGATCGGCGCGGTGGAGCGGGCCGCGTTCATCGCGGCGTCGACGAGTGTCGTCGGCATCGCGCCGGTCGTGCCGCTCACCTACGCCGAACCCTTCCACGTATCGAGCCAGTTGGCGTCGCTGGACCACATCTCGGTCGGGCGCGCCGGGTGGGTGGTGAGTGAGGAGGTGCGGCCCGAGGCGGCCTCCGTCTGGGGGTGCCCGCTCGTCGACGGGTCCGCGGCCCGCGCCCGCGAGTCCCGTGACGGCGTCGAGGTCGTCCGCGATCTGTGGGACTCCTGGGAGGACGACGCGGTCATCCGCTCCGTCGCCACCAGCCGCTACCTCGACCGCGACCGGCTGCACTACGTCGACTTCACCGGCGACACCTATACGGTGAAGGGCCCGGCGATCGTGCCGCGTCCACCGCAGGGCCAACTCGTCGTGCTCGGCAGCCCGGAGCGGGTACCCGGCGATCAACTCGACGTCGCCCTCGTCGCGGGCCGCGACCTTGCCGCCGTCACCGCGAGCGCGTCCGCCGCCGGAACACCGCGTACTTTCGCCGAGGTCGAAGTCGCCCTCGACACCGCCGACGCCACGGCCGAGGGACGCGTCGCCGACCTCGAACAGCACGCGCCCTGGAGCGACCGGGGACGCCTGCGCCACATCGGCTCCGCCGCCGGACTCGCCGCACTGCTGCGGGAGTTGACGGGCGTCGTGGACGGAGCGCGCCTGCACCCGCTGGTGTTGGACGAGGATCTCCCGGAGCTGTCCCGGCTCGTCCTGCCCCCACTCTTCGAACGACGGGACGCCGTACGCCCGTTGCCCGGCGCGTCCTTGCGCACCCACCTGGGCTTCGACCGCCCCGCCAACCGCTATGCCGCCGCGGCCGCCCAGGAGGATGCCCGATGACCCGCACCGACCCTCTCGACGTGCCTCGCCCCGACGCCCAACTCCACTTCGGTGTCTTCTTCCAGGGCGTCAACCACTGGACCGTGTGGTCGGACCCGGCCAGCGGTTCGCAGATCGACCCCGCCAACTTCCGGCGCGTCGCCCAGACCGCCGAACGGGGCCTGTTCGACGCGTTCTTCCTGGGGGAGGGGCTGCGGCTGCGCGAGGTCGACGGCCAGATCCACGACCTCGACGTGGCCGGACGGCCCGACGCCATCACCCAACTCGCCGCGCTGGCCGCCGTAACGGACCGGATCGGTCTGGTCAGCACGTCCAACACCACCTTCAACGAGCCCGCCGACCTCGCCCGCCGCCTGTCCGGCCTCGACCTGCTCTCCGAGGGCCGGGCCGGCTGGAACGTGGTGACCACCGACAACGCCTGGACCGGCGCCAACTTCCGGCGCGGCGGCTACCTCGACCACGCCGACCGCTACCGCCGCGCCGAGGAGTTCCTCACCGTCGCCCGCGCGATCTGGGACAGCTGGGACGATGCGGCCGTGTCCGGCTCGGCGGCTGCCCCGGCCTGGGCGGCCCCCGGCGCCGTACGCCAAGTCCGCCACCAAGGACCGCAGTTCGACCTCGACCTCGCACCCACCCTTCCGCGCAGCGTCCAGGGACACCCGGTGATCTTCCAGGCCGGGGACTCCGGCGAGGGCCGGGACTTCGCCGCCCGCAACGCCGACGTCATCTTCTCCGCGCACGGCAACGACTTCGACGACGCGCTCGCCTTCGCCGACGATCTGCGCCGCCGGCTGCGGGCCGTCGGCCGACCCGAGGACGACCTGCGCATCCTCCCGGGCACCGAGATCATCATCGGCGCGACGGAGGAGGAGGCCCTGGAGAAAAAGCGCTGGATCCGCCTCCAACAGGTCACCCCCGCAACCGCGTTGGGCATCGCCGGACTCCTGTGGGGCATCGACCTCTCCCGCCGCGACGCCGACGGGCCGTTGCCCAAGGAGGACCCGGTCGTCGCCGAGAACGACGGTTCCTTCGGCGCACGGCGCATCGCCGATCCCCGCCACGTGGTCGCCGAATGGCGGGAGAAGGCCGACGCGAACCGCTGGTCGCTGCGCGAGACCGTCATCGCCCTCGGCCCCCAGCGCGGTCACGTCGGCACACCGGAGGGCCTGGCCGACAAGTTCACCCACTTCGTCCGGCACGGCGCCGTCGACGGCTTCAACGTCACGCCGTACCTGATCCCCGACGGCCTCGACGACATCGTCGACCACCTCGTCCCCGCACTCCAGGAACGCGGCGTCTACCGCACCGAGTACTCCGGCACGACCCTGCGCGAACACCTGAACCTGCGCGCACCCCTCACCCACCGCACCACGACGGACCACCGCCGGGCGGGCTGACCCCCGACACCGCGGACGCGGTGCCCACCGTCCCCCTGTGTCCGGTGGCCACCGCGCCCGGGTCACCCCCGCCCGGCGCCGCCGTGACGCACACGGCGACCGTCACAAACGATGGCGGTGCGGGGCACATGACGGCAATGAATTCGAAACCCTTCTCATCGGCACCGGCGAGGTGCACCCGGTCACCGCGCGTCAAGGAGGCGCAGGCCCAGCGGAGTTGCCGAATGCCGCACGAACTGGCCCTCCCGGTGACTGGCGATCAGGCCTCCGTCGCGCAGCACCCCGAGCTGGTAACTGGCGCTGGGCAGCGCGATGTTGGCCGCCGTGGCCACCTCGGACGTCGTACGCCCCCCATGGCTGGCCAGATCCACCAGGACGACCGTCCGGGTACGGCCCAGCAGCCGCTCCAGGCCATCCCTGCTCGCCCGGACGATCTCCAGGGGCTGTTTGGCGACCGGGTAGACGAGCACCGGCCCGAGCGTGGGGTCCGCGAGCGCGGTGGGCCTGCGCCAGCAGAAGTACGACGGGATGAGCAGCAGGCCGCGCCCCTCCAGATGCAGCTCGCGGTCGACGGGATAGTCCACCTCAAGCACCGGAGCGTGCCAACGGGCGTGCGGGCGCAGCGCGTTGAGCAGCGCGGAGGTGCCGCCGTCGAGGAGCGCGCGTGACCGCAGCTCGACGTCGTTGCCGACGGCCGTCTGGATGCGGGGCCAGTACGGTTCGAGCAGCGTCTTGCAGGACAGTTCCAGGGCTCGCGCCAGCGTCCCCAAGGTCTTGGCGCCCGGTCTGTCGAGGGTGGACACCCAGGACGGCAGCGGACGCGCCTCGGCGAGTCGGGACAGCTCACGGGTCAGCCGGGCGCGGGAGGTGCTCCGCACCTGGTCGAGGCCGACGGCCAGACCGCCGCCCGTGACCGACGGCGTGAGGAAGTCGGGGATGTAGCCCACCGGAGGAATCAGCGTCTGCAAGGGCAACAGGGCCCGCCGGGCCCGCGGATCCTTCGCCAGCCCCTCGCGCACCGACCGGCGCCAGTGCCCGAACTCCAACGCCCCTTGCCGCACGTCCAACCGGCAGACACCACACACGAGTTCCCAGAGAGCGTGAGGCTGACGGGCCACCCGGATGCTCTGCAGGTCCTGCGAGGTGAAGTGGATACGGAGCATACGGCCTCTTTCCTGCGCGTCGTCCGTGCGCAGTGTCGGTGGGGGGTACGGCCGCGCGAAAACCAGCGCGTCATCAATGGGGACGACTGAGGCGTGCGCATGGTTGTCGAAGGAAAAAAGGAAGAAACGGATGGCCAAATACCGCGTCTCGGCGCGTAACCGGGTTCGACGAGCCCGGCCGCGGCCCGGTGGTGCCGTGGACGCGGCCGGGGCGACGATCAGACCTGCCCGCCCCGCTCACGGGGTGTCTTCTGCCCGGCCTCGACGGACACCGGCAGCCGGTTCTCCGCCGGCGGCAACGGGCACGTGGCCAGGTCGGTGTAGGCGCACGGCAGGTTCGTCGCACGGTTGAAGTCCAGGACGACCGTGCCGTCGGCGTCCGGCGCGGCGAGCGCGAGCGCCCGGTTCGCGGCGTACGTGGTCACCCCGGACGTTGCGTCGGTGAAGAGCAGCAGCAGTCCGCCCGGCCCCCGTCCGGGGAACGCGGTCAGGGCCAGCGGCTGCCCGTCCAGCTCGAACTCCACCCGGCCCGGCGCGTCGTACACGTGCTCCAGGCCCTCGACCGCCGCGCCCACGGTCGTAGGACGCGGTGTCTCGAAGGCCGTATAGCGCCCCCGGACCACCCAGCGGGGATCCGGCGCATAGGCGGGCGTACCGGCGAAGTCCGTGCGCAGCGGCGCGTCCGGGTGCCGGGGCCGCACGATGTCGTTGCCGCCGCGCCTGGCCACCTCGATCACGGCATCACCCCACACCGCGTTGACCCCGCCTCGCTCGGGCAGCACGCCGAAACGGTGCTCACCCCGCACCGGCGCCCCCTCCACGACGAGTTCCTCCCCTTCGTCGAGGGCTACGGCGACCCCGTCGGCGTCGGTCCACCAGGCACCCGGCGCGTCCGGGAAGCGCTGCGGCCGGTCGTCGAGCCAGTGCAGCCCGGTGATCGCCAGGAACCCGTGCGGAGCGGCGAGGCGTTCCTCCTGCCCGCGATACCACTCCAGCCAGTCCTCGGTGAAGGCCTGGAGGTCGGTCGTGGTCAGGTCAACGGTCATGGTCGTCGCTCCTTCGTCGTGCGAGGCCCGGCCTCGAAGCGGGGTCGTACCAGTGCCAACCCCGGCGACCCGGCGGGGGATTCCTGTCCCTTTGTGACAGCTTCATGTCAGGTCCGACCAGGTGCGGACCATCGCGCGCTCCTGCGCCACCCGTACCACCCGGCGGGACACCGTCCACCCGTACGTGGGACGGCATTGTTCGATTTCGAGCCGCTAGCATTTCCTTCACGTCGAGCCATGCAATTGCATGACGGGATTCAATGGGGCTTCCACCTGTGCGGTTTCGGGGCCGCGACGGAAAAGGTCGTAAAAGTGGGTTTGTCGAACGGAGAGGGTTCGCCTCTGATGCAGAACTTCACGAACGGAATGGCCGCCAACCTCATCCCGGGAACGTGGGTGAAGAGCCGCATGTCCGAAGCGAACGGCATGTGCGTCGAGCTGGCCGCGCTGCCCCGGGGCGGCGTGGCCGTACGAAACTCGACCGACCCCGGCGGACCCGCACTGATCTTCACCGCTGAGGAGATGGGCGCATTCCTGGACGGTGCGAAGAGGGGAGAGTTCGACGCCCTCGGGAGTCCCAACTAGGCCTCGGAGTGCATAAGTTCGGGCAACGCCTCCGGCCCGGGCGTGTCATCATGTGAAGGTGACTGCCCGTTGAAGGAGAAGGCGTGTCCCCGGATCCCATTCCGATCAATCGTCTGGCCCGGCATACCGCCGGGCCTGACACGACAAAGACGGCAGCCACCATCATGCTCGGTCTCGCCGTCAAGGATTTGCGCGACGAGGCCGGTCTGACGCAGAAAGAACTGGCGAAGGCCACCCACGTTTCGAACTCGACCATCAGCCGCCTGGAGAATGCCGATTCCACGCCCGAGGGGCGCACGGTCGAAGCGGTGATGGCCTATCTGAAACTCGACGGGCCGGCACGGAACAAGTTGTCGATGCTGTTCTCCCGTGCCAAGGAACCGGAATGGTTCCAGAACAGGTTCGACGACTGCACCCCCGATTACCTGCGGCGGCTCCTCGGTCTCGAATCCGTCGCCATCGGGCTCACCACGTATGACGTACGCCTGGTGTCGGGACTGCTGCAGACACCCGAATACGCGAGTTGCATCCTGCGCACGGGCCTGCACCTCACGGAGTGGGACAGCCCCGAGATGGAGTTACGGGTGGCCATGCGGCGGGAGCGGCAGGCGCGGGTGTTCGGCCAGGCCGAGCCGCCGCGCTGCGTGTTCCTCATGGACGAGTCCGTCCTGCTGCGGCGGGCCGGCTCGGACCAGGTGATGCGCGACCAGATGCTCCACCTCGCGGAGATGGCCCGACTCCCGCACATCACCATCCGGTTCGTGCTCCTCGACCGGATGATCGCGGGCAACGAGGCATCGATGGCGGGCGGCATGGCCCACCTCCAGTTCGGCCGCGGCGGCCTGCCCGACCTCGTCTACGTCGAGGGCTACCGCAAGGCCGACTACTACAACAAGCCCGCCCTGAGCGCCGAGGAGCGGGCGAAACCCTGGCCGACGAAGGAGAACGACTTCGAGCGGCACCTCCAACTCCTGCTGCGCATCCAGGGCGAGGCGTGTGCCTCACCCGTGGAGAGCCGACGCATGCTGGACGAGGCCGTCGAGCGGTATTCCTAGTCGCTGTCGCTGGGCCGGGAATGGCCCTATTGCCGGAGCGGCACTCTCCCGAGCCCGCCGTACTCCGTCCATTCGATGCTGCGTTGACGCTGCTGGAGCTCGGAGTCGGGCCGCCAGTCGGTCACATCGACGAGTCCCGGGTCCTCCACGACGAGGTTGTCGAAGATCTCGTCCACGTCCGCCTTCTCCCGGACTCTGCCCCAATTGCCCCCGGTCTGGACCCGCATGAGTTCGGTGACGTCGTCGCGGACCTTGGGATCGTCGCTCACGAGCTGGCACACGACGACGAAACTGCCCGGGACGAGCTTGTCAACGACCCGCTGGACAAAGGCCTTTGGCCCGGCGCTGTCCGGCAGGCAGTGCAGTACGGAGATGAACAGGGCGGCCGTCGGCTCGGCGAAGTCGATGAGCCGGGTGAAGTCCGGGTGACCGAAGATGGTGTCGGTGTCCGTCATGTTGACCGACAGGATCGCTGTGTTGTCGTTCTCGTCGAGCAGGGACTGGCCCAGCGAGAGGACGACGGGATCGTTGTCGATATAGACGACGTGGGATTCGGGGTCGACCTCCTGGGCGATCTGGTGCACGTTGCGCTGCGTGGGAAGGCCCGAGCCGAAATCGACGAACTGCCTTATTCCGTGCTCCTCGGCCAGCACTCTGACCACGCGCTGAAGGAACCACCGGTTGTTCAGCGCGATCTCCCGCGAGGTGGGTGCCACCTCCAGCAACAACTCACACGCGTTCCGGTCTGCTTCGAAGTTGTTGCTGCCACCCAGCAGCCAGTCGTACATCCGCGCCGCGCTGGGCAACGACAGATCGACATGATGGTGCTCCACCAACGGCCCGTCCCCTCGCCGAATCCGCCCCATCCGAAGTGGAGTTGCCCATCATAGGAGGGCGGCACGCGGCCGCACCACCGCTGGTTCGGGTGAACCGTGGCGCAGCTTGGCGAAAGGCGGCGGATCAGAGCGTCCGCAAGGAGACCGCGTACGCCGGGAGGGGGCAGAGGGGCGCTGGCGGGGGTCAGAGGTGCCTCAAGGGCGCCTCCGCACCGATGAGTTGGGGGAAGGCCCGTCGCGCGGCGGCGAGACCCGCTTCGACCGCGGACGGCTCGACCCCCATCAACTCGGCCGCCTCGGCGAGAGGGAATCCCAGCCGGCGGCACAACACCACGCTGTCCGCGCACGCGTTGGGGAGCCGCTGGTACAGCACGGCCAGGACCGGGTCCTGCGATGCGGCACGCTCGTGCCGCCGCTCGACCTGACGGCGGAGTTCCTCCCACACCTCGGCCGCGGGGCAGGGCCGGCTCATCAGCCACTCCCAGCGTTCGTGGGCGTACACCAGCGTGGCTTCCACGACAGCCGTGGAACGTGCGACGGCGGACAGCCGAGCCCTGGCGTAGAGCGTGTAGCGCGGGCGGTTCCGTTCGGCGAAGGCCGCGAACCCGAGGTCCGCGATCACCGGATCAACCGCCGATGACGGGGAGCCGCCGGTGGGGGAGTGATGCGTGCGCAATGCCGCGAGTTCGGGTGCGACAAGGGAAGGGGCCACGCGCTGGGCGGGAGCGCGAGGCCATAAGACCTGGCATGCTTGCCCCAGTCACCCTGCATTGAGACTGCCACCGTGAACGTGCCCGGAGGGCAGTCAATTGTCTCGCCCATTTGTTGTTTCCTTGTCGGTCTGCTTCGTCCCGGGAATGTGATTGAGCACTTTCCCGGGCGGGTCCCCCTGGGCCCGAAAGGAAACTACCGTGCAGAGCCGGGCAGTTGAGCTGTCCCGGCCCTCCATGCAAAGTCATTTTGCGCACTGAACATCGCGGTCAGGGGGCGTCGGATTCCGTCGTGGGCCGATCCGATTCGGCGACCAAAGGGACGTCCTATCACCCCTTCGGTCATTCTCGATCAGCCCGGCCGGGTGCACGATGAAGGGGTCGGCCTTGACGCGGGCGATCGACTGCCGTACGACCTACGAACAGGGAGCAACGGTCATGAGTACCTTCCCCACCGCACGAGACGTCAGGACCACCCCCGAGGGCCTCCTCTGGGAGCCGAGCCCACGCTGGGTACGCGGCCGCAAGGGCGACACCACCGTCGTGGACAGCAGGCACCCCGTCCTCGTCTGGGAGCCGGCCGTACCGGTACCGACGTACGCGTTCCCCCACGACGAGGTCCGCGAGGACCTGCTCCACCCGGCGAAGAACCCGCCG
This sequence comes from Streptomyces sp. NPDC048504, assembly GCF_043200035.1. Taxonomy (NCBI): domain Bacteria; kingdom Bacillati; phylum Actinomycetota; class Actinomycetes; order Kitasatosporales; family Streptomycetaceae; genus Streptomyces; species Streptomyces sp. NPDC048504. The sequence continues at coordinate 55,174 of NZ_JBICXA010000017.1, forward strand.
ACCGGCACACACACGGGATCACGCGTCTTCTACGACCTTGAGATCGCCGGCGAGTCGGTGGCGAACGCGGCCTGGACCTACCCCGCCGACGACCTGGCCGGGTACATCGCCTTCGAGTGGTTCCGGCGGGTCGGCCGAGGGCTGGACCACTGGTACGAGGAGGAGGAAGAGATCTTCATCCACCCTCGTGACCCGCACAAACGAGTCGACGCCATCCCCAGCAGCCGTCACGTCCGGGTCGAGATCGACGGCACGGTCGTCGCCGACACCCACCGCCCCGTCCTGCTCTTCGAGACCGGCCTGCCGACCCGGTACTACATCCCGCGCGAAGACGTCCGCCTGGACCTGTTCGAACCGACCGACCACAGCACCGGGTGCCCCTACAAGGGAACCGCCGCGTACTGGTCGTGGCGGGGCGAGGCCGGCGTTCCCGGTGTTCCGCCGAACATCGTCTGGAGCTATCCGGAGCCGCTGCCCGCGGTGGGCGCCGTAAAGGATCTGCTCGCCTTCTACAACGAGGCGGTCGACATCTTCGTGGACGGCGAGATCGTGGAGCGCCCTGTCACGCCGTTCACCGAGGCGCTCTCGGGGCAGTCGTCGGACTGACGGCACCGGTGAAGTCCGCCCCTGTTGTTTCCAGTTGAGGTGAAACACCGCCAACAGACCAGTCGACACCTTGTGCTCGCGTCCCTGTTGGGGTGGCCGGGACGATCATCGGCGCCGCCGTGGTCAGTGCCAGCGCCACCACCGGCGCGGCGGTCTTCCAGCACGCCTTCCGGCGGACGGGCGAGGGCATCCGCAGAAGGGTGCCGTCGGTCGCGATGGCGCTGACGCCGAGTGAGGAGAGCAGTCCAACGCGCGGACGCCCGGGCGGCGTTCGCGTTACGGGACGGCACGTCGGCCGGTGCCGCGTTACCGTCCGACGCCTCCTCCGACGACGAGTCGGTGACCACCTACACGTCCACGTCCGGTTCCTTCTGGAGGTCCATCGGCTGGAAGAAGTACGCGCTGGCGACAGGCCTGGTGTTCGCCCTGGCGATGGTCACGGTGACCGCGGGCGAACTCATCATGGGCAAGCCGATAGCGGCCGCGGTCAGGAACGAATCCGGCAACGGAACGTCGCTGGGCGGCGGTTCGGCCGGAAAGAGCGCCCCCGCTCACAGCCCGACACCCACCCCGCTCACGTCCAGCGGCGCGGGGTCGCACTCGGACGGCACCGCCTCGCCGTCCGCGAGCGCGGAGCCGGAGAACAGCTCCAGCTCCCGTACCGAACCGAGCCACAGCGCCGCCTCCAGCCCCGCGGCCTCGGCGTCGAGCGTGCCGTCCGCGAGCGGTGACGCCGTGAACAGCTCCGACGCCACCGCGAATTGAGCGCGGCCGACCCTACTGAGGCGTCTGGTTCGCCTCGGCCAGCGCCCGGTGATCGGGATGGCCGGAAAGGTCCAGCCGTCGGCCGAACCTCCGCGAGGCCAGCAGTGCGAGCAGTGCCGTGAGCGCGGCCAGTGCGGCGAGTACGGCGATCAGCCCCGCGAACCAGGGCGGCGCGGCGGTGATCCGCAACGCCTGGGAGAGGCGTGAGGAGTGGAACCGCCCGTCGAACAACTGGAGGGCGGCCAGCGCGGCCGGCACCACCACGGACACGGCCAGCACGAACAGGCCGCCCTGGAGGACCAGCGCCGGTGCCAGCAGGACGCACAGGACCGAGACACCGAGCGCGAACCCGTAGGCGGTGCCGGATGCTCCGTCCCGGTGCAGCGGGAAGTACGACAGCCCGCACAGGATGAGCGTCGCCGCCGCGATCAGCCTCGGCCAGACCGGGGGAGTTGTGCGGCGGGTCGTCGTACGCGGACGTCGTGCGCGGCGCTGACGAGCGGCCGGGCGGTCACCCGCGGGTTCCGGCTCGTGAGTGTCCGCCGGTGTCCGTCCGGGCGCCTTGTACAGCGGAGCCGTAGACCTCTCTGTCACCGGTCCCGGGGCCCGGGCGGACGCGTCCTGTTCGTCGGCCAGGCGGCCGATCAGCTGGACGAGTTCCTCGACGGGCCGGCCGGCCGCGGCCCGTACCACCTCCTCGCCGCAGTGCGGCTCCACCTGAGCCCGCTGCAGCAGGGCCATCAGCCGGGTGACGTCCTCCACGGGCCGGTTCTCGGCGGCGGCGCGGATCGCCTCGTCGGCGGACTCGGGATCGCGCGGTGGCTGGGTCAGCAGGGCCACGAGTCGTGTGACGTCCTCAACGGACCGGTCGACACCGACCGCACGAAGGGCGTCGACAGTGGCCTGCGCGTACTTCGGTGACTGCTCCAGCAAGGTGATGAGCTGGAGGACCTCGTCGAGCGGCCGGTCGGCGACGGCGGCATGCACCAGGCGGTGCATCGGATCGACGTTCTCGCCCTCGGGGCCGGTCCGGGCGGAACCCTCTTGCGTCGGACGCGACGTCGGCGGCGTTCCGTCGGCCGGCCCTCCGTCGGAGGGCGTGAGCGCGTGGGCCGCAGTGCCGTGAGGTATGTCGGGTTGGTCCGGGCTGGGCGAGAAAGAGCGGATGGTCATGCTCGGCTCCATGAAGAGGGTGATGCTGCTATCGCCCCCCGAAGCGCGATGAACAAGCTGATCCCGTCCATTACTAGGCGGCCGCCCGCCACCACGCCACGCGAGTACGCCACCCGTGTGATCCCGGCCGGCGGCCCGGAGGCCTCCCGGGGCCCGCGCGCTCATCCGTTCGGTGGCTGTCTGCTCGCACCGCGCACGGCTCGCAGATCAGATGGGATCAGCGCGTTCCGGGGGCCGCGTGAGAAGCGCCGGACGGCGGGTACCTGGGAAATCGTCGGACAACGGGTCGGGTACGGCCGAGCCGGACCGCACCCGCGAGGAAAGGAAGAGGAAAGGAAGGTGAGCGCCGTGCCGCGAGGTTCCAGCGCGAAGCGCGAGCGTCAGTACGAGCACATCAGGGAAGGCGCCGAGAAACGAGGTGTCTCCGAGAGCCGGGCGAAGGAGATCGCAGCGCGCACCGTGAACAAGGAGCGTGCCCGCGCCGGTGAGTCCGCGACCGCGAGCAGGACGTCCACCCGGGACCCGAAGTCCGCCCCGCAGCGCGGTGGTGAGCGCTCCCACAGCGGGGCGCAGGGACCGACGAAGGACCAGCTCTACGCGGAGGCCAAGAAGCGCGGTGTCGACGGCCGTTCGTCGATGAACAAGCAGCAACTGGCGAAGGCACTCGGCTACTGAATCCGGCCGACCGTCGCCCTGCTCAATGACCCCAAGGAGAGTGACCCCGATGGCCACCGTGTCCCTCACCGGAGCGTCCAAGGAGGACGCAGCCACCGTCTTCGGCGTCCTGCGGACGGCGTTCCCCACCGACCGGCCCGACGACGACATGCCCCAGGAACAGCCGGGCGACCGCGCCGCCGTATGGACCGCCGAGTTCGAGCCGACGCAGGAATGGATCCCGACCGACCCCATCCCTCTGGAGGGCTCGGTCTCCGCCACGCTCCAGGGCGGCTACGTCGCCGTCGGCCAGCTGCGTGAGGCGCTGAGCGTCGCGTTCGCCGTGGACGAGCGGGGCACGGCGTCCGGAGACCAGGAACAGGAGGTCGATCTGAGGCTCACGACGAAGCGGTGACGGGAGGGACGCCGGCACGCAACTCCCGGCACACACACGGTTCTGTCAGGGGCCGTACGCGGAACGGGCCTGATTGACGGCCTGGAGAGACGCGCCGTACTCTCCCCCTGTAGTGATGGCATAAGGAAGCTGGTGGAATTCCAGCACGGTCGCGCCACTGTGAGCCCGCCGCCGGAAGGTGGAGGGCGAGTCAGACACTGAACCTTCACTCGCCCGTACACGCAAGGGACGCACGATCCCGAAGGAGGGCTCACCTTGAGCAGCAGCATTTCCACATCCCGTCCGGTGTCCACGCCGGTTGTCCTGCCGGTCTCGAAGTCGATCGTCTGGCTGGTCGGCACCGCGCTGATCGCGCTGGCCGTCTACTACTTCGTCGGTGTCGACCAGGGCGCCGTGTCGGTGTTCGGCAACGACATGCACGTCCACGAGTTCGTCCACGACGCCCGCCACTTCCTCGGCTTCCCCTGCCACTGACCCTCCGTCGGCACCCGGACGTACGGACAACTCGACATGGAAAAGAAGCTCATACTGCGCGGCGTACTCGCCGGCGCAGTCGCGGGCCTGCTCGCCTTCGTGTTCGCGCGCATCTTCGCCGAGCCGCAGATCGCCAAGGCCATCGACTACGAGAGCGGCCGTGACGCCGCCCAGAACGCCCTGGACAAGGCGGCCGGCCTGCCCGTCGAGGCCGCCGATCCCGATCTGTTCAGCCGGACCATCCAGGCCAACGTCGGTATCGGCGTCGGCATGATCTTCTTCGGCATGGCGATGGGTGCCCTGTTCGCCGTGGCCTACGCCGTCTGCCTGGGCCGCACCGGCGGGCTGCGGGCACGCAACCTGGCGCTCCTCGTCGCCGGCGGCGGATTCCTCGGCATGTACCTGGTGCCGTTCCTGAAGTACCCGGCCAACCCGCCCGCGATCGGTCACGAAGAGACCATCCAGCAGCGCAGCGCCCTGTACCTGATCATGGTCGTGTGCTCCGTCGCCTTTCTCGCGGGAGCCGTCTACCTCGGCAAGCACCTCCAGGCGCGCTTCGGCAACTGGAACGCGACCCTCCTCGCCGGCGCCGCGTTCGTCGTCGCGATCGGGATCGTCATGCTGCTCCTGCCGCAGCTGGGCCATCTCTCGTACAACAAGGCCAACTTCGGCAACCAGGCCACCGAGACACCACTGCCGCTGAAGGACGACAAGGGCAATATCGTCTACCCGGGCTTCCCCGCCGACGTGCTGTTCAACTTCCGCTTCTACTCGGTCGCGGCGCAGCTCGTCCTCTGGACGGCCCTCGGCCTGATCTTCGCCCCCCTCGCCGAACGCCTCCTCAACCCCGCGCACCCGGACGCCAGTACGCCGTCGCAGGAGCCGGACCCCGTCCCGGCGTAACGGCTTCTTCCACCACTTCTACTTCTACTTCTACTTCTACGGCGAGCGCGGTGATCGATGCGATCACCGCGCTCGGTCGTTTCTCAGGGCTTGCGGGCGACTCCGACGTACAACGGGATCTGGTCGGTGTAGCCGGGTTGTTCTCCGGGCTCGGGGTACCAGTGCGCGGCGAGTTCAATGCCGGGGGCGACCAGCTCAAGTCCCTTGAAGAAGCTGGTGAATTCGGCGCGTGACCGTACTTGGGCGGGTGTGCCGCCCTTGCGGTAGACCTCGACGACGCGCTCCCAGGTCTCCGGGTCGAAGTCTCCCGTCGCGTGGGACAGGGCCAAGTAGCTTCCGGACGTCAGGGAGTTGAGCAGTTCACCCACGATGCGATGGGGATCGTCCTCGTCCGCCACCAGGTGCAGGAGGGCCATCAGGGACAGGGCGACCGGTTGCTCGAAGTCCAGCCGCTCCTTCGCCGCCGCGAGGATCTTTCCCGGCTCGCGCACGTCGGCCTGGATGTAGGCGGTGCTGCCCTCCGGCGTGCTGTGAAGAAGGGCCTCGGCGTGCCTGAGGACTATCGGGTCGTTGTCCGCGTAGACCACGCGAGCACGGGGGTTGATCGCCTGGACCACCTGGTGAAGGTTCGGGCGGGTGGGTATTCCGGTGCCGATGTCCAGGAACTGGCTGACTCCCCGCTCCGCCAGCAGCCGCGAGGCCCGGTGCATGAAGTCGCGGTTGACCCGCGCCATCTGCTTGACGTGGGGGAACAAGGAGATGACCTTTTCGGCGGCTGCCCAGTCGACGGGGTAGTTGTCCTTGCCGCCCAGGAAGTAGTCGTAGATGCGGGCCGACTGGGGTTTGCTGGTGTCCACGTCGTCCGCGCTGAATCCCGCATCCGTCACTTCGGTTCTCCTGGTGCCCAACGGCCGTTGTCGCGAGGTGAGTTCAGGTCCGCGAGTGTAACGGGCAGAGCTGTTCATGCTTGGTGCGGGACTACGGCCACCGGGCACGCCGTGTGTTCCAGTACGGCGTGCAGGGTGGGCCCGAGGGTCCGGCCCGCGCGGCCGATCACCAGCAGTTCCGCCGAGGCGGTGGCCGACGCCTGGACCAGGGCGGCCGCCGGGCTCTGGAGGCGGAGATCCTCGTAGACATCCACGTGCGGATACTTCTCCCGCCATGGCCGCAAGGCGTCCGAGAAGCGTTGCGTCTCCTGGTCCTCCCAGCGCCCGCGGTCCTTCTCGGGCGGCGCGTACGGCATCCAGTGTTCGGCGGGCGAGGGAAGCCGCCAGGCGTGTACGACGTGCAGGCCGGTGCCGCGACGGCAGGCGGCGTCGAAGGCGAAGTCGACGACGGCGCCGGGCAGTTGGCCGCCATCGACGCCCAGGGTCACGCCGTACGGTGACCGCCCTCGGCGACTGCGGGCGAACCCGCTCGGCACCAGTACCACCGGCCCATCGGAGCGCTCGGCGACCCCGTGGGCCACGGAACCGAGGGCAAGGCCCGCGAAACCGCCCGTACCGCGCAGCCCGAGGACCGTGGAGTCGGCCTCGGCGGTCAGGGGGAGCAGCGCCGGCACGGCCTCTCCGGTGAACGCGACCACGTCGGCCCGGAGTTCGGGGTGGTCCTTCGTGAGGGAGGTGACGAGGGCGTCGGGAGAGGGCTCGCGGAAGTAGGGCCAGGTGGTGAGGAGTTGGCCGTCCGGGAGTGTCGAGACGTGTACGACCCGCAGGGGGAGTCCGCGCAACTCGGCTTCCTCTGCTGCCCAGTCGGCCGCGATGCGGCTGTCCGCGGAACCGTCGACACCGACAACGATCAGTTGGGGCATGGCCGTTGGACCTCCGTGCGAGCGAGTCGGGGCCTCCACGATCCGCCGCGCGGAGCGTGCCGCACAGGGGTTGGACGGAACCGGAGGAAAGTCCGCGGTGCAGGCGCTGGGCCATGGGGCCGCCGGGCTTCGCGCGGCTCGGCGCGGCACCGCACCCCGTGGCGGGAGCCGACGGGCGATCTTGATACGTTGTGCGGGCCAGTCGTGCCACAACCGAGGCCAGGGAATCCGGTGGGAATCCGGAACTGACGCGCAGCGGTTAGGGGGACGGGCGGGGCAATAGACGCCACTGGGGCGACGCGGGCCGGCCGAAGGAGCCGGTGTGCGACGCGCCGGGAAGGCGCCCCGTCCGGACGAACCCGAGTCCGAAGACCTGCTGGCGCCTTCTCGCCCTCGGCGAGGGGGAGTTCGTAGGCCAGGCTCCGCGTTCGAGCCCCGACAGGCAAGGCATGCCCGTGATCCGTACCGCCCCCGTCCCGCTCCGCCGCCGTACTGCGGCCCTCCTCGTCGCACCCGCCCTGCTGCTCACCGCGTGCGGTGGATCCGACGGCGACAGTGCCGACGGCGAGACGGAGAAGTCGGCCGCGGGCTTCCCGCTCACCCTCACCGACTGCGGGCACAAGATCACGTTGAAGTCGGCCCCCGAGCGGGTCGTCTCCCTGAACCAGGGCACCACCGAGATCCTGCTCTCCCTCGGCCTCGCCGGCCGCATCGCCGGCACCGCCACCTGGACCGACCCGGTGCTGAAGGGCCTGGAGAAGGCGAACGCGGCCGTGCCGCGCCTCGCCGACAACGCGCCCTCCTTCGAGAAGGTCCTCGACGCCGAACCCGACTTCGTCACCGCGTCCTTCGTCTCGACGCTCGGCAAGGGCGGGGTCGCGACCCGCGAACAGTTCGAGAAGCTGGGCGTGCCGACGTACGTCTCGCCGTCCGACTGCGCGGGCAAGGACAACGACAGCGGCGGCGACGGTTCGCGCAGCACACCGCTCACCCTCGACAGCGTCTACGGCGAGATACGCGACCTGTCCCGTGCGATGGGCGTGAAGGCGCGCGGCGACCAGCTCGTGGCTCAGCTGAGGGCACGGGTGACCAAGGCCACCACCGGCCTCGACGCCTCGGACACCTCTCTCATGTACTGGTTCGCGAACTCCCAGTCGCCTTACCTGGCCGGCTGCTGCGGCGCCCCGGGTGCCATCACCCGCGCCGTCGGTGGAAAGAACGCCTTCTCCGACACCCACGACGAGTGGCCCCAGATCAACTGGGAGACCGTCGCCGACCGCGACCCCGACGTCATCGTCCTGGGCGATCTGACCCGCAAGTCGCAGACCGCCGAGACCGCCAAGGCGAAGATCCACTTCCTGGAGACCAACGCCGCCACCCGCAATCTCACCGCCGTCAAGAAGAAGCGGTACATCCTGCTCAGCGGACAGGCGATGAACCCCTCCATCCGCACCGTCGAAGGGACCGAACAGGTCGCCGCCGGCCTGCGCGACTTCGGACTCGCCAAGTGACCGTCCGCACCCTGTTGTTGACGGGCGGCGGGCTGGTCGCGCTGCTGGTCTCCGTGGCCTTCGCGGTGACGATCGGGCCCGCCGACATCTCCACGGCCGACGTGTGGGCGTCGGTCGCGTCCCACCTCGGCGGTGGCGAAAGCGCCCTTGCTCCGTTGCGGGACGGCATCGTCTGGAACCTGCGTATGCCCCGCACGCTGCTCGCCGCCGTCTGCGGTGCCGGGCTCGCGCTGTGCGGCGCCGTCATGCAGTCCCTGCTGCGCTATCCGCTGGCGGACCCGTTCGTGCTCGGCGTCTCGTCCGGAGCGTCCACGGGGGCGGTCGCGGTGGTCGTGCTCGGGGTGGGCGGCGGGGCCGTGTCGCTGTCGGCGGGCGCCTTCGTCGGTGCGCTGCTCTCCTTCGGGCTGGTCATGCTGCTCAGTCACAGCCTCGGCGCGAGCATGGACCGGGTGGTGCTGTCCGGCGTGGCCGCCATGCAACTCTTCTCCGCGCTCACGTCGTTCACGGTGCTGACGTCGGCGGACGCCGAGACCACCAAGGGCGTGCTGTTCTGGCTGCTCGGCTCGCTCTCCGGCGCGGACTGGGGCCAAGTGCTGCTCTGCGCGGGCGCGTTGGCGCTCGTGCTGGTCGTATGCCTGGGCCATGCCACCACGCTGGACGCGTTCGCCTTCGGAGAGGAGGCGGCCGCAGGCCTGGGCGTGAACGTCGCCCGCGCCCGACTGATCCTGCTTTGCGCCACGGCGCTGCTCACCGCCGTACTGGTCAGCTGCGCCGGGGCGATCGGCTTCGTCGGCCTGGTCCTGCCGCACGTCACCCGCGCGTTGACCGGTTCCGGGCATGTACGACTGCTGCCGGTCACCGCGCTGACCGGAGCCGTCTTCCTGGTATGGGTGGACACCCTCGCCTGTACCGTCGTCGATCCCCAGGAGGTACCGGTGGGGGTGGTGACGTCACTGATCGGCGTACCCGCGTTCGTGGTCGTGCTGCACCGGGGCCGGAGGACGACATGAGCACCCCCGCTCCGGACACCGGCCTGCACGCGGACCGGGTCGCCCGCCGCACCGACGGCCAGCTCATCGTCGACGGCGTCACACTCGTCCTACGACCTGGAGAGACCGTCGGCCTCCTCGGGCCCAACGGGTCAGGAAAATCAACGCTGTTGCGTCTACTGGCCGGAGTCCTCCCCGCCTCCACCGGAGTCGTCACCCTGGACGGGCGCCCGCTCCCCGAAGTCGGGCGCCGCGAGACCGCCCGCCGTATCGCCACGGTCGAGCAACACACCCACACCCAGACCGAGTTGACCGTCCGCGAGGTCGTCGCCCTGGGCCGCATCCCGCACCGCCGCGCCTGGTCACCGGCGTCGGCCACCGACGCCCGCGCCGTCACCGAGGCCCTGGAACGTACCGGCCTCACCGACCGCGCCGCCCAGTCCTGGCACACCCTCTCCGGCGGCGAACGCCAACGCGCCCAGATCGCCCGCGCGTTGGCCCAGGAACCCCGCGAACTCCTCCTCGACGAACCGACCAACCACCTCGACATCCAGCACCAGTTGGACCTCCTCGACCTGATCGCCGACCTCCCGGTCACCACCGTGATCGCCCTGCACGACCTCAACCTCGCCGCGATGTACTGCGACCGCCTGCTCGTCCTCGGCACCGGCCGCACGGTGGCCGAGGGCACCCCGGCCGAGGTCCTCACCCCGGCCCTCATCAAGGACGTCTACGGCGTCCGCGCCGAGGTCGGCCTCGACCCCGGGCATCCTGTGATCCGCTTTCTGCGGCGGGGGAGCGGGGTGTCGTAGTGGTGGCCGGCTTCCCAACCGGCCGAGGCGCAGCCGGTTTTGGGCTAGTGGACGGAGAATCCGCCGTCCACGAAGACCGACTGCCCGGTGACGTAAGCGGAGGCGCGGCTCGCCAGGAACACCACCGCGCCCGCGAAGTCCTCGGGAAGGCCGTTGCGGCCGATCAGTGTGCGCGCGGCCAGCGCCGCCACCTTCTCCGGGTCGGACGACAGTCGTTCGTTGAGCGGTGTCATCACGAAGCCCGGGACCAGGGTGTTGCAGGTGACGCCGTGCGGCGACCACGCCTCGGCCTGCGAGCGGGCCAGCGACTCCAGCGCCCCTTTGGACACCCCGTAGGCACCGCTCTGCACGAACGCCCGGTGCGCCTGCTGGGAGGTGATGTGGATGATGCGCCCGAAGCCCCGTTCGGCCATGCCGGGACCGAAGCGTTGGCCCAGGAGGAAGGGCGCCTCCAGGTTCAGGGCCATCGTGGTGTCCCACACGTCCTCGCTCAACTCGCCCATCGGCGGGCGCAGGTTGATCCCGGCGCTGTTCACGAGGATGTCCGGCTCCCCGAACACGTCGGCTGCCGCTTCCGCCGCCGCCCGGACGCCGTCCCGGGTGCCCAGATCACCGCTCACCCAAGCCGCCCGGCAACCCTCCGCCGTCAACTCGTCGACCGTGGCGGTCAGTTCCTGCTCCTTGCGCGCCACTACGACCACTTCGGCCCCCGCCCGCGCGAGCGCTCCGGCCGCGGCCCGGCCGATGCCGGAGCTGCCGCCTGTCACGACGGCGATCCGGCCGTCGAGCGAGAACAGTTCGGAGAGGTAGTCGCCAGAGATCATTCCGGCAGCTTAGGAGGCGGCTCCTCGATCGGCCACCGCCCGATCGCGGCGATGTCCTGGAGCCGGTTGTCGTACATGACGGTCCCTACGGTGGTGGCGGGTTCGGACGGCGGGGTCGGCCGGCGACGGCATGCCCGACCGCTGTGCGGGGCGGGGCCCTCGCACCGGCGGCACCAACTAGGTACCATCGCAGCATGCCATCACTGAATGTGTCCTTCACCGAAGAGGAACTTGAGGGAGTGCGCGCGGCCGCCGCAGCCGAGGGGAAGAGCCTCAAGCAGTATCTGCACGACCTCGGCGTGCGTGAGATGCAGCGCGGTCAGTTCGTCGCCGGCGCTTCCGTGTGGGCCGAGCGGCTGCGCGGAGAGTTCGACGACGCCTTCCCCGACGAGGTGCCGCCTTCGGAGCGTGACGGGGCCGCGGCCGCCTGATGCACCTGTACATCGACGTCTCCTGGCTGCTCGACGTCCAGGAGGCCGCCCTCGGCCACGAGGACATGTCGGTCTCCGACTACTCCGCGCTCGTGGCCGCCGTGTCCCGGCACAAGACCAAGCTGCCGACGCTCGCCGCGGCCGACCCGGACGCCGCCTGGCGGGCGGCCGCGCTCATGCACACCATCGTGCGGCTGGAGCCGCTGCCGCACCGCAACAGCCTCTACGCCGCGTTCGTCGCCGCCCAGTACATGGGCCAGTCCGGCGAAGGCATCGACCCGCCCTACGGCGCCCTCTCCGACCTCGTCCGCAAGATCCGGGACACGCGGGTCGGGGTTCTCGCCGTCGCCGACCAGTTGCGCTCCTGGAAGGTCTGACCTGCGGCGGACCGGTACGGCTCCGTGAACGGCCGGCCGCAGCCCTGCGTAGGCTGTTCCCGTGTCCACCGCCCGCCTGCGTCGCGTCGCCGTCCTCGTCCTCGAAGGCGCCAAGCCGCTCGACGTCGGAATCCCCGCGCAGGTGTTCACGACGCGGGCGAGCATGCCGTACGAGGTGCGGTTGTGCGGTGCGGCGCCCGGCCTGGTGACCGGGGGCGACGGGCTGTCGTACCACGTCGCCGACGGGCTCGACGCGGTGACCTGGGCCGACATCGTCTTTCTCCCCGGGTATCGGTTCCCGGACCGGGAGGACCCGCCGCAGGGTGTCCTGGACGCGTTGATCGCCGCGCACGACCGGGGCGCGCGGCTCGCCGCGATCTCGACCGGGGCCTTCGCGCTCGCCGCCACGGGCCTGCTCGACGGCAAGCGCGCCACGACGCACTGGCACTACACGCGGGCACTCGCGACGAAGTACCCGCTCGTCCAGGTCGACGAGAACGTCCTGTTCGTCGACGAGGGCAGCGTGCTCACCTCGGCGGGCGCCGCCTCGGGTATCGACCTGTGCCTGCACATCCTGCGCGGCGACCTCGGGGTGGCCGCGTCCAACCACGCGGCCCGGCGGCTGGTCGCGGCTCCCTACCGCAGCGGCGGTCAGGCGCAGTACGTGCCGCGCAGTGTGCCCGAGCCGCTCGGTGAACGGTTCGCCGCGACCCGCGAGTGGGCGCTGCACCGGCTCGGCGAGCCCCTCACCCTTGAGACGCTCGCCCGGCAGGCCGCGGTCTCGCCGCGCACGTTCTCGCGGCGCTTCGTCGACGAGACCGGCTACACGCCGATGCAGTGGGTCATGCGGGCCCGCATCGACATGGCCCGCGAGCTGCTCGAACGCTCCGAGCGCAGCGTCGAGCAGATCGCCGCCGACGTGGGTCTGGGCACCGGTGCGAATCTCCGGCTGCACTTCCACCGTCTTCTCGGTACGACGCCGAGCGAATACCGGCGGACCTTCGCGCAAGGGGAGTAGCCCGGCCCTGCCCCGGGGGTGTGGCGGGATCCTTTTGAACCGTGGCGATCGCGCCACTGTCCGCGATGGTCGCCGCGCGCGAGCCTGGTGGGGAACCGAAGGGACTTATCTCATGACTCGCATTGCCATCAACGGATTCGGCCGCATCGGACGCAATGTGCTGCGCGCCCTGCTCGAACGCGACAGCGACCTGGAGGTCGTCGCCGTCAACGACCTCACGGAGCCGGCCACTCTGGCGCGGCTGCTCGCCTTCGACACGACGTCCGGCCGGCTCGGCCGCCCCGTGACCGTCGACGGCGACACCCTTGTGGTCGACGGCCGGCGCATCAAGGTCCTCGCCGAGCGCGAACCGGCGGACCTGCCCTGGGCCGAACTCGAAGTGGACCTCGTGCTGGAGGCCACAGGCCGTTTCACCTCCGCCAAGGCAGCCCGCGCCCACCTCGACGCGGGCGCGCGGAAGGTACTCGTCAGCGCGCCCTCGGACGGCGCCGACGTCACGCTCGCGTTCGGGGTCAACAACGACGCCTACGACCCGGCCACGCACACGATCGTCTCGAACGCCTCCTGCACGACCAACGCGCTGGCACCCCTCGCCGCGGTGCTCGACGAACTCGCCGGTATCGAGCACGGATTCATGACCACGGTGCACGCCTACACGCAGGAGCAGAACCTGCAGGACGGCCCGCACCGCGACGCCCGCCGGGCCCGCGCCGCCGCCGTCAACATCGTGCCGACCACGACGGGCGCCGCCAAGGCGATCGGCCACGTACTGCCCAACCTGGACGGCAAGTTGTCGGGCGACTCGATCCGCGTGCCCGTGCCGGTGGGCTCGATCGTCGAACTCAACACCACCGTCGCCCGCGACGTGACCCGCGAGGACGTGCTCGCCGCCTACCGCACCGCGGCCGATGGACCCCTCGCGGGCGTCCTCGAATACTCCGACGACGCGCTCGTCTCCTCCGACATCACGGGCAACCCGGCCTCGTCGATCTTCGACTCCGCCCTCACCCGCGTCGACGGCCGCCATGTGAAGGTCGTCGCCTGGTACGACAACGAGTGGGGCTTCTCGAACCGTGTGATCGACACGCTCGAACTCCTCGCCGCGGGCTGACCGGCCGCGCAGCCGAGTCGACCGTCAGGGCCGGCGCGACCGGTGTCGTAGTGTCTGGCCATGCCCGAGTCGCCAGGCCCTGATCCGCTCGCGCCCACCGTGCCCCGCCGAGCCCGTCAACTCGGGCTCGGCATCGGTGACTTGCCCACCGGCACGCACAACGCGATCACGGACGTGCCCGGCATCCGCGTCGGACACACGACACTGATCCACCCGCCCCGCGTGCACAGCGGGGTCACCGCGATCGTGCCCGAAGGCGTGGGCCCCGGCAGCCCGTTGCCCGCCGGGGTGTTCGCGGGCAACGGCTACGGCAAGTTCCTCGGCACCACGCAGATCGCCGAACTCGGCGCGCTGGAAACCCCCGTGCTGCTCACCTCGACCCTGTCCGCCTTCCGGGTCGCCGACGCCCTGGTGGGCTGGATCCTGGAACGGCCCGAGGGTGCAGACGCCCGGAGCGTGAATGCGGTGGTCGGGGAGTGCAACGACGGGCTCCTCTCCGACATCCGGTCACGTCCGGTCCGGGAGGAACACGTTCGCGCCGCACTTGAGTCGGCGTCCGCAGGACCCGTCGCCGAGGGATCGGTGGGCGCGGGCACCGGGACGACCGCGCTCGGTTTCAAGGCGGGCATCGGCACCTCGTCGCGGCGTGTGCCGGTCGCGGGGCAGGAGGCGACCCTCGGGGTCCTCGTGCAGGCCAACTTCGGTGGAACGCTACGGGTGTTGGGCCGTACGGTCACCCCCGCTGACGTGGGCGTTCCCGCGGACGAGTCCGGTCCCGGTCCGGAGACCGGCTCCTGCATGATCGTGACCGCCACCGACGCGCCCCTGGACGCCCGCCAGTTGACGCGGCTCGCCCGTCGCTCCGTCTATGCGCTGGCACGGGTCGGCGCCGGTTACAGCAATGGCAGTGGCGACTACGGCCTTGCCCTGGGCACCCGTCCTCTGGGCACACCGGCCGGGCCTGCGGTGGTGCCCGATGCCGGGCTGGATCCTCTGTTCGGCGCCGTGCTGGACGCCGTAGAGGAGGCGGTTCTCAATGCGCTGTTGACCGCTGCTCGGGTAACGGGGCCGGGTGGGCATACGCGGTATCCCTTGCCGGCGGCGCAGTTGCTTGCCCTGTTGGGGTGAGTGCTGCTGGGCGGGTGCCGGACCTAGACGTCGCGCTGGTACCAAGTGCCTTGCTTGCCGCCGATGTCGGAGGGGTGGGCGGGGCCGACCGGGGTGAAACCGGCCTTGGTCAGCACCTTTTGGGATGCGATGTTCTCGTGGGATGTGGCTGCTCTGATCGTGCGCAGCGCGTGCTGTGAGGCCGCAAGCCGGCACAGTTCCTTGACGGTTGCGGTCGCCACGCCGCGACCGGTGACATGCTGCGCGACCCGGTAGCCGAGTGTCGCCGTGTGATCCTCGGTGATGTCGACCAGGTTGAATCTGCCGAGGACCGAGCCGTCCTCGGCAACGAGCACGTAGAAGGCGCAGATGCCGGCCTCTTGTTCGGCCAGCAACGCGTCGAAGCCGGCGGTGAACCCGTCGAAGTAGGCGTCGCCGCGGTCGGAGATCAACGTGGCGAAGTAGGCACGGTTGGCCAGCTCGAAGGCCAGGACCGCCGGGGCGTGGTCGGCGTGGAGTGGTTGTAGTTCGGGCACTTCGCTGGGCATAGGGGCCATTGAAACCCGCCAGCCCCTTGAGCCACATCGGCCTGAGGTCGTAAGGGATGCCCGGAACACCGGGAATGGTTCTACGGGATGTCCCCTAGTGCTCCAACGGCCCACCAGGTTTGGTCAGTTCGGTGGTCCGATCGGCAGGATCGTTGAGGGTGGTGGCGGTCGCTTGGGGCTCGCCGGTGCCGAGGTTGCGGTTGTAGCGCGGGAAGGCGCCGCTGGAGATCTGGACGCGGATGCGGTGGCCGCGCTGGAAACGGTAGGACGTCGGCCAGAGTCGGACCTTCGCGCACGTCGTGTCGTCGGCGCCGGTGAGGTTGATCAGGCCGTCGCAGACGTTCGTGGAGCGGCCCTTCTCGTCCACGTCGCAGAGGCGGACGAACACGTCGGCGTACGGCAGGCTGTAGCGGAACCAGATCTCGGCGCTCACCTCTCCGACGACCTCGACGTCCTTGTCCAGGGCGGGAGTTGTGCAGGTGAGGACGTCCGGGCGGCCTCCAGATCGGTGTCGTCGACGCGGCCCGACCTGATGCCGACGGCCATGCGGACGCCGCCGAGCGCGGGCGTGGGGTCGGCCGGGCCGTAGCGGTAGGTGTCCGGGGCGGACTCGTCCGGTGTGCCGACGGCGAGGGCGCCGGCGGGGTGGAGGTGGAGGCGCTGCGGGGCGTACCCCGGCGGGGGCCAGGACGGGAAGTCGCGCCAGGTGTCCTCACCCATCACGAACAGGCGCACCGGGGCCGGGTCGGACGGCTTCTCGCCGCGGGCTGGGTGCGAGGCGGCGCAGACGGTTCGTGAGGTCCTCGGGGGCGAGGGGGTCCGCGCCGTCGATCACCCAGTTGTTGACGAGCGTGGCGGCTCCGCCCGCGATGAACTCCGAGAGGTCGTCCGCCGTCTGCTGGTCCAGGTCGCCGAACAGCTCGCGGACGGCGGGCCTGTTGAGGGAGCCGAAGAGTTTGTTGAGGGTGCTGGTCATGGCGAAGGCGCAGGAGCCGGTCAGCATCGGGCGGTAGAAGGAGCGGTGTTCCGCGAAGTGCCGCGCCGGCGCGGCCACTCCCTCGGAGGTGTCGCCGCCGTCTCCGGCCCGGGGGAGCAGCTCGCGTCTCACCAGGTCGATCGCGGCTTCCGTCCGGAGGGTGTCGCGATCCCCGAACTGCAGATAGACGAGGCGCCGGCTGACGTCCGCCGCCTCGGCGAGATCGGTCACCGGGATGCCCGTGGTGCCGCGCTCGGACACGAGGCGCACCGCGGCCGCCATCAGGGCCGCGCGGGAGCGCCGGACCCTTCTGTCCGGTGGACCGTTGACACATGCCTATATAGGCATACGATGGCGCCATGGCACGAGCGGCGACGACCTCGGACGCGTTCAACGCGATAGCCGAACCGCAGCGGCGGGAGATCCTGCTGCTCCTGCGGGGCGGCGAGCGGCCGGTGACCGACCTGGCGCGGGACCTGGGGATGACCCAGCCGCAGGCCTCCAAACACCTGCGGGTCCTCCGGGAGGTCGGGCTGGTGCGGGTCCGCGGGGCGGGCAAGCAGCGGCTGTACGACCTGGACGCCCGCGGGCTGCGGCCGGTCCACGAGTGGGTGGGCGGCTTCGAGCGGTTCTGGAGCGGGAGCTTCGACCGGCTGGACGAGTACGTGCAGGAACTGGAGCAGACA
This sequence comes from Streptomyces sp. NPDC048504, assembly GCF_043200035.1. NCBI lineage: Bacteria > Bacillati > Actinomycetota > Actinomycetes > Kitasatosporales > Streptomycetaceae > Streptomyces > Streptomyces sp. NPDC048504. Next base: position 72,364 of record NZ_JBICXA010000017.1, read on the forward strand.
AGGCAGGAAGGACCGGATGATGGCGATGACCAGTAGCGGCGGCGAGGCCGCACCTGTGACCGCGGACCGCGAGGTCGTGATCTCCCGGGTGATCGACGCGCCCCGGGAGCTGGTGTTCGAGGTGTTCACACGAGTCCGGCACCTGTCGCGGTGGTGGGGACCGGAGGGCTTCAGCACGACGACGCGGTCCTTCGAGTTCCGCGTCGGCGGCGCCTGGGACTTCGTGATGCACGGGCCGGACGGGACCGACTACCAGGAGTGGATCACCTGGCGGGAGATCGTCCCGCCGGAGCGGATCGCGCTGCTGCACGGCGAGTCCCGCGACGACCCGAACGCCTTCGAGTCCGTCCTGTCCTTCGAACCGGCCGGCGACGGGACCCGGATCGTGATGCGCACGGTGTTCCCCACCAAGGAACTCCGTGACGAGGCGGTGGAGAAGTACCACGCGATCGAGGGCGGCGAGCAGACGCTGAGCAACCTCGCGGCCTACGTCGTCGAACTCACCGGGAACGAGACCGACTTGAAGGGAGCTGAGGGCTGATGGCCGGAAAGGTGTTCTTCAGCGTGACGATGTCGCTCGACGGCTTCATGGCGCCCGAGGAGGTGCCCGTCGAGGACGTCTTCTCGCCCGAAGGCCAGAACGACCCGAGGGTCCGGCGCTGGATGGCGAAGTGGTCGGAGCTGCAGGCGTGGGTGTTCCCGCTGCGGTTCTTCCGGGAGAACCTGAAGCTGGGCGAGGGCGGCGAGGAGGGCCGCGACAACGACATCGCGCGGGAGACGTTCGAGCGCACCGGCGCGAGCGTCATGGGCAGGCGCATGTTCGACGCCGGCGAGCCGGCCTGGCCGGAGGAGGCGCCGTTCCACACCCCGGTGTTCGTCCTCACCCACACCACGCGTGACCCGTGGGAGCGGCCGGGCGGCACCACCTTCCACTTCGTCGACGACGGCATCGAGAGTGCCCTCGACCGGGCCCGCGAGGCCGCCGGGGACCGCGACGTACGCATCGCCGGCGGCGCCGAGACGATCCAGCAGTACCTGGACAGCGGCCTGATCGACGAGTTCTCGATCGCGCTCGCGCCCGTGCTGTTCGGCACCGGCATCCGCCTGTTCGACCACGTGGACCCCGACCGCCTCACGCTGAACCAGACCCGCACGGACACATCGTCCCGGGTGACCCACCTGACGTACACCGTCGGGAAGCGGTAGCACCTCCCCCCTCACCTCCAGGGAGGCGACGACCGCGCGCTGTACGACGAGCTGGCAGGCGGCCGAGGACAACCTCGTGACCTCGTGGAGCAGTTGGGGGTCAGGCCCGGCGGCTGACGATCCGCGGATCAGCTCGGTCCCAGCCCCGCGTCCCGCGCCAGCAGGGCCGCCTGGACCCGGTTCTCGCACCGCAGCTTCGTCAGGATCCGGCTGACGTACGTCTTCACCGTCGCCTCGCTCACATGGATCCGCTCGCCCGCGTCGGCGTTCGACAGGCCCTCGCCGAGCAGTGCGAGGACCTCCAGTTCCCGGGTGCTGAGCGACTCCAGGCGCCGGCGCGCCTCCTCGCCGCGCGCCGCCGCCTGACCCGAGGCGAGCTGGTCGACCACGTGACGCGTCGCGGCCGGTGACAGATACGCGTCCCCGGCCGCGGCCGCCCGTACCGCCTGGATCAGCTCGGCCGGCGCCGAGTCCTTCAGCAGGAACCCGGCGCCGCCCTGGCTCAGCGCCCGCAGCACGTTCTCCCGCTCGCCGAACGTCGTCAGGATCAGCGAGCGTACGGCCGGTGCCGCCCGCCGCAGCTCGGCCAGCGCGGACAGGCCGTCCAGCACCGGCATCTGGATGTCGAGCAGGGCCACGTCGACGACGTGTGCGCGGACCAGGTCGACCGCCTCACGGCCGTTGGCCGCCTCCGCCACGACATCGATGTCGTCGGCGGAGGTGAGGATCATCCTGATGCCCGCCCGGATGAGGGGTTCGTCATCCGCGACGAGGACTCTGATCACGATTCTCCTGCGGGACGTGTGACGGGGGCGACGGGAGGCCCAAGACTACGACTTGGTCGCGAAGGCCCGCTTCTCGACGAGTTTGCCGTCCTTGAAGCAGAAGCGGAAGGCGGGCATGTCCCCTCCCTCGGTCGGCCAGTTCTTCGTGGAGAGATACGACGAGCAGGTCGCCCCCCGCGGCTCGGCGGGCGCCTCGTCGCCCAAGGTCCCGGCCAGGAACGACTTTCCGTGCGGCAGCTTGTCCCGTACGGCCGTCTCGGAGTCCCCGACCTTCACCGACTCGTAGACCTTCGGATCGAGCATGAGCTTGTCGCCCTCCTTCCCCACCAGGTTGATGATCAGCACGACGGCAACCACCCCGAGAACCAGGAAGGTCAGCACTGCGGCGCCGCATCCGATCACGACGCCCTTCTTCTTGCGTCCCATGGCGATGTCGAACTCCTTCTGCCTGTCCGGCGCACCGGACCAGTCGATGTCCGCACCACCGTCGCCGGGCACCGCCCCCTCGCTCTGCCCCCGGAAGTCGTTCGCCGCATCGACGAAGGTCGCTCCGTCCGGCCCCGGGACCGCCGGCCACCGGCTGCTCTCCGATGCGCGCGGCGACCCGGGACCGTAGGGCAGCACGCCCGCGATACGGAACCCCCCGTCCGCCGTGGGCCCCGCGTGCACCATGCCGCCGACCAGCCGGGCCCGTTCCTGCAGCCCCGTCAGCCCCTGCCCGCCGCTCACCACGGTCCGCCGTACGGCTGAAGTCAGCGCGGGAACCGGCCCGTTGGCGACCTCGACGACCAAGGAGTCCGGCTCGTAGCGCAGTTCGACGGAGATCCCGGCGCCCTGCGCGTGCTTCAGGGCGTTGGTCAGCGCCTCCTGCACGATCCGGAACGCCGCGTGGTCGGCCGCGGGAGCCAGCGGACGTGCCTGGCCCGTACGCCGCAGCGCTACGACCGTGCCCGCGCCCCGCGACGCGTCCACCAGGCCGTCGATCCCCGCCACGCCCCGGGCCTGGGCCTGGGCCTCCAACTCACCCTCGTTGTCCCGCAGTTGATCGGGAGTGCCGTCGCGCAGGATACCGACCGCCTCGCGCAGCTCGTGCATCGCGGACACGGACGCCTCCCGCAGCACGCCGACCACCTCGCGCTGTCCGCCCGTCAGCTCGCGGTCGACCTCCAACGCGCCCGTGTGGACGGCGATCAGGGCCAGTTGGTGGCCGAGGCTGTCGTGCATGTCCTGCGCTATGCGCTGCCGTTCGCGCAGGCGCGAGTGGGATGCGATCATCTCGCGTTCGCGCAGGAGTTGGGCGTTGTGCTCGTGCAACGCGCGCAGCAGCGTGCGGCGTTGGGCGCGGTTGCGGCTGGCCAGGCCGGGCACGACCCCCGTCACCAGGAACGCGAGCGTGATGAACACCAGCGTCTGTGCGGCGGACAGCGGCTGCGAAGGACTGGGGACGGACAGCCCGACGTAGAGGACGTAGGCGGCCGTGAAGAACGCGAGCGCCCGACGCGGTGCCTCGATCCGCGCGCCCGCCGACCAGCTCACCACGATCAGCACGAACCCGAAACCACCGAGCACACCGGAGACCGCGCCGGTGGCGAGCAGGGCGCCGCCAGGGAATGCCCGCCGCAGCAGAGAGATCACCGCGGCGACGACCCCGACGGCGACCATCCGCAGAGCGCCCTCGTTCGTCTGGGTCATGGCCATGGCGAGGCCCAGGCCGACGGCCAGCACCGTCTCGCCGACGATCTGCCGCCGGGACCACATACCTGCCGCGCCCAGTCGGCTCCGGACATCGAGGGCCATCGTCTTCGCGTTCACGCGCCAACGGTATGCATCGATGCCCGCCCGCACAGCATCCGTTCGTCGCATCCACGAACGACCAAAGTCGTACGGTCCGCCTCTCACACGGGCTCCCCCGAACTGTTTCCTCGGCCGTCAGCCGCCGTTCTTGAAGGACTTGACCTGGCACTGGACCTTGTCCTTGTCGAAGTCGGGCAGATTCAGGCTGTCCCCGCTGACCAAGCTCCAATTCCCGTCGGAGACGGCGCTCTTGATGCCGTGGCTGTTCATGCACCGCACCATGGCGCGCACGCCGTCGCTGTAGCGCGGGTTCTTCGCCGGGTCCATCTCCACCGGCTGCAGCGGGTATTTCGGGTCGCAGGCCTTGACCGCGGGATTGTCGGGCAGAGCCTTCGTGCCGGACGGCAGGCCATGTTCCTCAAGGCAGTGACTCCAGGCGCCCCAGAGCCTGTTGACGTCTTCCTGGCTGTCGTCGAGACGGATCCTTACGTGCCCGGCGTCCGGGCCGGCCGTGGTCGCCGCATGCGCGGAAGGGGTGGCGATGGAGGCGACACCTTCGTCGCGGGTGCCGCCCCCGCCGCCGCAGGCGGCGAGCATCACGAGGGTCGCACCCGAGGCGACGACGGTCAGCAGGGGAGCGACGACGCCGCGGCGGGGGGAGGGGATGGAGGAGGACATGCCGTCAACGTGCCGTCCCCGTATGAAGATCCTGTCAGCGACCGATCAGCGTCCCGTCTGGTGGCCCTCCCCTTGCACGGCGCCTCGTTCCGGACGGCGCGCAGCGCCGAATACTTCTGTCCCAACGCTGTACGGGCATCCGCTGTTCGAGATAGCGTCACCACGCAGCTGCCGAGTGAAACGATTCAATCCATTGCGCTCAAGGGGACAGCATGGCGTCGAACAGCACACCGGACAAAGGCATTTCCCGTCGCGTGGCTCTCGCAGCAGCCGGCACCGTCGGACTCACCGCGGTGTCCCTCTCCACCGGACTCCCCCCAGCGGAGGCACTCCCAGCAGAGGAAGCCTCCGCTTCCCTCACCGGCAACCCGTCGCGCCGCTCCGGAGGCTGGCACCGCTACGTCCAGGGCCCGTCCTCGCGAACGGTCCGCCCGGTGCGGATCACCACGTCGACCGGAGACGTGAAGAACCCCGACGCGCTGCTCAAGCCCGGCGGAGCCAGATCCCTCCTGCGGCGCCCGCAGCCCGCGGCGGCGCCGACCTGGCCCACCGGCACCACGGCCGAGGCATCCTCGGCCCACGCGGGCAACAACGGCAACGACGGCCGGCCGCGCACCTACGACGCCACGAACGCGATCGACGGCAACCCGGACACCTTCTGGAACGACGACACCCTGGGCGTCTTCCCCGACGTCCTCACCATCACCGCGCCGCAGGTCACGTCCTTGCAGGGCGTCACCGTGATCTCCAACAGCGACGGCGTGCCGACCGACTACACCGTCGACGTGTGGAGCGACGGCGACTGGCACACCGCCGCCACGGTCACCGGCAACGACGCAGTGCAGAAGGCCGTTCCGTTCACGGAGAAGGTCAGCACCGACCGCGTCCGCATCACGGTGACCCACGCCCAGGACACCTCGCACGGCAACTTCACCCGGATCAACGAGGTCTGGCCCGCACCGGTCGAGCCGATCCCGATACCGACCGTCACCGTGGACTTCGGCAAGGTCGTGGTCGGATATCCGCAGATCAAGTTCACGTCGGCCTCCGCCAACTCCCCAGGCGTGCGGGTGGCGTTCTCCGAGACCCGCCAATTCCTCACCGACCGCTCGGACTTCACCCGCGCCGACCAGGCGGGCGGCGCTGGAGGGGGCACGGACCAGTTCGCCGTACCCGCGAAGGGCGCCAACTGGACCGACCACAAAGGCTTCCAGGCCGGCGACAAGGTGTTCGCGGACGGCCTGCACGGATTCCGCTACCTCAAGATCAGCCTCGACGCACTCGCCTCGGACAGCCCCGCCGCGCAGCCCTGGGGCACGGTCGAAATCGACTCCGTGGCACTCCAGTTCACCGCGTACGTGGGTACCCCGAGCACCTACCGCGGCTGGTTCCTGTGCTCCGACGACGAGTTGAATCGTTACTGGTACGGCGCCGCGTACACCAACGAACTCGTCACCGACACCTTCCGCCAGGACGACGTCGACCCCCGCAACGCGTGGAGCGCCACGCTGGAAGGGAAGTTGGTCCTCCAGGACGGCGCCAAGCGCGACCGCGACCCGTACGTCGGCGACCTCGCCGTCTCCGCGCGCACCCTCTACCTGACCCACGACGACGCCGCGGCGGCGGCCCGCAACGTCCTCGCGGACCTCGCCGACCACCAGCGCGCCGACGGCTGGATCCCGCCCGCCTCCATCGGCAACTACACCCTCCCGCTCTTCGACTACCCGCTGTACTGGGTCACTTGCAGCTGGGACTACGTCCTCTACACCGGCGACCGCCAGTACGCGACGCGCTACTACCCGACCCTGCTGAAGGTCCTGGACACCTGGTACCCGAGCGTCACGGACGACGCGGGCCTGCTGAGCAAGGGCCTCAACGGCACCGGCGGATACGGCGACTACGCCTTCCTGGGTCGCACGGGCCGTGTCACCTACTACAACGCGCTCTACGTCCAAGCCCTCCAGAACGCCGCCGCGTTGGCCCGCCTGCTGGGCCAGAAGGCCGACGCCACGCGCTGGAGCACGCGGGCCGACAACGTTGCCCAGGCCGTCAACTCCCTTCTGTGGGACGCCGATGCGGGCGCCTACCTCGACTCCGGAACGGGCGCGGTACGGCACGCGCAGGACGGCAACTCCCTCGCAGTCGTCACCGGCATCGCCGACGCGGCCCGCGCCACCTCGGCCCTCGCGCATCTCGACGCGACGACGCAACGGCCGTACGGGAACGCCTTCATGGACAACGACACGCTCTTCGACCAGGCGTCGCAACGCGTGTACGCCTTCACGTCGTACCCGGAGATCGAGGCCCGCTTCCTCAGCGGGCAGGCCGGATCCGCGCTCGACCAGATCCGCCGTATGTACGGCTGGATGGACAAGAACGACCCCGGCATCACCCACTGGGAGGGCATCGGCCCCAACGGTTCGCTGTACGAGGACGCCTACACCAGCATGGCCCACGGCTGGTCCACCGGTGTCCTGCCGGCGCTGACCCACAACCTGCTGGGCGCCCGGCCGACCTCACCCGGATACGCCACCTGGGAGGTACGTCCGCAGCCCGGCGACGTCGACTGGGCGACGGGTCAACTTCCCACCCCGCACGGCCCCTTGGGCGCCGAGTGGGAGAACAGTGCTCGCGTCTTCCGCCTCACGGTCCACGTGCCCCGGCACACCCAGGGCGCGGTCGTCCTCCCCGGTGACGCGCGCGGTCTGCGCGTGAGCGCCGGCCGGCGGACGCTGTGGGACGGGCGGCGGGCGTCGAGCCGTGACGTGACCGTGGCCGACGGAACGGTCACCGTGTCGAACCTGGGCCCGGGTGACCACAGCTTCGTGAGCGGGCAGCGCGGCGACTGACTTGTCGGTGTGACGCCAACAGGCGCTCGCTCCGCGTGAGTTCAGCAGGACGAACCGTCCCGGGACAGGCCCGGATCCGACGTCGAAACCGGGGCGGTTCCCCCTGCTGTGAGGACTTGGCGCGAAGCCTGTGAACCAGTCGTGCCCTTTGGCCGATTGTGGCTGGTGTTTTGCCGGTCCTTGCGTTGTCCGCCCCACCGTGCGCACCTAGCCTGACCTGCGGACCAAGGGAGGGCTGGCATGCTGAACACCGTCCGGGAGCAGGCAGCGGGACTCACCAAGGATCAGCGCAACGCCTTCGTCGCCGCCTACTTGGGCTGGGCGATGGACGCCTTCGACTACTTCCTCGTCGTACTTGTCTACAGCGAGATCGCCGACGACTTCGATGTCTCCCTCACCGACATGGCCTTCCTCACCACGGCCACCCTGGTGATGCGACCGGTCGGCGCCCTCCTCTTCGGCCTCTGGGCGGACCGCAAAGGCCGCCGCACCCCGCTCATGGTCGACGTGGCCTTCTACTCGGTCGTCGGATTCGCCTGCGCCTTCGCACCGAACTACACCGTGCTGCTGGTACTGCGCCTGCTGTACGGCATCGGCATGGGCGGCGAGTGGGGCCTGGGCGCCGCGCTCGCCATGGAGAAGATCCCGGCCGAGCGGCGCGGTTTCTGGTCGGGCCTGCTGCAGAGCGGCTACTCGCTCGGCTATCTGCTCGCCGCGGTGGCGTTCTTCGTCATCGAACCCGCCTTCGGCTGGCGGGGGTTGTTCGCCTTCAGCCTCGTACCCGCCCTCGTCTCGCTGTGGGTGCGCGCCCGGGTGGAGGAGAGCCAGGTGTGGGAGAAGAGCGTCAAACTCAACCGCACGCCTGCCTACCAGGTCTTCAAGAACCCTGCTGTCCTACGGCGGTTCGTGTACCTGGTCGCGCTGATGACCGCCTTCAACTGGATGTCGCACGGCACCCAGGACATCTATCCGACCTTCGTCAAGAAGGGCCTGGGCCTGTCCCCGGACACCGCGATCGCCATCGCCGTGGTCTACAACATCGGCGCCATCATCGGCGGCATGGTCCTCGGGGCGTACTCCGAGCGGCTGGGGCGCCGTCGCACGATCATGATCGCGGCGGCCGCGGGTCTGGTCGTGGTGCCCTTCTTCGTGCTGTCCACCGCCGTGGGCTGGCTGATGCTGTCCTCCTTCCTGATGCAACTGTGCGTACAGGGAGCCTGGGGCGTCATCCCCGCCCACCTCACGGAGATGAGCCCGGACACGATCCGGGGTTTCTACCCCGGTGTCACCTACCAGCTCGGCAACCTGATCGCCGCCCTCAACCTGCCGATCCAGGAGGCCATCGCCGAGCACCACGGCTATCCGACGGCGATGGCATGGACCGTGACTCCCGCCCTGCTCCTGGTGATTGTGCTGAGCGCCGTCGGCAAGGAGGCCAAGGGGATCAGGTTCGGCAGCACGGGCACGCAGGCGCCGAGCACCGCGGCGGCGGATCCGGTGTAGCGCCGGCGGCGCGTGCAGGGGGCGGCCGGTCGTCGGTCACGGGACCGGTGACCGTGGTTCCGCGGCGACAACCGGCTCAAGCCGGCGCACGCGGGGCCGGCCCCGTCGTAGCAGAGGCCGTTCGACGAGGGCGTACGAGGCGAGGGCCGCGGCGAACGTGGCCGCGAGGCCGGTCTGGAGCAGGGCGTCACCGCGCACGCCGAGGTCGTGCAGCAGCCGGATGACGGGGTAGTGCCACAGGTACATCCCGTAACTGAGGTTGCGCCCGATCCAGACCATCGTGGACAGCGACAGCAGGCGGGTGGGCCAAGAGCGGGGGCACAGTGCCAGCGCGGCGACCACGCAGGCCGTCAGCAGGGCGGCGGCCAGGAAACCGACCGTGTACCAGACGGGATTCCAGCCGCTCACCTCGGTGATCGGGATCTGCCAGGCGATCAGCCCGAGCACCGCGAGCGCGGGCCAGCAGAGGCGGCCCGCCCAGCAGCGCAGCGACGCCAGGCGTGGGTCGTCGGCGCGCAGCCGGGCCAGGACGAGGGCGAGCAGGGCGCCGATGAGGAGCTGGTCGGCGCGGGTGTCGGGGCCGTTGTAGATACGGTGCGCCGCTGTCGGGTCCCAGAGCACCGTCCGCCAGAGCACCGGAAGCACGCACAGCACCGCGACGCAGGCCAGCACCGCGCGTGCGGTCGCGTGCCGCAGCAGGACGAGCAGAAGGAGCGGCCAGGCGAGATAGAACTGCTCCTCCACGCCCAGGGACCAGGTGTGGCTGAGGGGCGCGGTGAGATCGGAGTACGCGCCGTCGTTCCCGGCCCGTACGAGATTGACCACCGACCCCGCGGCCAGGGCGGCGGCCGCCCACGCACCGCGGAAGAGCGGCAGCGCGAACGTCACGGACAGCAGGGCGGTGACCGCGCACATCACCAGCAGGGCCGGCATCAGGCGCACCCACCGACGCCGGTAGAACGGCCACAGCCCGATGCCACCGGTACGGGCGTACTCGCCGACCAGCACCCGCGTGATGACGAAACCACTGATCGTGAAGAACACGTCCACGCCCACCGAACCGCCCGGCACCAGGTCCGGCTCCACGTGGTAGACGATCACCAGCACCACCGCGACCGTCCGCAGTCCGTCCAGCCCCGCGACCCGCCCACCACCACGCAGCGCCGACGAAAATCCCCGCCCGCCACCTCTGCCTCCTTCCGCGGCCGCGGGCACGAGCGGCGCCGCCGCCCGCACATCAGGGCTCTGCTCCGTGGCCTCGTCTGCGGTGCTCCGCTGCAGGGTGCTCATAACGGCGGCGTCTGCCCACGCCTGCGCGGATCACACAAATTCTCAGGCTGCGCACAGGTTGGCGTTGCTCTGGCGTTGTCTTTCGGGCGACGGAGTCCGGCGATTAATGGTCGGCAGGGAGGGTGCCTGACTTGGGAGACTGCTCGTCATGGCCAACTCGTACGCGCAGGCAGTGCTGAGGACGACGGATCTTGCCGAGACACTGCGAGCCGTCGGACGACTGCTCGAACTCGCCGACACCACGGAACTCGAAGTCGACTTCGAGGCAAGGGTTTCCACGCCCGGAGAGCTGGAGCGGTTGAGCGGCGTGATGCCGGATGCCGAGTGGTTCCCCTTCGGAGCCGACCGGCACGGCTCCTCAGAGGATGGCGGCGCTCCGGCGGAGTGCCTTCCGATCTCCTCGCGCAGATGGTGCATGGCCCCGGAAGCGGTGGAGGAGTTCGTGGCCGCGGTGGGGAACGTCCCGGCCATGGTCCGCTGGGACTTCAGCGGTTGGCCCGAGGCTCCCGAAGTGGGCCTCGGCTGCGGGCGCCCCAGAGGCGCGTACGTGACAGTGTGCGTGAACGCCCGCGATCTCGACCTTGAGGAGCCCGCACCGAACCACACGGTGTACGTCCACGTGAAGCAGATCGAGGCCGAACGGGCTCCTTGGCTGGCGGCACAGGTTGGCCTGCGGGTCTTCGGGGAGCTGGAGATGGCACCCCTCTGAGCCTGCTCTCCGAACGTCCGCCGGTCCGGCTGGTCGCCGACGAAGACCAGGTGACTGCCCGGGGGCGCGGCACAGTCCCGCAGGTAACTCCGCGAGGCTGAAGTCCGGGAGATGTGCGAGCAGTTCACGGACGTCCTGTCGTCCCTCGCGGCAGCCCCAGGTCTTCCCCTCTCCGTCCACCGGCCTCGATCCGGCCGCTGAGCAGGCTGCCCGCGCCGGGAACGACGGCGGGCAGGCCCAGCTCGACGAGGATGCGGTAGGCCGTGGCGGTCGCCGCCGAGAGCACCGGCAGGCCCGACGCCTCCTCCACCGCCTGGATCGACGGCAGCGAGGGCATCTGGACGCAGGCGGACAGAACGAGCGCGTCGGCCCGTGACAGGTCCAGGCGCCGCCAGTGCTCGCGCAGGTCGGCCGGGTCGAGGCGGGCGACGGCCAGGTTGTCCGCCACCTCCAGACTCAGCGCGTCCACCACCTCGACGCCCGCGTCCTCGATGTAGTCCGCCACCAGCCGCGTGAGCGGCTTCATGTACGGCGTGACGATCGCGACCCGCCGGGCACCCAGGGCCTTGATGCCGTCGAGCAGGGCGCCCGCGCTCGACGCCACAGGGGCCCGGGAGCCCTCGGCGCGCAGCACGCCGGTGATCTCGTCCTCGGCGGTGCAGTGGAACCCCGGGCCCTGCGCCATGATCGCCACGAGGCAGGCGGTGACGACCACGTCGGGCCGGGCGTCGGCGAGTTCGAGTGCCGCGCGCCCGGTCTGCGCGTTCATGGCGCGCAACTCCTCGGGCGTCACGTGCCGCATGCGCATACGGCTGCTGTGGAAGACGAACCGGTCCTCCGGAACCAGGGACTCGCGCTGCCGCATCATGCGCGGCAGCTCCGTCTCCATGGTCAGATTCGAGCTGGGCACGATCATGCCGATGTGGTGATCGGTCACGGGATCCTCCGGGTGTCCTGCGTACGAGGCTGCGTACGGTCGTCGGCGACCGGGGACCCGCCGACCGCCGCCTCGCGGTCAGGAGTCCTCGGCCAGTCCCTCCCAGTGGTCGGCGAGGGACGTGAGCAGATGCATGATTTCCTCGCGCCGCTCCGGTCCGAACGGCGCGAGGAGGCGCTCGTCGAGCCGGCGGGCGCGGAGGTTCGCTTCGTGGAGGGTCCGCTCGCCCTCCTCCGTGAGGTGGAGCAGCTTGCGCCGGCCGTCGTCCGCGGCCGTCCTGCGCACGATCAGTCCCCGGTTCTCCAGCCGCCGGGCGACGTCCGCCATCGTCGACGTGTCCAGGGAGACAGCGGCCGCCATCGACCGCTGGTCGCTCCCGGGCGCCGCTTCCACAGCCTGGAGCACCGCGAACTGGGGCCCGGTGAGCGTCGGGTCGACCGCACGGATCCAGGCCGCGAGATACGCCTGGTACAGGCGGCGGACCTGGTAGCCGGGCGCGGCGGTGAGCGCCGGGGGAGGCCCGGCCGGCGTGGACGTCGGGGTTGCGGTTTCGTCACCCATGGAGCCCACTTAAGCACGGCACTTGACCGAGTCGGCAGCCGGACCTGCGATCTTCGGGAACCCGCGCGTCGGCGTCACACCAGCATCGGCCGCAGCACCTGGCGCAGGGCCGCGAGCGCGGCGGACGGGTTGTCCCAGAACAGCATGTGACCGGCGTCCGGGATCAGGGACATGACGGCCGACGGCAGCAGCCGGGCCGCCTCCGCCGCGCCCTCCGCGGTGACGACCGGGCTGTCCGCGCCATAGAGGAGTGCCGTCGGGCCGGGAACGGAGGGCCACCAGTCGAAGAAGTCCTCGCTCTCGAAGCCGCGATGCGTGGCCGTGACGGCCTCCGTGTCGCAGCTCGCCAGCCAGCGGGCCCGCAGCTCCTGCTCACGGCGCGGCCAGCGCGGCCAGGCCCGGGCCACCTCGCCCGCGTCGGTACCGCGCCGCGCCTGCGCCAGCTGGTCGAGGAAGACGTCCAGGGGTGTGGGATACGGCCCGCGTCCGGGGCCGCTCATCGGCGGATCGCCGAGCACGGTGCCCCGCAGTGCCACCTTGGCCCGGACAGCGGTCACGGCCGCGATCCGCGCACCCATGGAGTGCCCGAAGAGCACCGGCCGGTGCAGCCCGAGCCCCGCGACGACGGCCTCGGTGTCCTCGGCGTACTCCTCCAGCCCGTACGAACCACCGCCGTCGGACAGCCCGCGCCCACGGACGTCGACCACCAACGGCCGTACAAGAGGCGTCAGTTCACGGGCCACGAAGTCCATCGCGACGGCCGGACCGGTGATGCCGGGGAGCACGACCAGCGGGACGCCGTCACCGCCGTAGTCCAGGACGTGCAGGCGCGTGCCGCCGGAGCGGATCCAGCGGCTGGTGGCGGGGACGTCGGCGAGATCGGCGAGCGCGGACTGGTCGAGCAGGCGCGTGGGTGGGGGCATGGGGTTCTCCAATTACGCAGAGCGGCAGTTGGGGTTACGGCGCTGTCCTGGGCAGTCCGTCGAGATAGCGGACCGCGTCCTTGAGGTCGGTCACGTCGCCGTACTTGGCCTGGATGTCGAAGAGGTTCGCCTCGTGCGGACCCGGCGCGCGGTCGCCGACGCACTCCCTCGGCACCAGCACCGAGAAGCCGGACTGCACGGCGTCCACGGTGGTGGCCCGTACACAACCGCTCGTCGTCGCGCCGCACACCAGTACCGTGTCGCGGCCGAGTCCGGTCAACAGGGCGGCCAGGGACGTCCCGAAGAACGCGGACGCGCCCTTCTTGACGATCAGATGGTCCTGCGGCGTCCGAGGCAATCGCGGGTCGAGCGCGACCTCCTCGCTGCCCTCGACCAGGCTCCGCATGCCCTGCGCCTTCTGCAGCCAGGTGACCGCGTCGCCCGTCGCCTCGGCCGGTGTGTAGGCGATCGCGGTGAACACCACCGGTACGGCGGCCGGCCGCGCAGCCGCGATCAACTCGCCGGTGGCCGCGACGACTTCGGTGAGGTCGGCCCCCGAGGGGAGGCCTGGTTCGGTGAAGCCGCGGGTGAGGTCGACCACGACGATCGCGGGGCGGCTGCCACGGCGCACGGGCGCGCCGAACCCGGCCCGCTGGTAGGTGAGTTCCGTTTCCCGCCCGTATTGAACGTCGCTCATGATGTCCTCCGCTGGGCTCGCAACTCCCGTGCCTGGGCGCCGAGTCGACCGAGCAGCCAGCCCTCCAGGACACCGACGGCGAATGCCCCTGCCACCAGGCCGTACTTGGCGGCCCGCGGGCCCAGCAGCAGTGCGAGGCCGTCGAGGTCCGAGTCCGGCGCCATGGCCGGCTGCGGGGCAGTGGGAGCGGTCGGAGTGGTCGCGATCGAGGAGGGCCCGGTCGCCCGGTCCTGATCCAGCAGGCTCCCCAGGTTCCGCGCGAACTGCTGGATGATCCGGTCCGACACCGTGACGATCGCGCCCTTGCCGAACTGGACGATCTTGCCGCGGATCACCAGGTCCGTGGAGAGCTGGAGCAGCGCTCCCTCGGGCGCCGCGAGGATGTCGAGAGTGACCTCCGCCTCCGCGTCCCCGCTGCCGTGGGTGTCCGTACCTCGCGCGTGCACCCGCAGCCGCCGCCGCTCGGCGTCGATCTCCAGGAAGCGGACGGTACCCGCGTAGGAGGCGCTGATGGGACCCACCCGGATCTTCACCCGGCCCCGCCAGGTGTCGCCGTCCTGCCCGTCGAGCGCGGCACCCGGCATGCAGGACGCGACCCGTTCGACGTCGTTCATCAGGGCGAAGACCTCGTCGGGGGAGGCCTTGACCGGCACGGAGTTGGTGAGTCGCATGCGTCAGTGCTCCTTGCCGGCGGGGCTGTCGCAGGGGCCGGCGCACGTGCGGCGCCGAGTCGTCGCGCAGGCGTCGATCGCCTCGACGATGGTCTGGTAGCCGGTGCACCGGCACAGGTTCGAGGCGACCACCTCGCGGATCTCCTCCTTCGTCGCGTCCGGCCGCTCGGCGAGGAACCCTTCGGCGAGCATCAGGAACCCGGGCGTGCAGAACCCGCACTGCAGCGCGTGGTGTTCGCTGAACGCCCTTTGCAGATCGTTGAGTTCACCGCCGCCAGACTCTGACAGCGACTCGACCGTGCGGATCCGCGCCCCCTCGGCCTGCGCCGCGAACATCAGGCAGGCGCGGACGGGCCGCTCGTCGACCAGGACCGTGCAGGCGCCGCAGATCCCGTGCTCGCACCCGACGTGAGTGCCGGTCAGGCGCAGTTCGTGGCGGAGTACGTCGACGAGGGTGCGGCGGGGTTCGGTGATCACGTCGTGCCGCTCGCCGTTGACGTCGAGGGTGATGAGCTGGAGGTCCGGGTGGGCCACCACGGGGTCGGTGTTCATGAGGACGACTCCAGGCTCGGGGCGCCGTTCAGCGCGCGGTGCACGGTCTCGGGGGTGATCGGCGTGTGGTCGAGCTCGACGCCGGTCGGGCGCAGGGCGTCGTTGACAGCGTTGAGCACGGCGGCGGGCGCCCCGATCGTGCCGCCCTCGCCGGCGCCCTTCGCGCCGGTCTCGGTGAACGCGCAGGGTGTCTCCAGGTGGTGGATCAGCACGTCGGGGATCTCGTGCGCGGTGGGCACCTTGTAGTCCATGAAGCCGGTCGCCGACGGCTCGCCCTGGGCGTCGTACGTCACCTGCTCGAACAGGGCGCCCGCGATGCCCTGCGCGATACCGCCCCGGCACTGCCCCTCCACGACCTGCGGGTTGATGGCGACCCCGCAGTCCTCGACGCACACGTACCGCAGGATCTGCACCTGCCCTGTGCCCGCGTGGAGTTCGACGACGCAGGCGTGAGTGGCGTTGGAGAAGGTCCCGTCGTTGAACACGTCGAAGGTGGCGGTGACCGACAGACCCGGCTCGATGTCCTTCGGCAGCAAGTGGGCCTGGAGATAGGCGATGTCGGCGATCTCCTCGTAGGGGAGAACATCTTGGGCGCTACGGCGGCGCGCGGCGCCCTCCGCCAACTCCACCTCGTCCGGAGCAACTCCCCAACGGGAGGCGGCTATTGCCCGCAGCTTGTCCCCGAGCTTCGCGGCAGCCAGACGAACCGCGCTGCCGCCGATGGTGATGGAACGGCTGGCGAAGGTGCCGAAGCCGTAGGTGATGCGGTCGGTGTCGCCCTGATGGAGCCTCACCTTGGCGATGTCCAGGCCGAGTTCGTCGGCGACGATCTGTGCCATCGTCGTCTCGTGGCTCTGGCCGTGGTTCATGGTGCCGGTGGTGAAGGTGACCGCGCCGCTGGTGTCCATCCGTACCTCGGAGATGTCGAAGCCGGGCACCACCTTCATCTTGCGCTGCGCGAAGGCCGCCGAGCCGTACCCGGTGCGCTCGCTGAAGCACGAGTAGCCGATGCCGATGTGCCGGCCCTCGGCCGCCGCCGCTGCCTGCTTCTCGTACCAGCCTTCCTCCCGGACGAGCCGCTCGCAGAGGTCGAGCGACTCCAGGTAGGAGCCCGGGTCGTAGGTGATGTTGTTGACGCCCTTGTACGGGAACTCGGTGATGACGTTGCGGCGGCGGATCTCGACCGGACCCAGGGCGAGTTGGCGGGCGGCGCGCTCGAAGAGCCGCTCCATGACCATGACGTACTGCGGTCGGCTCACCCCGCGATACGGCCCGGTGGGCGCCTTGTTGGTGGTGACCGCGCGGCCCCGCACCCGGTACGCGGGGAGCTGGTAGACGCCGGGCATCTCGGCGGACGCCATCAGCGGCTCGATGCCGGCCGTGAAGGGGTAGCAGGAGTAGGCACCCATGTCGCAGACCACGTCAGCGTCGAGTGCGAGGATCCTACCCCCGGCGTCGAAGGCCGCGCGCGCCCGGTAGTGCTGCTCGCGGGCGAGGAACGACGCGGACAGGGCGTCCTTGCGGTCCTCGATCCACTTCACCGGCCGCCGGAGCCGTAGGGCTGCCGCCGCCGCGGCGATCTCCTCGCGGCCGACGACGCACTTCTGGCCGAACCCGCCGCCCATGTCGGGCACCACGACCCGCACGGCCCGCTCGTCGAGACGCAGACAGCGGGACGCCACCGTCCTTACCTGGTGCGGGATTTGGGTGCAGGTGTGCACGACGAGCTGTTCCTCGCGGTCGTCCCAGTGCGCCACGGCGCCCCGGGTCTCCAGCGGCAGCGCGTTCTGGCGACCGGTCCTGGTGTCGACCTCGACGACACAGGGTGCCGAGTCGAAGATCCCGTCGATGCCCTCCGTCGCGAACAGGGAGACGTCCACCAGGGTGTTGCGCGCGGCCTCGGCGTGGACGAGCGGGGCGTCCGCCGCGAACGCCGCCTCCTCGGACATGACCGGCGGAAGCGTGGCGTACGAGATCTTCGCCGCCTCCAGGCCGTCCTCCGCCGCGTACGCGTCCCGGGCCACGACGATCGCGATGGGCTCGCCGACGTAGCGGACCTTGTCGCGCGCCAGGACCGGCATCGCGGTCGGGACGAACTCCGAGGGCGGGCGCCCCAGTTGAGCGACAATGTCACCCAGTTCCAGGTCCTCGGCCGTGAACACCGCGACGACGCCCGGGACTTCGCGCACCGCCGACACGTCCACCGAGGCCAGCTCCGCGTGCGCGACCGTGCTGCGTACGAACTGGGCGTGCAGCATGCCGGGCAGTGCGATGTCGTCGACGAATCGGCCGCGCCCGGCCAGCAGGCGGGGATCCTCGCGACGGCGGACCGCCTTGCCCACCAACTTCCCTTCGCGCAAAGAGGTGTTGCTCATCGGGACACCGCCTCCTCGCAGGCGCGCCGGACCAGGGTCCGTACGAGTTGCTTGCGGTAGTGCGTGCTGCCCGACGCGTCGGCGGGCGGCTCCACGGCCTCCGCCGCAGCCGACGCGCACGCCTCGAAGGAGCCGCCGCCCGCCAACACCGCCTCGGCCTCCGGCACTTGGACGGCGGCGGACGCCACCCCGCCGAGCGCCACCCGGCCCCCGCGCACCTCGCCGTCCTCCACATCCAGGTCCACAGCAGCGGCCACCAGGGCGAAGTCCCCGCGCCGCTCGGCGAATTCGGTGAGTGCGGCGTGCGGTGCGGGACGAGGGAAGACGATCTCGACGAGGATCTCGTCCGGGTCGAGGGCGGTCGTGTAGTAGCCGTGGAAGAAGTCCCCGGCAGGGATGGTCCGTTCACCGTGCGGCCGGCGTGCCACGAACTCCGCGCCGAGTGTCACCGCGAGCAGGCACCACTCGGCGGTGGCGTCGCCGTGCGCCATGCTGCCGCCGACCGTGCCACGGGTGCGGATCGGGAGGTGTCCGATCCAGGTCATGGCCCTCCGCAGGACCTCGAAGCCCGCCCCCAGCACCCCGGCCGGGTCGGTCTCCACCGTGTGGTGGGTGGTGAGCGCCCCGATGCGCAGTCCGCCGTCGGCGTCCCGGTGCATCCGGTCCAGTTCGCGCAGACCGCCTATGTCGACGAGGTGGCGCGGCCGGGCCAGCCGGTAGTTCATCATCGCGACGAGGCTCTGGCCGCCGGCGATGACCTTGGCGTCGTCGCCGAGTTCGGCCAGCAGCCGTGCGGCGCCGTCGACATCGCGGGCCCGGTGGTACTGGAAGGGGGCGGGCTTCATGGTCCTCCGTAAGGTGCAGGGCGGTCCGGGAGGCTGTGCCTCAGAGGGCAGCCGGCTTCGCGACGCTCAGCCGCGGGAGGGCCGACGGCTCCTCCTCGTCGGCGTCGAGGACCCGGCCCTTCGTCTCCGGTGCCGCGAACGCCATCCATACGACGGCCAGCAGGACCGCGACCCCGAGTACCGCGAAGGTCGTCGCCAGTCCCAGCGCGGGCCACATCAGCGAGCCGAACAGCATCGGGGCGAATCCGGTGAGCGCCCGGCTGACCGACGAGGCCCAGCCGAAGCCGCTGGCCCGCAGTTCGGTGGGGTACAGCTCGGAGGCGTACGCGTACAGGGCGGGGATGGTGAGCTGGATCAGGAAGCCGAAGACGGCGATCGCCACGACGGATCCGGTCGGCATCTTCATCACCAGCGCGAACACGACGAGCGCGGCGGAGGCGACCGGTGCCGAGATCCCGATGAGCCACTTGCGGCCGACGATGTCGACGAGGGCCGTGGACGCCAGCACACCGATGATGCCGACCCCGCTCATCAGGGTGGTCTTCATGAAGGCCGCCGTGTCACCGAGGCCCTCGTCCTTGAGGATGGTCGGCATCCAGCTCAGCGCCGCGTAGTAGACCAGCATGATCGTGGCGAACAGCAGCCAGGCGGCGGAGGTGACGCGCGGGCTGAACTTCCATACGCGGCGCAGCTGTTCGGCCGCGGCGGCCACTCCGCGCGGGCCGGTCTCGGCGACGGGCTCCGGGATCGTGTACAGCACGGTGGGCGCGCCGGTGCGGGCGACCAGGTCGTCGATGACCTGCCTGGCCTCCGCCTCACGGCCCTTCTTCGCCAGGTAGATCGGCGACTCCGGGATGCCTCGACGGGCCCAGAACAGCAGCAGCGCGGGCACGACCATCGTCGTCAGCATCCAGCGCCAGTTTCCGTCGACGGACAGCAGCGCCGTCGACACGAACCCGCACAGCGTCACGCCCACCGGCCACCACACATCGAGCCCGGTCAGCACCCGGCCCCGGTACTTGCGCGGCGAGAACTCGCTGACCAGCGCGTAGTCCACGGGGATACAGCCGCCGAGGCCGATGCCCGCGAGGAAGCGCAGCGCGAGGAAGACGGGGTACGTCGGCGACAGCGCACCGAGGACGGAGAACACGGCGAAGATCAGCAGCGTGACGCTGAAGGCCTTCTTCCGGCCGATCCGGTCAGCGACCGAGCCCCAGACGACGGCGCCCACGGCCATGCCGACGAGGTTGGCGGTTGCGACATACCCGCGATCGCTCAGCGAGAGGTCGAAGTGCTCACCCACCAGCGGCATGAGGAAGCCGTTCAGGGCGATGTCGTAGGCGTCGAAGAGGTAGCCGAGGCCGCCGATGATGAAGATCTTTCCCTGGACGGGCCATTTCCATGGAAGTTCCTGAACTATCTGATCGCCTGTTTTCACGTTCGCTCCACGGTGTTGCGTGTCTGGTACGTGCCGCACGATTGCGGGCGCGCTTTTTCGCGGGGCTCCGGCGTGCGGACCGGATGGGGCACTCCTGAAAGGGGAGGGGCTCAGCGGGCGAACGGGTACGAGAACGCGCCGAGATCCGGGTCGTTGAGCGGTGTGCCCGACCACAGCCAGTCGTAGGAGAGGTCGGACTCCCCGTCGAAGTTCCTCAACTTCTCGTCCCTGGCCCGCTGTTCGGGGCCGTCGGGCAGGTGGTAGAAGGTCTTGTTGCGCAGCGATGCGTCCTGGACCATGCCGGCGTGCTTGGCGCGCCGGTCGACGTAGCGGCGCAGGGCTCCCTCGACTCCGGCGGACGTGACCGCGCCGAGTTCCTCGGCCAGTACGGCGGCGTCCTCCATGGCCTGCGAGGCGCCCTGGGCCTGGTAGGGGAGCATCGCGTGGCAGGCGTCGCCGAGGAGGGCGACCCGGCCGTCGGTCCACACCGGGTCGCGGCGTCGGTGGTGGAGAGCGAAGACGGAGACGTCCTCTTTGGCCTTGGACAGCATGGCCGGTACGCGGTCGTCCCAGCCGGGGAAGGCGTCCACGAGGTCCTGTGCGGTCGCGGAGACGCTCCACTTCTCGGCGACCTCGTCCGTGCAGGGCACGCAGGCCACGACGTTGAGGTACTCGCCGCCGCGGATCATGTAGTGCACGAGGTGCCGGTCGGGGCCGTACCAGATGGTGCTCTGGAAGCGGTCCACGAGCCAGCGCGTCGCTGGGTCGGCGGCGATCAACTCCCCTGGGATCAACGCCCGGTAGGCCATCTCGCCGGAGAACATCAGGGTGTCGGGTGCGCCCATCAGGTCGCGGGTCCGCGAGCGGATGCCGTCGGCCCCGACGAGCACGTCACCGGGGTACCGGCGCCCGTCCTCGGTGATCGCCACGGGACGTTCGGGGTCGGTGCGGTCCAGTTCGACGACCTTGCTCGCGGTGTGGACGTCCACGACGGGGCCGGGGCCGGCGGGGTCGACGCACGCGTCCAGGAGGACACGGTGGAGATCGGCGCGGTGGTAGTGCCAGTACGGGGCGTTGAACTGGTCCTTGCAGCGCTGTCCCAGCGAGGTCAGCCCGACGATCCGGCCGTCCTTCCACCGCCGCCGCACCTGGTCGAGCGGCTCGGTGTGGATGGCCTCCATCTGCGGGCGCAGCCCGAGCCCCATCAGGACGCGGCTCGCGTTGGGCGCTGTCTGGATGCCCGCGCCGGCCTCGCCGAGTTCGGACGCCTGCTCCAGGACGGTGACCCGCAGACCGCGCTGCCGCAGTGCCAAAGCGGTGGTGAGCCCGCCGAGACCTCCTCCGACGACGGTGACTTCGTACGACTGGCTGGGCGCCACACTTCCTCCAACTCGCGTGCGGGTACGGGTGGTTCACGGGTGACGACCGGCGCGGTCAGCCGTCGGTGAGCTTCCCGGCGGTGACGACCTCGACGTCGTCGACCGTGACGGTGCAGCCGCGCATCGCGATGTCGAGATGGGCGTACGACTCACGTCCGAGGACCGGGTGCGGGCCAGTCGACCAGAGGAAGTTGCCGGCGAAGGCGCGGGCGTCCATGCCCATCAGGTCGTCCTTGCCGTACATCGCCGTGGCGAACCAGTCGGCCGTGCGCATCAGACCCCACCCCATGTGGGAGAGGCTGCGCGCCCACTGGTCCCGGGCGTCCTCGAAGAACGTCGACAGCAGTTCGGCCTCGGCGCCGCCGGACACCTTCTCGATGTGTCCGCCCGCGATCTGCAGGGTGACGGGGGAGCGGACGTACTCCTTGAAGGGCAGCAGGATGTCGCCCTCGGCGAGCACGATCTGGCCGTCGGAGATCTCGGGCCAGCACAGCACCATCGTGCTGGGCCAGTGGTCCCAGCGGCCGGGATCGTCGGCGAAGCCGCACTGGAACTCCGGCTTGGAACCGGCGAGTTGGACGGTGAGGTCGGTGCCCGCGTCCGAGGTGACCCGCATGACGGACGACCGCTTCAGCAGGTCGACGCCCTCCAGCACCTCCGCTTTGTCGTCCTCCTTGGGCAGGTTGCGGATCAGCACGTCGGGGGCGTCGCAGACGAAGATGATGCGGGTGCCGGCACGCAGGATCTCCTGCTGGACCGGTGCGTGGATGAAGCCCTCGCGGGTCAGGTCGACGACCAGGTCGGCCGACTTCAACAGGTCCTGCGCGGTGCTGTCGTTGAGGACGGAGACCAGCCCGGGACCCGCACCGGTGTGGGTGCTCGGCATCGGCGCGGGACTGCCGCCCGGCACGGTCGCGGAGATGACGTGCGCTCCGCACGCCTTGGCGGCGCCGAAGGCGGCGGCGACGTAGTCACCTCGGCTGCCGGGCTCGGACAGCACCACGACGTGCTCGTCGTTGCGCAGCTTGCACAGCCGCAGCTCACGGGTGAAGGCGTCGAGCAGATCGACGGACGAAAGATCGAACACGGGCTTCTCCAGGTATCGCCGAGGGGTACCGATCGCGCTCTTCGGCGGGCTGCGGGCATGCCGCGGACACGCTCCGGGCGCGGTGACGGAAGGGGGAGCGAAGAGAGGGAGAGGGGGAGGGGACGAGGGGGAGGGACGGGGCGCGGAGGCAGGGTGAACAGGCCCCGCGGTGCATGGTTGAGCAGCGGATTCGGGACGGTGGGGTACCGCCCGACAGAGATAATCCGAGCACGTACTATCTCTGCTTGGCAAGGGTTCGCGCGCCGAGTTAACACGGTTATTTCATGACGAACCGTCAGAGAAATCGCGAATGTGCGACCTGACCTCGGCTTCGCGTCCCGAGCGCTTTCGAGGGCTTGTCACGAGGACGCAGGGCCGCACCGCATAGCAGGGCATGCGACTGTGGCGGGCCCGTCGGTCGTCGGGCCCGCCACATGGCGTCGTCGGTGTGCGGTCGCGGTCAGGCCGCCCCGTCGCGCAGGGCCGGCAGGGCGGCCGAGGTCAGTTGCCGTGGCGCGTTGTCGGGTTCGACGAGGACGACGGTGCAGGTGGCCGCGTGGGTGAGGGCGGTGGTGAAGCTGCCTTCCGCGAACTGGGTCAGGGGGCCGTGCGGCGAGCGGCCGACGGCGATGGCGCGGGCGCCCGTGTCGGCGGCGTGCCGGGCCAGTACACGGCCGGCCGCGGAGTGGTCGCCGACGCTGGTCAGGATCTGGCCGGTCGCCGGGACGCCCTGCTCGGCAAGGCGGTCGAGGTGGGCGGTCACGGCGGCGCGGGCCTGGTCGGACGTCTCCGTGTCGGCGGCCAATTCCTCTACCACGGCGGTCAGTTGGACGTGGACGACCTCCAGCGGGCTGTGCGTGTCGCGGGCGAGCCGGGCCGCCGCGTCGACGATGGCGGAGGCCTGGTCATGGGCGGAGACGGCGACGACGACCCGAGGCGTGCTCGCGCTCGCGGGCTTGCCGACCGGGATGAGGGCAGGCGCGACCGACTCGCCCTCGGCGGCGTGCTGTTCGGCCTCGTGGAGCAGGTTGTGGCCGCTGGCCAGGACCGGAATGGCCAGGAGGAAAGTGGCGGCGCCCAGATAGAACGGGACGCTCAGATCGGTGGCGTCGGCGAGCTTGCCCGCCACGTACGGCGCCAGGCCGCCGCCGATGAAGCGCAGGAAACCGTACGCGGACGAGGCGACCGGCCGTTCCACCGGCGAGACCAGCATGACGGCCTGGGTGGTCAGGGTGTTGTTGATGCCGATGAAGGCGCCGCTGACGATGACCGCCACGATGACGACGGTCGGCGTGGCGACCCCGGCGGCGATCACGGCCATCACCACGGAGAGACCGGCCAGATTGACGTACAGGACGGGCGCGGTGCCGTAGCGCGCCTGGAGGCGTGGGGCGAAGAAGACGCTGAACGCGGCCACGAGCAGTCCCCACCCGGTGAACACGAGACCGAGCTGATGGGCGCTGAGTTCCATGGGGTAGGGGGCGTAGCCCAGCATGGTGAAGAAGCCCCAGTTGTACAGCAGCGCCATGATGCCCATCGTCAGCAGACCGCGGTGACGCAGCGCCTTCAACGGCGCGAGCGGCGAGGTGACCCGCTCCGGCTTGGGCAGGTCCGGCACGAACACGGCTGTGGCGACGAGTGCGATGGCCATGAGGACGGCGACGCCGAAGAACGGGCCGCGCCAGCTGATGCCGCCCAACTCGCCCCCGAGCAGCGGCCCTACGGCGATGCCGAGGCCCAGCGCCGTCTCGTAGAGGATGATCGCGCCACCGAAGCCGCCGCTGGCCGAGGCCACGATGACGGCCAGGGACGTGGCGATGAACAGGGCGTTGCCCAGCCCCCAGCCTGCGCGGAAGCCGACGATGCCGTTGATGGAACCGGAGGTGCCGGCCAGGGCGGCGAAGACCACGATGACCGCCAGGCCTATGACGAGGGTGCGCTTGGCGCCGAAGCGGCTGGAGAACCAGCCCACGAACAGCATCGCCACCGCCGTCACGATCAGGTAGCTGCTGAACAGCAGGGAGACCTGGCTCGGCGTGGCGTGCAGGCTGTCGGCCAGCGCGGGCAGGATCGGGTCGACGAGACCGATGCCCATGAAGGAGATGACGCAGGCGAACGCGACGGCCCAGACGGCCCTGGGCTGCCGGAACGGGCTGGCGGCATTTCCGTGTGGTGCGCTCATGTGTGCTTGTCCTCCAAGGAGTTGAAGGGGGATGAGGAGACGTCAGGAACGGTCCTGGCGGTCCTGGATCGCGCGGGCCAGTGCCGGTAGGGCGATCCGCACGGCCTGCTGTTCCGGCTCGCTCAACTCCGCGATGAGCAGGTTCAGGGCGTGGGCGCGTTCGGCGCGCCGCTGTCGGGAGACCTCCAGGCCCGTGTCGGTGACCTCCACGAGTACGCCCCGGCCGTCACTGCGGTCCGCGGTGCGCCGTACCAGGTCCGCGCGCTCCAGCCGGGTGACGAGCTGCGTCATGTTCGGCTGGGTCGCGCCCTCTGCCCGGGCCAGATCGGTCAGCCGGCACGGGCCCTCACGGCCCAGGCGTCCGAGTACGGCGGAGGCGGCCATGCTCAGACCGCCGGTGACGGCGCTCTGCCGGACGTAGCGGACCATCCGCTCGACGGCGATGATCAGGTCCTCGGGTGAGGCTTCGGGGACCGCTGGCATCGCTGGATCCATAACCCGCTTATACATAACGACATTATGCACTTACGTGTAGCTTGAAACAAGATGCGCGGGGTGACGCGTGCTGATGCGGGGTGAAAGGAACCGGCGGCTGCCGGACAGTACGGGTTGTGGAATCCATGACGGAACAGGAGGCGCGCCGGATGCGGCGGGCGCGCTTCGAAGGACTGGCGCATCTGGTGGTGGAACCGCTGCACCGGTATCTGCTGCGGAGGACGGGCGCCGACATGGTCGAGGACGTCCTGTCGGAGACGATGCTCGTGCTGTGGCGCCGGCTCGACGATGTCCCCGGGCTGGGGGCGGGCTCCGAGGCCGATCCCGGTGACGTGCTGCCCTGGTGCTACGGGGTGGCACGCGGGTGCCTGGCCAACGCCCGCCGGGCCGACGGGCGCAGGCTCCGGCTCGTGGAGCGGCTGGTCCGCAGCCAGGAGGAGACTCCGGCGGGGGCCGCTGATCACAGCGAGCTGCATGCCGCGCTCGATGCCCTCGGGGCGCTGGACCGCGAGGTGGTGCGGCTGTGGGCGTGGGAGGGGCTGGCGCCGCGGCAGATCGCGGAGGCGACCGGGATGACGTCCAACGCGGTGAGTATCCGGCTCCATCGGGCGAAGGCGAGACTCGCCGACCGGCTGGGGCGAAAGGATGCCGAACCGACCGGACACAAGAGGGATGAAGGAAGGAGCAGTCAATGAATGACGACGAGTTGCTGGCCCGGCTGAAGTCCGCGGACCCGGCGCTGACCGGAATTGCTCCGCCGCCCGACATCGACCGCCTTGTGGAGGACACCTTGAACACCGACACCGCGCTTCAGTCCGCGACCACCGCCGCCGGCATCGCGACCGCGGGATGGGGACGCCGCCATCTCTTCGGACTCGCGGCGGCCGGACTCCTGGTACTTGGCGGTGTCGCCGGAGGGATCATGGCCAACAGCGGCAGCAGCAACGGTCATTCGGCCTCGGCCAAGTCCGCGGTCCCGGCCGGCGCGCTGCGGCTCACCGCCGAGGGTGGCTCCGGCAAGTGCATGCCGCCCGGCGTCGACACCCTGGGCAAGTACCCGACCCTCTTCGAAGGAACGGCCACGTCCGTCAAGGGCTCGACGGCGACTTTCCGCGTGGACCGGTGGTTCAAGGGCGGCGATGCGGAGACGGTCGTCCTCACCAGCGACACCGAGGTCTCGGAGACGCTGACGTACACGGAAGGCGGGCACTACATCGTGGGCGCCAAGGACGGCTTCGTCCCGATGTGCGCCGCGATCGAGGCCTCGCCCGAGGACATCGCCAAGTTCCGCCAGGCGTTCGGGAGTTGACCCCGCCCGATCACGAGGGGTCGTCCAGCAGGCTCCGGGCGAACTCGTGCGCCGGGTCCGCCAGGGTGTGCCGGAGCGCGGCGAAGAGGTCCGCCGCCGTTGTGCCGGACCACGTGGCGGGAAGGAGGGAACTGGGCAGACCCGGGTCGAGATAGGGCAACCGGCGCCAGGCCGTGAGGACATGGACGTAGTCGATGAACGCGGCCTGGTCCGACAGCCCGTTCCTGCCGGGCCCGGACCAACGTCCGGCCATCGGGGTGAACTCGGCGACGAAATCGTCGTAGAGCTTCTGGAGTGCCTCCAAGTCCCACCAGCGGCCCACCTGTTCGGCGGGGTCACCGAAGGCCACGTAGTCGCCGCGGAAGAGGTCGACATACTGGTCCAGGCCGTGCCGGAGCAGGTGGTCGCGGGTGTCGTCGAGGGCGTGGGCCGGGGCGATCCAGATCCCGGACGAAACCGTGCCGAAGCCCAACCAGGCCAGCCGGGACCGGAGTTGGTGCCGGTGCTGGCGCTCGCTCTCCGGCACCGAGAAGACGGCGATGACCCAGCCGTCGTCGGTGACAGCATGGCGTTCGAAGATACGGCGGTCACCGGTCTCCAGGACGGAACGGGCGTACGGCGAGAGCGCGTAGCCCGCACGGCCGTCCCGGCGCTCGGCCACCAGGATCTCGCGGCGCTTGAGCCGGGAGATCGACGACCGGACCGCTTGAGCGTCGACGTCGAGTTCGGCGAGCAGGCGGATCAGAGTGCTCACACTGACCCAGCCGCCGACCTCGCGCGCGTAGAGCCCGTACACCGTCACGATCAGGGATCGCGGCGGTGCGGGCTGGCCCGGGCTGTCGTCTTCGAGATCGCTTGCCGTCACGATCGTAGTATTTCAGTGCGCCCGTACGGCGTCGGATTCCGCCCGGCCGCCCAGCGCGGCACGCCAGGCGGCCGGCCAGGGCGCGCTGCCGCCGGTCGCCTTGTCGGGGACGTGCACGGTGACATAACTGCCCCGGGCGGCACGGCAGTTCGGCTTGCCGTCCACGGTGGTCCGCCACACTTCGAAGCCGAAGGTCATCGAGGACCGGCCGAGGCGGATCAGCTCGACCCGCGTCTCGACCTCCTCGCCGAACCGGATCGACGCCTCGAACTCCACTTCGTAGCGGACCCTCGGCGCCACCGGGAAGTAGTCCGGGATGTCGTACGCGCGCATCAGCTCCGCCTCCGCCGCCTCGGCGAACCGGACGACGGTCGTGTTGTGGTAGATCCCGGCCGCGTCGGTGTCGATCCACTCCACCCGGGCACGGTGAACACCGAAGGGGCCGCTCATTCCGCCGCCCTTCCCGGGGTCCAGCGCAGGTGCACGGCGTCCGGCGGGGTCTCGCGCAGCAGCGCGAGGCGCGGGCGGACCGCGTCGGTCCGTGAGGTGGGGGGCTTGCGACGACCGGCCGCGAACTGCGTCGGCCAGTCGGCACCCGGGCCGCGGTACTCCTGCTCGGCGGCCGCCTGCAGCGTCCACTGCGGGTTGTAGAGGTGAGTACGGCCGAGCGCGCACAGGTCGGCACGCCCGGCGAGCAGGATCGAGTTGACGTCGTCGTACGACGAGATCGCTCCTACGGCGATCACGGCAGCCCCCGCGGGAGCGGCGACCTCGTGCCGGATGCGGTCGGCGAACGGGGTCTGGTACGAGCGCCCGTACGCCGGCTTCTCGTCCTGGGTGACCTGACCGGACGACACGTCGACGGCAGCCGCGCCGTGCGCGACGAACGCCCGCGCGATCTCGACCGCGTCGTGCTCGGTGTTGCCGTCGGGGGTCCAGTCGGTGGCGGAGATCCGCACCGTCACCGGGCGGTCGGCGGGGAACGCGGACCGTACGGCGTCGAAGACCTCCAGCGGGAAGCGCAGCCGGTTCGTGAGGTCGCCGCCGTACTCGTCGGTGCGGTGGTTGGCGATGGGGGAGAGGAAGGAGGAGAGCAAGTAGCCGTGGGCGGCGTGTACTTCGAGCAGGTCGAATCCCGCGTCGGCGCCCCGGCGGGCGGCGGACACGAAGTCGGCTACGACCGCGTCCATGTCGGCCCGGGTCATCTCGCGCGGTGTGTGGCAGCCCGTGCCGTAGGGCAGCGGGGACGGGCCCATGACCTCCCAGTTGCCCTCGGTCAGCGGCTCGTCAATGCCCTCCCACATCAACCGAGTTGAGCCCTTGCGGCCCGAATGGCCAAGCTGGAGACCGATCTTCGCGGTGCTGCGGGCGTGCACGAAGTCGGTGACCCGGGACCACGCGTCGCGCTGGGTGTCGTTCCACAGGCCCGTGCAGCCCGGGGTGATGCGGCCATCGGGGGAGACGCAGACCATCTCGGTCATGACCAGGCCGGCGCCGCCGAGCGCCTTGGAACCGAGGTGGACGACGTGGAAGTCGTCCGGTACTCCGTCGATCGCGGAATACATGTCCATCGGCGAGACGATGATCCGGTTCTTCAGCTCCAGGCCGCCGATGGCGAACGGCTGGAACATCGCCGGGACCGACTCGGGGAGTCCCTGGGCTTCCGCGAAGCCGCGCTCGATGAGGTCGGCGAAGGCCGGGTCGCGGTCCTTGAGGTTGTCGAAGGTGATCCGGCGGGACCGGGTGAGCAGGTTGAAGCAGAACTGCGCGGGGTCCTGGTCGGCGTACCGGCCGATGTTCTCGAACCATTCCAGGGAGGCCTGGGCGGCTCGCTGGGTGGACTCCACCACCGGGCGGCGCTCGGTCTCGTACGCCGTCAACGCCTCGTCCACGGTGGGGTGTTCGTGCAGACATGCGGCGAGCGCGAGGGCGTCCTCCATGGCGAGCTTCGTACCGGAGCCGATGGAGAAGTGCGCGGTGTGGGCGGCGTCGCCGAGCAGGACCACGTTGTGGTGGTGCCAGCGCTCGTTGCGGACCGTCGTGAAGTTCAGCCAACGGGAGTTGTTGGTAAGGAGGTTGTGCCCGGCGAGCTCGTCGGCGAAGATCTCGCGGATCCGGTCCACCGACCGCTCGTCGCTCACGCCCGGCGGGAACTGCGTGCCCTCCGTCGCGTCGAGGCCGGCCTTGCGCCACACGTCCTCGGCCATCTCGACGATGAAGGTCGAGCCGGAGTCGGAGTAGGGGTAGCCGTGGATCTGCATGGTCCCGAACTCGGTCTGCTTGACGAGGAATTGGAATGCTTCGAAGACCCGGTCGGTGCCCAGCCACATGTACTTGTTCGTCCGCTGGTCCAGCGAGGGGACGAAGGCGTCGGCGTACTTGGTGCGCACGGCCGAGTTGATGCCGTCGGCCGCGACCACGAGGTCGTAGGAGCCGCGGAGTTCGTCTATTTCCGGGGCGAGGGTGCGGTAGTGCACGGTGACGCCGAGTTCGGCGGCCCGCTCCTGGAGGATGTGCAGCAGGTCCTTGCGGGCCATCGCCGCGAAACCCTGGCCGCCGACCGTGAAAGGGTGTCCGTCGAACTCGATGTCGATGTCGGTCCAGCGGGCGAAGCGGCTCTCCATCGCGTCGTGCACGACGGTGTCCGCGTTCTCGATGCCGCCGAGCGTCTCGTCGGAGAAGACCACGCCGAAGCCGAAGGTGTCGTCGGGGGCGTTGCGCTCCCACACGGTGATCTCATGAGTGGGGTCGAGCTGCTTCATCAGCGCGGCGAGGTACAGCCCACCAGGCCCGCCGCCCACGATCGCGATCCTCATGCCTGGTTCTCCTTCTCGACGATCCGACGCAGCAGGAAGTGCTGAAGCTTTCCGCTGGTGTTGCGGGGCAGCGCGTCGCAAAACCGCACCGCCCGTGGGTACTTGTACGGCGCCAGGTGCGCTTTGACGTGGTCCTGGATGTCCTTGACCTTGGCCTCGTCGCCGACGACGCCCTCGACCAGGACGACGAACGCGCAGACGACAGAGCCGCGTTCGGGATCGGGCTTGGCGACCACGGCCGATTCGACGACGTCCGGGTGGGTGTTGATCGCGGACTCCACCTCGGGACCACCGATGTTGTAGCCGGAGGACACGATCATGTTGTCCGTGCGGGTGCGGTAGTAGAAGTAGCCGTCCTCGTCGCGCACGAAGGTGTCGCCGGTGACGTTCCAGCCGTTCACCACGTAGTTCTCCTGGCGCTGGTCGTCGAGGTATCGGCAGCCGACCGGGCCGATCACGGCCAGCCGCCCCTCGACACCGGGGCCGACCTCCTCGCCGTCCAGGTCGAGGACCGTGGCGCGGTATCCGGGGACCGGCCGTCCCGTCGAACCGGGCCGGATGTCGTCACCGGCGGCGGAGATGAAGATGTGGATCATCTCGGTGGCGCCGATGCCGTCGATGACCTTGATCCCGGTCTCCGCGCGGAGCTGCTCCCACACTTCCTCGGGTATGTGCTCCCCGGCGCTGACCGCACTGCGCAGACCGTGCAGCCGGTCCGCCTTCCCGGCCTTGAGGATCTGCCGGTACGCCGTCGGCGCGGTGGCCAGCACGGTGACCCCCGCCTCGGCGACCAACTCGGCAAGCGGTTCCGGTGCTACGGCCTCCGTCAGCAGCGCGCACGCACCGGCCCGCAGGGCACAGACGACCAGGATGCCGAGCCCGAACGTGAACGCGAGCGGGGCCGTGCACGACACCAGATCGTCGGGCCGCAGGCGGAGCGTGTGCTGGCCGAAGGTGTTGTCGATCGACAGGATGTCCCGGTGGAAGTGGGTCGTGATCTTCGGTACGCCGGTACTGCCCGAGGTGGGTCCGAAGAGGGCGACGTCGTCGGCGGCGGTGTCGACCGCGGTGAACTCGGCTGGTTTCGCGGCCACTTGGCGCGTCAGGTCGTCGGGTGCGTCGCCGCCGTAGGCCACGATCGTGAGGTCCGGCAGGACGGTGTCGCGTACGGCCTCGACGTCCGCCGTGAAGCGGTGGTCGACCAGGGCGACGGCCGGGCGGGTCTTCTCGACGACGGGGGTGAGTTCGCGGGCGCGCAGGGCCGCCATGGTGGTGACGACGATGCCGCCGGCCTTGAGGACGCCGAGCCAACAGGCCACGGCCCAGGGGTTGTTGGGGGAGCGCAGGAGCACCCGGTTGCCGGGGACCAGGCCGAGGTCGTCGGTGAGGACGTGGGCGATCTGATTGGCGCGGAGCAGCAGTTCGCCGTAGGTCCACACCTCGCCCTCCGGTGTGCGCAGGGCCGGGCGGTCGGGGCCGAAGCGGGCGGTGGGTACGTCGATGAGCTCGGTGCCCGCGTTGAGGCGCTGCGGGTACTGGAGTTCGGCGGTGGTGAACTCAAGGACCGGCCACTGGGCGCGCGGCGGGAGATGGTCACGGGCGAACGTGTCCGGATAGGCGGAGGGCGAGAGGCCCATCTGGTCCAACTGGTCCATCGGGAGGGTCCTTTCCGCAGGCCGGGGGCGGGCCGTGCAGGGATCAGGAGCTGCGTGGGAATCAAGAGCTGCGGATCAGGCCTTCCTGGACGACGGTGGCCAGGTGGGTACCGGTAGGGGTGAAGAAGCGGCCGACGGCGAGGCCGCGACCGGCGTCGGCGGCGACGGCTTCCTGGGCGTAGAGGAGCCAGCCGTCCATGGGGGCGGACCGGTGGAACCACATCGCGTGGTCGAGGCTCGCGGTGATGAGTCCCGGCAGGGCCCACGGCAGGTCCAGCACGCGGAGGACGGGTTCGAGGATCGTGTAGTCGCAGACGTAGGCGAGCGCGGCGAGGTCGCGCTGCTGGTCGGTCAGGCCGTCGACGGGACGCAGGGTGTCGAACGGCCTTACCCACACGGCCTGTTGGGGCACGCGCTCACCCTCGACCGTGAGGTAGACGGGTCCGGGTACGTGTCGCATGTCGAAGCTGCGGCCGCCGCTCCAGTACTCCTCGGAGGTGTCGGTCATCGTGCCCCGGGGCGCGGTGGTGTCGCGCAAGTACGAGGCGGAGCTGGGCAGTTCGGTGGGATCCGGTACGCCGACAGGGGGCTCGGCGGCGAAGGTCGCGCCCGGCTCGCCCGCGGCGAAGTTGGCGAGGCAGGTGTAGACGGGCTTGCCGTTCTGGAAGCCGCGGACCTGCCGGGTGGCGTAGCCGCGGCCGTCGCGCAACAGCTCGACCTCGTAACGGACTTCGGCGCCGATGTCGACCGGCCGCAGGAAGTAGGAGTGCATCGAGTGCAGCGTCTTGCCCTCGACCGAGCGCATCGCGGCGGCCGTGGCCTGGGCGACCATGTCACCGCCGTACGCCTTCGGCCACGGGCAGGGCTGGGTGGTCGCGGTGAAGGCGAGGTCGAAGTGCTCGGGCTCCACGGGGGTCAGGGCGATCGCGGCGGTGAAGACCGCCGAGGTCGGGACGGAGCGGACGCGGGCGCCGGTGGCGCGGGAGTCGGTCACGGCCGGTCCAGCCAGTCGCGCAGGTCGGCGTCGGCCACCTCGTCCAGGTTGACCACGATGTTCTCCGGGGTACGGGTCGTCATCCAGGTCAGCGGGTTGTTGCGGTCGAGGTTGCACTCGACGTGCGGCATGAAGGGTGGGACGAAGACCCAGTCGCCCTCCGCGAGGTCGAGGTAGTCCTCGAACCGTTCGCCGAAATAGATCCGGGCCCGTCCCGAGAGGACATATCCGCCGGTCTCCGCCTCACCGTGGTGGTGCGGCACCGAGCGATAACCCGACTCGTTGCTCACCTTCCCGAACCACAGCTTGGTGGCCGGCGTGTGCTGCACGGAGACACCGGAGATCCGGGTCGCCCCGGCGGACTGGCCGGTCGCGCCGACCTCCAGACCGCCGCGCGTCACGACCGGTACGACCAGGCCGGACTCGTTGGCGTACGACGCGTTGTCGCCCTCTAGGACGTACTTGGAGAAATCGGGTTCCATGATCAGCTCCTGGAGTCGGTGAGGCGGGAGTCGGTGAGGGGAAAGCCGGTGGGAGGGGAGTCCGTGAGGCGGAAGCGGTTGCGCAGGGTGCCGATACCGGGGATCTCCGTCTCGACGAGATCGCCGTCGGCGAGGAAGACCGGCGGATTCATGCCCGACCCCACGCCACCGGGGGTACCGGTGAGCACGATGTCGCCGGGGCGCAGGACCGTGAAAGTGGAGATGTAGGCGAGAAGCTCGGCGGCGTCGAACACCAGCGTGCTCGTGTTTCCGCGCTGCCGCTCGACGCCGTTGACCCGGCAGATCACCTCGACGCCCGCGACCGGGTCGAGCTCGTCGGGCGTGACGACCACCGGCCCCAGCGGGGTGGTGCGGTCCCATGCCTTGCCCTGGAACCACTGCAGCGTGCGCTTCTGCCAGTCCCGCACGCTGATGTCGTTGGCGACCGTGTATCCGGCGATGGCTCGCCCGGCCGTGTCCCGGTCCACGCGGCTGAGCTCCGCCCCCACGACGACGGCGAGCTCCGCCTCCCAGTCCAGGTCGAGCCCGGGCGGCAGGACCAGGTCGTCCTCGGGGCCGGTGAGCGTGTCGGCGTACTTGGCGAAGAGCGTGGGGTGGGCGGGCAGGTCGCGGCCCATCTCGGTGATGTGGTCGGCGTAATTGAGACCGCAGCAGACGACTTTGCCCGGCGACGGCAGGGGCAACACGGGGGTGGCGCCAGGCAGTTCGGCCCCGGCGAGGCTCGCGATGCGGTCGGCTGCCGTGGTCGCCAGGAGCACGGAGAGGTCGTAGGCCGGCAGCTCCCGCCAACGATCGCCGTCGAGCACGGCGGCCGTGGTGCGGCCTCCGTGGGCCACGGTGGCGAGCTTCATGGGCTTACTCCCTCGGGGTGGGGCGGCGGTCGGACGGCGGCCGGTGACCGGACTTCGGTATAGCGAGATTTTCACGACCGTCGAAAACAGTCAATAGATGGGCTACGCTGCTTGAGTCAGCCAGTCCAGTCCAGTCCCGCCCGTCCGACCCATCCGAGGAGCAACCAGCAATGACTCCGATCCCGGTGAACCCGCCCTCGCTCCCCGCACCGAGCGGCTACTCGCACGGCACCCTGAGCGGCAACACGCTCTACCTGGGCGGACAGACGGCCCTGGACGCGGACATGCGGATCGTCCCCGGCGGCATCGTCGAGCAGTTCCGGCAGGCGTTCGGCAACGTGCTCACGACGCTGCGGGCGGCCGGCGGTATCCCCGATGACCTGGTGAGCCTGACCATCTACCTCACCGACATCCCCGACTACCAGGCACACGGCAAGGAGATCGGGAAGGTCTGGCGCGAGCTCGCGGGGCCGGTCTATCCAGCGATGGCGGGGATCGGCACCACCGCGCTGTGGCAGCCGGAGGCGATGATCGAGATCCTGGGGGTCGCGGTGATCCCGGACGAGCGGCTCATCCGGGCGGAGGGGCGTGAGGGGGCCGGGGCGTGAAGGATCGCCGTGGGGGCGGCGAAGTGGGTCGCTGATCGTCGGCCGCGGAGGTGGGAGGGGTCGGGGCGAGGGGGGGCGGTGCGTGTTGCGTATGACGCAGTTCCCGGGACTTGGCGGATGAGGATTTCCGGTATTCCTTAAGAAGCTGTGTCACATCCTCTTTTCACGGGTCACGGGACTCGGCCTCGACACCGTCCGGCCGGTCGTGGATCAGGAACTCACACTCAGCGAAGTCGCCGCGGAGCACGCCACGGCGCTGGACGTACAGATCAGCATTCCGCGCCTGCGACGGGCGGTGCTGACGGCCGCCGCGCAACGCGAGCCCACGCCCAAGGAGTTGGAACTCATGCACCAGCTGGCCACGCTCTCCGAAGTAGAACGCCGACGCCTGATCGACGACTTCCTCGACGCAGTCTTCGAAGGCCCCCACGGCGGCGCCTACCATGCCGCAGCCCGGCGCACCATGACGCCCGAACTCCCGGACGATCCCACAGACGAGCAGGTCGGGGGCATGAATAGAGCTGGCCAAACTGTCCCTGGACCCGGACTTCCACGCCAGTGTGCGGCGCCTGGCCGAAGATCACGTATCCGACCTGACCGTCGGCGCGCGACCTCGCCCGGACATGGTCGCCATCGCCCGCGATGTCGTGGGAGAAGCCGTTGCGTGCGGCATCAGCCCGGAATCGCCGCAGGCCGGTCCTGTCGTCACGGCGCTCGCCGCCCGGTGTGCGCTCGCCTACGGCCACCCCGACGCCCGAACTGCACCGGTGGTTGCTTCACCGCCTGGAAGCCGCCAGCGATCCGCGCTGGGACCAGTACTTGCGACTGCTCGCACGGATCAACGGCTGGCCGGCCCCGGGACACCTGAATCCGCTGATCGACTGGTCCGTCGCAGCTCTGCAAATACGTGGGATTCGATGACGCCGCAGCCTCACAGCCTCGCCGGACGGCCAGACAAGGCGCCAACAGTAACTGTCGGCACATGCTCTCACCCGATGGACAAGATCACTGCACGACTGGAGGCAGACGCCACGCCGTCAGGCCCATCTCTCATACTGCGCCCCTGGAGCCGGGCGTACGCTGCCGACCTGGTCGAGCTGTACCAGGATGAAGCGCTACGCCACTGGACGAGAGCAGCCGTGAACGACGAGGCTGGCGCCGCGCGGCGGGTTCACGACCAGCAACGGGGACGGGAGGCGGGAAACCGCTTCGGATTCGCCATCGTGGAGGCCCAATCTCCTGGTATCGAGGGGCGGTTGGCGGGCCACGTGGTCCTCAAGAACGTCGCCCGGGCGTCTCGGCGGCTGAGGTCGGTTACTGGACAGCCGGGCATGCGCGTGGCCGGGGAGTGGCTCCCCGAGCACTGCAAGCGCTGACGGACTGGGCCTTCACCACCTTCGCCGGGGACGGACTGACGCACCTTGAACTCCTGCACCGTGTGGGCAACATGGCGTCATGCCGCGTCGCGCAGAAGAGCCGATATGAACTCACCACGCTCCTGCCCGCGACACCGCCCGCATACCCCCTGGCCGGTCACCTGCACGTACGGACACGCGACCTCTTTCAGCAGAGCGCTACTCGGATCCGAGGGAACGAGCTCCGATATGTCCATGACCTGCACTGAAGCGTCGCCACCACTGTCATGCGCGGCTCAGACCCAGCTGCTAACGCGCATTCCCCAGATCGGAACGCGCCGGCTACCTGCACCGAGGGCGGGACGAATGGGGCAACCTGTACATCCTCAACCTCAGACGGCTTCTGTGTCGGCCACGGGGTCATAGACCCGCCGAACCCACCTGCCCTGGTCGGCTGCTCAAGCGCCCGCCGCCACTGCGCCGGCGCACGCACCAGTACCAGCACCGTGCCACCCGCCTCCGCCTGTCTCGCGCTCCGAGCGGCACGTTCAGCTCCGCCGCCGAGTCGCAGAACGAGACGCCGGACAGGTTCGGCGCGATGAAGCGGCCACCCTCGGGAACCGGCCGGCGAGGCTCTCCCGGCCGGCCTCCGCCCCCAAGTCAGCCCTGTGAGGCCGACTTGGGAGTTCTTTACCTTTCTAGATCCTTGTCGCGCCTGTCCGGTGGCTATATGTTGCGCGGAAACGTTCAGAGGCGTTCGTTTTTGTGTCGTTCTATATCTCGAACGGCCTTTTGGGGGCAGGAATGTGACAGGTTGTCAACAAAACACGACATCGTGGAACGCTCCTAGGCCCCCCGCCCTACGTGGCACCGAAGCGCGGCCCATCCATGCCCGTCCGGTGCGCACGGCCCCCAGCTCCTTCTCCGGCTCGTTCCCCGACCCACTTCGGCCAGGCGCCGTCCCGTACGGAAGACACGTCCAGCCGTACCGCTTGCCGCCCGGTACCCGGCGGCGGAGCGGGCCTGCCGGCACCTGGCACCTCGCATCTCCGCCACACCGCTCACACCAACCAACCCGCTCGTGCGCCGAAGCCGTGGCGATGGAGCCACGCCCAGGAGGACCGACCCATGCCTGACATCCTGCGTCTGCCCGACAGACACATCAGACGGATGGCGGCCGCCGCCGCTGTGTTCCTCGTGCTCGCCATGCTCTGCGGGCGGTTCCCGTCCACCGCGTACGCCGCCACCAACACCGCGATCACGGTGGACGGCGCCAGCAGCGGTCGTACCTTCGACGGCATCGGAGCGATCAGCGGCGGGGGCGGCAACAGCCGCCTGCTGTACGACTACCCGGCCACTCAGCGCAGCGAGATCCTGGACTACCTGTTCAAGCCCGGCTACGGCGCGTCCCTGCAGATCTTCAAGGTGGAGATGGGCGGCGACACCAACTCGACCGACGGCGCCGAGGCCAGCTTCCAGCACACCAAGGGCACGATCGACTGCAACGCCGGTTACGAGTGGTGGCTGATGGAGCAGGCCAAGGCCCGCAACCCCAGCATCAAGCTCTACGCCATGCCCTGGGGCGCCCCCGGCTGGGTCGGCAGCGGCAGCTTCTACAGCCAGGACATGGTCGACTACTACATATCCTGGCTGGGCTGCGCCAAGCAGCACGGGCTGACCATCGACTACGTCGGCGGCTGGAACGAGCACGTCTACAACGCCTCCTGGTACGAGAGCCTGAAGTCCGCCCTGATCTCCAACGGCTACACCTCCACGAAGCTGGTCGGCGGCGACAACTGGGGCACCAACGCCTGGACCGTCGCCACCGCCATGAAGAGCGACAGCGCCCTCTACGACGCCGTGGACGTCGCCGGCGCCCACTACCCGTGCGGCGGAATCTCCGCGATGACCACCTGCACCTCCACCAGCGACGCCCAAACCCTCGGCAAGCCGATCTGGGCCAGTGAGAACGGCTCGCAGGGCGCCGAGATCGGTGCGGCCCCGGTCGCCCGCGCCCTGAACCGCGGCTACATCGACGCCAAGATGACCGCCTACGTCAACTGGCCCATCGCCGCGTCGATCTACAACAACCTCTCCTTCAACTCCACCGGTCTGCTCAGCGCGAACCAGCCGTGGTCCGGCAACTACAGCGTGGGCCGCACCGCGTGGGGCATCGCCCAGACCACCCAGTTCACGTCGCCCGGCTGGCAGTACCTCGACACGGCCAGCGGCTACCTCGGGGGCGACCGGGCGAACGGCAGCTACGTCAGCTACGCCTCGGCCGACAAGAGCGCCTGGAGCACGGTCTTCGAGACGATGGACGCGTCCGCGTCGCAGACGGTCACCCTGAACGTCGCGGGCGGTCTGCCCAGCGGCACCCTGCACGTGTGGTCCACCGACCTCTCGCAGCCCAGCGCGGACAACCCGCGCATGGTGCAGAACGCCGACCTGACAGCCAGTGGCGGCACCTACACCCTCACCCTCGCCCCCGGCCACGTCTACACGGTGACCACCACCACCGGTCAGGGCGCCGGCAGCACCACGCCGCCGCAGCGTTCCCAACTGGCGCTGCCGTACTCGGATTCCTTCGCCAGTTACAGCACCGGCCAGGAGGCGAAGTACCTCGCCACCATGAACGGCGCCTTCCAGGCCGCAGCCTGCGCCGGCGGCCGCAGCGGCCAGTGCCTGCGCCAGATGGCCACCACCACGCCGATCAGCTGGGTCGACCAGCCCGGCCCCCAGCCCTACACCGTCATGGGCGACCTGGGCTGGAGCAACTACACCGTCAGCTCCGACGTGCTGCTGGAGAAGAGCGGCAGCGCCGCAGAGATCCTCGGACGCGTCGGCACCCAAGCCACCAACAACGGCGGGCTCAACGCCTACCACCTGCGGCTCTCCGACACCGGCGCCTGGTCGCTGCTGAAGTCGAACAGCTCCTGGACGTGGACCACCCTGGCGAGCGGCACAGTGACCGCGCCCGGCACCAACACCTGGCACAACCTGGCCCTGACCTTCCAGGACAGCACCATCACCGCGAAAATCGACGGCACAACGGTCGGC
Organism: Streptomyces sp. NPDC048504; assembly: GCF_043200035.1. Classification (NCBI taxonomy): domain Bacteria; kingdom Bacillati; phylum Actinomycetota; class Actinomycetes; order Kitasatosporales; family Streptomycetaceae; genus Streptomyces; species Streptomyces sp. NPDC048504. The sequence continues at coordinate 111,336 of NZ_JBICXA010000017.1, forward strand.
ACGGTCACCGACAGCAGCTACAGCGGCGGCCAGGTCGGCCTCGGCACCGCCGGCTACTACCCCGTCCAGTACTCCAACCTGTCCATCACCCCCGGTACGGTGCCCGACCTCTCCGGTACGTACGAGATCGTCAGCGTCCGAAGCGGCAAGGCGCTGGACGCGATCGGAGCCGCCACCACCAACGGCACCCTCATCGACCAGTGGTCCTACAGCGGAGGCACCCACCAGCAGTGGAAGCTGGCCCGCAACAGTGCCGGTTACTACGCCATCACCGGCGTCGGAAGCGGCAAGGCCCTGGACATCAGCCACGCCACCACCTGGCCGGGCACCCAGTTGGAGTTGTGGACCTCCACAGGCAGCCCGAACCAGCAGTGGCAGATCGCCCCGACGGACAACGGCAGCTACCTCATCGAGTCCCGTCTGGACGGCTACCGGCTCGACGTCTACAACAACTCCACCACCAACGGAGGGATCGTCGACACCTGGCCCGCCGGAGGCACCGCCAACCAGCAGTGGACCCTGGTGAAGGTCTCCTGACCGCCTGACAGTTAGATCCCCGATCAAGGGAGGGGCCTGGCCGACGCCGGTCGGTCCCTCCCGGAATCGCGAGGTCCTGGCACAGGCACGGTGAAGGCGAGGGTCGCGCTCGCAACCGTCGCCGGTCGGCTCGGATTTACCGCCGACCTGGGTGACCATCCGTCACAAAGCGGTGAGACTACCCAGCCTGTCGCATCGTCAGGTGGCAGGCAGTTGGGGACGGCTCGGCAGCCCGTTGGGCTGCCCGGTCGGCCCTACGCAAGCGTGCGCAGGGCCGACCGCACGACGTCGTCGGCGTCCGGTGAGTCAGCCCGCGGCGGTGTTGTAGTTGACGATTCGCTCAACGAGGAGGGCGACCGCACCGGCCAGTGGGCTGTCCGCCCCTTTGCCCACCACGTCGGGCAGCCGGTGTGCCTCCTCCTCGGTGACGGCCACCATGCCCCAGAACGCGTTGAAGCGGGACGGCTCCGCCGGCTTGTCGGTGGCCTCTCCGACGGTGACGACGCCGTCTCGCTCCTCCACGGCCAACGCGCCCATGTGCCGCAGGATGTCAGGATCCCGCTCTTCGGCGGCCACGACGCTCCAACCCGCCACCCCTGTCTGTCGCAACGCGGCGAGAAGACTGCCGGCACTGCCCGCGCCGGAGACGACGATGTCGGGCAGGACGAGGGCCACCGGCCCGTGCGTCATCGGCAGCGCCGACCTGATCGCGCCGTCGAGATCCGGTTCCAACGCCTGGTCCTGGTAGACGAAGACCAGTTGAAAGATCTCGGCGTAGCGCGCGAGATAGCTCACGGTGTCCAGTTTGTGTGTCCCGAACACGACGACGAGGCGCACGGTGAGTCCGCTTTCGGCCAGTTCGACAACGGGCGCCAGGCTGCGGTCCAGCACGGTGACCCCGGGAGCCAGACAGTGCAGCTCTTTCGCGTAGATGGCTCCGAAGCGGGTTCCGAATCCGGCGCAGGGCAGGATGATCGAAACATCAGGGACGGGCGCGGACGAACTGTGCATTGAGTGGCCCTCAGGTTGAGTTGACGATCAGGAACCTTGCGGGCTTCGTCGGCCGCGGATACGGGTGCGGGCGGCCCGAAGGCCGAGGTCACACCATCGGTCTGGAAGGAACGCCGGTGCTCACCGTAGCCACCGAGCACGGCTCCACGCGAGAGGGCACGTTGATCAAAGAGATCGTCCGCCGGGGGCTTTGTTGAAGGTTTGCCATTGCTTGCAGAGGCCGAAATCAGCATCGAGATCGCTGAGTTGACCCGAGAGGGACGGATCAACCGACACTATGGGACTGTTACCTGACCGGCGTTGACCGCTTCCAACTCCCGTACGACGGCACCGATGTGACCACGCGTCCGTGCGAAGGCAAGCCGTGAACGGGCCCTCGGCAGCCCTGTGTTCGGGACTACCGTCGGCCCTCAGCACCACGCGTCCCTTCAGTAACACGCCCCCGTACACTGCTGTCTCGCACCCGCCACGACAGACGTAGCGCCGTCAACGAAGACCGCTCGAAGCCCGGGCGGGCACGGGCCGGAACGCCGGAACGTACGGGAAGTCAGAGCGAAAGAGGACACCGAATGCGGGTGCTGCTATCCACGTACGGGACGCGTGGCGATGTCGAACCACTGGTGGCACTCGCGGTGCGGCTACGTGAACTCGGCGCTGAGGTACGGATGTGCGCCCCGCCGGACGAGGAGTTCGCGGAGCGGCTGGCAGGGCTCGGGGTGCAACTCGTGCCGGTCGGGCCGCCGGTGAGGGAGTTGATGCGTGGGACGACTCTGCCGTCGGCGGCGGATCTGTCGCGCTACCGGACCGAGATGGTCGGCACACAGTTCGACATCTTCCCTGCGGCACTCGACGGATGCGACGTGATGGTGGCGGCCGGCCTGGCGCAGATCGCCGCGCGGTCCGTGGCCGAAGCCGCGGGCGTCCGCTACGTGTACGCGAGCTATTCGGCGGTCAACCTGCCGTCTCCGCATCATGCGCCGCCCCCGCGTCCTGGCTGGCCGGCGCCTGAGGCGACCGACAACCGGACGCTGTGGGAGCTGGACGCGCAGAACGTGAACGCGCAGTTCGCCGAGCCGCTCAACGGCCGCCGGGCGTCGATCGGCCTGCCGCCGGTGGACAACGTCCGCGACCACGTCGTCACCGACCGGCCGTGGCTGGCGGCTGACCCGGTGCTGGGACCGTGGCACGAGACCCCGGGCCCCGACGTGACGCAGACGGGGGCATGGACCCTGCCGGACGAACGCCCGCTCCCCGCCGAGCTGGTGACGTTCCTGGACGCGGGCGCGCCGCCCGTCTATGTGGGCTTCGGCAGCATACGTCCGTCGCCGGACATCGCCCGCAGGGCCGTCGAGGCGGTCCGCGCCCAGGATCACCGGGTACTCGTCTCCCGCGGCTGGGCGGAGCTCGACCTGGTCGACGGCCGGGACGACTGCTTCACCATCGGCGAGGTCAACCACCAGCGCCTGTTCGGCAGGGTGGCCGCCGTCGTACACCACGGCGGCGCGGGCACCACGCTGACGGCCGCCCGGGCGGGTGCGCCGCAGGTCGTGGTGCCTCTCCAGTTGGCGGACAACCCGTACTGGGCGGGCCAGGTGGCAGACCTGGACATCGGAGCGGCCCTCGACAGTCCGACTCCGACCATGGAGTCCCTGAGCATCGCGTTCAAGACGGCCCTGGCGCCCGAGACCCGCGCGCGGGCCCAGGCCCTGGGCGGCAAGCTCCGCACCGATGGAGCGGCCGTGGCCGCGAACCTGCTGCTCGCCGCCGTCCGGTGAGCGAGGCCGGCCCCGCCCGCCGACCCTGGATGACGCGAGCGGGCACGAGCGCCGAGGCCGAGGAAGAGCACTCCGACTGAGCGGGCGCAAAGGAGTCTCCGTCGGCGTGAATCCGACGGGGACTCCTTCGGCCAACCCGCGTTGCCGCTCGGCGCTCTTTCACCCCGGACGTGGTCGGCTGCTAGCGTCCCGGCGCATGGATGACGGCGTGTACGTGGGAAATGCGGGCAAGGACGCGGCATTGGACCGGGGATGGTTGCTCGGGCACTTCAAGGAGCCCGGCGGTCCTCGGCATAGTGACGCGGTCGAGGTGAAATGGGGCGTCCATCCTCGCGGCGACCGGCGAGCACAGTGGGTGAAGGGCGAACTACGTACAGCTCTTCTGGTGCTTATCTCGGGCCGGTTCCGTATGGAGTTCCCCGGGCGCAGTGTGCTGCTGGAAGAACAAGGCGACTATGTCATGTGGGGTCAGGGAGTGGACCACTCCTGGGTGGCGGAGGATGAGTCCGTCGTACTGACCGTGCGATGGCCGTCCGTGCCTGGATATGCCGTATCGCAGGAGGAAGAGCGGCCGAGTTCCTAGTTCCAGTTCCTGGCGCCGAGTGCGGCCTCGCCCGTCATTCCGGCCGGTGTCGTGACGCCGGGGTCACCCTTGACGCGCCACCGGCCGCCGGAATATGAGGCCTTCTTTACCCGTAATGGTGTTTCGCAGCGCTCCAGCGGAGAAAGCGGGACGTTGTGGAACCCTTTCCTCCTGTATGTCAGTTTCATGTGACTCTTTTTCGGTGTGGGCCTTCTGTCGGATGTTGCAGAATGTCGAGTATTGACATGCGCTGAGCCCGTGATCGATGATTACGGCGGTGTCACGCAGTTCGGGCGGAAATCGGGAGTGAGTAAGAAAGCGATGTGACGGGTAATTGGTTGGCGATTCCGGGAATCGAATTATCGAATCCCCGGGCCGCTTTCGACCACCTCGCCCCGCGGGCCCGCCCCTTCACCAACGACCTGACATGTGCCCCGTCTCCCGGTGAATGCTGCCCGGTGGCGGCACCCCGCATATCCCGTCCGCCGGCCTCGCGCCCCCCTCCCCATGAAGCCCGCTCGACGGTGAGCGCACCCCCCTCCCCACGAAGCCAGCTCGACGGTGAGCACATCCTGTTCGGGGCCGTCGGCAGTCCAGTGATCCCGGCCTGTCACGCCCGATGTCACCCCAGCCCCACACCGATGGGAAGGCCAGGTACCGCCGGTGCCCCACACCCCCCACCCCGTCCCCACGCCCCGCGCGTCCACCGAAACGGCCACGGACGACAGCGAGCGGGCGCCGCGCATCCAGCCCGCCTCCTTCGCCCAGCAGCGACTGTGGTTCCTGGCCCAACTCCCGGGCGCGAACGCCGCGTACAACGAGACGATCGCTTTCTCGCTGACGGGCCCGCTCGACGGCGAGGTACTGAACCGCGCCTTCGATGCTCTGACCAATCGTCATGAGACGTTGCGGACACGGCTGGTGGCCACGGAAGGGGACGTGCGCCAGCACATCGACCCGCCCGGCGCGGGATTCTCCCTGACCTTCGAGAACGTCGCCGCCGACGCCGACCCCGACGCGCTGTTGGCGGCCCGTCAACTCGACGAAGCGCAAAGGCCGTTCGACCTCCAAGCCGGGCCGCTCGGACGCGGCCGCCTTCTCACCCTGGGGCCCGAGCGCCATGTGCTCCTGCTGACGTTCCATCACAGCATCTACGACGGCGTCTCGATGAACGTCATGATGGACGAACTCGGCCAACTCTACGAGGCGTTCGCGACAGGCGCCCCGGACACCCTGCCGCCGCTCGCGGTGCAGTACGCGGACCACGTGCGCGCCCAGCGCGAAGCCGTACTCGGCGCCCAGGAGGAGTACTGGCGGCGCGCGCTCCAGGACGCGCCGCCCGTCCTGGAACTGCCCACCGACCGTCCACGGCCCGCGGAACAGCGATACGAGGGCGGGCGGGCCGAGTTCAACCTCGATGCCGACGTCACGGCCGGGTTGCGCGGCCTTGCCCGCCGGCACGGAGCCACCCCCTACGTAGCGGTGCTGGCGGGCTGGGCCATCCTGCTGTCACGTCTTTCCGGGCAGGACAACATCGTTGTCGGCAGCCCGTTCGCCAACCGACGCGGCCCGGGAGCGGCCGGCATCATCGGATTCCTCGTCAACTCCCTGCCGCTGCGCATCGATCTGTCCGGTTCCCTCACCGCCTCCGAGGCCCTCACCCGGACCCGCGCCGTCGTACGTGAGGCACTCGCGCACCAGGACCTGCCCTTCGAGCGCATCGTCGAACTGGTCAACCCGCCGCGCAGCGCCTCCCGCACACCGCTGTTCCAGACCATGCTGGCCTGGCAGCCCGACCGCCGGGGCCTGCTGCACCTGCCAGGAGTCGAGGCCGAGCCGTTGCCGATCGCCGAGGCGCCCGCCAAGTTCGATGTCGCTGTGGTTGCGATCGAGTCCGAGGGCCGTATCACCGGGCACCTGGACTACGCGACGGCCCTTCTCGACCCCGCGACCGCCCAGCGGTGGGCCGGCTATCTGCAGCTTCTGCTCGCCGACATGGTCCGCCACCCCGAACGGGACATCCACGCCTTGGAGTTGATGGACCCCCAGGAACGCCGACGGGTGCTGCTCGACGGTGACGCCACGCAGACAGAGGCCCCGGGGTCCGCCTTGGGGGCGGCGTCCGGACTCGTCGAACTCTTCGAGAACCAGGTCCGTGAACGGCCCGAGCAGACCGCCGTCGTCGACCGCGACCGCTCACTGGACTACGCCACACTTGACCGTCGCGCCAACCACCTCGCGCACGCCCTCGTCGCCCGCTCCGTCCGCCCCGGCGACGTGGTCGGCCTGCACGCCAAGCGGTCCTGCGACCTGACCGTCGGCATCCTGGGCATCCTCAAGGCGGGCGCCGCCTACCTCCCGCTCGACCCGGGCCAGCCCGCCGAACGCCTCGCGAACATGGTCGAGGACGCGGCCTGCCCCCTCGTGCTGAGCGACCACGACAGCGCGGACCGCGCACCGCGATGGCTCGACCTGAGCGCCGTAGAAGCCGAAGGCGCGAGCCGCCAGGGACCGCCCGCAGACATCGGTCACACGCCGGACCGGCTGGCCTATGTGATCTTCACCTCCGGGTCCACGGGGCGCCCCAAGGGTGTCGCGCTGGAACACCGCAGCGTCCTCAACCTCTTCGCCACCTGGCAGGCCCGCATGGGCGCCGCACCCGGCGAGGCCGGCTCGGCCTGGTCCAGCATCGGCTTCGACGCCTCGATCCACGAACTGCTGCTGCCCCTGACCACCGGCGGCGAACTGCACATCGTCCCCGAGGAGTTGCGCGGCGACCCCGAGGCCCTGCTGGCGTGGATGCGCGAACACGCCGTCACCCAGGCGTTCCTGCCGCCCGCCTACGTCAAGTGGATCGACGAGGACCCCGCCGTACGACTGCGCGGACTCCAACTGCGCACGCTGCTCACGGGAGTCGAGTCGCTCACCGAAGCCGCGCTGCATCGCATGACACAGCACCTTCCCGGCCTGCGGATCTGCTTCGGCTACGGCCCCACCGAGGCGACCCTCTACAGCACCGCCTACTACGACCCCCGCCCGCTGGAGCGACCCTGCCCCATCGGCCGCCCGCTGCCCCACACCCGTATGTACGTGCTCGACGGCCGCATGGAACCCGTCCCGCCCGGCGTGGTGGGGGAGGTGTACCTCGGCGGAGCATCGCTGGCCCGCGGCTATCTGGGCCGCCCCGACCTCACCAAGGAGCGCTTCCTGCCCGACCCGTTCGTGCCCGGCGAACGGATCTACCGCACCGGCGACCTCGCCCGGCGCTCCGCGGACGGCCAGGCCCACTACCTGGGCCGCGCCGACGACCAGGTCAAACTCCGCGGATTCCGGATCGAGCCCGCGGAGGTCGAGGCCGCGCTCATGGCGCTGCCCGGCGTCCGCGAAGCCGCCGTCCTCGTCGACCACGACGCGGCCGGCCAGCCCCGCCTGGTCGCCGGCATCGGCCGGGGCACCGCGCCGGCCCGCACCACCCACGACTGGCGTACCGCCCTCGGCCGCCGGCTGCCCGACTACATGATCCCCGCCGTCTTCCTCGACCTCGACGCCCTGCCGCTCAACCGCAGCGGCAAACTCGACCGGCCCGAACTGCTGCGCCTGGCCCAGGAGTCGACCTCCGACCAGGTCAACACGGCCAGCCCGCGCGACCACGTCGAACACGGCCTGTACCGCATCTGGCAGCGGATCCTGCTCCACCCCGACATCGGTGTCAGCGACAACTTCTTCGAGATCGGCGGCACTTCACTGTCGGCCATCAAGATGGCCCACGCCGTCACCGAGACGTTCGGCCGACGGCTCGCCGTGGGCGAGGTGATGACCCGGCCCACCATCGAGGCACTGGCCGAGCTGCTGCGCGAGGACGGCGCCTCCCGCTCCCCGGGCAGCCTCATCGAGTTCCGCCCCGGCACCGGCCCGCGCGTGGTCTGCGTCCACCCCGCCGGCGGCACCGCCTTCTGCTACCTGCCCCTGGCCACCCTCCTGCCCGAGAGCGTCGGGCTGTACGGCATCCAGTCCCCGGGAGTGAACCCCGGCGAGGAGCTCCTGCCCAGCGTGGAGGCCATGGCCGAGGAGTACCTGAGACTGCTCGAACCCGACGGCGAGGCACCACTCGTCCTGACCGGTCTGTCCTACGGCGGCCTCGTCGCCCACGAGATGGGACGTCTCCTGGCCCGTGCCGGACACCGCGCCGTCAGCGTCGTCCTCCTCGACACCCAGGCCACCGACGATGCGTCCGCACGCGCGGAGATCGGCGCCGTCGACGCGGCCGAGTTCCGCGACAAACTCGTGAGGTTCAACGGGATGTACCCCGGTATCGACGACGCCCAGGTCGACCGCTACTTCCAGCTCTACAACCACAACCGGCTCACCGCCCGCGAACACCTCCCCGCGGCCTCCCCGGCCCGCCTGGTCCTCGCCCAGGCCGTGCCCGACGGCGACGACACGCCCTTCCACGCCGAGGTCCGTGACTTCTGGCGGCGCCGCGCCGAGGGCGACTACCGCGTCGAGACGATGGAGTGCGACCACTGGGAGATCCTGGAGGGCGTCGGAGCGGCCCAGGTCGCCGCTTTGCTCGGCGCCGAACTCGCCCAGCACGAGGCCCAGTTGACACTGTCGATACGGGAGGCGTGATGGAACTGCGCCCCACCCGCACCGACTTCCCGGAACCCGCGAAGTCCGCCTCCCTCGCCGAAGCCGTACTGGAGCAGGCTCGCCGCAGCCCCTCCGCCGTCGCCATCGAGGACGGCGATCGTGTCCTCGACTACACGGAACTCGAACAGGCCGCCGGCCGAGTGGCAAAGCGGCTGCGCGCGGCCGGAGTTCGCCCCGGCCACGCCATCGCCGTCCACCTGCCCCGCTCCTGGCAACTGGTCTGCGTCATGCTCGGCATCCGCCTCGCCGGAGCCACCGTCGTCCCCCTCGACCGACTCAGCCCACCCGACCGCCAGCGGCACATCCTCGACGACTCGGGCGCCGTCGCCGCCGTCCATGACAGCGGACACGCGCCCCAACTGCCGCAGCACGTAACGCCGTTGGATGCCAACCAGCTGCTGACCGGTGACGGGTCCGGCCTGCCCGCCGTGAACGTGGGACAACCCGGCGAAACCGCAACGGCCTTCGTCTTCTACACCTCGGGCAGCACCGGGAACCCCAAGGGCGTCGAGGTCACCGACGCCGGAGTGCTGCGCCTGGGCGAGCCCGGCTTCCTCGACCTGCGGCCCGGCGCGCGCTTCGCCAGCCTGGCCAACCCCGCCTTCGACGCGCTGAGTTTCGAGGTGTGGGTCCCGCTCCTGACCGGCGGCGTCTGCGTCGTGCTCCACGACGACCAGGTGCGCAGCGCGCCCCGACTCGCCGGGGCGCTCGCCGAGCGCCGCGTGGACACGCTGTTCGTCACGGCGGCCCTGTTCAACGCGGTCGTCGAGCAGGCGCCCGACTGCTTCGCCACCACCGCACGGGTATTGATCGGCGGCGAACCGCTGAACGCACGCATCGTCCGCCGCTGGTACGAGACCAACCCCGAAGCCCGCACCGTCCTGCACAACGGGTACGGGCCGACGGAGGCGACGACCTTCGCCCTCTGCCACCCCATCCCACGCGAGTTCGACGGCGACACGGTCCCCATCGGAACCCCGCTCCCCGGCACCGGCATACTGCTGCGCACCGAGGACGAGCGCACCGCCGAGCCGGGCGAGATCGCCGAACTGCTGCTGTCCGGACCGGCGTTGGCCCGCGGCTACCGCAACCTCCCGGAGCAGACTGGCCGGAGCTTCGTAGAACTGCCGGACGAGGACGGCGGCGAACGCCGCTGGTACCGCACCGGCGACCTCGTACGCCAGGACAGCGAAGGCCGGATCTCCTACGTCGGCCGGGCCGACCGCCAGGTCAAGGTGCGCGGCTTCCGCATCGAACCGGGCGAGGTGGAGCGGCAGATCCTGGCCCAACCGACCGTCCGCCAGGCCTACATATGCACCCGCCGCGACGAAGCGAACCGCAGCGAACTGCTCGCCTTCCTCGTCCTCGGCGACGAACTCTCCTACGACGCCTACGACCGTCACCTCGCCGCCGCCCTGCCCTCGTACATGCGCCCCCACCACACATACCTCGTTGCCGAGTTGCCGCGAAACGCCAACGGCAAGGTCGACCAGGCAACCTTGCTGCGTGATGCCGGGACCCCGTGGCGCGGTACGCAGGAGGGTGACGTACCCGTCAGCGCCGAACAACGGCGGGTGCTGGAGGTGGCCGAGAACATCCTCGCCGTCAACGGCCTGCGTCCCGGCGACCGTTGGGCCGCGAGCGGCGGTGACTCGCTGAAGGCGCTGCGCTTCCGCTTCGAGATCCTCAACCGTTTCGCCGTCGACCTGCCGCACGACCTCGTCCTACGGGCCGACTTCGGCGCCCTCGCCGACGCCGTACACGCCCCGGACGCGACTACGGGAGAACACCCACCCGTACCCGCCCCCTCCGGGGAGCCGACCGCACCGGCCACCAGTGAGCAGGAACGCCTCTGGCTCCTGCACCAGCGCGAGCCCGAAAACCGTTCCTACGACGTGCCGTTGGCCTTCCGTGTCGAGGGCCGCGTCGACACGGCGGCCGTGCACCGCGCGGTGCGCACACTGGTGGAACGGCACGTGGCCCTGCGTACCCGGCTGGTCCCCACCCCCGCCGGGCTGCTCCAGCAGGCCGGCGATCCGTACGACCCGTGGCAACACGTCGAAGCACACCCCGGGGAGGAGTGGCAGGACACCGCCGACCGGTTCTTCGACCACCGCTTCGACCTCGGCGACGTCCGGATGCTGCGGGCCGCTTGGGTGGAGCAGCCCGACGGCGGACTGCTCCTGCTGCACCTGCACCACGTCGCCGTGGACGGCTGGTCGCTCAACCTCCTTCTCCGCGACCTGACCGACGCCTGCAACGGCGGTGGCGTCCGGCCGTCGGCTGCCCTCACACCCTTGGACTTCGCGCGCTGGCAACGCAGTTGGCACACGACCCCCGCCTACGAGGACCGTCGAGCCCGGCTGCGCGCCCACTACGGCCGCGACGGTGAACCATCCCCAGCGCTGCCGACGCCCGACGCGCCACGAGCCCGCCTGTTGCGCACCTCGCTCGACATGGTCCGCCGCAGCGCTCTGGACCGTCGTGCCGCACAACTCGGCCTGACACGCTTCCAGTTGCTGGTGTCCGCGTTCGCCGCGAGCCTCTACGGCGTGACCGGCCAAGGTCGTCCGCTGGTCGCCACGCCGGTGGTGAACCGGCCCCGCCCCGAATTCGCGGACACGGTCGGCATGTTCGCCAACACCGTGCTCCTGGACCTGCCGTTGGAGCCGCACCGCTCACTGGACGCTCAGCTCTCGGCTCACTCCGCTGCCGTTGGCGCCGTGCTCCAGGACCAGGAGGTCGCCCTCGCCGACGTCCTCGCGGACCGCGCCTTCCGCGAACGAACCCCCTTGTTCGACTACCTGTTCGTCCTGGAGAACACCGACTTCTCGGCACTGCGCCTCGACGGCTGCGAGGTGCGGCCACTGTGGCCCGAGCCGCTCGGTGCCAAGTGCGCCCTCACGCTGTCGGTCGTGGAGCACGAGGGCGGGTTCGACTGCCTGTGGGAGTACCGCGACGACATCGGCGCCGAACGCACCCAGGCCGCGGCCCGCCTCTTCCGCCGGACCCTCGACCACCTGACCGGTGACACGGACATCACCTTGCGCGAGCTGGTCGCCGACTACCGCCGTACCCTGCCCGACCACGGCCAAGGGCCCACCCGCGCACCGGACTTCACCACCGTCGCAGACGGCTTCGCCCGGCAGGTGGCCCGCACTCCGCACGCCCCGGCCGTCACCACCGGCGAGACCACCCTCACCTACGCCGAACTCGACGCACAGGCGGCCGAGTTGGCGGCCTCACTCGGCACCCGCCTCCCGGCCGATCCCGCCGCACGGGCGGCCGTGGCGCTCTACCTCCAGCCCTCCGTCGAGCATGTCGTGGCGCTCCTGGCGGCGGCCCGCCTCAACCTCACCGTCGTACCCCTCGACCCCGCCTACCCGCCGCCCCTGCTGAGGCATGTGCTCGACCAGGCCGACCCGTTGTGCGTCCTCGTGACACCCGAGGACGAGCACGTCCTCGACGCGATCGCGCCACCGTCCCTGCCCCGGCACATCCTCACCCTCGCCGACACCCCCACCGCGGTACTCCAACTGCCCACGCACCAGGGGCTGCGCCCGCTCTACACCCTGTTCACGTCCGGTTCGACCGGCACTCCCAAAGGCGTCCAGGTCACCGACCGGACGCTGTGCAATCTGCTGACCTGGCAGCGCACCGACGGCGGGCTGAGCGGGCCCGCCGTCACCCAGCAGTTCTCCATGCTGTCCTTCGACGTCTCCTTCCAGGAGATCTTCACGACCCTGTGCTCCGGCGGCCTGCTGCGCCTGGTGGAGCCCGGCTGGCGGCACGATGTCCCGTCGCTGCTGCGGGAGTTGGAGACCGGGGGAGCGGAGCGGATCTTCCTGCCGTACGTCGCTCTGCAACTGCTCGCCGAACACGGGCTACGCACGTGGCGGTTCCCGTCCCGGCTGTGCGAAGTCGTCACCGCCGGCGAGCAGTTGGTGTGCACCGACGCGATCCGCCGCTGGTTCGCCGGTCTGCCGGACGCCCGGCTGTTCAACCACTACGGGCCCACCGAGACCCACGTCGTCAGCGGCCTGTGCCTCGACGGCGACCCCGCCGCCTGGCCGCTGCGCCCCGCGATCGGGCGGCCGGTGGCGAACGCCGTCCTACGTGTCGTCGACGAGGGTGGTCTGCCCGTCCCGACCGGTGTCACCGGCGAGTTGCTGATCGGCGGTGTCATGGCCAACCGCTGCTACGTCGGCGTCGGCGACGACACGCCGAACCGCGACCGCTTCACCGACGACCCGGACCTCGGGACGTTTTACCGCACCGGCGATCTGGCCCGGTTCGACGCGCAGGGGCTACTCCACTACGCGGGCCGCGACGACAGTCAGGTCAAACTCGGCGGATTCCGGCTGGAGTTGGGGCAGGTAGAGGCCGCGTTGCTGCAGTATCCCGGTGTGACCCACGCGGTCGCGGCGGTGGAGGGCGGGCAGCTGGTGGCGTGCCTGCAATGCCGGGGCGGCGACCCCGATCCGGCCGAACTCGCGGACCATCTGGCCGGGTTACTGCCGGCCTACGTGCGCATCAGCCGTTTCCGCCGCCTCACGGAGCTGCCGCGTACGCCGAGCGGCAAGCTGGACCGCCGGGCCGCGCACACCGCCCCCGGCCGGGAGCTGCGCCCCGTCGACGCGACCGCCCCGGCCGTCTCACCGCTCGAAGGACGGCTGGCCACACTGTTCGAGACGGTGACCGGCAAGGCCATCGGCGTGGAACAGCGGTTCTTCGACGCCGGCGCCACCAGCCTGGACCTGATGCGCTTCCAGCTCCGCTGCGCCGGCGAGGACGAACTCGCCTTCACCGTCCCGGAGTTGTTCGAGCACGTCAGCCTCCGCGCGCTGGGCCGCCTTGTGGAAGGACGCGCATCGGAGGGCGCCGTCACGACCCCCGTCATCGCCGAATCCCCACCGCCGCCGGGGGAACGGGCCGAGGAACCCATCGCCGTCATCGGGATGGCCGTACGCCTGCCTGGCGCCCCTGACCTGGCCGCCTTCTGGGACCTGGTGGTCTCCGGCCGCCGGGGCATCGAGCACTTCCCTACGACGGACGGCCAGGTCGGCGCCCGCAGCCAGTTGGCAGGGATGCTCGACTTCGACCCGGGCCGCTTCACGATCAGCCCGCACGAGGCCCGCCTGATGGACCCCCAACAGCGGCAGCTCCTGATGAACTGCGTCGAGGCACTCGCCCACGCGGGCATCGGGGACCCGACGGCCCGCCGGGTCGGACTCCTCGCCGCCTGCGGGGAGAACACCTACTTCCAACGCATGCTGCGGGAGGCGGAGTCGGCCGAACTGCCCGACACCTTCCGGCTCGCGCTGCACCACGAGAAGGACTTCCTGGCCACCAAGGCCGCCTACCACCTCGGCCTGACCGGACCCGCCTTCACCGTGCAGTCGGCGTGCTCCAGCTCGCTCGTCGGCGTGCATGTCGCCGCCGGGCTGCTCCGGCAGGGCGACGCCGACGTGATGCTCGTCGGCGGTGTCCTCGTCGACACCGAACTGACCGACGGCTACACCTACCGGCCGCAGCACATCTTCTCCCCGGACGGCCACTGCCGGCCCTTCAGCGCGGACGCCGCCGGCACCGTCGGGGCCAGCGGAACCGGCGTCGTCGTCCTCAAGCCGCTCGCCGCCGCCCGCCGGGACGGGGACACCGTCTACGCCGTCGTCACCGGCTCGGGCATCAACAACGACGGTTCGGACAAGCTCAGTTACAGCGCCCCCGCCCTGGCCGGGCAGCGAGCCGCGATCCGCACCGCCCTGCACCGCAGCGGCCGTAGCGGCGCCGATCTCGGCTATGTGGAGGCGCACGGCACCGGCACCCGCCTCGGGGACCCGGTGGAGGCGGCCGCGCTGCGCCAGGCGTACGGACTGGCGGACGACGCGCGCGTCGCGCTGTCCTCCGTGAAGAGCCAGATCGGACACCTGGGCGCCGCTGCGGGCGTTGTGGGAATGGTGCGGGCCGTGCTCGCCGTGCACCACGGGATCGTTCCGCCCACGGCGGACTTCGACCGGCTCAACCCCGAGATCGACGAAGGCCCGTTCCGCATACCGGTCGTGGCCGAACCCTGGCCGCAGGACGGGCCACGGGTGGCCGCCGTCAGCAGCTTCGGCATCGGCGGGACCAACGCCCATCTGCTCCTCGAACAGCCGGATGCAGCGCAAGTTGCCCATGCCGCGCGCGAGTTGGTGCCGTGCCTGGTCCTGTCCGGCAGTTCCGAGACCGCCGTGCGCGCGGACGGACGTCGAATCGCCGCATACCTGAGGGCGCGTCCCGACACCTATCCGCAGGTCCTGCACCACCTTCAGGCCGGACGGCCCGCGCTCGGCCACCGGGCGGCGGAGGTCTGCCCGGACGCCGGCTCCGCCGTCGCATGGCTCGAAGCGCTCTCCGACATCACGGCGCCGCACCCGCAGACCGGCAGCCCGACCCGGGACCAGGACCCCCGTGCCCTCGCCGAGGCATGGACGGCCGGGCACACCCTCGTATGGCCCGAGGGTCCCGCCTCCGCACCCTGGGACTTCCCGCCGCCCGCCTTCGAGACGGCGGAGTACGACTTCGCGCGTACGTCCGTAGCGGCCCCGGCCGGTGTGTCCGCGCCGTCGGCCGGCCCGCCGCGACTGCCCGCCGACCGGTGGCTGCACCAGCCGCAGTGGACACGGTTGCGCCGCGCCCGCACCGGCGTTCACGAACCGCGGCGCACCGCCGTGGTGGTCAGAGATGCGCGCGGCGAGTCGTGGCGGTTCCTGGAGCGGCACTACGCCCGGGTGGTGACCGTGCGCGCCGGGAAGGCCTTCGCCCGTCTCGACGAGGACCGTTACGAGGCCGATCCCGCCGACTCCGCGCAACTGGCCGCCCTGCTGGAGCGGGTCACCCGCTCCGGCGGCCCCGGGGTCGACTGGCTGCATGCGCTGCCGCTGGCCCTCGACGGCAACCTCGATGAACACGCCCTGGAAGCCGCCCAGTTGGCCTGCCTAGACACCGTCGCGGCGCTCGCCCGCGCTCTGGCCGACGTCCCGGACGCCGTACGGCCACGCGCCTGGTTGCTGTCCCACGGAGCGCAGCCGGTCACCGGCCCCGTCCGCACCCCTGAGGCGGGCCTGCTCGCCGCCGCCCTCGAAGTGCCCCGGCAGGAACTGGGCGTGGCCCTGCGCTGGACCGACCTGCCCGGACCCCGCCCGGCCGACTGGGCGGCACACCTGCCCGACCTGCTCCTGGACGACACGATCACCGAATCGGCGACCGCTCTGCGCGACGGCTTCTGGTGGCAGAGCACGCTCCAACCGGTTCCGGGCCTCAACTCCCCGCCGAACGCAGTCCGTTCGGCCGCCCCCGGAACCCACCTGGTGCTCGGCGGCACCGGAGGCATCGGTGCCACCCTGGCCGCCCGCCTCCTGGAGCACCCCGGCAACCGCGTCGTCCTCGTCGCCCGAGGGACCGACACACCGCCCGCGCTACGGCCGTACCAGGGCCGCGTCACGCTGGTGCGGGCCGACCTCGCAACGGACGAACTGACCACGGTCGCCGACTGGTTGGCCCCGCACCTTGACGGCCTCGCCGGCATCGTCCACGCCGCGGGCACAGCCGCCGGCGGACTTCTCGCCCGCCGCGACCCCGCAACCTCGCGCCGCGCCATGGCCGCAAAACTGCGCGGTGCCCTGCTCGTCGAACGGCTCATCGCCGAGCACGACCCCGACTACGCGGCCTACTGTTCGTCAATGGCGGCCCAGTTCG
Source organism: Streptomyces sp. NPDC048504 (assembly GCF_043200035.1). NCBI lineage: Bacteria > Bacillati > Actinomycetota > Actinomycetes > Kitasatosporales > Streptomycetaceae > Streptomyces > Streptomyces sp. NPDC048504. Next base: position 127,632 of record NZ_JBICXA010000017.1, read on the forward strand.
GGGGAGTTGGACAGTTCGACTACGCAGCGGCCAACGCCTGCCTTGACGCCTACGCCCACCACGCGCCGCCCGGCGACGACGCGACCACCGTCCGTATGAGCATCGGCTGGGACGCCTGGCGGGACGTCGGCATGGCGCAGCACGCCCTGACCGCTGACGCCCGCCACCAGGAACACCTCAAGGTGGCGCTCACCCCCGAGGACGGTGCCGCGGTCTTCGAACGCGCCCTGTACCTGCAGTTGCCCCACCTGATGGTCAACACCACGCCCTTGGCGGAGGCTCGCTACTTCTATGAGCCGGTTCCCGCTGCACGACCGGCACCCTCCGCACACCCCGTATCTTCCGCGCACCCCGCACACAGCGACCCCACGGCCGAACTCACCGAGATCCTGGTCGACTTGCTCGGGCTGGACACCGTCGACCCGGAGGCCCCGCTGTACGACCTCGGCGCCGACTCGCTCACCCTGCTGGAACTCATCGACGAGGTGAAGCGCCGCTACGGCACCGACATCGACCTGGCCCGGCTGAGCCACCGGGTGAGCCTCACCGAGATCCTCGGCCACCTCGGCAACCTCGACACCGGCACTCGCGCGTCCGCCGCCGGAGTGGACGTGGAGGTGTGGCAGCGCGGACCGGGCCCGGACGTACTGTGCCTGGTCCATCCGGTCGGCGGCGACATCCAGGCCTACCGGCCTCTGGTGGCGGCCCTGCCCGACGAGTTGACCGTCTGCCTCATCGCCGACCCGAAACTACGCGACCCGGCGCAGCCCGCCCGGTCGATCACCGACCGTGCCGCGCACTACCTGGACGCCGTGCGGGCCGCGTTTCCGGACCCGAACTACCGCCTGCGCCTGGCGGGTTGGTCGTTCGGTGCCTGGACTGCCTTGTCCATGGCGGCACTTGCCGAGGCCGACGGCCGACCCGTCGACGCCGTCCACCTCCTCGATCCGCCGCCACCCGGCGCCGGACAACGGCTCGCCGCGTACGACGAACGACAGGTGGACGCCGTGTTCGCCCGCGAGTTGAGCGGCAACGGTGACGGTGGGGGACGGCTGTCGACGTCCGGCCGTGCCTACGCCGAACGCCTCGCGGCCTGCTGCCGGACCAACCTCGCCGCCATGGCCGAGCACCGGCTGCCTCGACTGCACCGGACGCCCGCCGAGGTATGGCTCGCCCGACGCGCCGTAGACGAAGGGATGTTGGCCCCGGAACCGGCCGCCCCCGACGCGTGGGACGCCCATCTGCTCCGTCCCTTCCGCCTCCGCCACGTCGACGCCACCCACTACGAACTCGTCGCGCAACCCCACGTGGAAGCGATCGCCGCCGCGCTCGCAGCGGCGCCACCCCATACAGAAGCCGCCGTCGCCGCGCTGCCCCACCCCGCCGGAAGATCCTGAGGACGTCTCCGTGCGGCACCCCTGCCCACTTTTCGCCCTCACCCCGCCCCCACCGATGCCACGGAGGTCCCTCATGGAGGACTACGCACTCAAGGCCGTCGAGCGGCTCACCACCCGCCCCGCCGATCCCTACGACACCCTGTCCATCGCCCCGATCACCCCGCTGCTGGGCGCCGAGGTCACCGGCCTCGACCTGTCCCAGGAGCTGACACCCCAGCAGGAGAAGGAACTCAAGCACGCGTTCCAGACCCACCACGTCCTCGTCTTCCGCGACCAGGACATCACCCCCGAGGAACACAAGCGGTTCGCGGGCGTCTTCGGCGAACTGCACCCCGTGGCCCTCGCACCCGAGGGATCCGACCCGTACATCCTGGACATCAAGGCGACCAAGGAGTCCAAGGCCGTGGCCGGCAACGGCTGGCACGCCGACGGCACCGCCGACGCCGAACCCTCCCTCGGTTCGCTGCTGTACATCACCACGACCCCCGAGGGCGGCAGCGGCGGCGACACCGTCTTCGCCAACATGCACCTCGCCTACGAACTCCTCTCACCGGCGATGCGGAGCTTCCTCGAAAGCCTCACCGCCGTCCACGACGGAGCCCTGCCCTGGACCGCCGCCGGACAGACCCCGCCGCCCGAGTACGAGGTACCGCGCACCGAACAGCCGGTCGTCCCCCGCCACCCGGAGACCGACCGCAAGCTCCTCTTCGTCAACGCCCCCTACACCTCGCACATCACCCAGCTGTCCCGCGTGGAGAGCGACGCCCTGCTCGACATGCTGTACGCGCACATAGCCCGCACCCCGCTGCTGCACTGCCGGGTCCGCTGGCAGGAGCGCACCCTCGTCCTCTGGGACAACCGCAGCGTCCAACACCACGCCGTCTGGGACTACTTCCCGCACACCCGAGAGGGCCGTCGGATCGCTGTCAACGGCAGTCGCCTGCAGGCCTGACCCGGTTCCCCGCCGGAAGCGACGGTGCCCCCGCCCCGGGCCGGAGACGAAGCCTCCGATTGATCAATCCTTCGGCCGCCCGTGCAGAACCTCCAACGCGGTTACGGCGACGTGGAGTTGGGTGCGTTCGGCACCGGACTCCAGGTCGGCGCCGAGGAGGCGTTCGATGGTGTGCAGGCGCTGGTAGAAGGCCTGCCGGGAGAGGCCGACGCGTTTGGCCGCGATCGACTTGTTGCCGGCGGCGTCGAGGTATTCGCGCAGGGTGGCGAGCAGGTCGCTGCCGTGCCGGGCGTCGTGCTGGACCAGGCGCCCGAGGCGATGTTCCACGTACTTCTGGACCCGGACGTCATCGCGCAGGGAGTGGAGCAGCTCCGGCAGGCCCACGTCGGAGGCGACATGGAAAGGGCGGCCGCGAGAGGCGGGACCGATGGCGTCGGCGACCTCCTCGGCCTCGCGGAACGACCGGGTGACCTGGCTGAGTTCGGTGACACCCGGACCGACGGCGACGACGATGTCCTCTCCGAACGTGGCCCGCAGATCGAGGGCGATGCGTTCCACGACGGGCTGCCAGGCGCTCGCGCGGGCCAGCGCCATGAGCAGTCCGGTACGACGCCCGGACAGATCTCCCACCAGGGCTTTGACGCCGGAGGTGAGGAGCCCTTCGGCGAGGTGGGCGCTCACCGTGGCGTCGCCGACCCGCGCCCCCGCGTGGTCGACGACGACCGGCAGGAGACGGTGGCCGGTCGTCGGCAGCCCCAGCGCCTCGGCCCGCAGTCGCGCCTCGGTACGGCTGCGATACCGCCAGTGCAGCAGATCGAGCAGGACGGAACTATGCGCTCGCCGATCCCACTCCGGGGCGCCGGTGAGCCGGGCCAACGTGAGGGCGGTGGCGGCCTGTTCGAGGATCATCGTGTGCTCAGGACCGAACGGCGGTCCGCCCGTGAGGGGCAGCATGACGAGTCGCCCCCACCGGCTGCTCCGCTCCTCGACCGGCGCCACGAGCCACTCCTCGGGCCCGCTGACCGCGGCCCGGTCCGGCGTCCCGGCGGCGCGCGAACGACGCGGCCAGGCATCCAGGACCTGCCCGTCCGCGCGCCCGGCCACGGCCCAGCTCACCGCGTGGTGGATCAAGTTCTCCAGCACGACCGGACATCCCGAGAGGTCCGAAGCGGTCTGTACGAATTCCTCCGGTTCGGCACCGCGCAGAGTGAGCGACGTGAACAGCTCGTGCACATGCTGGGCGCGGCGCAGCAACTCGCCCTGGGCGTCCAGGATCAGGGCGTGCACGGTCTGAGTGACCTCGATGAACCGCACCCCGCGCGCCAGCACGATCAGCGGCAGATCCCGCTCACTGCACGCGGTGACGAGATCCGGGGGAGCCTGCTGATACCGGCGCCCCAGTTCCACGACCAGCCCCGCCACTCCGACGTCCGCCAACTGGTCGACGTAGCCGCGCAGTTGTGTCGGGTCCGAGGGGTGCGGCATGCCCGTGGTGAGGACCAGCTCCCCGCCCTCCTCGACGACCTCCAGCGCGCCGCCGCCCCGCACGGCCTGTTCTTCGGCCCCGACCCGTCCTCCCACAGCCGCTGCGCCCTCGGCGGCATGATCGGGAACGACGCGTGCGGCAACCACTCGGTGCGCTACGGCCGGACGGTCGAGCACGTCGAGGAGCTGGAGATCGTGACGGCCACGGGGGTGCGCGCGGTCGCCGGAGTCGGGGGACTGCGCGCCGTCGAGAGCGAGAACGCGGCCGAACTCGCCGCGCTGGACGCAGAGTTGACGCGGTTGGTCGACAACAACTTCGCCGCCCTGCGCACCGAACTCGGCCGCATCCCCCGCCAGGTCTCCGGCTACCAGCTCCACCACCTCCTCCCGGAACACGGCAGACACGCGGCCCGGGCCCTGGTCGGCACCGAGGGCACCTGCGCGATCGTCACCCGCGCGACCGTACGACTGCACCCCGTGCCCGCGGCCACCACACTGCTCGCGCTCGGCTACCGGGACGTCGTGGACGCGGCGTCGGACGTCCCGGCGATCCTGCGCCACCGGCCCACCGCCGTCGAGGGCATGGACGAGGCCATCGTCGCGACCCTCCGCCACCGACGCGGCCCGCACGCCGTCACCGGTCTGCCCGAGGGCGCCGCCTGGCTCTACGTCGAACTCGACGGCACCGACCAGACCGACGCCGACGCACGAGCCGCCAGCCTCCTGGCCGAACTCCGCACCGGGGAACGGATGGTGGCGGGCCGCGTCATCGACGACCCCGTCGAACGCCGGTCCCTGTGGCGCGTACGCGAGGACGGCGCGGGACTCGCGGCCCGCCTGGTCGACGGCGGCACGTCGTGGCCGGGCTGGGAGGACGCGGCCGTGGACTCGCGCCAACTGGCCGACTACCTGCGGGACTTCCGCGCCCTCCTCGCCAAGCGCGACTTCACCGGCGTGCTCTACGGCTACTTCGGCGCAGGCTGCGTCCACGTCCGCATCGACTTCGACCCGGCGAGGGCGGAGGGCGCAGCGGCCATGCGTGCCTTGCTGGAGGAAGCCGCCGCCCTGGTCGTCGCGCACGGCGGCACACTGTCCGGCGAACACGGCGACGGCCGCGCCCGCAGCGAACTCCTCGCCGCCATGTACAGCCCGCGCATGCGCGTCGCGTTCGCCTCCTACAAGCGGGTGTACGACCCCGACGGCATCCTCAATCCCGGGGTGATCGTCGACCCGGCGGCCGTCGACGCCGACCTCGCGCTGTATCCGATCACCTCCCGCGCGCTACAGGGAGGTTTCACCTTCCCCGACGACCCGGGCGGCCTCGCCGAAGCGGCGAGCCGGTGCATCGGCGTGGACCGTTGCCGCAGCGACACCGGCGGAGCCATGTGCCCCAGCCATCGCGCCACCCACGACGAACGCGACTCCACGCGAGGCCGCGCCCGGCTGTTGCAGGAGATGCTGCGCGACGGCCCCGGCACCGTCATCACCGACGGCAGCCGCTCGACGGAGGTACGGGACGCCCTCGACCTCTGCCTGTCCTGCAAGGCCTGCGCAGCCGACTGTCCGGTGGGCGTCGACATGGCGACGTACAAGTCGGAGTTCCTGCACCGGCATTACCGGCGTCGGCTGCGCCCGCTCAGCCACTACAGCCTGGGCTGGCTGCCCTGGTGGGCGGCGCCGGCCCGCTGGTTCGCCCGTCCTGTGAACGCCGTACTCGGTGGACCGTCGGGCCGACTGGTCGCACGGCTCGGCGGGGTGACCACCGAGCGCACTCTGCCACGCTTCGCCCGACGCCGTGACCTCCAAGCCCACTTGCCCCCGCAACCGGCAACCCCGGCCGCCGTGCTGCTCGTCGACTCCTTCACCCGGGCCTTCCGACCCGACGTCGCCGGAGCCGCCGCCCGCGTCCTGGCCGACGCCGGGGTCCCCGCGACCGCGCGCGACGGGCTGTGCTGCGGTCTCACCTGGATCAGCACCGGCCAACTGGGCATCGCCCGCCGCGTGTTGACCCGAACCGTCGAACGGCTCGACGCCGAGGGCGAGTTGCCCATCATCGTGCCTGAACCGAGCTGCGCCGCCGCACTCCGTCACGACGCACCCGCCCTCCTCGGCACGGACACCGCCCGCAGGGTCGCCGCCCGAGTCCACACCTTCTCCGGCGCGCTGACCGAACTCGCCGACCCCGACTGGAAACCCGCGGCCGTCCCCGACCGCGTCACCCTCCAGACCCACTGCCACGAGTACGCCGTCTTCGGCGAGACCACCCAGAGCACACTGCTGCGCCGCCTCGGCGTCGGACAGGTCGACGAGGCGAACGGCTGCTGCGGCCTGGCCGGCAACTTCGGCTTCGAAGCCGAGCACTACGACACCTCGATGGCCGTCGGTGCCCTCTCGGTCGCCCCGAAACTCGCCGCACTCGATCCGAACGCCACCGTCCTTGCCGACGGCTTCGGTTGCCGTACCCAGGCGGACCATCTCACCGGCCCCGACGGACCGCAGGCCCGGCACCTGGCCCAACTGCTCGACCCGAACCCGCCCGGAGGAAGCCGCTGATGACCACCACCACGTCCACGTCCGTCGTCGACACCGTGTCTGTCGTCGAGACCGTTCCCAAGCAGCTGTTCATCGGCGGGAGTTGGCAGGACGCGGCCGAGGGCGGCCGTTTCGCCGTGGACGACCCGGCCACCGGCGAGCGGCTGTGCGAGGTCGCCGACGCCGCACCGGCCGACGGGCAACGCGCCCTCGACGCGGCGGTGGCGGCGCAGGAGGCCTGGGCGGCGACCGCGCCCCGCGCCCGCAGCGAGATACTGCGCCGCGCCTACGAGATCATCCTCGAACGGCGGGAAGAACTCGCCCTGTTGATGACCCTGGAGATGGGCAAGCCCCCCGCGGAGGCGCGCGGCGAGGTCGGCTACGCGGCGGAGTTCTTCCGCTGGTTCTCCGAGGAGGCCGTCCGGATCGACGGCGGGTTCACCCGGACCCCCGACGGAGCCAACCGCGTCCTGGTCATGCGCCAGCCGGTGGGCCCCTGCCTTCTCATCACCCCGTGGAACTTCCCTCTTGCCATGGGCACCCGCAAGATCGGACCCGCGATCGCGGCCGGCTGCACCATGGTCCTCAAGCCCGCCCCGCAGACCCCGCTCTCCAGCCTGGCCCTCGCCGGGATCCTCACCGAGGCGGGTCTGCCCGAGGGCGTCCTCAACGTCGTGACCACGACCGACGCCGCCGGAGTGATCGAGCCCCTGCTGCGCGGCGGAGGCGTGCGCAAACTCTCCTTCACCGGGTCGACTCAGGTCGGGCGGCTGCTCCTTGCCCAGTGCGCCGACACCGTCGTCCGCACCTCCATGGAGCTGGGCGGCAACGCGCCCTTCATCGTCTTCGAGGACGCCGACCTCGACCGGGCCGTCGAGGGCGCCATGGTCGCGAAGATGCGGAACATGGGCGAGGCGTGCACCGCGGCCAACCGCTTCTTCGTGCACAGCGTGGTCGCGGACGCGTTCGCCGCACGGCTCGCCGAGCGGATGTCGGCACTCGCAGTCGGTCCCGGCACCCGACCCGGCTCCCAGGTGGGCCCGTTGATCGATGCCGCCGGACGCGCCAAGGCCGACGGTCTCGTCCAGGACGCCGTGACGCGCGGCGCCAAGGTGCTGACCGGCGGCGAAGTCCCGGACGGGCCCGGCCACTTCTACCCGCCGACAGTCATCACCGAGGTCCGCCCCGACTCGGACCTGATGCGGGCGGAGATCTTCGGTCCGGTCGCCGCCATCCTCACCTTCGACACCGAGGACGAGGTCGTCCGCGCCGCCAACGACACCGAATGGGGCCTGGTCGGCTACCTGTTCACCCGCGACCTCGACCGCGCCCTGCGCGTGGGCGAACGCCTGGAGACCGGCATGGTCGGCGTCAACACCGGCCTGGTCTCCAAGCCGGCCGCCCCCTTCGGCGGCGTCAAGCAGTCCGGTCTCGGGCGTGAGGGCGGACGGGTCGGCATCGACGAGTTCCTGGAGTACAAGTACCTGGCCATCCCCGTGGTGTCCGGGGCGGCGGACAGCCGTGGCTGACCGGCTCGTCGTCCTGCACCAGGGCACCCTGCCGCCGAACGCCGAGCACATCGAGGCGCTCGCGGACACGGTGTACGCCACCGAGGAGGAACTCCCGCTCCTGCTCCCCGGCGCGGACATCCTCCTGTGCTGGCACTCCATCACCCCTGCGGTCGCGACGAGTTGGCCGAAGGACCCGGCCCTCGCCCCCGGCTGGGTCCACGTGGCCGCCGCCGGAGTGGACTCGCTGCTCTTCCCAGCACTGGTCGACCACCCGGACGTGCTGCTGACCAACTCGCGGGGCGTCTACGACCGGGCCATCGCCGAATACGTCCTCGGCCTGGTCCTCGCCCTCGCCAAGGACTTCCCCGGCAGTTGGGAGCACCAGCGGCGCCGCGAGTGGCGCCCCCGCGACAGCGAGCGCATCGGCGGCCGTACGGCACTGGTGTGGGGGACCGGGCCCATCGGCCGTGCCGTCGCCCGCATGCTGCGCGCCGTCGGCATGCGGGTGTGCGGCGCCGGGCGCACCGCACGCACCGACGACCCGGACTTCGGCACCGTGCACGAGGGCGCGGGCCTGCGGACCGCGCTCGCCGGCGCGGACTACGTGATCCTCGCGGCCCCGCTCACCCCCGCGACCCGCTGCATGGTCGACGCGTCCGTCCTCGGCGCGATGAAACCCGGGGCCCGCCTGGTCAACGTCGGCCGGGGTGGCCTCGTGGACGAAGAGGCGCTCGTCAAACACCTCGCGGACGGCCGCCTGGCCGGAGCGGCCCTGGACGTCTTCGCGCAGGAGTCGCTGCCCGCCGCCTCACCGCTGTGGGACATGCCCGGCGTGATCGTCTCCCCGCACACGGCGGGCGAAGTCACCGGGTGGCGTGCCGAGTTGGCGGACCTGTTCCTGGAGAACCTCACCCGCAGGGTGGAGGGCCGGCCGCTGCGGAACGTGGTCGACAAGGAGAAGGGCTACGTGAGGGACCCAACCGCCATGGAACCGTGCTGAGTTCGCGACTCCGCGCTCGATGTCCCTGTCCGCGGCGTCCCGTCAGTCCTCGTCCCCGAACGGCAGCGAATCGAGATCCCCGGTGAAGTCCACCGCCGTCGGGAACATCAACTCCAAGGCGTCGTCCGGTAGTTCCTGCCGGGCTCCGGGAGCGCCCAGGGTCTGCTCCGTCCAGATGCACTTGCCCGTCGGCGTATAGCGCGTGCCCCAGCGCTGGGAGAGAGCGGTGATCAGTTGCAGACCGCGCCCGCCTTCGTCCGTGTCCGTGGCGCGGCGGATCCGGGGCATCGTCAGGCTGCCGTCGAAGACCTCGCAGATCAGCTCGGCGCCGTGCAGGAGGCGCAGACTGACCGGGCCCTTGGCATGGCGTACGACGTTGCCGACCAGCTCGCTGGCCAGGAGTTCCGTGGTCGGGGTCAGGTCCTCCAGACCCCAGGTGCGCAGCTGCTCCCGGACGTGACGGCGGGCCTGGCCTGCCGCCCGTGGGTCCTGGGGGAGCGGCCAGGAGGCGATCTTGTCGCTGGTCAGGGCGTGGAGTCGGGCAACGAGGAGGGCGGCGTCGTCGGCCGTCGAGTGCTCGGCGGGGAGCAGGCCCGCGGTGAGGGTGTCGCAGAGGTCCTCCAGGTCCGCCTCCGCGCCGGACCCGGTCCGGATCGCCGTGCTCAGGATGCGGGCCAGATCCGCCATGCCCTCGTCCATCTCGCGCTTCGACGACTCGACCAGGCCGTCGGTGTAGAGCACGAGGAGACTTCCCTCCGGCACCTTCAACTCGACCGTCTCGAAAGGAGGTTCCGCCGCGCCGAGGGGCGGATCGGCCGACAGCTCAGGGAAGTGGACGGTGCCGTCCGGGTGGACCACGGCCGGTGGCGGATGGCCGGCCCCGGCGATGGAACAGATCTGCGTCGTCGAGTCGTAGAGCGCGTACAGACACGTCACGTACGACTCCTCGCCCATGCCGGCGACGAGTTCGTTCAGGTGGCTCATGATCTCGTCGGGCGGTAGTTCCAGGTCGGCGAGGGTGTGCAGCGCGGTGCGCAGGCGGCCCATCGTCGCCGCCTCCGGCAGGCCGTGGCCCATGACATCGCCCACCACCAGGGCCACCTGGCCGCCGGAGAGCGGGATGATGTCGTACCAGTCGCCGCCCACGTCCATGCCCTGGCCCGCGGGAAGGTAGCGGGCGGCCGCGGTGCACGCCGGCAGCTCGGGCAGGACCCGGGGGAGCAGGCTCCGCTGGAGTTCACGGGACCGGGTGTGCTCGGCGTCGTAGAGCCGGGCTCGTTCCAGGGCCTGGGCGACGAGGGCGCTGATCGTGGTCAGCAGGGTGCGTTCCTCGTCGGTGAGCCGGCGGGCGCGGTCGAAGGCGACGACGCAGACCCCGAAGGTGTGACCGGACGCCGTCAGCGGCAGGAACGCCCACGCCTCCTTCCCCGCCCGTTCCGGTCTGGCGGCCAGCTCGGGGTAGTGGGCCGCGTACTCCTCGGTCGAGGAGAGGAACATCGGCAGACCGGACGCGATCACGTCCCAGCCCGGCTCACCGGGCGTACGCACGCCGCCGTCGACGGTGGCCAGGAAGTCGTCCGGGTAACCGTCCGCGCCCACGGTGTGCAGCCGGTCGCCCTCCACGGCCTGCACCAGCAGCCCGGCGGCGGCGAACGGCGGCAGCACCCGGCGGGCGACCGCGGCCACCACGTCCTGCGAGGTCGTCGCCTTGGCGAGAGCTGCCGTCAGCTCGCCCATCCGGACCGCGCGCCGGGCCACCGCCAGCTCGGACGCCCGGCGCTCCTCCTCGTGCTGCCGCTTCTCGGTCACATCGGTGAGGTAGAGGGTCACTCCGTCGGGACCCGGGACCAGCCGCAGGTGGTGACGGCGGCCGGTGCCCTCCAGCTGGGCGTCGAAGCCGACGGGCGTCTCCTCGGCCGCGGCCTTCCGGCAGCGGTCTTCCAGGCCGGGGACGTTCCGTACCGTGGGCAGCTCCCACAGCAGGCGCCCGAAAAGCTCCTCCTCGGACAGCCCCAGCGTGCGCTCCGCCTCCAGGTTGGCGAAGGTGATCCGCCACTCCTCGTCCACCGCGAGGAACCCGTCGCTCATGTGACGCAGGGCCCGGCTCAGCGCGTCCCGGGCTGACCGCGACTCGTTGCTCTCCCATCCCACGCCGATCATCCGGAGGGGCTCGCCCTGCTCGTCGTAGGTCGCCCGGCCGCGGGCCTGCGTCCAGCCGTACGTGCCGTCCAGGCGCCGTACCCGGTACTCGGCCTCGAACACGCCGTGCTCGCGGATCGCCCGGTCCACCGCGTCCAGCGTCGGCGCCAGGTCGTCGGGGTGGACGCACGCCATCCAGTTCTCGACCCTGGCGGTGTAGTCCTCGGGCCGGGTGCCGTAGAGCTCCAGGGCCGCCTCGTCCCAGATCAGCTCGCCGCCCTGGATGTCCCAGTCCCACGAGCCGACGCTGACCTCCTTCAGCGCCTGCCGAAGCCGGTCACGGTGGCCGCTCGGCTCGCTCTGGGAAGGCCCGGAGGGCGGAGGCGCCTGCCTCATCCGCTCCTCGGTCCAGGCGACCAGATCCCGGAGGAAGTCCCACTGCTCAGGCGAGGGTTCGCCCTGCTCGCCCATCAGGACCGTGAGCGCGCCGATGCTGCGGTCCCCGCCGGACACCGGTACGGCGGCCAGCCCGGTGCCGGGCCAGGCGAGCTTCTGACCCGCGGCGGCGGGCTGCACCGGCACCCACACACCACGGCCCTGGCGCACGGCCCCGGCCGGGGCCGTCGGGCCCTCCTGGTCGATGATCTCCCACGGGCGGGTGAGGGCGGGCGGCAGACCGGTCGACGACACCAGCCGCAGCGCGGACATCGGCCCACGCAGATGAATCGCTCCCCCGAGCGCGCCCAGCTCGCCCACCGCGTGCTGCAGTGCCAGCCGGAAGACCTCGCTCTCGGTGACGCCGGGGTCCACGGTGCCGAGCAGGGCCAGACGTGCGTTCATACCGTAAATTTTACCGTTCCCGCCTCACATAACGCGGTGCTGCGCAGGACTCTCACCTTTGACTCCCGCTCTCGCACACGGCTCTCAACAGGCAGCGCTCCAGACCGAGTTGCCCCGGTGGTCCACCCGCGTTCGCTCGGGTGACAATACTCGGCATCCGGGGGAACGGGGTGTCGTGAACGGGGTATGGAACCCCTTGATCATGTCCGGACGTTGTCACCCCGTCAGACTCACCCCCGCCCACCCGTCACACAGGAGCGGCATGGACATCGGCGTATTCATCCCCATCGGCAACAACGGCTGGCTCATATCGAAGAGTTCACCCCAGTACCTGCCGAGCTTCGAGCTGAACAAGGCGATCGTGCAGAAGGCCGAGGAGCACGGGCTCGACTTCGCGCTGTCGATGATCAAACTCAAGGGATTCGGCGGCGAGACCGAGTTCTGGGACCACAACCTGGAGTCGTTCACGCTGATGGCGGGCCTGGCCGCCGTGACGGAACGCATCAAGCTGTACGCCTCCACCCCGATCCTCGTCCTGCCCCCGGCGATCGTCGCCCGCATGGCCACGACCATCGACTCCATCGCTCCGGGCCGCTTCGGCATCAACATCGTCACCGGCTGGGCACCCGGCGAGTACTCCCAGATGGACCTGTGGCCCGGCGACGAACACTTCGGCAACCGCTACGCCCGCGCCGCCGAGTACGTCACCGTGATGAAGGAGCTGTGGAGCGAGGGCGTCAGCAACTTCAAGGGCGAGTTCTACGAGATGGACGACTGCGTACTCTCGCCGCGCCCGACGGACGGGCACATCGACATCGTCGCGGCCGGGCAGAGCCCCACGGGCATCCGGTTCGCCGCCGAGCACGCCGAGTACAACTTCATCCTGGGCAGCGGGGTCAACACCCCGCTCGGCCTGGCGGACACCACGGCCTCGCTCGTGGACGCGGCGGCGGGGACCGGCCGTGACGTCGGCGCGCTCTCCCTCTTCATGGTCATCGCCGACGAGACCGACGAGGCCGCCCAGGCGAAGTGGCAGGATTACCACGACAACGCCGACCACGCCGCGCTGGCGTACATGGCCGGCGAATCCGCCACGGACACCACCGCCGACGACACCTCCACCGCCCGCACCATCGTGCTGCCCGAGGGCGCGGTCAACTTCAACATGGGCACGCTGGTCGGTTCGTACGAGACCGTGGCGAAGATGCTCGACGAGGTCGCCGAGGTCGAGGGCACCAAGGGGATCATGCTCGTCTTCGACGACTTCCTCGTGGGCCTGGAGAACTTCGGCACCCGCATCCAGCCGCTGATGAAGTCCCGGTCGCAGGCCGGGTGACCGCCGCTCCCGATGCTCCGGGCCCGCGGTCGTGACCGTCGGCCGAGGTCCGTGGCGGGTGTTCGCGGCCACCGCCGTAGGGGTGGTGGCCGTGTTCCTCAACATGAGCGGTCTCGCCGTCGCGCTGCCCACCATCACCCGGGAGCTGGGGGCCGACCCGGGACAGGCCGACTGGATCCTGCTCGGCTACATGCTGGTCACCACCGCCCTGATCCTCGTCTTCGGCCGGCTCGCCGACATCGTCGGCCGCCGCAGCCTGTATCTCGGCGGGCTCGTCGTCTTCACTTCCGGGACCGGGCTCGCGGCGCTCTCCCCGTCGGCGGGGTTCCTGATCGCGGCCCGGCTCGTGCAGGGTGTCGGCGCCGCAGCCGTGATCACCAACAACACCGCCCTGCTGACCGATGTGTTCCCCGCGCGGACACTGGGCCGGGCCCTCGGCTGGAACGTCACCGTGGCCGCCACGGCCCAGGTCGCCGGACCGGTCGTCGGCGGCGCGGCCACCCAACTCCTCGGCTGGCGTGGGCTGTTCGTCGTCTGCGTGCCGATCGGGCTGGTCGCGATCGGGGCGTCGGTGCTGGCCGTTCCGGCGAGCGGAGCGCGGGTCGGTGGGGCCCGTGAACCGTTCGACCTGCCGGGCGCGCTGCTGTCCACGGCGATGCTGACCGCCCTCGTCCTCAGCCTCACACCCGGCGTCACGTCCACCGTCGCCGACTGGCTGCCGTGGGCCTGCGGTGCCGCGACCGTCGCGCTGTTCGCGGCGTTCGTCGTCGTCCAGACGCGCCGCTCCCACCCCCTGGTCGACGTGGCGTTGCTGCGCACCCGCGCGATCGCCCTCGTGCTCGCGGCCGTACTCGCCAACGCGGTCGGCAGCTACGCCGTCGTACTCCTCGCGTCCCTGCACGAGCAGGCGGCCGGCGGTGCCACGTCCCTGGAGGCGGGGGTGCTGGTGACACCGGTCGCGGCCGGCACGCTGCTCACCTCCGCCGCCGCGGGTTCGTTGTTCGACCGCTTCACTCCGCGCGAGCTGACCACGACCGGCATGGTGGTGACGGCGTGCGGACTGCTGGGCTTCTCGCTGACACTCTCGACTACGGCCGTGCCGTTCCTGGCCGTGGCTCCGTTCCTCTTCCTCGTCGGGGCCGGCACCGGACTGTTCATGACACCGAGCACGAGCGCGCTGATGCTCTCCGTACCGGCCGACCGGCGCGGAATGGCCAACGGCCTGCGGTCCACCACACAGAACGTGGGCTACCTCCTCAGCACGGCCCTCGCGCTCGCGTTCACGACGACCGGGCTGAGCGAACCGGCCCGCCAGGCCGCGTACGACGGGACACTGAACACCCTGAACGTGCTCGCGTCGGGCGAACTGGACCGGTTCGTCGCCAACATCCGCGCCACGGGGTTCGTCCTCACGGGCATCGTCGTGGCCGGGGGAGTGATCTGCCTGGCATTGCCTACGTCGTTGCGGGCACCCCGTACCGCTGACGTAGCCGCCGTCAACACCCCACCGGAGTCCGCCACTTCACGAAGGGCATCGTCATGACCGGTCATCAGCAGGAGGACTACGAGCGCGCCGGGTTCGACGGACAGCTCACCCCCGGAACGTCCCCGGCCCTGATCCTGGTGGACCCCGCCCGCGCCTACGTCGACCCGGACTGCCCGCTCTACGCCGGGGTCGAACCGGCGGTCGACGCGATGAGGCTCCTCCTGGCCGACGCACGCCGGGCCGGGATTCCGGTGATCGTGACGCGGGTACTGCTACGCGCGGACGGCAGCGACGGCGGCCTCTTCTTGCGCAAGGTGCCCGTCCTGCGGGCATTCGCCGAGGGCAGCCCCTTCGGCGAGTTCATCGAGGGCCTGGCTCCGGCGCCGGACGATCTGACCGTGACGAAGCAGTGCCCGAGCGCCTTCTTCGGCACCGCACTGGCCGACCACCTCACTGCACACGGAATCGACACCCTTCTCATCGGCGGCCTGTCGACGAGCGGCTGCGTGCGGGCCACCGCGTTGGACGCCATGCAGTACGGGTTCGTACCGGTCGTGGTCGAGGACGCCGTGGGCGACCGGGACCCGGACATCCACGCGGCGAACCTCTTCGACATCAAGCACAAGATCGGCGAGGTGTGGCCGCTCGGGCGGGCTCAGGGATATCTCGCGTCTCTCGGCTGAGTGCTGAGTGCTGGGGGTATCGGGGGGCCAGCACCCCACCGCCGGGACCTGTGAAGGCAATTGACGTGGTGTCACCATGCGCCGGGCCGGGCACGCGGAGGGACCACGATCCGCGCTCGCCCTGCTGCCGGCGACGGACCAGTCGCAAGCATGACGAACCGTCAACACCTTCCGCACGGCACGGGCGTGAAGAAGAGCGCAGGGGCCGACCGCACCCCGTACCCACACGTCCGCACCACCCTCGCACGCCCTCCTGTTCGAGGCCGGGCACTGATGGGCTCGTCGTCCGTACAACGAGGGGGAAAAGGACATGCGTCATCGTCTTGTGCAACGATTCGCCGTGCTGTGCGCGTCCGCCGCGCTGCTCATAGGGTCAGGTCTGGCGACCGGAACGACAGCCCACGCGTCATCGTCATCGCTCAGTGGATGCAGGCATCCGTACGTCTGTCTGTACGAACGCCATGAGGTCATGGTGGGCGCTTCCAAATACGTCACGGACTACTGGCAGACCTTCAGCCGTACCGACGTCAGGTACGCCTACAACGCCCGGCACTACGGTGTCGCGTACTTCCTCTACAGCAGTGGCTACACCAGCTGCGTCGAACCGGGCCGCCAGGCCTCTCTGCGCATCCAGGGCTACGGCAACGTGACCGGCATCCGCATCGGCACCCGCTCGCGCTGCTACGCCTGAACCGCATGTGACTCTTCGGAGAGAGGCTGTGTGCGCAGCCCAACACGCGGCGATCGCGGAAGCCTGCACAGGCATAGGAGCAGATGCTCCCCCTTGGCTTCCTGCGTGGCGCACGGCAGGTTCCCGCTCTTCCTTCCTGACCGCGAAAGCCACGGTCAGGAGGGAATCGGGCCCTGCATCACCAGGGCGAGGCCCTGTTCGGCGTCGTCGTTCAGGGCGTTGGTGAAGGCCTTGTCGTAGGCGTCGTCGCCCACCGACTTGCGGGCTTGGGACTCCCACTGGTCGCGGACCTCGGACAGTTCGGGGGTGCCGTGGTTCGGGTGGCCGAGCATGCGCCAGAACGTGTTCCCGGTGCCGGACGTGCGCGCGGCCGCGATGCCGTTGCCCTGGACCGCGTTCGCCCCGGTGAGGAGGTCGAGCGCGAGGGCGATGCCGAGGTTGTCGTTGAGGTTGTGCTTGCTGGTGAGCATGGCCCGGGCATGGAGTTCGGCGTCGTGCGGGCGACCCTGGAGAAGGTCTATGAAGGCGAGTTGGTGGAACGCGTACGACCGGGCCCAGTGCTCGCCGTACCGGACGCTGAGCCGGCGCAGGGCGATGGCCGCCTCGTAGGCCTCGGCCAGGCGGCCCAGCGCGGAGTGGGCGAACGTCCGGATCACCATGCAGCACAGCTGCGGCGCGCCCGACGGCGGCGACGTGCCGTGCCTGATCAGCGCCTGGTCGCACACGTCGTACGCGGTCTCGGGACGGCCCGCCATGAGGTGGGTCAGGCCGACGGTGTGGGCGGCGAAGAGTTCGGACTGTGGAGTGCCGTCCTCGCACGCCGCCTCGGTGCACTGGTCCCCGATGCGCAGGGCGGTCCGGTGGTCGCCCTGGAGGGTGAGCGTGATCCCCAGGGCCCAGAGCGCACGGGTGCGGGACGGGCCTTTGGGGGTGTCGAGGGCCAGGACGCGTTCTAGATAGTCGCGGGATTCGTGGAGGTGTCCGCAACAGGGCCAGAACAGGCCCGTGCGGCCGGCCATCTCGACGGCGGCATCCGGATCCGTCTCGATGAGGTGGTCGAGCGCGGCGCGCACGTCCGCGTGGGTCGCCGAGATCCGCGCGTACCAGGCGACCTGCCGGTCACTGAGCCAACCGGCCTCGGCCTCGGCCAACATGGCGGCGAAGTGCGCGGCGTGGAGCCGGGCGAGGGCGTCCGCCTCACCGAGTTCCGCGAGCCACATGGCGCCGTACTCGCAGAGTGTGTCCAGCATCCGGTAGCGGTCGCCCACCTGTTGGAGCACTGACTGGTCGACCAGCCGCTCCAGAAGCCACGGGATGTCGTCGGCAATGAGTGGGCCGCCCGCGCAGACGGACTGAGCGTCGGCCACGTCGAGGGGACCGCGGAAGACGGACAGCCTGGCCCACAGCAACCGCTCCAGCGGCGAGCACAGTTCATGGCTCCAGCCGATCGCCGTACGAAGCGCGCGGTGTCGCCTGGGCCACACCGTCTCGTCCACGAGCGTGTCCAGCCGTGAACCGAGACGCTCGGCGATCTCCGCGAGGCTGCTCTCCCGCAGGCGCGCACAGGCGAGTTCGACCGCGAGCGGGATCCCCTCCAGGCGGCGGCAGATGGCGGAGACGGCTTCGGCCGATCTGGGGGAGTCCAGGGACAGCGCGGGCGAGGCCGAGGCACAGCGCTCCCGGAACAGCCGTACGGCGTCTCCGCCGCCGCCCTCGTCCAGGGAGAGCGGAGTCACCTCGATACGGTGCTCGATCCGGACCCCGATGGCCTGTCTGCTGGTGGCCAGCACGGTCAACTGGGGCGCTGCGGCGAGGAGTTCGCTCACCAGGAGCAGGCAGGAGGCCAACACCCGTTCGCAGCAGTCGAAGACGAGGAGAACCTGCCGACCGGTCAGCCACTCGCACAACGCCTCGACCGGGGCGCGCGGATTGTGGTCCAGGAGATCGACCGCGTCGCAGACCGTCGCGGTGAACAACCGGTCGTCGTAGAGGTTGGACAGGTCGATCCACCAGACCCCGTCGGCGTACTGCCCCCGGACCTGCTCCGCGACGCGCAGCGCCAGGCGGCTCTTCCCGACACCGCCACCACCGGTGAGCGTGACGCATCGCTGCTGCGCCAACGCCGTCTTGACTGTGTCGAGTTCGCTTTCGCGGCCGACAAAGCTGGTCGTCATCACTGGGAGGTTGCCTAACACGGTTCCATCCTGCACGGACCGCACGAGGGGCTAAACCCTCTCATTGAAAACGGTCACAAGTGATCGGAGTTGGCAACTATTCGATCGAACGGTTCCTGTGGCCGACGGAGTGAAGTGCTGTGGCGGGTGTATCGATTCGGCGGGCTCTCGGCGGCCTCCGATGACGGCGGTTGCGCGATGCGGAACGGCTCGGCAGCCGTTGAGAGGTGCGGATGCGGGCACGGATTTTCGGAGCGTGACTCCTCCATCTTCCGCTGACCCGCAGGAAGTTCATGCACCTTCCTGCTCGACCGGATCCAGATAGAAGCTCGCCTGCGCGACCCGGTCGCCCTCGGTGCGCGCGACGACCACGCCCCTCACCAGAAAGGGAGTGTCGTCGACAGCGGTGCCGGCCATCTCCCACTCGCTCCAGACGACGTCGCCGTCCTGGACGGACCGCAGCACACGCGCCTCGGTGTCCGGCACGCGGGCGAAGAGGCCGGTCCAGTTCCTGCGTACGACGTCCTGCCCCATGAATCTCCGCGCCGGGTGCGTCGGCATGTCGCAGCGGTAGTCCTCGGTGAAGCGGGCGACCAGTGCTTCGAGATCCTGGGTCGAGATCGCCTTCCGCGGATTGTCGGGGAACGCAGACACACGGCTTCCTTTCATTTCTCCGCTTCCGCCGTGTTGATCTTAAGCCGGGCGCCCCGGCCGGGAATCCCCAACTCGGCCTGCACCAAACCCAGTTGATACCCCCTCGCGACGCCGCCGCAGAACCGGGCGCCTTACTCCACCTCGAAGGTGGCCCCCATCCCCATCCCGGTGATCCACTCCGGAACCGGTTCGTACGCGCTCCACACCAGCGGCGCCCGTACCGCCGCCTGCCCGATCAGCCACGTGCGGATCTCGTGCCCGCCGCTGCCCGCCTGCTCCTCAAGACCCGCGTCACCGAGGGCCGCGATCGGCTCGGACTCTCCCGTCCCCAACTGCTTGAGGAACCAGCGGTCCCACGCGCTGTTGACGTGCGCGTGCGGGTCGCCGCCCATCGCCCGGACCCGGGGTTCACGCGCGGCCGCGAAGGCGCGGGCGTCCTCGCGGCCGTGGATCACCGAGTGCCGGCGGTCCCCGGCCATCGCCGGATCGCGCGGGTCGTTGCTCGGCAGCCAGTGGGAGAGGCCGCCGCTCGCGATGAGCAGGACCCGGCCGGCGGCGCCGTCGCCGCGCAGGGTGTCGCCGAGCGCCCGGCCGAAGCCGATGCAGCGTTCCATGGTCGGCAGCGGGGGAGCGGCGGTGTTGACGACGAGCGGGACCATCGGGATGTCGGTGCCGCCGCACACCATCTCGTAGCTCTGCACGAGTCCGTGGTCGATGGTCAGCGAGTACGACAGCGACAGGTCGAAACCGGCGCGGGTGAGCCCGTCGTACACGGACCAGGCCAGTTCGCCGGCGACGGGCAGCGGGCCCGGCCTGCTGCCGAAGTCGCCGAATCCGACGGCGTGTTCGACGCCAATGAGGAACGGCGGCATCGCGTCGTAGAAGTTCGCGTGGAAGTGGTCGGGGCCGATGACCACGACCGCGTCGGGCGCGAACCGTGCGACCGTCCGGGAGAGCCGGGCCGCCTCGGATAGGAACTTTCCGCCGGGCTGCTCGGGACCGTCGGGCGGCAGCAGGGTGGCGAACGGGGAGTGGGACATGGCGGCCAGGCCGAGGATCTCGCTCATACCGGGTCCTTGCCGAGGAGGAGGAAGTCGCGGTGGGCGCGCAGGAATTCAGCGGGCTTCTCCCACTGCGGCCAGTGGCCCGCGTCCTCGATGACGTGCAGGCGGGCGTCGGGCAGCCAGCTCTGGAGCATCGCCGCCTCGTCGAGTCCGCCGGTCGGGTCGTGGTCGGTCCACAACAGGAGTGTGGGCGCGGTGATGCCACCGACCCAGGCGGGGTCCCAGGCGAAGTCCTTGCGTACTTCGGGGTCTTGGAGCACCAAGGTGTTCTCGATCGCGCGCAGGAAGCCGGGGCGGCCGTAGACGGCACGCCGTAGATTCACCAGCTCGTCGGTGACCATCGAGGTGTCGTGGAAGAGGAACTCGACCCGGCGGCGCACGGTTTCGTCGCTCGGGTCCCGGACGGCGGCCAGGGTGCTCTCGCGCATTTTGACCATCACCTCGGGCTTGTTGGCGATGTTCCCGGGGGTGTTGAGCACGAGTCGTTCGACGCGGTCGGGGTGGTGGGCCGCGGTCCACGCGGTGACCCATCCGCCGAGTGATTCGCCGGACAGGTGCGCCGAGTCGATCCCCAACTCGTCCATCAGGCCGATGAGATGGTCGGAGAGCACGTCGATCGTGTAAGGCCGGTCCGGGAGGTCGGACCAGCCATGGCCGACCATGTCGTAGGCGGTGACACGGAAGTCGGCGGCGAGCCCGGCGATGTCCCGGGCGTAGGCCTCCAGGTGTCCGCCGGTGCCGTGCAGCAGGATCAACTCGGGGCCGGCTCCTGCGCGCAGGACCCGGGTGCGGACGCCGGCGACGTCGACGAAGCGCAACTCGTGCTCCACGTCGGACAGTTCGCCCCAGATGCCGATGTGGGCGGGCAACGGGCTCATGCCTGCTCCTCCTTGAATCGCGCGCGGGCTTCGGCGACCGTGACCAGGCCCGCGCTCTGCCGGCGGCCGACGCCCAGCAGGTTCAGCAGACGGGAGTTCTCGATGGTGAGGAACTCGACCGGCTCGGTCCGGGAGTCGTTGTAGTGGCGGTGCCAGGTCCAGGGCGGGGTGTAGATGAAGTCGCCGGTGGCCCAGGGTTCGGTGTCGTCCTCCACCTCGCTGTGGCCATGCCCGCTGATGACGAAGTGCACCGTCTCGTGATGGTGGCGCTGCATGTCCGAACTGAGACCCGCCGGGATGGTCTGCCGGAAGAGTTCGAAGCTGGCCGTCGGCAGCAGCCCGGCGATCGCCAGCACGGTCGGGTTGTGCACCTGGTCGGCGGGCAGGGGCGCGAGCTGGTCGGCGTGCACGACGACCGGCCGCGCCGTACCGGGCCGCACGGTGTCGTGGATCGAGCCGAGGAAATCACCCATGGTGAAGCCGGATCCTGATTCCGCCATCAGATCGTCTCCGTCCTTCCGCCGTCGACCGTGAGCACGGTCCCGTTGATGTACGCCGCCTCGTCGGAGGCCAGGAACGCCACGGCGGCCGCGATCTCCGCCGGTCGCGCGGCCCGCCCGGCCGGAATGTGCGCGAGGTCCTGCGCGTCGAGTTCGTCGAATCCCTGGTGCGTGGCGTGTGCCCGGCTGGTCAGGATCTGGGTGCGCCGCTCGGTCGAAGTGGCGCCGGGGGCAACGCAGTTGACGGTCACGCCCGCGGCCGCGAACTCGCGGGAGAGCAGCTTGGCCGCGGCCGTGACCGCGGAACGCAGCACCACCGACGCCGCCAGGTCGGGCTGCGGCTGCCGTACCGCCGTGGACGTCACGAACACCACCCGCCCGAAGCCCCGCTTCGCCATGCCCGGCATCGCGCAGCGGGCCAGCCGCAGCGGGCCGAGCAGCAACAGCTCGGACGCCTCCCGCCACCGCGCGTCGTCGAGGTCGAGGATCCCGCCGGGCGGCGGACCACCGGCGTTCAGCACGAGCACGTCGAGGCCGCCGTACCGGTCGTCGACCTCTTCCATCGCCGCTACGGCCGAGGCGGGATCGGCCATGTCGCTCACCAGGGCGTGCACCTCGCGAGCCGGACCGTCGCCCACGGCGCCTGTGAGCCGCGTGGCCGCGGCTTCGAGGGCCTCGGCGCGACGGCCGGTGATCACCACCCGGTCGCCCGAACCGGCCAGGCGTTCCGCGACCGCGTGCCCGATACCGCTCGCACCGCCGCCGACCAATGCTGTCCGCATGATGTTGGCATCCTCCAGAATCCGCCCCAGGTCCGCCGGCGGGGACGGTCGTGGCCGAGCCCTCCCCTTGTCCGCCGGGCGGGGACAGCCTTAGCGTGACCGGCATGACCCCCGGGGAACAAGAGATGAGTCCCACTGCGCGGGACAGCAAGACCGAGACCTCGGGCCTTGAGCGCGCGGCGGCGATCCTCGGCGCCTTCGACGCGGCACACCGCGAACTGAGCCTCTCCGCGCTCGTGGCCCGCTGCGGGCTGCCCCGGTCGACCACCCACCGCACCGCGGACCGGATGATCCGGCTCGGCTGGCTGGACAAACCCCAGGGCCACTACCGGATCGGCAACCGGCTCTTCGAGATCGCGAGCCTGGCGCCGATCCGGCTCGAACTGCGCGAGGCCGTGCTGCCCTACCTGCAGGACCTGCACAGCGCGACCAGGAACACCGTGCAGCTCGGCGTCCTGGAGGGCGAGCAGATCCTGGTCGTCGAGAAGATCACCGGACACCGCCCCATGCCGATGCTCTCCCAGGTCGGCGGGATCATCCCGGCGTACTGCTCGGCGCTGGGCCGGGCCATCCTGGCCTACAGCGAGACCGAGACCATCGACGCAGTACTCGATGCCGGAACGCCGCCGCGCAACCCGCGCACGCTGACCACCAAGGAAGCCGTGATCCGCGAGCTGACCGCCGTCCCGGCCAGGGGCTGGGCGGTGGAGCGCGAGGAGGGCAACATCGGCGTGAGCTGCGTCGCCGCCCCGATCTTCGGCCCCTCCGGCGCGGTCGCCGCGGCCCTGTCCGTCACCGGGCCCACCGCCCTGGTCCGCGCCGACCGGGCCGGGCCCGCGGTACGGCTCGCCGCGGCGGCGGCCTCGCGGGCCTACAGCAACCGTCGTTGAAAAAGTCCCAGCCGGTGGGACTGGATCATTGCGCATCGGCCGTGCCGAACCCACGCTGGGCGCAGCAGACCAGCGCCGTGGCCGGTCGGCCACGGTGGCGACCGGAAGGAGACGACGGTGACTCTAGGCGGTGGCTACATGCTGCCCTCCCGCGACGGACACAAGATCGCGGCGATCGGGCTGGGCATCACCCTCAAGGCGGACGGTGCCGCGACACACGACGCGTACTCGCTGTTCGAGTACACGGTCCCGCCGGAGACCGACGGACCGCCGCCCCACCTGCACACCCGTGAGGACGAGTCCTTCATCTGCCTCGCCGGACGGCTCGACGTGCACCTCGGCGGCAAGGACTTCGTCCTCGAACACGGCGACTACCTCTACCTGCCGCGCGACGTGATCCACGCCTTCCGCAACCCCTACCAGGAGGAGTCGCGCGTCATCTCCGTCGTCTCGCCGGCCGGCCTTGAGGCCTACTACCAGACGCTCGCGGACATGCCACCCGGCCCGAAGGACATCGGGCTGATGAAGAAAATCATGGCCGACTTCGGCATCGAGCTCCAACTGCCGCCCGAGGTCGCCTGATCATGAGGATCGCCATCATCGGTGCCGGTGTCGCCGGCCTGGTCACCGCGAAGGTGCTCACCCAGGCCGGTCACCGGACGGACGTGTTCGACAAGACCCCGGACGTCGGCGGCGTGTGGAGCCGCACACGCCGCTACCCGGGAGTCACCACACAGAGCCCGAAGGCGCAGTACTCCTTCTCCGACTTCCCCATGCCCGCGGACTTCCCCGAGTGGCCCGACGGCGCTCAGGTCCAGTCCTACCTCGCCGACTACACCGCGCACTTCGGACTCGAACCCGTCCTGCGCCTGAGCACCGAGGTGCTCTCTGCACGGCCGACCGCCGACGGCGCGTGGAGCGTCGAGTACCGCGACTCCGCGGGCACACACAGCACGGAGACGTACGACCGTCTCGTCGTCGCCAATGGGGTGTTCTGCGAACCGGCGGTCCCGAGGTTCGACGGCCTGGCGGAGTTCACCGCGGCCGGCGGCCGGGTGTGCGCGGGCACCGAGTTCCACGACGCCGAACAGGCGCGCGACCGCCATGTCCTCGTCGTCGGCTACGGCAAGTCGGCCTGCGACGTGGCCGTGCCGATCAGCGCCGTCGCCGCCCGCACCGACGTGATCGCGCGCCAACTGCTGTGGAAGGTCCCGCGCAAGATCGGCGGCAGACTCAACTTCAAGATGCTGCTGCTCACCCGGCTCGGCGAAGCGCTGTTCCGGTACATCCGCCCGCGAGGCTTCGAACGCTTCCTGCACGGCCCCGGCAACGGCCTGCGCCGCCGGATGATCAACTCCATCGGCACGGTGTCGATACGCCAACTCGGCCTGAAGCGGCTGGATCTGGTGCCCCGGGGGACGATGGAGGACATCGTGCGCGGCGCGATCGGCCTCGCGACCGAGGGCTTCTTCGAGGCCGTCACCGCGGGCGACATCACCGTCCACCGGGACCGCACCATCGAGCAGCTCCTCGTCGTGGACGGCAAGCCCTCCGCCCGCCTCTCCGACGGCACCGTGCTGCCCGCGGACCTGATGGTCTGCGCCACCGGCTTCACCCAGGGCGTCCCGTTCCTGCCCGAGAAAGTCCGCGAGCAACTCCTCGACGAGCGCGGCAACTTCATGCTCTACCGCCAGATCCTGCCCCTCGGGATCCCCGGCCTGTACTTCAACGGCTACAACTCCTCCTTCTTCAGCCCGCTCAACGCCGAGATCGCCGCCCTGTGGATCGCCGCCGACCTCGCCGGCGCGCTGGCGACACCCGACACCGGGACCATGCGGCACGCGGTCGTGGAACAACTCGCCTTCATGGACATCGCCACCGACACGCACCACTGCCGCGGCACCAAGATCATCCCGTTCTCGATGCACAACGCCGACGAAGTGCTCGGCGACCTGGACATCGACATCAACCCGCTTGTCCGCGCCGCCCATTGGCTCGGCCCGGTCGATCCGGCCGCGTACCGACGCCTGACCCCGAAGCTGCTGAAGCGCCTGGCACTGATCGAGCCCCGACACGGGGACCGACTGCGCCTCCTTCCCGGCCCGGACAGCTCGGACCCTGCTACCGGGCCGGGAAGTACACGGCAGGCCCAGTCGGACGTGCCGACCGGCTAGGAGTCGATCAACCGAACGTCATGGTGATCGGCGTGCGCACGCTCCGCGCCGGGAGTGTGACGGTCAGGGTGCTGGTCGTGCTGTCGAAGTGGTAGGCGTGGGAAGGGAGTCGGGCCCCTCCCACTCGGACGGTGTTCGGGGCGGTGACGCCGAGGAGCGAGACGGTCCAGTGCCGGTTTCTGATCTGGCCGTGGAAGCTTCCGGCCGGAGGATCGATCGTCACCGTGTGCCGGGTGCCGTTCTCCCGGTACCGGATCTTCGTGACGGCGCTGTGGCCCCGCCCGGTGCCGGTGGTCCCGTCGTCCTCGTAGAGGGTGGAGATGCCGGAGGCGCCCGCGGCGACGGTGAGCGTGACCTTGGTCAGCGGGGCCTTGTCGTTGCTGGTGACGTCGTTCGTGCGGGTCGGGATGACGGCGCCCGCCCGGACGAACACCGGCATGGTGTCGAGGCCGGAGGTGATGTTCTGGGTGGTGCCGCCGGCGTAGGTCTGACCGGTGAAGTAGTCGGTCCACTGGCTGCCCGGCGGGAACCACACCGAGGTCGTCGCCGTGGCGCCGGGCGTGGTGACGGGGGCGACGAGCATGTCGGGGCCGTAGAAGTACTCGCTGCCCGAAGTGGCGTACGCCTGCGGCTCGTTGGGGTACTGCAGGTACATCGGGCGGGTGACCGGGACGCCGGTCGTGTTGGCCTGCTGCGCGAGCGAGTAGGTGTAGGGCACCAGGTTCTCGCGGAGGTTGAGGAACTTGTCGGCCGAGGCGCGGGCCGCCGTGCCGTACTGCCAGGGCAGGCGGTCGCTGTGGTTGCTGTGCAGGCGGTCGATGGGCTGGAAGGTGCCGAGCTGGACCCAGCGGGCGTACATGTCGTCGGGGAGTTTGTGCGTGGTGTGGGTCGTGCCGTCGGCGGTGTAGGTCTCCGAACCGGTCAGGTTCGTCGTGTCGTTGTGGCCGCCGATGTCATGGCTGATCGCCGACATGCCGGTGGCGGCCGCCTCACCGGGCGTGTAGCCGACCTCGGCCTTCAGGGTGCCCCAAGTGGAGGAGGTGTCACCGGTGAAGTGGACGGTGGTGCGCTTGTCGGCCCACGGCCCGGTGGGCAGCCCCTGCTGGCCGCTGTAACCGCCCGCCTGGAGCGAGCCGTAGGCGCGGGAGACGGCGAAGCCCCGGCCGATGGTCTTGTCGGCGTCCGTCGCGTACTGCTGGTTGATCCACGCGTCGGGAGTGACACCGGGCAGCGAGGACTGGGAGGCGTCGCAGCACCAGTCCAGCCACCAGAAGTCGTTGCCCTGCTGGTCCATCGTCTGATGCAGGTCCATGTACGCCTTGAGCTGGTCGGGGTCGCCCCAGTCGAAGGTGTAGCAGTCACCGGCACCGCTGCTCGCGGCGGGCGCGCAACCCCCCTTGTGCAGCTTGCCCTTGGCGGTCGCCTGGGCCTGCGTGAACTGCGGGTCGCTGCTCAGGATGCTCGGGTGGATGTTGAGCGTGTTGTGCAGCCCCTGGGAGGCGGCCCAGTCGAAGAACCCCTTCGGATCAGGGAACTTGGACTGGTCGATCTCCCAACCGCTCCACGTGTTGGGTGACTTGAAGTCCGTGTCGGTCACCAGGACGTCGAGGGGCACACCCTCGGCGCGGAAGGCGGGCAGGATCCTGTTCTCGTAGTCGGCGGCGGTGCGGTCGATGTACTCCGAATACCAAACGCCGTACGCCCATTGGGGAAGCAGTTCGGGCGGACCGGTGAGGGTGGCCAGGTCGGTCAGCGCCCGCTGGTAGTCGTGGCCGTAGCCGAAGACATAGCCGTCCTGGTACGGCGCGCCGCCGTGGGAGGGGCGCTGGGTGACCTGGTGGGTGCCGGTGTCGTACAGGGCGGAGGAGGTGTCGTCGAGGAGGTACCAGCCGTCCTTGTAGAGCAGGCCGGGTGTGGTGGCCGGCGCCCCGTTGTCGCCGTCGACGCCGTCGAGGCTGCGGCGGTAGCCGCCGAGCGCCAAGTGCGGTTGCGGGGCAGGGGAGTTGGCCGCCGTGACGGAGACCGTGTCGAGGTTGACGTGACAGCTCGCGGCGTCCGGGCAGCCGACGGTGATGTCGTTCGCCCCGGCCTTGAGAGCGACGGGGACGGAGGCGGTGCTCCAGGTGTCCCAGTTGCCGGTGACCGGCAGCGACAGGGTCCGCGTGGTGCCGCCGGACGACACCGTCGCCGTACGGGTCTGGTAGAGCCCGTCGCTGCCGGTGGCGTTGGCGTAGCGCACCCGCAACGCGTAGGTGCCGTCGGCCGGTACGCCGACCACGCGGGTCAACGCGCTTGTGCCCTGGTTGAGTTCGGCGACGAAGCCGCTCCCGGAGTACCCGGCGTGATCGGTGGCGGTGATCGCCGTACCCGAGACGCGGTCGGCCTCCGCCTCGCAGTTCACGCCGTATCCGCAACTCGTGATCGCGGTCGTGGAGGTGGAGGGGAAGCCGCTGCCCTGGTTCACCAGGGCGACGCTGTCGAGGTTGATGTCCCCGGAGTCGGCGGCGGTCCTCGTCAGCGTCAACGTGTGCTGTCCGGCGCCGAGTTGGACCGCGCTGCTCGCGAGACCCCAGGTGTTCCAGTTGGCGGTGGTCGGCAGACTCACCGTGCGGCTCGCGCCGCCGTCCACCGACAGCGTGAGGGTGCGGGTGGTGTTCTGGCCGTCCCCGCCGACGGAGTTGGCGTAGCGCGCGTCGAATGTGTACGTCCCCGCCGCGCTGACATTGACGTCGGCCGACACGGAGTCGCCCGTCCCCTCGAAACCGGCGAGGAACCCGGACCCGGTGTAGCCGTCGTGGTCCGTGGCGAAACCGGCCCCGCTGTGGGGCAGTTGCTCGGCCTCGCACAGGGCGCCCAGGCCGCAGGTGAGCCGGTGCCACGGGCTCGCGTCGACCGCCGACCCGCCGGCCGACAGGTGCACGGAGAGGTTCTGCGCGTCGAACGGCCCTGAATCCACCTGGTACTTGAGGGTGAGCGCGCTCGTGGTGATGGTCAGCCAGCCGTTGGACGTACTCGATGTGTACGGGGGCGGTGTGAACGCGGTGCGGCCGATCGCGTTGAACGTCGCGCTGTCGGTGAACTTCCCGTCCTGCGCGTACTCCGTGCGGATCAGGGTCGGGGACAGGACCTGGAAGCGCGCGTCGCCCGAAGTCACCGATGCGGCACGGTGGTTGGCCGCCGCGTGCGCCGAGGCCGCTCCGGTTCCGGTCACGAGCATGGCGGCCAGGGTGCTGATGAGGGCGAGGACCGTGACGTGTCTTCGCGGGAAGCGTGTGGTGCGTGACGCCGATCGTCTTCTCACGGACAGCTCCGTCCTGGAGTGGGGCCACGTGGGCCCGTGGTGGAGGTGTGCCGGTTCCCGTTCGCGCCTGGTGGAATCTGCTCCTGGCCGACATCGTTGTCAACCCTTGCGGCTGAGGGTTCCTGTGCGCATTGGTTCAGCCGGGTGGGGTTCTGGGCGGGAAGGGGGACGGCGCGTACATCCTGGTGCCGAACTCCGCGCTGCGGCAGGCGTGTTCGGGCCTCTTGCGGCAGTGGCGTGACCAACGGCCACGGGCCGCCCCGGATGCCGTGGCGCAGCGCTGATGTGGTGTCAGGCCTGGGCGCTGCCGGGTACCGCGGGCGCGGCGCTCACCGCTGTGACGACCGGCTCGGCCGGAAAGCGCGCGGCGACCTGGGCGGCGGTGGCGGTGGCGCGGGCTGTCGTGGTCGCCACGCCTATCGCCGTGATCACGAGGCCGCCGGTGGCGAGGATCCACCAGCCCGGGTGGCCGGCGGTGGCGAGGCCGGGTCCGCCCGGGGCGCGGGTGCGGGCGGTGACGATCGAGCCGAGGACCGCGACGCCGAGATTGTTGCCGATCTGCCGGCCGGTGGTGGTGATCGCGGCGGACACCCCGGCCTGGGCACGCGGCATCCCCGCTACGGCAGTGCTGGTGATCGGGGCGTTGACCAGGCCGAATCCGATGCCGAACAGTACATAGGCGGCGAGCAGGGTCGCCCACGGCGTGGTCGGGGTGAGTGTCGTCAGCGTCAGTGCGGCGACGGCGATCAGCAGGCCCGCGGCGACCAGCGGCGGGCGGGGGCCGCGCGCCGCGGTGAGGCGTCCGGACAGCGGTGAGGCCAGCGCGGTGCCGGCGGCCATCGGCACGGTCAGCAGACCGGCCTCCAGCGCGCTGCAGCCGCGTACGTCCTGCAGGTAGAGGGTGTTGAGGAACAGGAACCCGGACAGCACGAGGAACGCCGTGACGGCGGCGACGAAGGAGCCGGTGAACGGGACCGAACGGAAGAACACCGGGTCCACCAGGGGCTGTTGGCGACGCCGTTCGTAGGCGGGCAGCGCTACGGCCGCGCCCGCGGCCAGGATGAACAGGGCGACGATGAGGGCACTGGCGTAGCCCTGCCGGGAGCCTTCGATGATCGCGAAGATCAGCGAGGTGAGGATCGCAACGACGAGGAACTGGCCGACCGGGTCGGGGCGTCGGGGCGCGGCGGCCCTGGATTCGGGGATGAAGATGGCGGCGAGCACCAGGGCGGCGACTCCGATCGGGATGTTGATCCAGAAGATCGAGCGCCAGCCGGCCGAGGCGACCAGCAGACCGCCCACCACCGGTCCTGCGGCCAGGGACAGGCCGACCGTGGTGCCCCACAGCCCGATCGCACGGGCGCGCTCGCGCGGATCGGGGAAGGCGTGCGTGATGATCGACAGGGCGACCGGGTTGAGCATGCTGGCGCCCAGACCCTGGGCGACCCGGAAGGCGATCAACCAGCCGAGACTCGGAGCCAGGGAACAGGCCAGCGAACCGGCGGTGAAGAGGAGCAGCCCGGCCTGGAACACCCGGCGTCGTCCGATCCGGTCCGCGGTGGATCCGGCGAGCATCATGAAGGCGGCGACGGCGAGGGTGTAACCGTCGACGGTCCACTGCAGCCCGCTCACCGGGGCGTGCAGATCGTCTCCCACGGCGGGCAGGGCGACGTTCGCGGCGGTGGTGTCCAGGGCGGTGATCAGCAGGCTGAGGCAGCACACGGCGAGGACGAGCCCCGCCCGCCGACGGGTGTCGATCGGGAGGGGCGTGTGCGACGGCATGTTCGTTCTCCTCGATCAGGGATGGTGCGTTCCGCGGCCCTGGCGTACGGCGTGTCCGGCGGTCCGGGGCGCGAACGGCAAGGTGTGGCACGGGAGTTGGGGCTTCGTGGTGGTCACCGGGCTGCGGAAGGGGCCGGAAGGCGGCGCGGGGAAACGGGCCGGTCGGCGCTCGCTCGTCCTTCGTCGGGATGATGCGGTGGCGGTGGGCGCGTTGCCTGCGCCGGATCCTGTGTGTTTTCGCCGGTTCCTGACGTGGCGGTGCGATGCCAGGAAGGCGTGTGGATCAACTGCGGTTATGCGATGGGGATTTCATCGAGCTGGACGAGGCTGCTCGGGCCGCCGGTGCTGAGCGTGGGGATGGCGGAGATGAAGCGGTGGACATGCTCGGTGCGGAGGTGGGCGGCGAACGCGGCGGCGTCGGTGTAGACCTCGTAGAGGTAGAAGCGGCCGGGGACGTCGCGTGCCTCGTAGGCGGTGAAGGTGACGCAGCCGGATTCGCGGCGTACCTCGCGGACGAGTTCGACGATCTTCGCGCGGAAGGCGTCTTCCTGGCCGGGCCTGGCGTCCAGGACGGCGATCATGGGGCGCGGGTCCGGGTCGTCGGTGTCGACCTGGAGGTTGCCGTGACTCAGGCTCGCGGCAAGGAAGTTGTCGGTGTCGGGCATGGGTCAGAGCTCGATCCTGATGCCGGGTTCGACGATGCGGACGCTGGTCTCGGGAGCCAGGCCGCGGGAGGCGTCCTGGTAGCGCAGCGGGTTCTTGTCGCTGTGGGTGATGAGCCGGTCGCCCAGGAACCCTTTGGTGAAGGCGTAGTGGTGCGGGACGGCCACTTCGGGCTTCAGGAGGGCGGTCAGTTCGGCCGCCTCGTCGGCGTTCATGACGACCTGCGCGTTGCCGGCCGGCCGGATGTGCAGGCCGTTGGTGGGGAGCAGGGCGAGTGAGATGTGCCCCAACCGCTTGGGGATCTCGGCGAGTTCGGGGATGAGCATGGTGTCCCCGGCGAAGTACACCGCGTCGGTGCCGGCGCGCAGGACGAAGGTGACCTCGTAGACGCCGTGCTTGGCGGGCGTGGCGGTGATGGTGACGCCGCCGACCTCGGCCTCCTGCCAAGGCGCGAGGGCTGTGACATTCGTGAAGCCGTGCTTGCGTGCCGCCTCGACGACGGTCTCGGCGACGAACAGCGGGACCGAGCGGTCGCGGTAGGCGGCGAAGGCCTCCAAGTCGCAGTGGTCGTAGTGCTCGTGGCTGATCAGTACACCGTCGAGCCGGGGCAGGTCGGGGATGCCGATGGCGATCGGCTCGCCCTGGTAGTACCCGGGGCGGGTGCTGAACCAGGGGTCGGTCAGGAAGGTGCGGCCACCGATTGCTATGAGGTGGCAGCTGTGCGTGATGCGGGTGACCGCGGTCTTGGGCATGGTCGGTTCTCCGGGGGGCCAGGAGTGATGGGTGGTCGGGGGTTCAGCGGGTGAAGGCGGTGAAGTCCGTGTGGGCGCTGTCCCAGATCGCGTGGATGACCTGGTCGGGAGTCTCCAGCTGCGGGGAGTGGCCGGTCTCGGGGAGCAGTTGGAACTGGGCCAGGGGGATCGCGGCGGCGTAGGCGCGTCCGTAGTCGACGTCGACGATCCCGTCGCTCTCGCCCCAGAGCACGAGGGTGGGGATCTCCAGGGACCCGAGGCGCCCGGCGAGAGTGGGGTCGGCCATGGCGGAGCCCGCGTAGACGGCGATAGCGGTCCGGTTGCCCGCGGCGATCGCCTGCGCCGCCGGGGGCAGGGTCGCGGGGTCGATGCGGAACGGCTCCGGGTTGTGGAAGGTGAGCCCGAAGACCTGATCCATGGTCAGGGAGAAGAAGTCGGCCACCGGATGGCCGGGCACCTCGATCCCGACCGGGTCGATCAGGACGATGCCGCTGACGCGCGGCGACTTCA
Organism: Streptomyces sp. NPDC048504; assembly: GCF_043200035.1. NCBI lineage: Bacteria > Bacillati > Actinomycetota > Actinomycetes > Kitasatosporales > Streptomycetaceae > Streptomyces > Streptomyces sp. NPDC048504. The sequence continues at coordinate 159,808 of NZ_JBICXA010000017.1, forward strand.
GCAGCGCGATCTCCGCGGTGATCCAGCCGCCGATCGAGTTGCCGATGACGGTGACGTCGGTCAGCGCCAGTTGCTCCAGCAGCGCGCCGTAGAGCCTGGCCAGGCCGGAGATGGTGGTCAGTCCCTCGGGGCGATCGGTGCCGCCGAAACCGGGGTGGGTCGGGACCAGCACGCGCACGTCGTGAGCTGCGGCGAACTCCTCGGCGAACCCCGTCACCGACTGCGGGCCGGCCCCGCCGTGCAGCAGCAGGAACGGCTGCCCGTCCCCGTCCCCGTATCCGGCCACGGACACCTCGACCGGGCCGACTCCGGCGAGGCTGACGGTGTATTGAGTGGTGGTTGCCATGGGCTTCTCCTTGATTGGTTCGGGTGTTGCGTGGGCTGACGCGTCAACGGGTTATGGGTGGGGGTGTTCAGGCGAAGTCGGTGGACGGTTCGGTGGCGTAGCGGCTCATCGCCTCGATCGTCCCCTCGGGCGTCAGAGGTCGGTCGGCGGCGATCATGTCGCGCAGGTCGCGGAAGTAGTTGACGTACAGGTCCGGGGTGAATGTGTTGAGCAGGACCGTTGTGCCGTCGGTCGGGTTGGCGAAGGTGTGCGGGGCGCCGGGCGGGATCATGACCAGCGTTCCGGCGGGCGCGTCGTGCACGGTCTCGCCGACGGTGAACCGGGCCGCGCCGGACACGACGTAGAAGCCCTCGTCGTGGCGGGCGTGCCGGTGCTGCGGCGGACCGTCGGTGTGCGGCGCGAGCGTGATCTCCCCGATGCCGAGGCGGTGATTGGTCGTCGTGCCGTCTTCGAGGATCCGCATCCGGGTCGGGCCGAGCTGGATCGACTCACCGGCGTCGGGACCGACCACTGAGACGTCTGTCATCTGAGCCTCCGTTTGAGAGAGTGGACTGTGTTCGTTGGGGTTGACTCTCATCAATGTAGGTGAGTCGATCCCTTTATGCAAGTTAACTCTCATGATGAGGGTTGCCGTTCGGGTAGTGCCGCAGCGTGCGGGGCGTGTCGCGGTGTCAGGCGATGTGAGGATTGCCGTTCGACGCGCCGAGACCGCCGTCGACGCGGATATGGGCCCCGTTCACGTAACTCGCCGCCGGACCGGCCAGAAACGTGATGACGGAGGCCGCCTCGGCAGGCTCGCCGAAACGTCGCATCGGTACGCGGTTGAGCGCGGCGGCGACGATGGCGTCGCTCTGCAGGAATCCCGCGGTCATGTCGGTGGAGATCATGCTCGGGTGGACGGCGTTGACGCGCACGCCTTCCGCGCCGTGGTCGAGCGCCATCGCGTTGGTCAGGTTGGTCACCGCGCCCTTGGCGGCGTCGTAGGCGGCCAGGCCCCAGTCACCGCCGAGCCCGGACGCCGAACCGACGTTGACGATGCTTCCGCCCACCGCGCGCAGATGGGGGAGCGCGGCCCTGGAGGTGTAGAAGACTCCGTCGAGGTCGGTGGACATGACGCGTCGCCAGCCCGCCGCGTCGATGTCGGTCACGGTGCCCAACGGCTCGACGGTCGCGGCGTTGTTGACCAACGTGTCCAACCGGCCGTGGTCGTGGGCCACGGCGTTCACCAGGTCCGTGATGCCCTCCTCGTCGGAGACGTCACCGGCCCGGGCGATCAGAGCCGCGCCGGGCGGCGCCTCGGACGCCACTTCGTCCAACTTGGCCTGCGTGCGGCCGATGATCACCACCGTGGCGCCCTCGGCGGCGAAGCGGTGAGCGGTGGCCGCGCCGATGCCCGATCCGCCGCCGGTGACGATGACGACCTTGCCGGTGAATGTGTTCTCAGTCATGGGAGAACGTCACCTCCTCATGTGTCGAAATGTGTCGAAGGGATCTGCAGGGAGGGGGAGTGCGAGCGTCTGCGAACAGGCCCTGAAATCAACGGGGTTACCGGAGAGCGGGACGCCGACCCGCACCCGGAGTGGTTACGGCAGGGCGCCGGTCTGGCGCAGCAGACTCACCGCGTCGGCGACGGCCCAGTGCTCGAAGAGCCGGCCGTCCCGGTGGCAGTGCCGGTGTGAGTCCCGCGGGACGGCTTGTGCGTGGCCACGAGATCTCCGTCCCCGACGCTGTGCAGGACCTGGACCCGCAGGCCGGAGAACGCCGCGTGCAGAGCTGGCATGGTCGCGCGCATCCCCTCGCGGTCGTGGCGCTGCCCCGGCTCGACGGTGTGATTCCGGAATTCGGGATGGACGAGCTCGTCGATCAGGTCGAGCCGTCCCATCTCCTGAACCTGCTCGACGAAGTACCGCATACGGGCCGTGTGAGATCGCTCGTCGGGTGCCTGGTCGGGCTTCGGGTGGGATTCCTGTCCCATCACGCCATCTCCTTTCTGTGCGAGGCTGTCGGCGGCCGTGATGATCACCACGTCGGCGGTATTCCGTCGGCTCACGAGAACCTCCTTCTGCGTAACTGCCCGGTTCGGGCCGGGGGTTGTCTCTGCCAAGGAAGCCTAGGAAGATCGCTGCAGCACAGGCTTGAACCAGAGCGCCATCCCGGCAGAACATCCGCGCCAGATGACGCCGGAGCGACGAAGGCTGGGGACGACCGCAGATGGACCGCACTGGAGTGGAGGCCGACGGTTCGGTCCCGGCGCTCTCCGGGGATTCCGGCCCTTCGGATGCCGGGCCGGGAGCGTTCGACGCCTTCCGCGACGGCTGGGAGACGGAGATCGGCGACGGCTTCCCGTTGCCGACGTTCAGTCCGGCCACGACGCGTGACTTCCGGGTCAGGAGCCGCGCCACCAAGGTGGGCGACGTGGCTGTCACCGATCTCCACGGCGCGTCGGCCATCCGGACCGAGGGGCCCCTCAACGGGGTCGAGGACCAGGTGCGGATGTACGTCGTGCGGAGTGGCTCCTGGTCCGTGGGTGCCCCGCTCGCCCGCGACGAACAGACCGTGCCGGCAGGGCAGTTCCTCATCCGTCACATCGGAAAGCCCCTGCACTTCGAGACGGTGCCCGACACGAGGGCGAAGGTTCTCGTCCTGCCCGCCGCCACCCTCAGACCACTGCTCGGCGAGCGGCAGAGCGTCAGCGGGCCGGCGGACTCCGCCGAGGTGCGCCTACTGGTGGCCCACTCGAACATGATCTACGAGACGGCCGCCGACCTCGGCCCGGCCGGAGTGCAGGCCGCGCACAGCACGCTCATCGAACTGGCCAAGGCGGTCGCCAGGCGCCGCGTCGACGACGCGGAACCCCACCTGGCCCTGGCGCTGGCCCAGGCCGCGAAGGACCTCGCGGACAACCACCTGACCGACCCCGATCTCTCCGGCGCGATGCTGGCCCGCGAACTCAACGTCTCCGTACGCAGCCTGCAACGGGCGTTCGCCGCGGCGGGGGAATCGGTGACCGCCTACATCCGCCAACGGCGCCTGGAAGAAGCCCGACTCGCTCTCAGCGCGCCGCCCTCAGGCCGGCTGAGCGTCTCGGAACTCGCCGCCCACTGGCAGTTCGCGGACAGCAGCCACTTCATCCGGGCCTTCAAGAAGCACTACGGCCGGACGCCGACCGACTACGCCCGCTCGACCACGGCGGCGCGGAACTGACCCGCACGGGGCGCCTGCCGTCAGCAGTCCTGACCGGCTCGCCGGTCTGTGCCCGTTCCCCGCGATTGCGTGCGGACCCCGGCCCGGTCGGCGGCGCACGGTCATCCGCTTCTGGGCTGCGACGGCCCGGCCAGCAGCACGGGTTCGATCGCCTCGTAGCGGTGGCGTTCGCGTGCGGTGGCCTTTCGGCCGGACAGGAGGGTGCCGAGGACTCCGAAGAGGAAGCCGGCCGGGACGGAGACGAGGGCAGTGGTCGTGAAGGGGAACCAGTTGAAGTCGGCCTCGGGGAAGGCGGATTGGGGGGAGCCGGAGACGAGGTTGGTGCCGGTCATCAGGATGAGGACGCTGAGGGTGCCGCCGATGAGCGTGCACAGCAGACCGGCGCGGGTGTAGCGCCGCCAGAAGAGGCCGAGGACGAGTGCGGGGGCGATGGCGGAGGCGCCCAGGCAGAAGGAGACGATGGCCAGTGGCTGGAGACTTCGGTGCTGGGCGAGCACCGCCAGCACGATCACCGGGATCCCCACGGCCAACGCGGCCAGGCGCGCCAGCGCCATCTCGCGCAGGGGCGGTGTGTTCGAGCGGGCGAGGACGTCGTGGGCCAGGGAGTTGGCGCAGGCCAGCGTCATGCTGGCCACGGATGCCAGCAGGGTCAGGAAGATGGCCGTGGTGACCGTGGTGAACAGCAGGCTCTCCGCGCGGGAGAGGTCCGTTCCGAACGCGGCGCGCGCCCCGAGCAGATAGGCGGTGTTGCCGCGTGGGTCCGCGGCGGCGATCGTCTTGCCGCCGATGAGCGCGGTGGCGCCGACGGCGACGACGGTGATGACCGCCATGAACAGGGCGACCGCCGAGACCGCCCAGGACATCGCGCGTCGCACCTGACGGGTGCTGCCGGCGGTGTACATGCGCATGGTGACGTGCGGCAGGCAGGCGCCGCCCAGCACGATGGCGCACTGGGTGCTCACCATGTCGAGGGCGGGATGCTGTCCGCCCGCGAACTGCAGCCCGTAGCGCAGGTAGTTCGGACCGGCCCCGCTGTTCTGTGCGGCGGACTGGAACAGGGTCTGCGGGCTCCAGCCGAAGGTGTGCAGGATGAGCGCGGCGACGACGAGCCCGGAGCCGAGGAGGATCACCGTCTTGAGGATCTGGATCAGGGCGGTGCCGCGCATGCCCCCGATGGCCGCGTACGTGATCATCAGCGCTCCGGCCCCGACGACGCAGCCGGTGCGCATCGTGCTGTCGGAGAAGCCGAGGACGAACGCCAACAGCTGCCCCACGCCGGCGAGTTGTACGACCATCATGGGCACCAGTGCCGCGAGGGTGACCGCGCACGCGGTGATCCGCACCGCACGGCCGGGCATACGACGGGCCAGCGCGTCGCCCATCGTGAACCGGCCGGTGTGATGCAGGGGTTCCGCCAGCACGAACATCAGGAGCAGCAGCGAGAGGAGGGTGCTCAGGGCCAGTACGACACCGTCGTAGCCGCACAGCGCGATGATGCCGCCGACCGTGAGGACGGTGGCCGCGGAGATGTAGTCACCGGCGATGGCCAGGCCGTTGCGCAGGGGCGACAGCAACCGGTAGCCGGTGTAGAACTCGTCCAGGTCGTCACGGTCGGGACCGGTGACCACGCACAGCAGCAGCGTGAGGGTCACGACACTGAAGAACGCCACGAGCGACCAGGACTGCGCGGCGCCCTTGAAGTCCGTCACGGCCGCACCTCCCCGTCGCGGGCGTGACGGGTCTGACGGCGCACCCGGCGGGCGAGGGGGTCGACGTACCGACGCGCGATCCCCTCGTAGAAGACCACGGCCAGCCAGGTGACAGGGAGTTGCACCAGGGCCAGGAACAGTCCGGTGGGCAAGCCGCCCGGGGCGGGACGGGCCATCACCGAGGGGAATTCGACGGTGAGCGTGAGGAAGACGGCGAAGTAGCCGAGCGCCGCGAACGCGGCGACGCGCCGCTGCCAGCGGCAGGCCCGGCGCAGGAGACGCAGATCGCGGTGCGGTCCGGCCGCCGAACGGGGCAGGGCCGTCGGCCGGCGGCCGCTCTGCGGGGCCGACGCCCACGTGGGCGTGGCGGGGGAGGCGTGCCGTCCGGGCCGGTACTGGAGCGGGTGTAACTCGGAGCTGTCGGAAGACATTCCAAGATCTCCTAGTGGGTCGTGGGCCCCAAGAGGTGCGGACCGCGAGAAGGCGGGGAATGGTCCGGGTCATCGCACGCTATGCGGGTGCCGGACCGCGCGCAGGACTTCCGGTGAACTCCCTGGTGAAGAGCACTGCAACCCTCTGACCTCGGATGTTGTGAATGTGAGGCGTGTGGCGGAGTACCACGGGAGTGCCTTGTGGGCCCTGGACGCGTCGAACCGACCGGGCGGGCGCGTGGGGGTGCTGGTTGCCTCGCCGGTGACGACGCGGTCAACGGTCCCCGGCGGCTGCTCCGGCTGCCTCGACGGCGGATACGGAGAAAGCCCCTGAAGGCGCCGAGAGGTGACGTGTGGTCAGCCGATGCCCGTCCAGCGGGAGGAGTCCGCGGCGCTGCGTTCGACGGCCCGCATGACGTACTGGACCTGCAGGCCGTCGGCGAACGACGGGCACGGATCGCTCCCGTCGCCCGCCACCGCGGTCAGGAAGTCGTGGACCTGGTGGACGAACGCGTGCTCGTAGCCCAGGCCGTGACCGGGCGGCCACCAGGAACCCAGGTAGGGGTGCCCGGGCTCGGTGACCAGGATCCGGCGGAATCCCGCCTCCGTCTCCGGGTCGGTGGCGTCGTGGAGCAGAAGCTCGTTCATCGACTCGAAGTCGAAGGCGACCGACCCGCGTGAGCCGTTCACCTCGATCCGCAGCGCGTTCTTGCGTCCCGTGGCGAAGCGCGTCGCTTCGACCACGACGAGTGCGCCTCCTTGCAGTCGGCCGGTGAACGCGGTCGCGTCGTCGACGGTCACCGGGCCGCGCTGTTCCCCCGCCCGCGCCGAGAGCCCGCTGGATTCCGTCGGCAAGGGGCGCTCGGTGACGAACGTGGCCTGCGTCGCCGACACCCCGGTGAGCCGCTCGCCGGTCAGGTGCTGGAGCAGGTCGATGACGTGCGAGCCGAGGTCTCCGAGCGCGCCGGAACCGGCCCGTTCCTTGCGCAGCCGCCACACCAGCGGGAACTCGGGGTCGACGATCCAGTCCTGGAGGTACTGGGCCCTGACGTGCCGCACCTCGCCGATCCGTCCTTCGGCGATCAGCCGGGCGGCGTGTGCCAGGGCGGGCACGCGCCGGTTGTTGAAGCCGACCATCGACCGGACGCCGGCCTCGGCGGCGACCCGCGCTGCGGCGGCCATCCGCTCGGCCTCCTCGACCGTGTTGGCGAGGGGTTTCTCGCACAGCACGTGTTTGCCGGCGGCCAGGGCGGCGATGGCGATGTCGGCGTGGGAGTCGCCGGGCGTGCAGATGTCGACGACGTCCACGTCGTCGCGTCGTACCACCTCCTGCCAGTCGGCCGCCCAGTCGCCCCACCCCAGCCGCTCGGCGGCCCGCGCCGCGCCCTTCGGGTCACGGCCGCAGACGACGGTCATGTCGACGTCGAAGGGCAGGTCGAACACGCGGGGCGCGGTGCGCCAGGCCTGGGAGTGCACGGCTCCCATGAACGAGTGGCCGATCATCGCCACCCCGAGGCGGGGGCGGCCGGAGACGAGGTCGGGTGAAGGGCGGGGCACTTGGTCTCCGTATCGGTAGGGCGTCAGGCGGACGCGGCGGCGGGTGGTGTCTCGTGCGGGGCGAGGGCGCCGCGGACCGACGGCCAACTGGCAAGGGCAGCACGTACGGCGGGGCGTTTCTCGTCGCTCAGGGCCGCCGCGTATGCCCGGTCGAGCACGTCGTCCACGAGTACGCGCTGCCCGGTGCGGGCCGACTCGACCGCGGCCTCGACCATCGCCAGGCTCATGGTGTTCTCGTGCACCTCGCCCATGGGCACACCGCCGGTCCGCAGCGACTCGACGAACACCCGCAGCGCTCCGGCGATGTCGGAGTACGGCGAGCGGGGCCGCTCGGCGGGTTGTACGTCGGCGGCGAGCACGGGCTCGGTGTCGCCGTCCCACAGCGCCGAGCCCTTCTCGCCGCTCGCCCGCCAGGTGCCGTTCCACGAGGTCTCGGCGCCCGGACTGCACCAACTGCCGTTGTACGCATAGCGTGTTCCGCCCTCCATCTCGAAGACGGCGCTCGCCGCGGCGTCGCCGTCGTACCAGCTCCACGGCGGGTTGTACGCCTGGCAGTAGGCGGTGACCGGGTCCGCGCCGAGCAGGAAACGGGCCGAGTCGAAGGCGTGGATGGCCATGTCGATCAGCAGCGGGTACGCCATCTCCTCGCGGAAACCGCCCATGTGCGGAGCCTTGAAGAACTCGGTCGTCAGCGTGCCGAGCGCACCGAGTTCCTCCAACATCCCGCGCAGGGCGAAGAGTTGGGGATTCCAGCGCCGTGACTGGCTCACCATGAACAGCTCGCCGCTCACCTCGGACGCGGCGGCCAGCGACAGGGCGTGGGCCAGGGTGTCGGCGATCGGTTTCTCGCCGAGGACGGGCAGGCCGGCGAACAACGCGGCGGTGGTGACGGGGTGGTGGGCCACCGGAACCGTCACGTTGATGATCGCTTGGGCGCCGGTGTCGGCCGCGAGGGCGACCGCGTCGGGGCCGACCGGGAGGTCCGGCCGGCCCAGGCCGGCCGCCGACCGCCGGGCCGCGTCCAGGTCGAGGTCGACGATGCCGGCGAGTTCGGCCTCGGGTGCGGCGGTGACGGTGGCCAGCCACTGCTGTCCCATGGAGCCGGCACCGACCACCAGCACGCGCAGGGGGTTGTCGGGCCCGCAGGGGATGGTCCGGTGGGTCATCGAAGCGGCCCCGAATAGTCCACACCGTTGAAGAAGTCGTCGGTGTCGTAGCGCAGCAGCACCGGGTGGGCGCGCTCGGGCCGGTCCGTGCGCGCCCATTGCACGCCGTTGGCGATCACCCGGCGGATGTCCTTGTTGTGGTAGACGGGGTAGTCCTGGTCGCCGGGGCTGAAGTAGAAGATCCGGCCGTGACCGCGACGGAAGGTACAGCCGCTGCGGATCACCTCGCCGCCCGTGAAGGAGCTGACGAAGACCAGTTCGTCCGGGACGGGGATGTCGAAGAACTCCCCGTACATCTCGTCCTCCTCGACGACGAGGGGATGCGGAACTCCCTTGGCGATCGGGTGCGTTGGGTTCACCGTCCACACCAGCTCGCGGTCGTGCTCGTTGCGCCAGCGCAGGGTGCAGCTGGTACCCATGAGCTTGACGAAGATCTTCGACCAGTGCCCGGAGTGCAGCACCACGAGGCCCATGCCCGACAGCACGTGCCGGTGCACCCGTTCCACGACCTCGTCGGACACCTCGGCGTGGGCGGCGTGTCCCCACCAGGTGAGGACATCGGTCGACGCCAACACCCCTTCGGTCAGGCCGTGTTCGGGGTCGTCCAGTGTCGCGGTACGTATGACGCAGGCGTCGCCGAGGTTCTCCTTGATGCCCTCGGCGATCGTGCTGTGCATGCCCTGAGGGTAGATCTTGGCCACGTGCTCCTCGATCTTCTCGTGGCGGTTCTCCCCCCACACGGTCACGCGGATCGGGGCCGGGGGCGGTGCGGAAGACGTGGTCACAGGGGTGTTCTGCCTTTCTCCGAAGTCGCCCTGAGGGCGGGTCATTTGACGGCTCCGCCGGTCACGCCGGTGGCGATGTAGCGCTGAGCCACCAGGAGCAGCACGAGAGCCGGGACCGAGGCGAGGGTCGCGGTGGCCATCACCGCGTTCCAGTCGCTGACGTGGGAGCCGAGGTACTGGTAGAGGCCGAGGGTGACGGGGCGGACGTCCTCGGTCGTCGTCAGGGTCAGCGCGAAGAGGAAGTCGCTCCAGGTGAACAGGAACGTGAACAGCCCAGCCGTGATGAGGGCGTTCCTGCTCATCGGCAGGACGATCGACACGAACGCCCGGACCCTGCCCGCTCCGTCCACGCGGGCCGCCTCGATCACCGATGCGGGGATGTTGCCCATGAAGGCCCGCAGGATCAGGATCGCGAAGGGGATGCCGGCGGTGGAGTCGGCCAGGATCAGGCCGGGGACCGAGTTGAGCAGTCCGAGGTCGTTGTACGCGCTGTAGAGGGCGTTGGCCACGACGATCCCGGGGACCATCTGGCTGATCAGGATCCCGAACAGCACGGGGCCGACCCAGCGCGCGTTGACGTGCGCGAGCGCGTACGCGGCCGGGCTCGCGATGATCAGGCTGAACACGACGCTCCCCACCGCAACGACCAGGCTGGTCAGGAGATTTGGCCCCTGCTGGCTCAGCGCGGTGGCGTAGCCGTCGAAGTTCAGATGCGTCGGGAACCACGGCGTGCTCACCGCGGTGTTGGCCGGCTGGAGGGAGACGTTGACCATCCAGTAGACCGGGAACAGCATCATGGCCAGGATCAGCGCGCCGATCGCGGTGTATCCCCAGGGCCGCCGGGAGCGCCGCCGGTGGACGGGTGTGTGCGTGGCCGGTTGGACAGAGGCGTGCGTGATCGATGACATGACGGCCTCACTGCTCGACGGCGCGACGGTTCGCGCGCAGGTAGAGGACGGCGAAGACCAGGGAGATGACGATGAGGATGTTGCCGAGCGCGGCACCCTGCCCGAAGTCGAACTGCTGGAAGGAGAGTTGGTAGGACTGACTGGCGATGGTCTGCGTCGCGTTCGCCGGTCCGCCGTTGGTGAGCCCGAGGATGACGTCGAGCACCTTGACCGTGTAGACGACGCCGAGGACGAGCACCACGCTGACCACGGGACGCAGCAGGGGCCAGGTCACGTGCCGGAACGCCCGCCAGCCCGTCGCGCCGTCCAGGGCCGCCGCCTCGTACAACTCCTCGGGGATGTCCTGCAGCCCGCCGTAGAGGATCGCGACATTGAACGGGATCCCGATCCAGATGTTGACCACGATCACCGCGAACAGCGCCAGCGAGGTGCTGGTCAGCCAGCCGGGACGGTCCTGTACGAGGTGCAGGGCGCCGAGGAACCGGTTGAGCACGCCGTTGTCCTGGTCGAGGATCCACCGCCACACCGCGCTGGAGACGATCAGCGGCACCAGCCACGGCAGCAACAGCAGGGAGCGCATGACACCGTTCAGCGGGAACCTGCGGCGGAAGAACAGGGCGATCGCCAGACCGGTGAGGAACTGCCCCGCGATCGAACCCACCGTGAACAGGACCGTGTTGAGCAGTGCCTTGTCGAAGACGGAGGACGAGATGACCGCCCGGTAGTTGGCGAAGCCGGCCCAGGGCGCCTCGCCGGTGTAGAAGGTGGTCGTCGTGTAGTGCTGGAAGCCCATGACGACGTTCTTCACGACCGGGTAGCCGAAGAAGGCCACCATGTAGGCCACGGCGGGCAGCAGGAACAGCAGGTGGGACTGACCCCGCCGGCCGCGTTTGCCCAGCATCCCGAGCCTCCGGCCCGCCGGGGCGCTGTCCGTGGCCGGCACCGTACGCTCCTTGGCCCGCACCGCGCGGCGCAGTACGTCAGCCATCCTGGGCCTGCTTCAGTGCCTTCGCCGGAGTCGCCCCCTGGGTGAGCGCCGTCTGTATCGCGGTGTAGATCTTGGTGGCGGCCTTCGGCCAGTCCTTGCCCAACTCACCAGTGCGGGCACGGGCGTTGCGCACCTGGTCGGTGAACGCCTTCATCCGGGGCTGCTCGGTGGCGAACTTGTCCATCAGCGCGGTCTTCGTCGGCACGGTCTGGCGCTGCTGGGCCAACGACAGCTGGTTCTTGTCTGAGTTGAGGCACGCGACGACCTTGGCCGCCTTGTCCTGGCGCTGCGCGTTGCCGGTCTGCGGAACGGTCCAGGTCTCACCACCCAGCGGGACGACGGGAGTTCCGCCGGCCTTCGGCACGGGGATCTGGACGACGTCGTAGTGCAGGCTCGTCTTCTTGTCGAGGACCGGGAACTGCCAGGGGCCGTTGACCATCATGGCCGCGTTGCCCGCCGCGAACTGGTCGTCGGCGTCGGCCTGGGCCCAGCTGACCACCGACTTCGACGCCGAACCGTCCTTGACCAGGTCCACCCAGAGCTGAAGTGCCTGTGCGGCCTGGGGAGTTGCTATGTCCTTCTCGTCGCCGCCGTTGGACCACATGAAGGGCAGGAACTGCCAGGTCCCCTCGTAGGTGGCCGGTGCGGCGAAGGCGATGCCGTACCTCTTGCCCGAAGTGAGCTTCTTGGCGGCCGACTTGAGCTCGGCCCAGGTGGTCGGCGGCTTGACCCCGGCCTTGTCGAGCATGTCCTTGTTGTAGAACAGGCCGAGCGTGTTGGTCACCGGCTGCAGGCCGTAGAGCTTGCCCTGGTAGGTCGAGGCGTCCACCACACCCTTGGCGTATCCGTCCGCCTTCAGGCCGAAGTCGCCGAGCGGGGCGAGGGCACCGCTGGCGGCGATCTGCTGCAGGTCGGGGTTGTCGAGCATCAGGACGTCGGGCAGAGTCCGCGACGAGGCCTGTTGCAGCACCTTGGGTATCAGGGACGGCCCGGCCACCGCCTCCCGCTTGATCTTGACGCCGTTCTGCTGTCCGCACGCGTCCAGGACCTTCGCGTAGATCCCCTTGTCGGGCTGATCGGCGTAGTAGTCCATCACCCGCAGGGTGTCGGCGCCGCCGGACGATCCGGTACTCGAACCACAGCCGCTCAGGCTGAGCGGCGCCAGCAGCGCGAGGGCCACCGTCAGTGTCGTTCTGCTGAGGATCGCTCGTCGTTGAGCCATGTTCGTTCTCTCCTCGGTCGGCGCTGTCTCGGGCGGACCGCGCGGGGTGTCGATGCGTATCGACAGCGGTGACGCGTCATCCCCCTTGACACGAACAGTGGGGATCAGCGGGCAGGCAGGCTTGTCTGACGCAGGGTCAGACGTGGGGTCACCAGTTCAACGGTCGAAGGGGTGGGCACGCTCTCGCGGTTGAGCAGCCGGAACAGGATCCTCATCGCGCGGCGCGAAACGTCCCTGGGTTCCAGCGAGACGTTCGTGACGGGGGGAGTGGAGGTCTCGGCCGTCCGGTCCGTGCACAGTCCGATGACGGACAGGTCGCGTCCGGGGACAAGACCGCGGTCCAGCAGGCTCTGCAACGTCGGCTGGATCAACTGGGGATCGGGGACGACAAGACCCAACCTGCCGCCGCCGGGCCCCTGTTCCGCGAGTGCCTCGTCCAGGGCGGCCTCGGCACCGACGCGGCTGGTGTCCGGCGGGCTGAACTCGGCGTAGGCGATGCCGTGTGCGGCGGCCGCGTCCTCGGCTCCCCGCAGGAAGCGTCGGACGAAGTTGACGTCGCGCGCCATCACGTCACGCGGGTACCCGAGCAGGACGACGCGGTCGTGCGCGGAGGCGGCCAGCTCGTCCACCGCCATGCGTCCGGCCAGGGTGTAGTCCAGGTCGACGCAGTACAGCCCCTCGGGGTCGTCCGGCACGCCGATCAGGATGACGGGCACGCTCAGGCCGGCCGCCACGGGGATGCGCGGATCCTTCGCCCCGACCTCCATCAGCACGATCGCGTCGCACAGGGACTGGTCGCTGAGCCGGGTGAGGCCCTCGGCGCCCTCGTCCTCGGTGGCCAGGATGACGTTGTGGTCCTCTTCCCGGGCGCACTTGGTGATCGTCTCGATGAACGGCAGCACCCCGGTCATGTCGGCCCCCGGCGCGAACGGCACGACCAGACCGATGACTTGGCTGCGTTGACTCGCCAACGCCCGCGCACCCGCGTTGGGTTGGAACCCCAACGTCTCGATCGCCTCCTCGACCCGACGCCGGGTCTCGGGGGATATCGAGCGGCGCCCGCTCATGACATAGGAGACCGTGCTCTGGGAGACGCCCGCCAACCGGGCCACGTCCCGGCTTGTCACCATGCGAGCACCTCCCTCGGTTCCCTCGGTGTCGATACATGTCGATACGTATCGACTGACTGGGACGAGACTGTAGGGAGCAGCCGCGAACGACGGCAAGGGTCGTGCAAGAAAAAGGTTCCGCCGGCCCGGGACTCCGACCTCAGGAGCAACCGAGGGCGCGACGGCCGGCTTCCGGGGCAGGTACGTCCCGGCCACCAAGCTCGTCCTTCTCTGCATGGGTGAGTTGGGCTGTACAGAGCTGGACCGTCGTGGCGCCGAGCTGCTGCTCCAGGTTGTGACCGAGCGCTTCATCTCTCCCGGCGACGCCCTCGCTCCTGGTCACCGGCTAACCGCGCACCGGCCAGACCACCTCGCCCGCGGCGCAGATCCTCATGGCACACACCAGCACGGTGCAACGGACCGTGGGCGACCTCAGCCCCGCAGGGCACCCTTCGACGACCGCGAGCCCACCTTCACCCCGGCCCTCGCCCACGCAGCCAAGAACAGGGCAGGGCCGTATCGGGACGCCCGGGACCCGCGTCAGCGCGGCGCATCGGGCAAGGCGACGAGCAACTGCTTGTCCGTCACCACGGCCAGCGACAGGGTGCGATAGCCGACCGACTCGAACAGGATGGTGATCTTGCCGTCGCCCTCGCTCATGGCCTCGCCCCGGCCCCACTGGTCGTGGCTGACGCGGACGCCCGGGAGGTAGGTGTGGTTGTCCGCCGTGGGGCGTACGACGGTCTTCGTCGTGCGGACGGCGCCCGCTGAGACGTCCGCACTTGCCCCGGTCCAGGTCCACCGGCGCCGGCGTGCGGCGGCCTTGCGCGGCCGTCCGCCGTCACCGGACCGCTCGCGCCTCAGACCGCTCGCAGACTCGGTCACCGGGCCCGCGCAGTTGTCGCACGCCCCGCACGGAACGGGGACGGAGTCGCCGAAGTATCCCAGGAGGAACCGCCGCCGACAGTCGGTCGTCTCGGCGTACCCGCGCATCATGTCGACCCGGGACCGTTCGAGTTCGAGGTGCGTGGCGTGGACGGCGAGGGCGCTCTGCACAACGGCGTCGACGTCGTCATCCGCGGGGCCGCCGTCGGTGCCGACCGCGCCGATGAAGCGGCTGCCGTCCCGTCCGGTACGGACGGCCCCGGTCCCCTCCAGCAGGTTCAGTACGGCGGACAGCGCCGTCGCGCCGAGTTCGCAGTCGGCCCGCAGCCGGGTCGCGCTCACGGCGGCCGCGTCGCCGCGCAGGCGCTCGGCGACGCGGCGCAGTGCGTCGGCGTCGGGAGCGCCGGCGGCGAAGAAGCGTTGCAGGCCCAGATCCTGCGGGCGGTAGGCGAGGATCGCCCTGGCCGGTGCGCCGTCGCGGCCGGCCCGGCCGATCTCCTGGTAGTAGGCGTCGAGCGAGCCGGGGACGGACGCGTGCAGCACGAACCGTACGTTCGCCTTGTCGATGCCCATCCCGAACGCCGAGGTGGCCACGACCACGTCGAGTTCACCGGAGCTGAACCGGTCCTGGGCTCGGCGGCGTTCGGCGGGGGAGAGGCCCGCGTGGTAGCTCGCGGCGGCCAGTCCGAGGTCGCTCAGCTGCTCGGCGTAGCTGTCCGCTGCCTTGCGTGTCCCCGCGTACAGGATTCCCGGCTTCTCCTCGACGGCCGTCCGCTCCAGGACGAACCGCTCCTTGGCGGCCGCGTCCTGGAAGGCCGTCACGTCCAGGTGGATGTTGGGACGGTCGAAGCCGGCCACTATCTCCACCGGGTCGTGCATACCGAGACGTTCGGCGATGTCCCGGCGTACCGGGGCCGCCGCGTTCGCCGTCAGGGCGAGCACCGGCGGGTTGCCGAGCCGCTCGCGCGCGTGGCACAGCCGCAGGTAGTCCGGCCGGAAGTCGTGCCCCCAGGACGACACGCAGTGCGCCTCGTCCACCACCAGCAGCCGGGGACGGACGGCGGCGAGCCGGTCCGTGACGTCCGGCTTGGCGAGCTGCTCAGGAGCGAGGAAGACCACGTCGACCGAGGAGGCGCTGATGCGGGCCCATGCCGTCTCGTTGTCGCTCCGGCGCTGCGCGGAGTTGACGGCGGCGGTGCGCAGCGCGCCGGATCCGAGCAGACTCTGCATCTGGTCCCGCTGCAGCGCGATCAGCGGCGAGACGACCACGACCGGACCGCCGAGCAGGACCGCGGGCACCTGGTACACGGCGGACTTGCCCGCGCCGGTCGGCATGACGGCGAGTACGTCACGCCCCTTCATCACGGCCCTCATCGCGCTCAGTTGGGCCGGACGCAACTGCTGCCAGCCGAAGACCCGACGGGCGGTGCCGCGCAGACGTCGGGACGTGAGTGCGAACATGCTGCTCCTTGAATGGTGGGCGTCCAGCCGCCGTGTGTCTGGCGGCTACCCCGGTTCGCCGGAATATCGCGTCGCGCGATTCGCTCGCCCGTATCGAGATCTCCACGGCTGACGGGCGTCCCGCCCGGGCACGGCCCCGGAGCCTACGTGTGGTGCCGCCGGTCGTCGTACCACCCGTGCCCCGGCCGGCACGGGTGGAGGTGAGGCCTTTCCCGCGAGCGGGAGCAGGTGCCGCGGGAACGGGCTCAGGGTTCGATGACGAGGTGTTCGATGAGGTCGTCGCGCAAGGTGAACCGGTAGTGGAGATCGATGGTGCCGCCGGGGAAGTTGCCTTCGAGGTGGTGGGTGGCGATGTAGTGCGCCGTGTCGGTCTCCTGAGCGTGCGTCAGTTCGATCGTGTAGGTGTACTCGGTGGCTGCGCGGTCCAGCCACCGCTCGATCGCGGCGCTCCCTCGGTAGGTGTTGCCGTCGTCGATCACAGTGGCGTCGTCGGTGAATTTCGTGACCGCGGTGGTGGTGTCGTGGGCGCGGTGCGCCGCGAGGTAGCGGGTGATGACCTCCGGCAGGTCGTCCGGGGCGATGGTCCGGGGTTGGGTGTCGTGCATGACGCTCCTGTCGGTGACGGTGGGCTGGGACGGTGAGGTGGTGCGTTCAGACGGTGGGCGTGGTGCCGCCGTCGATGACGTGTTCGGCGCCGACGATGGCCGAGGCGCGGTTGGAGACGAGGAAGGCGACGAGTTCGGCCACCTCCTCGGGCCGGTCGGGGCGACCGAGCGGGATGCCTCCCAGGGACTCCATGAGCCGGCCCAGTGCCGCTTCCTGGCTGATCCCGGCTTCGTGGGCGATCCGGGCGACGAGGTGGTCGGCGGCCGGGGTCTGGATGAAGCCGGGCGCGACGGTGTTGACGCGGACGCCGTGCGGGGCGAGTTGGTTGGCCAGGCCCTTGCTGTAGGTGGACAGGGCGGCCTTGGCGGCGGCGTAGGCCAGGGTGCCGTTCCACAGCGGCAGGCGGCGCTGGATGGAGGTGACGTGCACGATCGCACCCTTGCCGGTGGCGATCATGTGCGGCACGAGCGCGAGGTCCAGGCGGACGGCGGCCAGCAGGTTCGTGTTCAACTCCGTCGCCCACTCGTCCTCGCCGAGCGAGGCGAACCCTCCGGCCGGAGCCTCGGAGCCACCGAGGGTGTGGACCAGGATGTCCACGCCTCCCGCGCGGGCGTCCACCTCGGCGGCGACATCGGCTGCGCCCTGGGCGGTGGACAGGTCGGCGGCGATGAACGTCTTCGCCGAGATGTCGTCGGGGCGGCTGCGGGCGGTGACCAGCACGCTCGCCCCGGCTTCGGAGAGCCGTCGGGCGATCGCGGCTCCCGTGCCCTTGGTGCCGCCGGTGACCAGGGCGCGTCGGCCTTCGAGGGATTCGCTGATGGATGGGGTCACGTCGAGTCCGTTCCCGGGCGCGGGCATGCCAGGCGCCACTCCCGTACTTACTGCTAAAATGGAAGCCACTAACTTCGACTTTAGCAGTAACTGAGAGGGTGGCCACCGTGGCAAGTCGGATCAGGCTGGAGGACCGGGAGTGCCCGCTGTCCACGACGGTGGAACACGTCGGCGAGTGGTGGACGCTGCTGATCCTCCATGACGCCTTCGACGGCTACACCCGCTTCGACCAGTTCGAGGAGAACCTGGGCATCTCCTCCAGCATGCTCACCACACGGCTGAAGACCCTGGTCGCGGACGGTCTGCTGGAACGACGGCCCTACCAGACCAATCCGGTGCGCCACGAATACGTACTCACCGAACTCGGGCACTCCCTGCGCCC
Organism: Streptomyces sp. NPDC048504; assembly: GCF_043200035.1. NCBI lineage: Bacteria > Bacillati > Actinomycetota > Actinomycetes > Kitasatosporales > Streptomycetaceae > Streptomyces > Streptomyces sp. NPDC048504. Next base: position 177,398 of record NZ_JBICXA010000017.1, read on the forward strand.
GGTGATCGTCGCCCTGGCCGCCTGGGGCAACTCCCGCCTCACACCGGCGGAGCGCAGCATGATCCTCGTCGACGCGGAGAGCGGCGAGGAAGTCGAACCCGTCGTCGTCGACGCGAAGTCCGGCCGCCGACTCGACGACAGTGCCGCCTACGTCTTCACCGCGGGCCCCGCGGCCAGCGCCGCGATGCGCAACCGCTACGCGGGGCGTCCGACCGCTCCCGGAGGACGGGGCTGACTCCGCCCGAATCGCCTCGGGCCGCTGCGCGCTGGATCGACGGCACCGTCGAGGCAATTCGAGGACCGGCGGATGTCGAGATCGCGGTGACGGCTCCGTCCCCGGGGCAGATGGCGACGACTTCCCTGGAGGACCGTTATGCGAGCGAGTGAGATCACCGAGATTCTGAACCGGCCGATCAGCCGGGAACTGCTGGCACGTGACGTGCTCCGGCTGGCCTACGTGGCCAAGGACGACACGCCCCGGAACGTCCCGATCGCGTTCACCTGGAACGGCTCGGAGATCGTCATGTGTACGACGAAGAACGCCCCGAAGCTCCCGGCTCTGCGGGAGAACCCGACGGTCGCGCTGACGATCGACACCGAGGTGCATCCGCCCAAGATCCTGCTGATCCGGGGCCGGACGGAGCTGGATGCCGTGGACGGCATCCCGGAGGAGTACCTGCGGATGAACGGCTCCTACGAGATGACGCCCGAGCAGCGGGTCGAGTGGGAGGCCGAGGTCCGCTCGCTCTACGACGGCATGGTCCGCATTGTGGTGACGCCGACATGGGTGAAGCTGATCGACTTCGAGACGACCCTGCCGAGCGCGGTGGAGGAGTTGGTCAAGCGGCGCACCGAGCGCGAGAACGCCTGATCGGCGCAGGCCGCGCCGAGCCCATGGATCAGCGGGCGATCGAGATCGCGAAGGGCGCGAATCCGCTGGACCGGATGACATGCGGTACGAACAGGATCGCGCTCTCGGTGGCCCGGGCCGTCTCGATCCCGCCGAGGTCCGTGATCCACTCCTGCCGCCACCCGAGGTCCACGAGAAGCCCGCGGACGACCTGCTTGGCTTCCAGGTCCGCGCCGGAGAGGAAAGCGGTGGGCGGCTGAGCGAGCGAGGAGGGCTCGGTCATCACCGAGTGGAGCATCGTGTTGAGCGTCTTGACGACGAGGGTCTCGGGCAGCGCCTCCTGAAGCTGCTCCGCGAGACTCGAACCGGGGTAGAGCAGGTCGGTGGGCAGCCCGTCCGGTCCGTCGACGGTGGCGTTGGAGACATCCACGAGGATCTTGCCCCGCAGTTCCGCGCGCAGAGCGGCGAGCCGCTCCAGCGAGCCTGCGCCGGGGGTGGCGTTGATGACGATGCGCGCTGTTCGTACCGCGTCCGCGGTGGCGTCCGGGGAGCGGGTCGCCACGGTCACCTCGTGTCCGGCCCGGGTGAGGGCGCCGGCCAGGCTGCCGCCGACGCGGCCGCCGCCAAGAACGGTGATGTCACTCATGCTGAACCGGTCCTCCTGGTCATTCTGTTTCTCGAAAGCGTCCAGTGCTCAGTGCTCAGTGCTCAGCGGGAGAGCGTGGCGACCGCGTCGGCGTGCACATCGGGTGCGGCGGCCAGGAAACTCTCGCTCTCCGGAGTCCAGGGGCGGCCCTCGGCGTCAGAGACGCGCCCGCCGGCCTCGGTGACGAGCAGGACCCCGGGAAGCAGGTCCGCGCGGGCTCCGGCGAACTGCCAGAAGGCGTCGATCCGGCCGGCGGCCACGTTCAGCAGGTGCAGGGTGGCGGGCACGGAGGTCCGCACCACGAGAGCGTCGACGAGCATCTCGGTGATCGAGGCCCCGACGCGCCGCACGACCTTCTCGTCCTCGTCCGGCCTGGCCTGGCTCGTGGCCACGATGCTCAGGCCGAGTTCCGGGGTCCGGGACACGTGCAGTGGCCGGCCGTCGAGGTGAGCGCCGGCGCCCGCGAGCGCGGTGTACGTCTCGCCGGTCATCGGCAGGTGGACCACGGTGAGCACCGGCTGGTTGTCGCGTACGAGGGTCGCGGTTACCGCCCACTCCGGCAGGCCGTGCAGGTGGTTGACGTTGCCCTCGGCCGGGTCCACCACCCACCATTCGCCGGCCGGGAGAGCGCCGCCGTCCAACTCCTCCTCCACCCAGCGGGCGTCCGGGCGCAGGGCCGTGAGGCGGGGGCGCAGGATGTCGAGGACCGCGTCGTCGTTGGCGGCGAGCGCGTGCATCAGTTCGTCGAAGGTCCGGTAGGGGACCACGTCCCCGAAGCGGTCCCGCAGAGCCGCACCTGCCGTGCGTACGGCGGTCTCGGTCTGTGCGAGCAAGTCGGCGTCGGAGATGACGGCGGGGCCGGCGGCTGTGGCGGCACTGGTGTTCCGCATCGATTCGGGCATGGCGGTACTCCCATCTGAGCAGGGGGATCGAGGTCGACCGGGCGAGAACCTGGTTCGTCCGCGCCCGCAGTTCGAAGGTAGGAGAGGTCATCGTTAACATCAAGTGCATGTAAAGCACGGCTAGGATGACTCCCATGCAACTGGATCTGAATCTGCTCGCCGCGCTCGACGCGCTGCTGGAGGAAGGCAGCGTGGCCGGTGCCGCCGACCGCCTGCATGTCACCGCCCCTGCGATGAGCCGCAGCCTCGGCCGGATCCGGCGTACGACGGGGGATCAGATCCTGGTCCGCACAGGGCGCACGATGACCCCGACGCCGTACGCGATCGCCGTGCGGGAACAGGTGCACGACCTGCTCCAGCAGGTCCGGGGTGTGCTGGCGCCGAGCCGTGAACTCGACCTCGCGACACTCGAACGCACCTTCACGCTCCGCTGGCACGACGCGCTCGTCGCCCTCAGCGGGCCCGCGCTTCTGGCTGCCGTGCGCCAGCAGGCCCCCGGCGTGCGGCTGCGCTTCATCGCGGAATCGAGCATCGACACACCAGAATTGCGTCGCGGCGAGGTCGACCTCGCCGCGAACGCCGACCGCCCGGCCGCACCCGAGATCCACGCCGACCGGGTGGCCGAGACCCAGCAGATCGTCGTCGTACGGCGGGGGCACCCACTCAACCGCGTCAAGACCGTCACCGCCGCGCGGTACGCCGCGGCGGATCACATCAGCGTCTCGCGGCGCGGCAGGCTCGGAAACATCCTCGACGACGCTCTCGCGCGCCTCGATCTCACGCGACGCGTGGTGGTCACCGCGCCCACGGAAAGCGCCGCGTTCGAGTTCGCGCGGGGCTCCGATCTCGTCGTCACCGCCCCCGAGTCCACGGCGCGTTCGGCTGCCGCGGATCTTGGCATGGTCCTGCTCCCGCTCCCGCTCGACCTTCCACCGGCCCCGGTGTACCTGTCGTGGCATCAGCGCTACGACACCGACCCCGCACACATGTGGCTACGAGATCTGGCGCGGACCGCGCTGACCGGTGCGATGAGCGGAGAGGGGCGGACGGCGCGGTGACTCCGCTGCGTCCAGGCACGTGCTGGCCGTCCGCATCCTGAACGTGTCCCCGACTTGTGCGGGTCGAGGTGAGGCTCGGCCCGCACAAGCCGCTTTCGGTGGTCTGGCGGGCTCAGCCGGCGTAGGTCGCGAACAGTTTGGAGAACTGGTACGGGGTCTGCGGGATGTTCGTGCACTGGCTCAGGGCGCCGGTGCAGGCGTTCCCGTCGCGGGTGACGTCCCAGAAACCCAGTTCGCCCAGGTGGTTCTGCTGGGCGAAGGTGAGCACCTGCTGTGCGTCGGCGACGGTGAAGACCTCGCTGGCGGTGTCGTTCTGGCCGAGCATCGGAGTGAGGCCGACCATGGCCCAGGACTGGGCGGTGGTGAGGTTCGGCCACACCGAGGCGATCTGGGCACGGGTCGAGGTCGCGGCCTGGATGGCGTAACTGCCCATCTTTCCGGACGGGTTGGGGGCGGCGCTGTCGCCGTAGTCCATGGCCATCAGGTTGACGGTGTCGACGTTCAGGTTGTGCGACTTGGCGGAGTTGAGGATGTAGAGGCCGTCCGCGGTCAGACCGCTGGGCAGGACCGGGAGCGTGAGGGTGACCTTGAGGTCGCGGCCCTTGGCGCGCTGTGCGGCCTGGACGGCGGCGACGGCCGTCGAGCGCCGGTCGATCGAGGCGTGGTCGACCGTGGCGGCGCCCTCGATGTCGAAGTCCACGCGGTCCAGGGCGTAGGCGTCCACGACCTTCTGATACTGCGCCTGGAGCGCGGTCGTGCCGGTGCAGGCGAGGGCCAGTTCGGTGCCCGACGCGCCACCGAAGGACGGCCGTACGTCACCGCCCATCGCGCGCAGCGAGTCGAAGTCCGCCCGGTCCCAGGCCGCGCCCGGGTCGAAGGAGTTGAACCAGCTCGCGTTGCAGCCGGTCGACCCCGCGGTGATGAAGCCGAGCGAGAACTGCCGCAGTCCGGTGTTCGTGGCGATCTGTGTGAGGTTCGGCGTCGGGTAGGCCCCGAGGTCGATGAAGGGGGCCGCCACGCCGGGCGCGGTGCCGCTGCCAGCGGTCGCGGTGAGCGTCGCGGAGTGCGCCGACTGGTTGTTGGAGTCGTCGAGCGCGGTCACCGAGAAGGTGTGACTGCTGCCGGGGAGCAGGCCGCTCACCGTGAAGGTGGTGCCGGTGCCGGAGGTGGTGGCGATGACGTCGCTGCCCTCGTAGACCCGGTAGCCGACTACGCCGACGTTGTCCGTCGAGGCGTTCCAGCCCAGCGTCACGCTGCCGGGGCCGGTGGCCCGGACGGCGAGGCCGGAGGGGGTCGTGGGCGCGACGGTGTCGGCGGGGACGCCGGCGCAGGGGCCGTTGTTGATCAGACAGGCGCTCGGCGGGACGACCGAGCCGCTGTAGCTGAAGTCCATGCCGACGACGGGTGCGGAGTCACCGGGGGCGAGCGGGGCCTCCCAGGTGGGGGAGGTGATGGTGTACTGCGTCCCGCTGTGGGTGAGCGTGCCGTTCCACGAACTGGTGACGGCCTCGGTGGCGGGCAGGGTGAAGGTGATGGTCCATGAAGTGACCGTGTGGGTGGACTTGTTGGTGACCGTGTAGCCGCCCTCGAAGCCGGTACCCCAGGTGGAGGTGATGCCGAAGGAGGCGATCAGACCGGTGTTGTCGGCCGCGTGGGCGGCCGGGGTGGCGGTCGTGGCCATGCCACCGACCATCAGGGCGGCGGTCAATGCGGCACGCAGCGACGCACGTCTCATGCGGATACTCCTCCGTGGGGCGAGGCCGCGTACGGCGTCGCGCCAGTACGCGGATTGCGGTGCCCTGCACGCCCGTCGCACGGTGGGGAGGCATGGGCGGGGAGGTGCCGTGCGACCTGATCAGGGCGGGGTGAGACAGGGGAAGACCGTCGAACGGCGAGTCGTGAAGTTAATCGGAAACTTTCCTTACATCTGCCTGCGTGACGAAGGGTGGCTGGCCGCGTCGGCCTGCGTCAAGAGATCCGGGAAAGATTCGTCTAGACCAATTCCGGTCCGTAGAGCGCGAGTTGCTATCGGAGGCGGGTCCCGCACGATGTTCTCGGCTTTCGCCACGATGGTGCGGACCGCCGTCTCGCAACTCTCCACGCGTCGATGAGGCCTTGCGCCTGACCGGCTCGCAACATGCCGCCCTCGCCCTCGCCCAGCCCCCGTTGTCTGCCGCGTTCCCCGGAGGCGAGTTCGGCGACGTCGGAGAAGGCGATCCCGGGGCGCGCGTCGGTGCGGGCGATGTCCTGCGAGAGCGAATTGCGCGCCCCCCAGGCGGTGTTGCCGAACTCTCGGAAGACGATCTGGGTGCCGCACTCGTCGTTCGTGACGATCCGGGCCCTTCACATTCGGGTGGATCGGAGCCTCCTCGGTCGCCTCGAACCGGGTCCCCATGCTGATCGCGCACACCCCTAGCGCCAGGGCCGCGACGAAGCCCGCGCGGTGACGAAGCCGCCGGACGCGATGACCGGGATACGCAGCCTGCGGGCGGCGGCCGGGATCAGGACGAGGCCGGGGACATCGTCCTGACCGGGATGCCCGGCACACTCGAATCCGTCGACGTGCAACTCCCGCTCGCCGCCGAGGAAATCGACGAATGGTTGGTGCGGATCCAGTTCGGGAACCAGACGATGCTCGACCCCCGCCTACGGCCCGCGCAGCGGGGGATCTGCTCGGGCTGCTACCGGGTCGTGTCGGACGTGCTGCACGCGTGCCGGCCCGAAGACCTCGCCGACCGGTTCACCGCGACGGTCGACGGCCTGGCGATCCAGATCCTCCCCGGCTCGACCGAGATGCGGCCGTACCGCATGCGCTCGCCCCCGCCGCGGGCCTTCGAACCACACCTCGACCTAACCGACCACCCGGGCGCGCCCGGGTGACGGGCGGGACGCTCTTACGGCCGTCGCTCCGGGAACCCGTGCACACGGGCTTCCCCCTCCTGCGGGTTGTCACCGCAGTCCGCTGTAGGCGGCCATGATGATCTCCATGCCACGGTGGTCCTCCCGCTCCTCCCGGTCGATCATCTGGTTCATCACGTAGGCCACCGTCATCCGTGCGTCAGGATCGCTCGCGACCAGCGAGCCGCCCCATCCGCCCCAACCGAAGGTGTTGCCGAACTTCCCGAAGCCCACGGTCCAGGACATCGGCGTCCGCAACACACGGTCCTCGCCGCGGAACACCTCCTGCCACGCGGGCTCGCAGCCCTGTGGGGACAGCAGCCGCACGCCACCGGCGGAACCCCGGTTCGCCAGGACCGAGTGGACGAGGGCGACGGACCGAGCGTTGCCGAAACCGTTCACTGCGGGGATCTGCGCACGGCGCCAGGCCACGGAGTTGGCATCCCTGACCCGGATCGCGGCACCGGTGTGCTCCCGACGTGTGCCGTCCGGTCCGAGCGGTGCGCCGGCGGCGAACTCGTCGGTCAGCGACGGCGGCGGGATGAGCGGTGCGACGCGGTGGTCGTCGGCGGCGGAGAGCCCGATGTGGAAGTCCGCGCCCAGCGGTCCGGCCACTTCCTCGGCGAAGAAATCGCCGAGGCTACGGCCGGTGATGCGGCGGACGACCTCGCCGATCAGGAACCCGAAGGTGAGCGCGTGGTACCCGGCGGCCGTTCCCGGTTCCCATTCGGGGGCCTGCGCGGCCAGCCCCGCCGTCACGGTCTGCCAGTCGTAGAGGTCCTCGACCGCCGTCCACCCGGACAGGTCCGGCAGCCCCGCGGTATGGGACAGCACATGGCGCACCAGCAGCCGCTCTTTGCCCGCCGCGGCGAACTCGGGCCAGTAGACGGCGACCGGCGCGGCCAGATCGAGCAGGCCCTGGTCGGCCAGGACGAGCGCGCACAAGGCGGTCATGTTTTTGGTCGTCGAGTTCACCCCCGTGAGGGTGTCGCGCTCCCAGGAGACCGTGCGGTCCGCGTCGGCGTACCCGCCCCAGATGTCGACCACCGGCTCGCCGTCGAGGTGGACGGCGACCGAGGCACCCACGTCGTCCTTGCCGAGCGAAGCCGCGAGGGCCTCCTCGACTGCGGCGAACCGCGGCTCGCACCGCCCCTTAATATCAGTCATGTGCGCAAGCCTCAGGCAACGCCGAGGTCACCCGCCCGACAATTCCCGCACGGCTTCTGTCGGGCAGGGTGCGAAGGAATCACCTACATCTGAGGACGGCCCGGCCCGCCGCATCGGGGTGCGCATTCCTGCGGGGGAGAGTCAAGGAAGAGGAACGGACACACGTGCTGGACCGGCTGAATCAGGCGCTGGACCACCTGGAGGCCTGCCTCGACCGGGAGGTCGACGTGGCCGAGGCGGCCCGGATCGCCGCGGTGTCGGAGTACCACTTCCGGCGGCTGTTCTCCGCCCTCGCCGGGATGCCGCTCCCGGTCTACGTGCGGCGCCGGAGGATGACGCTCGCCGCGGCCGAGGTACTGGCCGGGGAAAGCACGCTCCTCGATGTCGCGGTGCGGTACGGCTACGGCTCGGGCGAGGCCTTCGCCCGGGCGTTCCGGTCGGTGCACGGCATCGGTCCGGGCGAGGCGCGGCACACGGGCGCACTGCTCACGGCTCAGCCGCGCATGTCCTTCCGCGTCGTCGTCGAGGGGAGTACGACGATGCGGTACCGGATCGTGGAGAAGGAGGCGTTCCGGATCGTCGGCAGGAAGGTCCGGGTCCCGCTGGTGCGCGAGGGCGTCAACCCGGCCGCCGCGGCGCACGTGGACAACCTGGACGAGCGGGCGATCGTACGGATGAAGGAGCTGGCCGGCCGGGAACCGGAGGGGATCCTGTCGGCAGCGGTGTACCTGACCGACAGCCGGGAGGAAGGCGCCGAGGCGGACTACTGGATCGGCGTGGCCACCGGCCCGGAGACGACCGTCGAGGAATTCGACGCCTTCGACGTGCCGGCCGGGACCTGGGCGGTCTTCGACAACGACGGGCCCTATCCGGGTGCGCTCCAGGAACTGTGGCGAGACGTGTTCACCCAGTGGTTCCCCTCGAACCCGTACACGAGCCGGCCAGGTCCGGAACTCCTGCGGACCCACCCGGTGGAGATCGGCGAGGAGACCCACTCCCAGTTGTGGATCCCGATCGAACGGAACAGCGGGAACACCGCCGCGTGAACACCGCCGCGTGAACACTGATCTGCCGACCGGCGGGGATGCTCCAGTTCGTTCCGCCTTCGGAAGGCAGTTCGACGGCCGACTGTGACGCAGGCCATGATCTTCGTCGTCCGATCCTGGAATGCGTGAGTGCGTGCCGCGGCTGTAGCGCCCGTAGACTTTCCCTGCCCTGAGGGGCGCATCGGGCAACGGCGGTCGGCGCGACAGGCTACGGAAACAGGGCGAACGGGACGCATCACGAGCCTGCCCCCTTCCCCCGCATCCGCACGCAAACCACCGCCCGTGAAAGGTACTTGCGCTCCATGCCACTGGCCCTGCTGGCCCTTGCCCTCGTCGCGTTCGGTATCGGTACGACCGAGTTCGCCACAATGGGACTGCTGCCCCAGATCGCCCACGGCGTGGGCGTGTCCGTGCCGCACGCCGGCAACCTCGTCTCCGCCTACGCGCTCGGTGTCGTCGTCGGGGCACCCGTCCTGACCGGCATCGGCGCGCGCATCGCCCACAAACGGCTCCTGCTCCTGCTGTCCGCACTGTTCGTGGTCGGCAATGTCGCCTCCGCTCTCGCTCCGAACTTCGGCCTGCTGTTCGCCGCACGGTTCCTCGCGGGCCTGCCGCACGGAGCACTGTTCGGCGTGGGCGCTGTCGTGGCCTCCCGGCTGGTCGCCCCCGAACGGGCCGGGCGGGCCGTGTCGAGGATGTTCCTCGGACTGACCGTCGCCAACATCGTCGGCGTTCCGGCCGGCACCGCCCTCGGGCAGCATCTCGGCTGGCGGTACGCCTACTGCGCCGTCGCCGTCATCGGCCTGGTCGCGCTGGCCGCGCTGGCCGCCTTCGTCCCCCACCAGTCCCGCAGCAGCCAGGCCGGCATCCGCCACGAACTGCGGGCGATGGGCAACCGGCAGGTCGCCCTCGGCCTGGCCACCGCCGTCGTCGGATTCGGCGGCTTCTTCGCCGTCTACAGCTACCTGGTGCCGATCCTGACCCACCTGACCGGCCTCTCCGACTCCTCCACCACCTGGGTCCTCGCGCTCTACGGCATCGGAATGACGCTGGGAACCCTGATCGCGGGCCCGCTCACCGACCGGGCCCTGCGCCCGACGCTGTACGGCGGCCTCTTCCTGCTCGGCGCGACGCTCGTGGCGTTCTACTTCACCGTCCACAGCACCGTCCCCGCCCTGGTGACCCTCGCCGTCATGGGCGCGATGGGCGCCCTGGTCACCACCCCCGTGCAGATGCTGCTCATGGCCAAGGCGAAGAACGCCCCGACGATGGCCGCGGCCTCCAACCACTCCGCCTTCAACCTGGCCAACGCCGGCGGCGCCTGGCTCGGTGGCCTGGCCATCTCCGCCGGCTGGGGCTGGGCCTCACCGGCCCTGGTCGGCGCGGCGCTCGCCGCAGCCGGCCTCGGCCTCGCCCTCCTCGCAGGCCTCACGGACCGCGACACCGGCAGCTCCGTACTGATCACTTCCTCACCGGCCCAGACCCCGTCAGAACCTTTGCCGACGACGTCTCAAGCGCGGACCACCAGCGACACGTAAAGGGCCTCGAACACCGTACCGGCGTCCACCGCGTGGTGGGCCAGGGCCGTCTGACGCAACGGCAGCACCTCGTGGACGACCGTCCGCAGGTCTCCCAATGCGTCGTCGTCGAACTGGGACGATCGCACGGCCCGCCGGTCGGCGCCGGGCACGGTGCCGGAGCCGAAGGGCGCTGGGGGCTGTCCGCCGACCACGCCGACAGCCACGTATCGTCCGTTGTCGTTCAACCTGTCCAGAAAGACGGGGACTTGGGAACCGCCCACGACATCGATCACTGCGATGTCGTATATCGCGGCGAAGTCGCGGCCTCGCGCCCCGTCATCGGTGGGCGGGCTCAGTCGCGGAGCCCGCCCACCGCACCAGGGGCAAGGACGCACCACCGACCATCAGTCGCCCCTCGAATGGGCTGTCCAGCACCGTCGACCACCGCCTCGGCCTGTACTCACTTGGATGCGCGGGCTCTTCGAGGCGGTCACCGGCCGGCGGCCCTTCACCGTCCCTCACGGACGAACGTGGATGATCGTCTTTCCCTTGCGTCGCCCGGTCGGATTGAGGGCGGCGACGGCATCGTCGAGGGTCGCGACGTTGTCGATGTTCGTCCGCAGTCGTCCGTCCCGCACCCGCTGCACGATCTCACCCAGTTGGGCACGATCGGCCTCGACGACGAAGTCCACCGCCAGGCCGGCAGCGGGCCGCGCCTCGACCGGGCCGACGATCGACACCAGCGTTCCTCCAGCTTTGATCAGGTCGGCGGACCGCTTCTGAATGTCGCCACCGATGACATCGAAGACCAGATCGACGCCGCCGACGTCTTCCAGCGCGTCGTGATCGAGGTCGACGAACTCATGCGCGCCGAAGTCGAGTGCCTTCTCACGGTCCGCGGCACGTCCGGTGGCGATGACACGGGCGCCGGCCTCCCGTGCGAGCTGGGTCACCATCGTCCCGACTGCCCCGGCCGCGCCATGGGCCAGGACGGTCTGGCCGGCCCGAAGGCGGCCGTGCTGGAACAGCCCCTGCCACGCGGTCAGACCTGAGATCGGCAGGGACGCGCCTACCGTGAAGTCGACGTCGCCGGGAAGCGGTGCGAGGTTGCGTGCTTCGATCGCCACATACTCCGCCAGGGTGCCGTCACGGTGCCAGTCGGCGAGGCCGAACACCCGCTGCCCGACCGACAGTCCCGTCGTGCCGTAGCCGAGGGCGCTGACCACTCCGGCCAGTTCGTGTCCGGGGATCGACGGTGTCCTGTCACGGCCGGCGCGATCGGTCCAGGTTGATGGCCACTCCATCTCGGTCGGGACGAATCCCGACGCGTGAATCCGAACGACGACATCGTTGATCGCCGCCTGCGGCTCGGGCCGCTCCACCAGAGTCATCCCGGCCGTTCCCGCGGCCTGGTCCGTCACCACGATCGCTTTCATGGGAATCACTTCCTCGATCATCTGTCTGTTCGGTGGACATTCCGCAGGGACGGAACGCCCGTCCGGCATCACCTCGGCGAGGCCAGCAGGACGCGGCCGGCGATCTGGACGGTGTCGGCCGGACTGCTATGCGCTCGTCGTCATGTCTCCGACCCTAGGAGCCGAGTAGCCCAGGAGTGTGGTCCATTTCCATGGCCAATCCTTGGGCCACTCTGGAGTTCAGCCCTTCGACCCCTGCACTCACGGGGGAATCGTCGTCGGCGTTGCGCCACTGGAACCCGAAGGTCGCCTCGCCCATTACCTCTTTGGTAGAGCCCGGTGGCAGGTACCGTTCCCGCAGGGGACGGGGAAACACGTTGGCCAGCTGTCGCCGGGCCGCGAAGATGGGCCTGTTTCCCCGGTGGAGGATATTTGTTCGTTTTCGTGTGCACGGGATGCGGCGCCGAGTTGACCACCCCGCTGTCCGAGGTCTCACTGCCGGTCCACGCCCGTCAGAAGTACGGGAACGGCATCCAGCTTCCGGTGCTCATGCAGTCAGGGACGTTTGCCGTGGACCCGGACCCCTGGGGAGGGCCGTGGCGGAAGTGGGACGAGATCGATCCGGGCGAGGCGGAAGCACGCGGCAGCTACGCGCCGGTCCACGCCCTGTCCGACGGCACGCCTGGGGCGAGTGTCATCGCGCCCGGTGATATCCGTGGAACCCGGCTGATTCCTGAGAAGCGCGGCGGTGCCTGCTGCGGCCTCGACGGGGCCGACGGGCCCAACATGGCCTGCGAGGCATGCGACCTCCCCGTGGCGACCAGAGTCGACGACTGCTCGCTCTGGCAGGCAGTGCGGCTCAGCTCGGACGCCGTGCACCGCGTCCCCGTTGACGGTGTCCACGCCGCGTCCCTCTCCTGGGCGGAGCTGGCAGAGAAGGGGGAGATGACGCCCCCGTTCGAGCCGATTGCCACGTGGGGAGGGCAGCTGGGGTCGAGCCACTACTGGTCGTGGAGTCCGCAGTGGGAGGCGGCAGCCGGCCAGGCGCTCGCCCACCTGCTGGTTGCCTCCCAAGGACAGCCGGTGAAGGTCCCGGGCGGTCTGACCGCGGACGTCTTCCAACGCGCGCTCGACGCCCTGCTGCCCCCAGGCCCCCCCGAAGCGGCGCGCCGTCCTGGCTGGACCGGGGCAGCCGTCCCCGGATGAGGGCGCCGACATCCTGCTCGTACCGGTCCATCCCCAGACGGGGCAGACCTGGACCCCCGCCGGTCCGACTGCGCCTGCATACCTGGTACCCCTGCCGCTGGGGGTGTGGCTGTGGCTGGTCTCTCCTCAGCCCGGCTTGCCGGTTCCCGCGTCGGGCCGCATACCCCAAGACGTCCTCCGCGACGACCCGCTCCCGCTGCTCCCCAACCGCCTCTTCCGGGCCGACGGGAGAACGTTCCAGCACACCTTGGTCCGGCTACCAGCCGTGCGCAGCCCGTGGCTGCGCACGATCCTCAAGAACCTCACACAGGGCACCCTGGTCGGCCTCTTCTAGTGCTCTGACCGCGAAGCTCCGCCGGGTCTGAGTCTTCCGTCGGCGCTGCATTCCGGACGGAGGTGGGCGTTGAGTTCGCGTTCCTGGTCGAGGACGTCGGCTTTTCGGGCCCGAAGCAGACGGGCAACGGGCTTCTCTTCCACAGCGTCGGCCTGGACGTGGAGGTCTGGTTCCTGGACGTGCACGAGCCCGTGGTGACAACGCTGGTCGCTCCGGTCGCATCGGACGGCGTGAGGGCCGGGGGCGTACGGCTGGACGAGTTGTATGTCCTGAGCGGATGCGGTCCCGCTCAGGACGTTCCCGGCTCGGCCCCGACCCGGCGAGCCATGCTCAAGCGAGTCCATGACAGCCGCATTGCCACCCAACCCAGTCCGCTCAGCTCAGCACCTCGCTCCCGGACGAAATTGAGTGGCAAAGGACAGTTCAGCGGCCGCGGGACGGTCGCGACTTGCGCGCCGACAGGAACACCAGCGCGCCACCCGCCACCAGCAGGACGGCGAAGCCCGCCCGCAGCAGGACTCCGTCCGTGCCCGTGGCGGCGAGTCCGCCGCCGGTCGTCGTCCCGCTGCTGGATCCCGCCCCGGAGCCGGACGGGCTCGCGGTGGCCGTGGCCGAGGGGGACGCGGACGCGCTGGGCGAGGGGCTGGACGTCGCCGAGCCGGTGGCCTTCACCGTGATCGCCGCGGTGTCGTTCGCCGCGTCGTCGTCGCGGTTGGGGTACTCGGGGTTCTCCACCGCCCGCACGCTGCCGGTCGCGTCGGGGACGACCTTGTCGATCCGCACCGTGAACTCCTGGGTCACGGAGTCGCCCGGCCGGAAGTCCGTGCTGGCGATGTCGCAGGTGTAGCTCTTCGCGCCGGCCTTGCGCGGTGTGCAGTTCCACAGCGGCCCGGGGTCGCCCTGTTCACCGGGGCCGGGGGCGCCGGTGATGGTGGTACCGGCGGGCGGGGTCACCACGAAGGTGCCGGAGTTGTCGGCGTCCATCCACCGGAAGTTCATCCGGCCCGGCCCGTTGTTCCGCACGCCCACGGTGATGCTCACCGACTGGCCGACCTTGCCCTCGACGGTGTCAGCGAGTGCCTGGTAGTCGGCGTGCTGAGTGGTGGCGAAGGTGCCGTACCCGGAGCCGGTGAATCCGGAGCCGGAGGCGACGGACTTCAGGCCGAGCGGCGTGCCGGTGCCGGTGTCGGGGAAGTCGGACGGGTCGAAGGAGTCGGGCGCGGTGCCGCCGACCGGCCACACGACGTAGGTGTTGTAGCCGTACATCGTGTCCTTGGAGGCGGTGTAGCGCAGCGGCGCGTCCGTCTCGTAGGCCGCGCCGGGCGCGACCGGGGTGTCGAACCGGCACCAGGCGCCGGCGTCGGGCCGGTCCGAGTAGTGGCAGTTGGAGTGGTCACGGGCGAGAGAGACGCCTTCCGCGTCCTGCACCAGCAGCATGACGCCCTTGTCGGCGGGGGCTGTGCCGGTGTCGGCGAAGGCCGGGGTGCGCTCGAAGACGGCGCCGGGCGCGATGCCCTTCAGCGCCGGGTAGGGCCGGGCGACGAGCTTCGGCCCGCCGACCAGGACGTCCGTCTTCCCCGTCACGGTGGCCGCGTCGGAGGCGGTGGCGGTGTAGGTGATGGCACCGGTGTCGCCCGCCTTGGCGGCCGCGGTGGGCTTCAGGAAGAACGGGTCGATCGACTCCTTGCCCGACAGCGGGCCCACGTCGCACCTCACCTTCAGGGTGCCGGTGCTCACGCAGTCCCCCGTGACCTCCATCGTCGCCTTCCCGGCGAGGGACGACGCGTCGACCGCGACCGAGACGTCATGGGCGTCCCCGCCCGAGGCGGTGATGCCGAGGCCCAGGTTCGGGCCCTCGCCCTCGGTGGGGAGGTAGTAGTTCTCCTGGGTGTCCAGGACGAGCGTCGTTCCGGCGGCGTGGGCGGCCGGGGTCGCGACTGCCATAACGGCGGTCGCGAAAGTGGCGGCCGCTACTGTCCGCCATGTTCTACGTATCGTCAGCACACTACGTGGACACGCCAGAACACCGGAAGGTTGCGCCCGAGTGGCCGTCAGCTGACGGCCAGGAGTTCACCGGGATCTGCACAGACCAGGTGGGGATGCCCACGGGGCAGAGGTCGCGTTTGCGCAAGTCACCGAATTCCGTCGGTAGCCCCATGGCGACCCGTAGGGACTATCGGCTGAGGAAGCAGACGCCGTCGGCGGCCACGCCAGTGCCGCCGAGGATCTGGAAGGGCCCTATCACTCTGAGGAGCAACGGACCCACCGGAGGACTGCCGTGGATACGGGGTGACCTGTTCCTCTGCGTACTCATCGCCTCCGCGTAGAGGCGGGACGCCGCCCTTTTGCAGTCGGTGGCAATGACAGTCCCTGCGCTTAGCAGGCCGACCCCCACCAAGACGAAGAAGACGGCACTGGGAGGAGCGCTTGCTGGAGCCGAGCCGGCAAGATCCGCGATGGACAGCACGCCGATCATCGTGAGGCAGAGAGACCGACCGGCTCAACGCTGTGAGAGAGGCTGGGACCGTGGGCAACGCGGTCTTTACGTACAGCTTTAGGCCAGCAGCTTGGGAAACTGCGAGCATGTGGGACTGGTTCGGTCGCTGACCTGGGCGAACCGTCAGGGTCCGGTCTCGGCGGGCTCCCGAGTGGATCGGTGAGTACTTCGCCGAAGCTCCGCGGATGCTCGCGGCGGGGCGGATCCCGCCCGGTCTGACACGGACCCTCCCGCTGGCCGAGGCGTCGAAGGCACACCACCTGCAGGAGACCGGCACGGGTCGAGGGAAGATCCTTCTCTCCCGCGCCTGACCACACGTGGACCGTTTGGCGAGAGCAGAAACCGACGGATCACGGTTCGGCACGACCAGGAGCCGTAGACGACGGTGGGGTTGCTGTCCCCGGGCTTCATGGCGTCGCCGGGCACGGAGAAGTCGAATCCGCTCCACGCGGCAGGGCGGGTCGGCGGATCCGGTGCCTGACACGGTCGGCGCGACCCGGCCTGTATTCTTGATCCACTTTGCCTGGCATGTCGTCGAGGCTCGGTTGATCACCGACGGGCGGGAGGAGACGGGGTGGCCGGCAGCGCCAGCAGGTACGTCAGCACCGGCAGCCGGTGACGCAGCACGAGGGAGAAGGCGCCCAGCAGGGCGCAGACCATGGCGATGCGGTCGCCGGGTTCGACGTGGACCCAGACGTCCAACAGGGCGGCGGCGAGCAGAGCGGCGCCGAGCCGGGGAGCGGGCGGGCGGCGGGTACTCATCGGCCCTCCGGCGCGGCGGCGATTCCCTGAGCAGGCCGGCGCGGTCGGAGAGCAGCGCCGCATGGACCCGGCTGCCCACCTCCAACTTGACCAAGACGGCGCTCACATGGTCCTTGACCGTCGCGGAGCTGAGGTGCATCCGCTCGGCGATCCCGGTGTTGGACAGCCCCTCGGCGACGAGCACGAGCGCGGCCCGCTCGCGCTCGGTCAGCCGGCCGATGCCGAGGGCGGCCGGGCCGCGCGGGTCGGCGTCCAGATAGCCGCCGACGACGGTGCGGGTGACCTTGGCCGAGTACGACCCCGCCGTCGGCCAAGGAATGTATCAGGTACGGCAGTTGCTCCCGATCGGTGTCCTTCAGCAGAAAGCCGGACGCACCGGACCGCAGGGCCGCCGCCACGTGCTGGTCCATGTCGAAGGTCGTGAGCATGGCGACTATCGGCGACTATCGGCGACTATCGGCGACTCCGGCATTCGGCGCAGCTCGGCCAGCACGGTGAGCCCGTCCACGTCCGGCATCCGGATGTCGAGCAGCACGACGTCCGGACGCGTCTCCCGCACGGTACGGACCGCCCCGCCGCCGGACACGGCCGCCACCACCTCGATGTCGTCCGCGGCATCGAGGATGTGCCGGAACCCCGTCCGGACCATGGCCTCGTCGTCGACCATCATGTGCGCACCGCTCCCCGCCCGATCACTGCCGGATCGCTACGATGCCGGTCGCCACCCGCTGGTTCCGCGAGTGCTTCCGCGCGCCGCCCGTCGGCGGGGGTGCCCCGCCCGTCGGCGGGGTCAACTCCGGTCACCTGCCGGATGGTTGGGAAGCCCACCGCGCCCGATCCTGAAACGCATGACACAACCAGCGCCGCCGGTCTTACCCCATCCGCCCCCCAACCGCCCTCGCACACCCTGGACCCCCCGCCTCTCTCGCGCACACAGCCGACGGGCCGGCTCGTGGCCATCGACCTGGCCCGCGGACTCGCGGTCCTCGGCATGTACGCTCCGCACGTCGGCCCCGATCCCGCCATCGGCGGGCCACTGGGCCTCGTCCTGGAGCTGGCACGCGGCCGCTCCTCCGCGCTGTTCGCCGGGTTCTCGCTGGTGCTCATCACCGGTCGCCCGGAACCCCGCACCGGACGCGCGCGGCGGCAGGCCGTGGGCCGGAGCGTCATCCGCGCGCTCGTCCTGATGGCACTGGGCTACGCCCTGACCGCGCTGGACACCGACGTCGACGTGATCCTGTCCGCTACGGCCTTCTCTTCCTCCTCGTCCTGCCACTGCACCGGCTGAGCGCACGGACGCTGGCGGCCGTCGCCGCCCCGAGCGCCCTCGTCCTGCCCCAAGTGCTCTAGACGCTACGGCAGTTCATCGAAGGCGGCGACTGGGCCGACGCCGTCGTCGCCGCCGATCCGCTCGCCAGGGTCACCGGCACGGACGGCTTCATGGAGCTGCTGTTCACCGGTGCGTACCTGGTGCTCACCTGGATGCCGTTCATGGTCGCGGGCATGGCACTGTCCCGCGCCGACCTCACTCGCCCCAGGCTCCACGCCCGTCTGCTCCTCGCCGGCGGCGCCCTGACCGTGCTCGGCTACGGCGGTTCCTGGCTGGCCCTGCACCTCGTCCCGCACGCGCTCACCGCGATCGGCGCGGCGACGAACGGCGGTTCCGCATCCTCGGCCTGGTGGTCCGGCACCGTCGGAGACCTCGGTGACAACACCCCGGCCGCCTGGCTGCTGGTGGCCACACCGCGCAGCCAGACGACGTTCTCCATCCTCGGCAACACAGACGTCGCGCTCACCGTCGTAGCCCTCTGCCTCTGGACGACACACCGGCTGCCCCGGCTCACCCGCCGGCCGCACCCGTGACCTCGGTCGGCACGACCGCGGTAACCGCCTACGTTCTCCGCATCCTGGCCATTTGTGCCGTCGGCATGGAGGAGTCGACGGCCCCGCACGTCTGTCCCTGTTCGTCTTCATCACCACCTCGATGCTCCTGGCGACCCTCTGTATCCGACGGTTCCGTCGCGGCCCGCTGGAACACGTGCTCCACGGCACGACCCGCGTCGCCGACCGCATCAGGTGATCCCGCCGGCCGGACGCGGTGGCCACCGTCGCGGAGCTGATCGGGATGCTGCGCACCCAGGTCGCCGCCGATCCCGGCCACCCGCGCGCGGTCGAGCTGGTGGGTGAACTCGCCGTCCGCAGACACGAGTTCGCGGCGGTGCGGGCCCTCCACGACGTGACCGAACCGACCCGCGGCCAGATGCGCCTCGACCATCCGCAGGTCGGCGAACTGAACCTGGACTGGGACGCCTACCCCATACCGGGCAACCCCGGCCCCGCGCTCATGGTCTGCACCGACGCCGAGGGCAGCCTCGACGCCGAGCGACTACAACTACCCGCCGGCCTGCTGCGCGCCGGCGGAAAGGCGTGCACTCTCGACGCTTGTGGGCGCCGGGCGTGGACGGACCGAATCGTGCTGGTCTGCGCGGCGGTCACGGCCAGTACGGCGGGCGATAAGGGGAGCACGTCGCGGTAGTGCTCCCCGACGGTGTGGCGCCGCCGGGAACCCACGCGTACGGACACACGGCGCCACCAGCCGCCGAGCCTGCAGACTCCTCCGTACCGCTGAACTTCGAAGAACCGGATCAACTAGGGCCGCCGGCCTCATGATGGTCGCGAGCGGTGAACTGCCGCTCGTCACGGCCGAGTACGGCTTGGACGGGACGCGCGTCGCGCTGCCGTGTCCAAGTGGCCGGGCGCGGGACGCTGGACTGACGCGCCTTCGCATGGGCAGAAGATCGCGGCCGTAGGTTCATTTCCGGCTTGCTCACCGGGATTCCCGGGGCAGGATGAGAGATTGGCAAATTCCTTGGGTGGCTCGGCATACCGGAGGGAGTAGTGGGGATCACGGATTCCGAGCCGAATTCCCGGTGACGAAATGGGCCGTCACCGAGGGAGGAACAACACAGTGAGCGTTTTCAGCGTTGCCGCTCCAGGGTGAGGACGGCGGCGGCGATTGACGTCATTCGATTCGGGCTGCACCGGGATCTGCGGAAGATGCGCCATGACTTCAGGCGTGCGATGGCGCGCTCGACCGGTGCCCGGGCTGCGGACAGTGCACGGTTGACGGTCTGTTGAGTGGGCGTGAGGCCGCGGCCCGGTGGGCGTCTGAGGGCTGTCGTCACCCATGGGCCGGCTCCCATGTAGGCACGGTCGGCGAGGACCGGGATGCCCTGGCGCTCACAGATCCTGATGATCTGGTGGGTGCGGGCCGCGGTGAGGTCGTGCGCGCGGCCGGGCAGGGCGGGCGAGATCCACAGCAGCCGCCCGGCCGGTTCGGTCACCACCTGCACGTTCACTCCGTGGCGTCGGTGTTTGTGGGAGAAGTCGGCCCGGCTGTCTCCGACCCGGTCGCACTCCGCCAGGGTGCCGTCGAGCAGGACGTAGTCGGGGTCGGCCTCGCGCAGGGCGCGCAGCAGGCCGGGCGCGCGGCCTGCGAGCAGGTCGATGACGGCTGTCGTGTAGGCGTGGGCGGTGCCGACGGAAATGCCGAACCCGGCAGCGAGTTGGGCGAGGGCGTCGTGCCGGCGCAGGTACACCAGGCCGACCAGGGCACGCTGGTGCGGCGGGAGCTTGCAGCGGCGATCACCCTCGCGGGTGACGATGAGCATCGTGACCCACTCGACCAGGGCATGCGGCAGATCGAGTGCGACAGAATACGGAACCAACGCGGCTCCTGTGCCTGTGGGTTGAGACTTCGAACACCTCCTCCAACGGCACGGGAGCCTCGTGCGTTGCGCACCCCGCCGACGTCACCCGATCAGTGGCCACTCTGAAACAGCTCAGTGACGGCTCAGCCGAGGGTGCCCCGCCTCGGGCCGAGCCGGAAGCCCACTCCCCGCACGGTGAGAATCCAGTCGCTGTCCCCGAGTTTGCTGCGCAGCGAACTGACGTGGGTGTCTATCGTGCGGCTGGCCCGTGGGCTCAGGGCATGGTTCGAGGCGTCGTCCCAGATCTCGGTCATCAGCCGACGCCGGGTGACAACGGTGTCCGCGTGGCACGCGAGGTAGTACAGCAGGTCGAACTCCTTGCGCGTGAGCTGAACGGGCATGCCACGCAGACGGACCTCCCGCGAAGCCCCGTTGATGCACATGTCCCCGACGCTGACCATTCCGGCCGGCGTGCGTCCCGCCTGCTCCCGTGGCCGCCAGGCGCGGCGCATCACGGCATCGATCCGTGCCACTAACTCGCGGAACTCGTAGGACTTGTCGAGGCAGTCGTCCGAGCCCGCCTGCAGTCCCAGAACGCGGTCCAGGTCGGCACCGCGGTCCGCGAAGGAAATGATCGGCGTGTCGCTGGTGTGGCGGATGCGACGGCACACCTCCAGGCCGTCGATGTCGGGGAGTTCGAGGTCGAGCAGGATGAGCTCCGCGCTGTCGCTGGCCTCCAGGGCCTCTGCTCCGGTCGTGACCGTCACGACGTCGAATCCATGCCGTTCGAGTCGGGGCGCGAGTTGTTGAGACATAGCTTCTTGACCTGCCACGATGAGCAGCTCCATAACGCCTTCCATCTTTGGTTACCCGATTTGACGATCACGGCGTCCGGTGGGGCGCGTGTAGCCGACGTGTATTCGGGGGAGACGACGTGAGTGATAGCTCGTGTCGTTCGTCGATGAGTGTGCGTGAGGGGAAATAATGGAACCCGCCGATATGCGCCTCGGCTTCTATTAGCAGTCGAGTAGGTTTCGAGGCAATTACGCTCTGGTGACGTTCGCGACGCCATAAAGGTGCGAACAGTTCCCCGGCTTCAACGCGGTCGGGAACTCAAGTGATGAAGTAGCGTGTGGTGGGGCCGACGACGGATTGGTCGCCCAGAATGCGGCCCTGCAACCCACTGCTCTGTACAGTTCATGACTGCCCCCGTTGACTACTGGATTTCACCGGTAGTAGAAAGTTGTCTTCCCTCGAACGGTGCGCCGCTGCAATGAAGCCTTGCACACGCCGTGTGATCCTCTCCCCCCGGAGTCCGATACGGCCGGTATCAGACAGTGCCAATGCATACTACATTCGGATGTTGCCATACCAAAGGTCTGCTTGCTCCTTGGCTGGATTTGATCGGGCTGCTGTCCGTTCACCACGGAAGTGGCCCGCTTTTCCCGAAGAATCCGCCGGAGGGCCCGTCGGGGCCGATCATGGCCATGCGGACGATGACCTCGGCGCCCTCGGCGACGGTCTGCGGGCCGCTGTGAGCGTTGAAGTCAGTCGCTGTGTGCCCGGGGTCGACGGCGTTGATCCTCAGCCTCGGACAGCTGCGCGCGTACTGCATCGTGGCCATGTTCAGCGCCGCCTTGGAGGAGTTGTAGGCCAGCGCGGAGTAGTAGACGGGCAGGAGCGACGTGTGGCTCTCGGGCGCGTCGGCGATGCTCAGCGAGCCGAGGCCGCTGCTCACGTTGACGACGACGGGAGCCGCGCTCTTCTCCAGCAGGGGCAGGAAGGCGTGGGTGACGCGGATGGGGCCGAACACATTGGTCTCGTACGTGGTCCGGACCTGATCGGCCGTTGCCTCCTGGGCGTCGTTGCCCAGCCCGATGACACCGGCGTTGTTGACGAGTACGTCGAGATGGCCGGCTTCCTCGGCGACCAACTCCGCCGCGCCGCGCACCGAGGCGTTGTCGGTGACGTCGATGACCACCGGCCGTGCGCCGAGCCGCGCCGCGGCCTCGCGGCCCCGCTGTCCGTCGCGGGATCCGAGGTAGACGGTGTGCCCGGCGGCGATCAGTCTTCGCGCGGTCTCTCTGCCGAGCCCTCTGTTGGCGCCCGTGATGAGAGTGGTGGTCATGCGGCCAGCTTGGCTGGACATGCGTGCTTCAGGTAGTGCCCTCCGCTTCCTGGGAACGGCAATACCAGGATGCGCACATGCGTTCGCCGCCTGCATACTGATGTGATGAGCGGTTCGCGGGAGTTGGGGGTCGCGTTGCGGCGATGGCGCGACCGGCTCACACCGGAGGCGGCCGGACTGCCCAACGTCATGGGGGCGGTGGAACGGCGCCGGGCGACGGGGCTGCGCCGCGAGGAACTCGCCCTGCTCTCCGGCGTATCGGTGGACTACATCACCCGACTCGAACAGGGAAGATCGGTCTCGCCGTCCCACCCCATCCTCACCGGCCTCGCCCGGGCCCTGCGGCTCTCCGAGGCGGAGCGTGAGCACCTGTTCCTCCTGGCCGGCCAGCCCCCGAGCACGGACCGCCACACCTCCGCACTGTCGCACGGGGCACGCAAACTGCTGGAGCAGCTGGACGGCGTGGCGGCCAGTGCCTACGACGCCTCATGGACCCTCATCAGCTGGAACCGGCACTGGGTGGCCCTCAGCGGCGAACCCGGTGAGCTGCGGGGACGGGACCGGAATGTGGCGTGGTCTCATTTCACCGGTCGGGCAGGCATCGTCACGCACACCGAGGAACAGCAGGCCGAACTGGAGGCCGCGTTCGTGTCGGATCTGCGCGCCGCGACCATCCGCTGGCCCGACGACGACGAACTGCGGTCCCTGGTCTCCGATTTACGCGTCGTCAGTACCAGGTTCGCCGATCTCTGGGACGCGTACGTCATCGCGGTGCACACCATGAACCGCAAGACGCTCCATCATCCGGTCATGGGGCCGATGCACATCGACTGCCATGTGCTCATGGTGCCGGACAGCGACATTCGCATCGTGACCCACACGGCGGCGCCCGGCAGCGACGCCTCGGACAAGCTCAAGCGCCTCTACGCCGCGGCGGGTTGCTGACCGCCGCCGCGAGCAGGATTTGATGGTCCTCCGACGTCGCGCCAAGCCGTGAAGCGGCAGGCCGGGTCACGTAATCCCGGATGAGACCCGCCCGCGTCCTTGGTTTCCTCTTGAACGGCAGTTGAGTCTCCCCTGTGAAGTTGACAATCCGCTGACACTTCCTTGCGGATGTCCTTGAATTTTTGACTTGAGCTGCCGGGGGTGCAGCGATGAGGATTATCAGTGCCTTTCCAGGAACCGCCGCCCAGGCGCTGTCGCCGTGGAATTCAGCAAATGCACTGACGATCGGGAGAGCTCTATGGACGCATCGGTCATTGTCGTGGGAGCCGGACCTGCGGGACTGATGCTTGCCGGCGAATTACGTCTGGCGGGTATCGACGTCATCGTCCTCGACCGCCTCGCCCGGCGCACTGGGGAATCCCGTGGCATCGGATTCACCACCCGCACCATGGAAATCTTCGACCAGCGCGGTCTGCTGCCCCGTTTCGGAGACATCGAGACCAGCAATCACGGGCACTTCGGGGGAATTCCGCTCGACCTCGCCACGCTCGGCGCCACGCACCGTGCGGCCCGGACCGTTCCCCAGTCCGTCACGGAGACGGTGCTGGAGGGCCGGGCGCGTGAACTGGGGGCCGACATCCGGCGCGGCCGCGAAGTCGTCGGCGTACGGGACCTCGGAGACCAGGTCGAGGTGCGGGTGCGCGGCGAGTCGGGCGAACGGACCCTGACCTCCCGGTACGTGGTGGGCTGCGACGGAGGCCGGAGCGGCGTACGCAAGGCGACGGGCTTCGACTTCCCCGGCACCGAGGCCACCACCGAACTGTTCCTGGCCGACATCCGAGGGGTCGACCTCGAACCGCGCATGGTCGCGGACCGGGTCACCGGCGGCATGGTGATGACCGCGCACCTCGGCGGCGGCCTGCACCGGATCATCGTCAGCGAACATGGTGCGCCCCCACAGCGCCGCACCGGGCCGCCGCCCTTCACGGAGGTCGCCGACGCCTGGAAGCGGCTCACCGGCATCGACATCTCGCACGCCGAGCCGGTGTGGGTCAGCGCCTTCGGCGACGCGGCACGCCAGGTCACCGAGTACCGGCGCGGCCGTGTGCTGCTGGCCGGTGACGCGGCACATGTGCATCTGCCGGCCGGCGGCCAAGGCATGAACACCGGCATCCAGGACTCGGTGAACCTCGGCTGGAAGCTCGCGGCGGTCCTGCGCGGCGCCGCCCCCACCGCACTGCTGGACACGTACCACGGCGAGCGGCACGAGGTCGGCAGGCGGCTGCTGCTCAACACCAGGGCACAGAGCCTGATCATCCTCGGCGGCGAGGACGTCCAGCCGCTGCGTGGTGTGCTCGCCGAACTCGCCCAGTACGAGGAGGTCGCCCGCCACCTCGCGGCCAAGGCGAGCGGCCTGGACATCCGCTACGACGTCGGCGGCGGGCACCCCCTGCTCGGGGCGCGCATGCCGCACCTGGAACTCGACGAAGCAGGCCGCGAAACCAGCAGCACCGCCCTGCTCCGGGCGGGCCGCGGCGTACTGCTGGACCTGACGGACAACCCGCATCTGCGCCGCCGCGCGGCCGACTGGGCGGACCGGATCGACGTGGTCACCGCCCGTGCGAAGGACCTTCCCCGGGGCAGCGCGCTCCAGGGCGTCGGCGGCGTACTGCTGCGCCCCGACGGCCATGTCGCGTGGATCGCGCCCGGCAGCCATTTCGACCTGCCCACGGCACTGGAGCGCTGGTTCGGGCCCGCGCGCTGAGCACGCGCGTTAACCGGCGCGGCAGCGCGCACAGCGACGAATCACCGAGCGTCCGAGAGAGGGAATTGATGCACAGCACGTTGATCGTGGCACGCATGGAGCTCGATTCGGCGGCGGAGGTCGCGCGGCAGTTCGCCGCGTTCGACCAGACCGAGATGCCCCATCTGATGGGGACCCGGCGCCGGCAGCTCTTCTCGTACCGAGGGCTCTACTTCCACTTGCAGGACTTCGACTCCGAGGACGGCGGGGAGCGGATAGAGGAGGCCAAGACCGATCCGAGGTTCATCGGGATCAGCCAGGACCTCAAGCCGTTCATCCAGGCCTACGACCCGGCCACCTGGCGCTCGCCCGCCGACGCGATGGCGCAGCGCTTCTACAACTGGGACGCCCGGTGAGCGGCACCCGCCGGGTGGTGATCACCGGCGTCGGCGTCACCGCCCCGGGCGGAATCGGGGTGAAGGACTTCTGGCAGCTGCTCGCCGACGGTCGTACCGCCACCCGCCGCATCTCCTTCTTCGACCCCTCGGCGTTCCGCTCCCAGGTCGCCGCGGAGGCCGACTTCGACGCGGAACTGTACGGGCTGCGGCCACAGGAGATCCGGCGTATGGACCGCGCCGCGCAGTTCGCGGTGGTGACGGCGCGGGAGGCCATCGCGGACAGCGGACTGGAATTCGACGCCCTGGACCCGTATCGCATCGGCGTCACCATCGGCAGCGCGGTCGGCGCGACCATGGGGCTGGACCAGGAGTACCGCACCGTCAGCGACGGCGGTCGGCTCGAACTGGTCGACCACGAGTACGCGGTACCGCACCTGTACAACTACCTCGTCCCCAGCTCCTTCGCCACCGAGGTCGCGTGGGCGGCGGGAGCCGAGGGCCCGAGCACCGTCGTCTCGACCGGCTGCACCTCCGGTCTCGACGCGATCGGGTACGCGGCCGAAGTGATCCGCGAGAACTCGGCGGACGTGGTGATCGCGGGCGCCACCGACGCCCCCATCTCACCGATCACGGTGGCCTGCTTCGACGCGATCAAGGCGACCACACCCCGCAACGACGAGGCCGCGACGGCCTCGCGCCCCTTCGACGCGAGCCGCAACGGCTTCGTCCTGGGGGAGGGCTCGGCGGTCTTCGTCCTGGAGGAACTGGACAGCGCCCGCCGACGCGGCGCGCACATCTACGCCGAGGTGGCCGGATACGCGACCCGCTCGAACGCCTTCCACATGACCGGACTGCGCCCCGACGGACGCGAGATGGCCGAGGCGATCCGGGTCGCGCTGGACGAGGCACGGCTCAACCCCGAGGACATCGACTACATCAACGCGCACGGCTCCGGCACCAAGCAGAACGACCGGCACGAGACCGCCGCCTTCAAACGGAGCCTGGGCGACCACGCGTACCGGACACCGGTCAGCTCCATCAAGTCGATGGTCGGGCACTCGCTCGGTGCCATCGGCTCCATCGAGATCGCCGCCTCGGTGCTGGCCATGGAGAACGACGTCGTACCGCCCACGGCCAATCTGCACTCCCCGGACCCCGAGTGCGACCTGGACTACACCCCGCTCACGGCACGGGAGTGGCGTACCGACGCCGTGCTGTCCGTGGGCAGCGGATTCGGCGGTTTCCAGAGCGCGATCGTGCTCGCCGACGTCGAAAGGAGCCCCCGGTGAGCGAGGGCACCTGGGTGACGGGGCTCGGTGTGGCGGCGCCCAACGGCCTCGGCCTGGAGGCGTACTGGTCTGCCACCCTGGCGGGCGAGAGCGGCATCGGCACCGTCTCCCGGTTCGACCCCACGTCCTACCCGGCCCGGCTCGCCGGTGAGATCGACGGATTCGTCGCCGAGGACCATCTGCCCGCCAGGCTGCTGCCGCAGACCGACCGGATGACCCGGATCTCGCTGGCCGCCGCCGACTGGGCGCTGGAGAACGCCGGAGTGGTGCCGGGCGAACTGCCCGAGTTCGACATGGGCGTGATCACGGCGAGCTCCTCCGGCGGCTTCGAATTCGGCCAGAACGAACTGCGGGCGCTGTGGAGCAAAGGCGGCCAGTACGTCAGCGCGTACCAGTCGTTCGCCTGGTTCTACGCGGTCAACAGCGGCCAGATCTCGATCCGCAACGGCATGCGCGGCCCCAGCAGCGTCGTCGTCAGCGACCAGGCCGGCGGACTGGACGCGCTGGCCCAGGCGCGCCGCCAGATCCGCAAGGGAACACCCCTCGTCCTCTCCGGCGCCGTCGACGCCTCGATCTGCCCATGGGGCTGGGTCGCCCAACTCGCCAGCCGGCGGCTGAGCGTCCGGAACGATCCCGAACGCGCCTATGTGCCCTTCGACGACGAGGCGGCGGGCCATGTGCCCGGCGAGGGCGGGGCCCTGCTCGTCCTGGAGGACGCCGAGCACGCCCGTGACCGCGGGGCCCGACGGATCTACGGCGAGATCGCCGGGTACGCCGGCACCCTCGACCCGCGCCCGGACAGGGGCCGGGAGCCCGGTCTGCGCAAGGCGGTCGAACTGGCCCTGGCCGACGCGCGGGCGGTACCGGGCGACATCGACGTCGTCTTCGCCGACGCGGCCGCCGTGCCCGAACTCGACCGGATCGAGGCCGAGACCATCACCAAGATCTTCGGACCTCGGGGCGTTCCGGTCACCGCGCCCAAGACCATGACCGGCCGGCTGTACTCCGGCGCCGCGCCGCTCGACGTGGCCGCCGCCCTGCTGAGCATCAGGGACGGCGTGATCCCGCCGACCGTACGCACCACCCTGTCCGACAGCTACGACATCGACCTCGTCACGGACGCGCCGCGCGAGGCCGTACTCCGCACCGCACTGGTCCTTGCCCGCGGCTACGGAGGCTTCAACTCCGCCATGGTCGTGCGCGCCGTGGCGCGGTGAACCCCACTCAGAGGAGATACCGGTGAGCACTGCCACCCCCTTCACCCTCGACGACCTCACACGGATCCTGCGCGACGCGGCCGGCGTGACCGGAGAGATCGCTCCCGACCTGGAGTTCGAACTGCTGGGCTACGACTCGCTCGCCCTGCTGGAGACGTACACCCGCATCGAGCGGGAGTACGGCATCAGCCTCGACGAGGACGCCCTGGCCACCGTGCGGACGCCCGGCTCCCTGATCGAGGTCGTCAACACGCACCTGGCGGCCGTCGGCGCCGGCTGACGCCACCGCGACTCCGAACCCCTGCCCCTCCTCTCACCCCGGGAGATTCGACATGACACAAGACGGACGCAAGGTGGCCCTCGTGACCGGCGGCACCAGTGGGATCGGCCTGGCATCGAGCAGGCTGCTCGCAGAGCAGGGCCACCGGGTCTTCCTCTGCGCCCGCGACGAGGACGCGGTGACCCGCACCGTCAAGGAACTGGAGAACGCCGGCCACGACGCGGACGGCGTCGCGGCGGACGTGCGTCTCAGGGACGACATCAAGAACGTCGTCCAGGCTGCGGTCCGGCGCTTCGGCACCATCGACGTACTGGTCAACAACGCGGGCCGCAGCGGCGGCGGAGTGACGGCCGACATCACCGACGAGCTGTGGTTCGACGTCATCGACACCAACCTGAACAGCGTCTTCCTGATGACCCGCGAGGTGCTCACCAGCGGCGGCATGCGCGACAAGAAACGCGGCCGGATCATCAACATCGCCTCGACGGCGGGCAAGCAGGGCGTCGTCCTGGGCGCCCCGTACTCGGCGTCCAAGCACGGCGTCGTCGGCTTCACCAAGGCGCTCGGCAACGAGCTGGCGCCGACCGGCATCACCGTCAACGCCGTCTGCCCCGGTTACGTCGAGACCCCCATGGCACAGCGCGTCCGCCAGGGATACGCCGACGCCTACGACACCACCGAGGACGCGATCCTCACCAAGTTCCAGGCCAAGATCCCCCTCGGCCGGTACTCCACGCCCGAAGAGGTGGCCGGACTCGTCGGGTATCTCGCGTCCGACACCGCTGCCTCCATCACCTCGCAGGCACTCAACGTCTGCGGTGGCCTCGGCAACTTCTGACGCCCCGCCGCTCGGCAGCCCGCAGACGCACCCAAGGAGATGAACATGACCGATCAGGCACCCCGCGAGGTGGAGCACGAGATCACCGTGCAGGCCGCCCCCGAGGACGTGTACCGGCTCCTGGCGGAGGTCGAGAACTGGCCGCGCCTCTTTCCCCCCTCGGTCCACGTGGAATACCTGGAGCGCAACGGCGACAGCGAGCGCATCCGCATCTTCGCCACCGCCAACGGCGAGGTGAAGAGCTGGAGTTCACGCCGCGAACTCGACGCGGAGAACCTGCGCATCACCTTCCGCCAGGAGGTCTTCACCCCTCCGGTCGCCGAGATGAGCGGCACCTGGATCCTTGAGCCGGTCCCCGCCGGACGGACCCGGGTACGGCTGCTGCACACCTTCCGTGCCGTCGACGACGACCCGGAGGGGCTGGCCTGGATCGACAAGGCCGTGGACACCAACAGCCGCGCCGAACTCCCGTCCCTGAAGGAGAACGTCGAACTCGCCGCGCAGCCCGACGAACGCACCCTCTCCTTCGAGGACAGCATCCGCATCAAGGGCTCCGCCAAGGACGTCTACGACTTCATCAACGAGGCCCGGCTGTGGGCCGAGCGGCTCCCGCACGTCGCCGAGGTACGGCTGACCGAGGACACCCCGGGCCTGCAGATCCTGCGCATGGACACGCTCACCAAGGACGGCTCCTCGCACACCACGGAGTCGGTACGGGTGTGCTTCCCGCACCACCGGATCGCGTACAAGCAGACGACTCTGCCCGCGTTGATGGACCTCCACACGGGCTACTGGCAACTGGACGAGGACGCCGACGGCGTCACTACCGCCACCTCGCAGCACACCGTGGTCATCAAGACCGAGAACATCACCGGGATCCTCGGCCCGGACGCCGGCCTGACCGAGGCCCGCGAGTTCATCCGCGCCGCGCTCGGTACGAACAGCACAGCCACACTCGGACACGCCAAGGACTACGCGGAAGCGCGGCGCTGAGCCATGGACGAGGCAGGGGACACGGACGTCGTCGTGGCCGGCGCCGGCCCGGTCGGGCTCATGCTGGCCGGTGAACTCCGCTCCTGGGGCGCCCGGGTGACCGTCCTGGAACAGCTCGTCGAACCCACCACCGAGTCGCGGGCCTCCACCCTGCACACCAGGACCATGGAGATCCTCGACCGACGAGGACTCCTGGACCGCCTGGGCAGCCTGCCGAGCGGCGGCCCCGGCCACTTCGGGGGCCTGCCGCTCGACCTGACGGCCGCCGACCCGCGCCACCGGTACGCCGGCCAGTGGAAGTGCCCGCAGACCCGGATCGAGGCCGTCCTGCACGAATGGGCCACCGAGCTGGGTGCGAAGGTCCGGCGCGGGCACGTCGTGACCGGACTGACCCAGCACGACGACCGGGTCGAGACCCTGGTGATGCCGCTGGCCGGCACGCCCTACCGGCTGTCCGCCGCCTATCTGGTCGGCTGCGACGGCGAGTTGAGCACCGTACGGCAGCTCGCCGGGTTCGACCTTGAGGGCCAGGACGCCACCCGGGAGATGCTGCGCGCCGACGTCGCCGGCATCGACGTACCCGACAGGCGCTTCGAGCGACTGCCGAACGGGCTCGCCACCGCGTTCCGCTGGCCCGACGGCACCACCCGCGTCATGGTGCACCGCTACGGCGAACAGCCCCGGCCCCGCACCGGGGAGCCCGAGTTCGCCGAGGTCGTCGCCGCCTGGGCCGAGGTCACCGGCGAGGACATCGGCGCGGGGATCCCGGTCTGGCTGAACACCTTCGGCAACACCCGCCGCCAGGTCACCGCGTACCGGCGCGGCCGCGTCCTGCTCGCCGGGGACGCCGCCCATGTGCAGATGCCGGTCGGCGGCCAGGCGCTCAACCTGGGCCTGCAGGACGCGGCGAATCTCGGCTGGAAGCTGGGCGAGCGGATCACCGGCAGGGCCGGTGACGAACTGCTCGACAGCTACCACGCCGAACGCCACCCCACGGGCCGACGCACCCTCAACCACATCCAGGCGCAGGCGCGCCTGCTGCTCGGCGGCCCCGAGGTGGAGGCGCTGCGGACGATCTTCGGCGAGCTGCTGGAGAAGGACGTCGTCCGCCGCCATCTCGCCCGCGCCATCAGCGGCCTGGACACCGAGGAGACTCCGCCGCCCGCCGGGCGCGCTGCTCGCTCCTCCGCAACCCTTACGACACACGGGAGTTCCCCCATGAGCAGGCTCACTGGCAAGACGGCCCTCATCACCGGATCCGGCCGCGGGATCGGCCGGGCCACCGCACTCGAAATGGGACGCGAAGGGGCCCTGGTCGCCGTCCACTACGCGCGCAACGAGGAGGCGGCCCAGGAGACCGTCGCGCAGATCGAGAAGGACGGTGGCCAGGCCTTCGCGATCGCCGCCGAACTCGGCGTGCCCGGCGATGTGCACGAGCTGTTCCTCGGCCTGGAACAGGGGCTGAAGGAACGCATCGGCGAAGTGCGGCTCGACATCCTGGTGAACAACGCGGGGGAGACCACGGGCGGTGTCGCGCCCGAGGACGTCACTCCCGAACAGTTCGACCGCTACTTCGCCGTCAACGCCAAGGCGCCCTACTTCACCGTGCTGCGCGCCCTCGAAGTCATGCCGGAGGGCGGGCGGATCATCAACATCTCGTCGGGGCTCACCCGGTTCGCCAACCCCGAGCAGGTGGCGTACTCGATGACCAAGGGCGCCATCGAGCAGCTCACCCTGCACTTCGCCCGCCATGTGGCCCCCCGCGGCATCACGGTCAACACCGTGGCACCCGGCATCACCGACAACGGCAGCGCCGTCTTCGACATGCCGGAGGCGGTGGAGCAGATGGCCCAGCTCTCCGCGTTCAAGCGGGTGGGCGCGGCGAAGGACGTCGCCGATGTGGTGACCTTCCTCGCCACCGACGAGGCCCGCTGGATCACGGGTGCCTTCCTCGACGCGACCGGCGGGACCCTCCTCGGATGAGCGCGACCGCGGACACCCCGCGCACCGCCGTCGTCACCGGCGCCAACAAGGGCATCGGACGAGGAATCACCCGGCGCCTGGCCGAACTGGGCATGCGGGTCTATCTCGGAGCACGCGACGAGGAACGCGGCCTGGCGGCCGAGCGCGAACTGCGCGCCGACGGGCTCGACGTGCGCTTCCTGCACCTCGACGTCACCGACGAGACCTCGGTCGCGCAGGCGGCGAAACGGCTGGAGGAGGAGGTGAGCCATCTCGACGCCCTGGTGAACAACGCGGGCGTCGGCGGCTCCGCACTGCCTCCCAGCCAGGTCCCGGTCGCCGAGGTGCGGCGCACCTACGAGACGAACGTCTTCGGAGTCATCGCCGTGACCAACGCGCTGCTGCCCCACCTCAGGCGCTCCCCGGCCGGCCGCATCGTCAACATCAGCAGCGTCCTCGGCTCCCTCACCCACGCGGCGGCCCTGGAGGATCCGACCGGAGTCTTTCCCCCGGGCGTCTTCCCGGCGCTGCTGGAGTACAACACCTCGAAGGCCGCACTCAACGCCGTGACCGTCACGTACGCCAATGAGCTGCGCGGCACCGGAATCCTGGTCAACGCCGTCTCACCCGGCTTCGTGGCCACCGACATCAACGGCCACCGAGGAGTACTGACGCCCGAGGAGGGTGCGCGCATCCCGGTGCTGCTGGCCACCCTCGGCGAGGACGGCCCCACCGGAACCTTCGTCGGGGAGGACGCCACACCGACCGGCCAGCAGCTGTCGTGGTGACACCGACCCAATGACAACCAGCAACCCAGGACCGGGGGACAGACAGTGACCACCGTGCAGGCTCCGTCCGCGGAGACCGACCGGCTGACGGAACTGAGCGAACTGAAGGAACTGGCCCGGCACGGCCCGGACCCCAAGGCCACCGAGCGGCAGCACGCGAAGGGCAAGCTCACCGCTCGGGAGCGGATCGAACTCCTGCTGGACAAGGGGAGTTTCACCGAGATCGAGTCGCTGCGCAGGCACCGGGCGAGCGGCTTCGGCCTGGAGGCGAAGAGGCCGCACACCGACGGTGTGGTTACCGGCTGGGGCACCGTCGAGGACCGTACGGTCTTCGTGTACGCCCATGACTTCCGCATCTTCGGCGGCGCCCTCGGCGAGGCCCACGCCCAGAAGATCCACAAGATCATGGACCTGGCCCTCGCGGCCGGCGCGCCGCTGGTCTCGCTCAACGACGGTGCGGGCGCCCGCATCCAGGAGGGCGTCTCGGCGCTGGCCGGCTACGGCGGCATCTTCCGGCGGAACACCAGGGCGTCGGGGGTCATCCCGCAGATCAGCGTGATGCTCGGTCCCTGCGCGGGCGGAGCCGCCTACTCGCCCGCCCTCACCGACTTCGTCTTCGCGGTCCGGGACATCTCGCAGATGTTCATCACCGGTCCCGACGTCGTCCAGGCCGTGACCGGCGAGCAGGTCTCGCAGAACGGGCTGGGCGGCGCCGACGTCCACGGCGGGACGTCCGGCGTCGCGCATTTCGTGTACGACGACGAGGAGAGCTGCCTGGCGGAGGTCCGCTACCTGCTCTCCCTGCTGCCCGCCAACAACCGCGAGCTGCCTCCGGTGACGCACGGGGAGGACCCCGCCGACCGGCCCGGGGACGCACTGCTCGACCTGGTTCCGGCGGACGGGAACCGCTCGTACGACATCCGTGCGGTGATCGAGGAACTCGTCGACGACGGCGACTTCATGGAAGTCCACGCCGGGTGGGCGCCCAACATCGTCTGCGTGCTGACCCGCCTGGACGGCCAGGTGGTCGGCATTGTCGCCAACCAGCCCGCGGCGATGGCCGGCGTCCTGGACATCAAGGCCAGCGAGAAGGGCGCGCGCTTCGTGCAGTTCTGCGACTCCTTCAACATCCCCCTGGTGACCCTGGTCGACGTGCCGGGCTTCCTGCCCGGGGTCGACCAGGAGCACGAGGGGATCATCCGCCGGGGCGCGAAGCTGCTGTACGCCTACTGCAACGCCACCGTGCCGCGGATCTCGGTGGTGCTGCGCAAGGCGTACGGCGGCGCGTACATCGTCATGGACTCGCGCTCCATAGGCGCCGACATCGCGTTGGCCTGGCCGGGCAACGAGATCGCGGTCATGGGGGCCGAAGGCGCGGCCAACGTGGTCTTCCGGCGCGAGATTGCCGCGGCCGAGGACTCCGAGGCCATGCGCGCGCGGAAGATCGAGGAGTACCGCAGCGAGCTGGTCCACCCCTACTACGCGGCCGAGCGCGGACTCGTCGACGACGTGATCGACCCGCGCGACACCCGGGCGGTACTGATCCGCTCCCTCGCCATGCTGCGCACCAAGGACGCCGAACTGCCGCGCCGCAAGCACGGAAACCCGCCGCAGTGATCTCCAGGAGGCCCAGATGAACGAGCTTCGACCGCCCTGCGGACTGCGGGTCGAGAAGGGCAGCCCCAGTGAGGAGGAGCTGGCCGCGCTCACCGTGGTGCTGCTCGCCCGGGCCGCCGCGGCCGGGCCCGGCCGACCCGCCCGGCACGGGCGGCGGACGGCCCACTGGCGCAGGCCCGAACGCGGCCCCGGCTTCCAAAGTCCCCGGGCCTGGCGGAACGGTATCCGCTGAAGCCCGGATGCCAACGATGAGCTGTCGACGAATGGGGACCAGGCAATGAACGTCGGATTTCTCTTCGACCTGCGCAATCCCGAGGAATGGAAGCGGCCCTGGGCGGACCACTACGCACGGGCCCTGGAGTTCTGCGAAGAGGCCGACCAACGCGGCGCGGGCGGTCTCTGGTTCACCGAGCACCACCTCTTCGAGGACGGCTATCTACCGCAGCCGCTGACCTTCGCCGCGGCGGCCGCGGCCCGCACCCGGCACGCCCGGATCGGCACCTCCGTCCTGCTGCCCGCGCTGCGCAGGCCCGCACACCTCGCCGAAGAGGCCGCCGTCGTCGATCTGATCAGCGGCGGCAGGCTGGAACTCGGACTCGGCGCCGGCTATCGCGTGCCCGAGTACGCCCTGTACGAGGCCGACTTCAAGGGCCGGTTCGCGCGGACCGAGGAGAACATCCGCGAGGTCCGCAGGCTCTGGGAGGAGCAGGCCGTCACCCCGGTGCCGATCCAGGACCCAGTGCCACTGTGGGGCGGGTTCTACGGTCCGCGCGGTGCCCGGATCGCGGGTCGCCTCGGCATCGGGCTGCTCCACATCTCCCACGAGAAGTTCGAGCACTACCGCGCCGGCCTCGTCGAGGGAGGCCACGACCCGGACACCGCCCGGGTCTCCGACCTGCTGCCGATCATCCTCTCCGAGGACCCGGACGCCGCCTGGTCGCGGGTCGCCCCGTATCTGGCACACCAGGTCAACAGCTATCAGCAGGCATCCGTCGAGGGCACCGGCCGACCGAGGCCACCCGTCATCCACGCCGACGAATTCCGCGACCGCACCTCCAACGCCCCCTGGGGGGCGCTGAAGATCCTCACCCCCGAGGACGCCGCGGCGCAGATCCTGGAGATGACCAAGGGTCTGCCCGTCCAGCACCTCATCTTCTGGGCGAGCATCGCCGGCATGCCGGACGACCTGGTGGCCGAGAACATCCAGCTGGTCAGCGAGAAACTGCCGGCCCTGATCGGGTCATGACCGCGCTCTCCGCGTCGTCCGCCGCGAGTGCCGGGACGGGGAGCTGGGACCGGCGCCTGTGGGGCATCCTGTTCGTCCTCTCCGGCAACATGATCCTCGACGCTCTCGAAGTGTCCGTGGTTCTCGTCGCGCTGCCCACGATCAAAGCGGACCTCGGACTGTCGCTGTTCCAGGTCCAGTGGATGATGAGCGGCTTCGCGATCGGTTTCGCGACCCTGCTCGTGCTCGGTCCCCGAGTCAACGCCCGCTGGGGCCGGCGTCGTTCCTACCTCGGAGCCATGCTGCTGTTCGCGGCGGCCTCGCTCGCGGGCGGCCTGACCGACGACGCGACATTGCTCATCGCCACCCGCGTGGTCAAGGGAGGCTGCGCGGCACTGACCGCGCCGACCGGCCTCGCGATCATCAGCACCACCTTCGAGGAGGGACCCGGGCAGCGCCGGGCCGTCACGGTGTACTCCCTGTTCGGTGCCGCCGGGTTCACGGCAGGGCTGCTGCTCTCCGGAGTGCTGCTCCAGGCCGATTGGCACCTGACATTCCTCTTCCCCGCCCCCGTGGCGCTGGCGCTGCTGCTGTTCGGGCTGCGCCTCGTCCCACCCGACGCCGGCCGCGGCAGGGCTCCGCGAGTCAACGCCCGTGTGCTGCGCAACGGCCCTCTGCTGCGCGCCGCGCTGGGCGCGGCCACGCTCAACGGCACGTACCACAGCCTGCTGGTGATGATCACCTTCGAGTCCCGTGACCGGTTTGGCTGGGCTCCGTGGCAGACCGCGGTGGCCCTGTTGCCCGCGTGTCTTCCCCTGGCGCTGACCGTGCCTTTCGCGGGCCGCCTGGTCGCGCGGTTCGGCACGCCCAGGCTGATCGCGCTGGGCGCCCTCGCGACGTTCGCCGGGTGCGCGCTCCGCACCTGGCGTCCGGCGGACGCGTCGTACGCGACCGGGACGCTGCCGACACTGCTGCTGCTCGGCGCGGGCTTCGTGTTCGCCTTCGCCGCGCTGAACATCCAGGCCACCTCCACCGTCGCAGCACAGGACCGTCCCATGGCCGTCCCGCTCTACCAGACGGCGGTCCAGCTGGGGGCCATCGTGCTGCTCCCGTCGACCGCCCTGCTGCTCGCCTCCTCCGACAAGGACCGCCCGGCGCTGCTGCTCGTCCTGGCGGTCGCCGGCGCGGGCCTGCTCGTCGCGCTGACGGGACTCCGCGGCTCCGCAGC
The DNA here is from genome assembly GCF_043200035.1 of Streptomyces sp. NPDC048504. Lineage (NCBI taxonomy): Bacteria > Bacillati > Actinomycetota > Actinomycetes > Kitasatosporales > Streptomycetaceae > Streptomyces > Streptomyces sp. NPDC048504. The sequence goes on from NZ_JBICXA010000017.1 coordinate 214,061, forward strand.
GACACCACCCCGAAAGGTCTCACCGTGACATCACCACGAAAGGTTCTGCCATGACCGAGCGCATGACCGGGCGCCCCATATCGCTGCTCGTCATCGTCGGCAGCGTCCGCGACGGGCGGTTCGGGCCGACGGTGGCCGACTGGTTCGCCCAGCAGGCGCGGGCCCACGCCGACGTGGGCGTGGACGTCCTGGACGTACTGGACCATCCGCTGCCCCTGGTGATGCCCGAACCCGGGGCGCGGCCGCCGGCCGGGGTCGCGGAGATCCGTGACGCCGTGGCCGGGCGTCTCGCCGCCGCGGACGCCTTCGCCGTGGTGACCCCCGAGTACAACCACGCCTGCCCCGCCGCGCTGAAGAACACCATTGACTGGTTCTTCGACGAGTGGGCGGCCAAGCCGGTCGGGTTCGTCTCGTACGGGGGGATGGGCGGCGGGCTGCGTGCCGTGGAGCAGCTCCGGCAGGTCTTCGCCGAGCTGCACGCGGTGACCGTGCGCGAGTCCGTCAGCTTCCACAATGCCTGGGAACGGTTCGACGGCGACGGCAGGCCCAAGGACGCCGAGGATGCCGCGGGCGCGGCGAAGGTGATGCTGGACCGCCTCGTCTGGTGGGGGCACACCTTGCGCGACGCGCGCGCCGAACGCCCCTACGAGCGCTGAGGGAGGGGCGCGATGACTCAGCGGACCCGGACGGCCCGTCAGGCCGGGCTCGACATGCCGGACCTACGGCGCCCGGACGTGGCGGCCGTCTTCGTCAGTCACTGGTACGTCCCGAACCGCGCGCGCGGGCTGGCCGACCTCCAGGACCTCGTCGGGCAGTGGAGCGCCACTCCGTGGCCCCCGGGTGTGCTGTCCTTCAACTGCTTCCTCAGCACCGACGACGACACCGTGCTGACGTACACGCAGTGCGGTGAACCGGGCGCCTACCGGAGGATGCTGGACACGCTCGGCGGGGTGGCCCGGGCCGAGGCCGTCGAGTACCGGCCGCACCGCAGCGTGGTGCTCGACTCCGCGCCGCGGAAACCGGGTTGCGTGATCGTGGCCATGTTCGACGTGGACGGCCCGGACCGCCAGGAGCGGATCGTCGAGTCCATCGCAGGCGCCGTCCAGGACCCGGCCGGCCGACGGAATCCGGGGATGCTCTCGGCCAACTTCCACGCCAGCAAGGACGGCACCCGCGTGCTCAACTACGCGGAGTGGACGACCGACGAGGCGCACATCGCCTTCCTGGCGGGCGCGACGCACGTCACGACCCGCCGCGTCAGCGACGACACCCCCGGCGTACGGCCCATCGGCTTCAAGCGCTACCACCTCCACCGGAGCATCGGCGTCTGACGGACACAGTTCGAGGGGGGCGCCCGGTAGCTGCCGGGCGGCCCCCTCGAACTGTGTCAGCTCGTCAGGGTCGTGTGGTGGCGGTAGAGGGACCCCAGGTCGTCCTCGCTGTTGCCGACGTCCATGAGCATCGCCTTCGTCACGATCTGCATGTGCGTGATCGCCTGCTCCTCCGAGAGCCACTCCGAGAAGATCAGGACGCTCTTGCCGTCGAGGGCGATGTGGATGTTCGCCGCGATCGCTCCGGGGTAGGCACGGTCCGCGCCCGCGGCGGCCTCCTCGGCCTTCAGCAGATCGTCGATCCACTGCCGGGCCGCCTCGTGGCTCTCCATGGGAAACGCCGCGACCGGGAAACTCCGGGCGGGCGGCGGGGGGTCGCTCACGGCGGTCCCGCGGACGACCTGGTACAGCCGGTACGGCACCGGGCCGCCGGACCCGGCCGGCGTGGCGCGGAATCCGCTCCCGTCCAGCAGGGACTTCTGGAGCGTCTCCTCGGAGGCCCACTGCTCGTAGGTCAGCACCTGGCCGTTCTGCGTGCTGGTGAAGCAGTTGACGGAGACGAGCCCCTCAGGCCACTCCGCGGACCGCCAGTGCGACACGACGGCGTCGGCGACGGCCTCCTGATCTTCGCCGCCGCCGGAGTTCAGCACGCCGACGAGTACGGCGTCGACGTCGGGGCGGCTGATACGGGGAAGCGTGTCGGGCGTGCTGGACATCCACAACTCCTCAAGGCGTGGGACACGGCACTGCTCATTCCATTCTCCGCCGCACGGGAGTGAATTCGGCCGGGGGTCGGTCCAGGATGTCGACAAATTAATGTCAGTGGGCCGCCATCTCTGCAAAGACTTTTCAAGGAACGTCAATTCAACGCGAATTCTCTCCCGATGGAGGTGTGCCGAGCAGCAGGGCGGCGACCTGCTCGAAATAGGGCGTGATGTCGTTGACGCAGGCGTCGGAGAGCGCCGGGGTGTGGGCGATGGAGCGCGCCACGTTGATACCGAGCAGCCAGGCGGTGAGCAGCTCGGCACGCAATTCACGGTCGGGCAGGTCGACGAGTTCCTCGAAATTGCGCACGTAGGTGTCGTACAGCTGCGAGTTGAGCTGCTCGCGGCATTCCTGGCGGCTCGACGACAACAGGAGCGCGGTGAGCGGGTGTCCGCCCGCCGTCCCGTCCTCGTCCTGCCGCATGGTCGCGTGCAGGAGGCGGGTCGGCAGATAGGCCGGGCTGTCTTCGGCGTCGGTGTCCGACTGCTCCTCGACCAGTCGCGAGGCCTCTTCGAACAGCCGCTCCTTGGAACCGAAGTAACGGAAGATCAGCTTCGGGTCCACGCCCGCGTCGCTGGCGATGTCCCGCACACCGGTCGCGTCGTAGCCCAGAAGGGTGAATCGGGCCCGGGCCGCAGCCAGCAGCGCGGCTCTGGTGGCCGTGCGGTCCCGCTTGCGCTTTGGGGTCTGAGTCACCGGTGTCTCCCTGAAGTCAGCCGTCGTTGACATCGTAATGGAGGGCGCCTAGCTTGAACCAAGTCATCCGTTGGTGACTTAGTCGGCATGTCTGCCGTGCGGCGAGGTTCGAGGAGCTTCTTGATGAAGACGGTTGTGATCACAGGCGGGAACGACGGGATCGGACGGGGCCTGGCCCTCACGCGTCTGGAACGTGGAGACAAGGTCGTCGTGATCGGCCGCAGCGAGGAGAAGGGCAAGGGATTACTGGCAGCCGCCGAGGAGCGCGGCGCAGGTGACCGGGCCTTCTTCATCGCTGCGGATCTGAGCCTGGTCGCCGAGAACCGGAGGGTCTTGGACGAGATCAAGGCCTCGTTCCCGGTCGTCGACGCGCTGGTGCTGTGCGCACGGTTCTTCCGCTCGGACCGCTTCCAGACCGCCGACGGCTACGAGAACACGTTCGCGCTGGAATACCTCAGCCGCTACCTCCTCAGCCACGGACTGACCGAGACGCTGGAGAAGTCCGAGGCCCCGGTCATCGTGAACGTCGCCGGCCCGGGCATCCAGAAGCCCGGCATCCGCTGGCAGGACCTCCAGTCGGAGCGCGGCTACAACGGCGTCGGCGCCCAGATGCAGGCGGGCACCGCCAATGACCTGCTCGGTGTCGCCTACGCAGCCGAGCACACCGGCCGCACGCGCTACGTGCTCATCAACCCGGGCAGCACCGCGACCAGCATCGCCGGACAGTACGACGCCATGACCAAGGCGCACGTCGACGCCCTGAAGCGGATGGGCAAGCCCGTGGCGCAGGCCGTCGCGCCCATCGACGCCGTCATCGACGCGCCGCCCGTCGAGCCGTTGAGCGCCTATGTGGAGGGCGAGCGGATCAGGGTCGACCACCCGGCGCTGTTCGACAAGGACGCCGCGGCACGCCTCGCCACCGTCACCGAGGAACTGCTGGCCCGCTGACCCGGTTCGTGGTCCGGCCGCCCCGTCCCGGTCTCCAGTGTCAGGGACGGGGCCGCCCGTGATCCCCGTGGAGCCCCCTCTCCACGGCCGCACGGCCGACCCCCCCCGCGGCCCGCAGCCCGGGCCTCACGCCCCGCCCGCACCTCCGGGCGATCACAAGGAGGCTGACCCGACATGACCGATCGGTTCCCCAGCGCCTGCCCCTACCGGCACACCGACTTCGCCGCCGAAGGACTCGACCTGGACCCCGGGTACGCCCTGCTGCGCCGGGACGAACCCCTGGCCAGGGTGACCATGCCGTACGGCGGCGACGCCTGGCTGGTCACCCGCCACGAGGACGTCAAGACCGTGCTTGCCGACCCCCGGTTCAGCCGCGCCGCCGCGGCCGGCCGCGACATACCGCGGACCCTGCCGCTGCCCGACCAGCAGAACGCCTCCCTGGTCAGCCTGGACCCGCCGGAGCACAGCCGGCTGCGCCGCCTGGTGGCCAAGGCGTTCACGGCCCGCCGGGTCAAGGAGCTGAGGCCGAACGTCCAAGGGGTCGTGGACGGGCTGGTCGACCGCATGGTCCGGAGCGGGGCTCCCGCGGACCTGGTCGCCGGGCTCGCCTGGCCCCTGCCGCTCACCGTGATCAGCGACGTCCTCGGGATTCCCGTGGACGACCACGACCGCTTCCGCCGCTGGACCGAGCAGTCGGTGGCCCTCTCGGCCGCCGATCCGCAGGTCATCAAGGCGGCGGACGACGCCCTGCGCGCCTATCTGCGAGCGATGATCGCCGAGCGCAGGGCCGAGCCGGCGGACGACCTTCTCGGTGCACTGGTCGCCGCCCGGGACGAGGGGGACAGGCTCAGCGAGGAGGAACTCGTCACCTTCGGCGTCAATGTGCTGATCGCCGGCCAGGAGACGACCGCCGCGGAGATCGGCAACTTCGTCTACACGCTGCTCAGCCGGCGCGAGCGCTGGGAGCAACTGGCCGCCGATCCGGAGCTGGTGGCCACCGCGGTGGAGGAGTTGTTGCGGCTGACCCCGCTGGAGGCGAGCGTCGGCGGGCTCGGCTTCACCCGCCTGGCCACCGAGGACGTGGAGATCGGCGGGCGGACCGTCCGGGCCGGGGAGGCCGTCGTGGCCCAGAACGCCTCGGCCAACCGCGACGAGAGGGTCTTCGACCGTCCCGACGAACTCGACTTCGCCCGGGAGAGCGTCCCCCACCTGACGTTCGGTCACGGCCCGCACCACTGCCTGGGCGCCCCGCTGGCCCGGCTGGAACTCCAGGTCGTCCTCGACACGCTCGTACGACGCCTGCCCGGCCTGCGCCTCGCCGTCCCCTCCGACGAGGTGGAGTGGACGCCGAACCGGGCCGTCCGCAGCGTACGGAAGCTGCCCATCGCCTGGTAGACCCGTGCACGTCGGGCCCCGGCCACACCGGGGTCCGGCCGATTCGGACAGCTCTCCAGCGGTCGGCACGGTGACAAGCTCTCCGTCGAGCGTCGCGTCGCACCGCCGGTCCCGGCGGCCCTCACGCCGCCGGGACCGGTCCACTCGCCGGTGAAGTGGTGCGTAGGTCAGCCGGGCAGTACGGAGGAGGGGGGTGGCGCGCCCGTTTCCCCGTTCGGCTCCGGCTGGGGCGCCGACGCGCCGGAAGCACCGGACGGCACGGATGTGAGCGCGGGCGCGGGCCGGGGCGTGGTGCCGAACCGGCGCATGGCGGGCATCTCCACGGCTGTGCAGAGCAGCCAGGCCAGGAACAGCGCTACCAGGCAGAAGGCGGCCATGATGGCGAAGCCGGCGGGGAGCGACCAGGTGCGCCCGCGTCCGCCGATCAGTTCATGGCCGTACGCGATCACACTGATGTGGACCATGTAGAGGGCGAAGGAGACGTCGCCGAGCCAGACCATGGCCCGTCGTCCCGGCGAGTTCCGTGGACCTCGCGCGTCCTGGGTCGCGACGGCCGGGACGAGCAGGGCCAGCGGCAGTACCGTGATCGCGACGAGGGCGTACTCCAGGGGCGCGTAGAGCGCGATGACATAGGCGGCGACGAGGAGGGCTGTCGCCGGGAGCACCCCGACGGGGATCCAGCGGCCCGACAGCACGATCAGCGCCATCAGGATGCCCAGCACGAATTCCAGGGCCCGCACCGGAGGGAAGAACGAGATGGCGAAGTGGTGCCAGGCCGAGACAGTCGGGTCCCGGGGCAGCGCGGGACCGTGGGGTACGACGACCCCGACGACCGCGGGCACGGCGACGATCACCGCGACCGTGCCGAGCGCCCAGTACCACAGCCGTTCCGGACGGATCCTGGACAGGGCGCTCAGGAGCCAGGGGAAGCACACATAGAACATCAACTCGCAGGCCAGGGACCAGCTCACGGGATTTCCCGCCACGCAGTAGCGCACGTCCGGTATCCACGACTGCACCAGGAAGAAGCTTGCGACGCTGGGCAGGAAACCGTCCGCGCTGTGCACGTTGGGCACGGTCTCGAAGGGGGAGGGAGCGATTCCGGTGGCCAGCATGAGCACCAGGACCAGGCCCCAGGTGACGAAGTGGTTCGGAAGGATCTTGGCGAACCGCCGGCGCCAGAACATGCGGTTCGTGTCATTCGGCCGGGCCGACCAGGTGAGTACGAAACCACTCAGGACGAAGAAGAACGAGACACCCAGGTCGCCAGCCGGGCCGAACACGAACTGGACGTCGTGATTCATTTCCGCACTGCGGAACAGTCCCGAAGTCGAGATGTGGAAGAAGAATACGAGGAGTGCGGCGATTCCGCGCATTCCGGTGAGTGTGGGAAGCCGGGCCCTGCGCTGCCCGGGTATTTCCCGCTCGCTTGTTGTTTCCGCCATCGGCACACTCCGAAGTCCTGGGCCGTGTCACGGCGCCCTGCGTCGTAAGAATTCTCGGCACGGGGAACGTAGACCGGTCCCCGGAGCCGGGGGAAGCCCGGCCGGGATTTCTTGTAGGGCCGTGTGACGGCATTTCACACGGCTCTGTGGAATTGACAGTCGCTTTGCAGTGAGGGGCCGGTCGGTGCTCTGTCCGTACGGCGGTCAGCGCCCTTCTCGTACGGTGATGGCTCCTGCCGGACAGCAGTCGGCGGCCTCGTGGACGGCGTCGGCGAGTTCGGCCGGCGGGCGCGTCACGAGCAGGACCACCCTGCCGTCCTTGTCGTCCTGGTCGAAGATCTCGGGCAGGGCGGCCGCGCACTGTCCGGAGCTGCAGCACTTCTCGGGGTCCGTGGTCAGCTCCAGATCCATGGACCTCACCACTCCACCGGCAGGCTGAACAGGCCGTAGATGTTCCCGCCGTGCCGGAAGTCAAGCTCCTCCAGCGGCTTGGCGATCCGCAGCCCGGGCAGCCGGCGCACCAGCGCGGTCAGCGCGGACTGCAGTTCGATCCGGGCGAGGGGCTGCCCCAGGCACTGGTGGACGCCGAAGCCGAAGGCCATATGGCGGTGCGCGTTGCGTTCGACGTCGAGTCGGTCGGGGTCTGTGAAGGCGCGCGGGTCGCGGTTGGCGGCGCCGATCTGCAGCAGCACGCCCTCGCCCGCCCGGATCGCCGTGCCCCCGATCTCCAGGTCCTCGCCGGCGACGCGCTGCAGACCGGTCGGCACGATGCTCTGGTGCCGCAGCAGTTCCTCCACGGCGGCCGGTACCAGGTCCGGGTGCTCGCACAGCTTCGCCCACTGCTCGGGGTGGCGTTGCAGCGCGAGCACGCTCAACGCGATCTGGTTGGCCGTGGTCTCGTGGCCGGCGATGAGCAGGTTCAGGGCCATGCCTGCCACCTCGTGGCGGGTGAGGTGCCCGGGGATCTCCTGCTCGACCACGAGCCGGCTGATCAGGTCGTCGACCGGTTCCGAGGCCTTCTCGCCGGCCAACCGGTCGAGATAGACGGCCAGTTCGCCGAGCGCGGTGTTCACTTCCTCCGGCGCGGCGGTCGTGTCCTGCACCAGCTGGCTGCGCGTCTGGAAGTAGGCGTGGTCCTCGTACGGCACACCGAGCATCCGGCAGATGACGAGCGACGGCAGGGGCAGGGCGAAGGCCTCCATCAGGTCGGCCGGTGCACCGCCCGCCATCATCCGGTCGAGCAGGGCGTCGACCGTGGTGTCGATCTCGGAGCGCATGCTCTCCATGCGCTTGACGATGAACTCCTGTGTGAGCATGCGGCGTTGCGCGGTGTGCTCGGGCGGGTCCATGCGGATGAAGGTGATCAGGGCCTCGCCGATGGCCTCGCTCTGCGCGGCGGACAGAAAGGGAAAGCCGTGGCGCCGGACGTCGGAGCTGAGGCGCGGGTCGCGCAGCGCCTGCCGGATGTCGGCGTGCCGGGTCACCAGCCACGGACGGCTGCCGTCCCAGAGCGTGACGCGGGTGACCGGCCGTTCCTCGCGCAGTTCGGTGGCGAGCGCGGGCGGGTCCATCGGGCATCCGGTGGTGCTGAACGGAAAGGCGGGAGCTGGGGAGTCGGTGAAAGACATAGGTCCTCCCGGACATGGCGGTACCGCGGGCTGTGTGACACAGGCGCATCGTCCGCGGGCGGGGCGGAAGAACCCCGCCCGGGTGCGGACGACTGGTGACGCTATCCGGGCAACTCGGGCCTAGGTCAACGGAGTTGACAGTGCCTTGTTGGTTTCATGAACCTTTGACGATTCCCTGCGCATTCGCTGAACCGGCGGAGTCCGCGGCCCCTGTGCCGAACGCCTGCAGGAAGGTGTGGACCGCGGCCCGGACCAGTCGGCGCTGCTCGTCGGCGGGGACCTGCTCGGTGCCGAAGCGGGACCGCTCCTCCATCGGGCCGGTGAGCAGCGCGATGTACTGCTCCGCAGCCTGAGCGGGGTCGCTCAGCCGCAGCCGGCCGTCCAGGGCGAGGCGCGCCAGCCGGTCGGCCAGCGCCTCGGTGACCCGGTTGGTCGGTCCGCCGCCCCTGACGACGTCGAGGAGGTCGGGGAAGCGGGCGGACTCCGCGTAGATGAGCCGCCGCAGCGCCCAGGACTCGTCGCTCGAATAGCACAGGAGCAGACGGTCGCCGACGTCTTCGAGTGCCGCCCGCAGATCGTCCCCCGGGGTGGCGAGCCGTCCGACGACCGCCAGGTTCTGGGCCATCGCGGTGTCGGAAGCCGCCTCGATGGCATGGCGGAAGAGGTTCGCCTTGTCGCTGAGGTGGTTGTAGACGGTCGGCTTGGCGACGCCCGCCTCGGCCGCAATCACCTTCACGCACGCGTTCGCATACCCCTCGCGCGCGAACACGGTGAAGGCGGCTTCCAGGATCGCCTGCCGTTTGTCGATGCGTCCCCGGGATGCCCTGCGCCCGGACGCCGCTGAAGTGCTCGCTTCGGTCACGACCGCATCGTACCTCGACGGCCCGTTTAGCTATACCCATGGGTTCAACTATGCGTACCAGTGGGTTGCGAAGGCCCTAGGGGATCACTAGATTGAACTCGTAGGTTCAATTAGACGCTGAGATCTTCAACCGGAGAAGCGATGACGCAAGTTCGGGATGACCGACTGGAACCCGCACTCGTGCGGCTGATCGCCGTGGTCCTGCTGGGCGGGATGCTCGGCATCCTCAACAGCACGATGGTGGCCGTCGCGATCGATCCCTTGAGCAAAGAGTTCGGCACCTCCATCACCACGATCGGCTGGGCTTCCACGGGCTTCCTGCTGGCCGTCACCGCGACGATCCCGTTCACCTCGTGGGCGGTCGACCGGTTCGGCAGCAAGCGCATGTGGATCATCGGGCTCACCGTGTTCCTGCTCGGATCGCTGCTGTCGGCAACGGCGTGGAACGCGGGCAGCCTGATCGGTTTCCGCGTGGTCCAGGGACTGGCCGCCGGCATCCTGGACCCGCTGGTCCTGGTGCTGCTCGCCCGCGGCGCGGGCCCATCGAGGGCCGGCCGCGTGATGGGCCTGATGGGTGTCGTCCTGTCGCTCGGGCCGGTGCTCGGCCCGGTCGCGGGCGGCGCCATTCTGCAGGGAATGTCCTGGCGCTGGATGTTCCTGCTCAGCGTGCCTGTCGGGCTGGTCGCCCTGGTGCTCGCGGTGCGGGTCGTGCCGTCCGATCCGCCGCGCGGGACGGCGGAATCGCAGGTGCGGCTCGACGTTCTGGGCCTGGCCCTGCTCGGCCCGGGCTTCGCGGCGCTGGTCCTCGCCATGTCGCAGAGCGCCGACCGCACCGCTTTCGCCGTCTGGCAGGTACTGCTCCCGCTGATCCTCGGCGTGGTCGTGCTGATCGGATACGCGATCCACGCCCTCGGCGTGCGCCGCATCCCCCCGCTGATCGATCTGCGGCTGTTCAAGAACACCAGCTTCACGGCGAGCGTCACCGTCATGACCTTGAGCGGTCTGGCGACCTTCGCGAGCCTCTTCGCCCTGCCGCTCTACTACCAGCAGATCCGTGGCCACGGCACGCTCGCCGCCGGTCTGCTGGTGACACCGGTGGGCCTGGGCGCCGCCCTTGCCATGCCGCTGGCGGGCACGCTCAGTGACAAGATCGGCAGCCGGTTCCTGGCCCAGGCGGGCGCGGTCGTGGCGGCCCTCGGCGGACTGCTCCTCGCCCGTGTCTCCCCGACCGCCAACGAGGTCTGGCCGTCGCTCGCCGCCCTGGTGATGGGCATGGGTCTCGGCTTCGTGGGGGCCCCGACCATGGGCTCCCTGTACCGCACGCTGCCCATGCACCTGGTTCCACAGGGCAGTTCGGTGCTGTACATGCTCAACCAGCTGGGCGCGGCCATCGGTATCGCCCTCGTCACGGTCATTCTGAAGACCGTCGGCGACGGCGACTTCCTGAAGGGCATCCACGGCGTCTACTGGTTCGCGATCGGCACGCTCGGTGTCCTCCTCGTCGCCACCCTGTTCCTGCCGGGTCGCGCCGACGTGCCACCCGCGGCCTCCCCGGCCGGGGAGGAACCGCAGGGCGTGCCCGGCCAGCAGTCCGTCGACGCCCCCGCATCGTCCTGACGTCGGCCCGGTCGCACCCAGCACACGATGCCGACCGGATCGACCCGGGGCCCCGGTCTGGTATGGATCCGGACCGCGCCTCCTCAAAACAGCCCCTGCGTCGGGTCCTTCCCCCGTCCCCGACGCAGGGGTGACGCATGTCCGGAGGCGATGGGCGGGCGTCAGTACGGTCCCCGTCGACGGCCTTGACGGATTCCTGACATTCCCCGCGCATTCCTGTGCGGGATTTGATGGTTCTTCAATGAATCCTTGAGCAGTGGCCCTTGGCTCCCTCATGCGCGCTACGGAAAATAGTGGAAAGGACGCGCGAAGACCGAACTGCCCGTCCCGCCGCATTTCCCTTCTCAGGAGGAACTGGGCACATGGAATCTCAAGCCCCGCAGGCGCCCGCAGAGCCCAATGTGGGACAGGTGATGGGCATTCTGTCCGGCTACTGGCAGACGAAGATCCTGCTCACCGCCGCCGACTCCGAACTCTTCACCCAGCTGTCGGGCACCCCGGCCACCGCCGCGGAGTTGAGCGAGCGCCTCGGATTCCGCATGCCGGGCGCGGGAGACTTCTTCCTGGCGCTCGTCGGCCTCGGCCTGCTCGAACTCCACGAGGGCACCTATCGCAACTCACCCGCCGCCGAGCGCTTCCTGGTCCGCGGCCGCCCCGAATTCATCGGTGGCTACTTGCAGTTCTGCGAGCGTGAACTGAATCCCGCCTGGGCCGGACTCGGTGAGTCGCTGCGCACCGGACAGCCGCACAACACCGCCGCCACCGAGGGAAATCCGTACCACTCGCTGTACGCGGACCAGGAGGCGACCGACTCCTTCCTCGACAGCATGGACATGTTCAACACGCCCATCGCCGCGCGGGTCGGCGGACTCGACTGGAGCTCGTACGCCTCTTTCGTCGACATCGGCGGCGCCCGCGGCAACCTCGCCCACCACCTGGTGACCGCGCACCCCCACCTGGAGGCGGGAGTCTTCGACCTGCCGCCCCTGGAGCGCGCTTTCGCACAGCACGTCGAGAAGCTCGCCCCCGCGAAGCCGATCACCTTCCACGGCGGTGACTTCTTCACGGACCCGCTGCCCGAGGCTGATGTGCTGATCTTCGGTCACATCCTGCACAACTGGGGCACGGAGGGGCGGATCAAACTGCTGAAGAGCGCGTACACGGCCGTCCGGCCCGGCGGTGCGGTGATCATCTACGACCCCATGGTCAGCGACGAGACACCTCCGCTCTTTGCCGTCATGGCGAGCCTCAGCATGCTCGTCTGGTCCGCCGGAGGCCATGAATACTCCGTCGAGGACTGCTACGGATGGTTGCGGGACGCCGGATTCCGGCCCGAGACGGTCGGGCTCACGGACTCCCGCGACGACGTCCTGATCGTCGGCCACAAGGATCGCTGACCGATCCGGCCACGCCCGGTCGGCGGCTCTCGGCGGCGGGCCGACCGGGTCGCTGCCGGTGTGCGAGCCGCAGCCGTGGAGCGTCACGATCACACCGTCCGTGAGAGGACAGGAAGGCCACACGTGCGCAAGGTGCTCATCGCCAATCGTGGCGAAATCGCTGTCCGCGTAGCCCGGGCCTGCCGGGACGCCGGGATCGCGAGCGTGGCCGTATACGCCGACCCGGACCGGGACGCTCTGCATGTCCGCGCCGCGGATGAGGCATTCGCCCTGGGCGGTGACACACCCGCAAGCAGCTACCTGGACATCGGCAAAGTCCTGACCGCAGCCCGCGAGTCCGGTGCCGACGCCATCCACCCCGGCTACGGATTCCTGTCCGAGAACGCGGAGTTCGCGCAGGCGGTCCTCGACGCGGGCCTGATCTGGATCGGCCCGCCGCCGCAGGCGATCCGGGACCTCGGTGACAAGGTCGCCGCCCGGCACATCGCCCAGCGCGCCGGCGCCCCCCTCGTCGCCGGTACGCCGGACCCGGTGTCCGGTTCGGACGAGGTCGTCGCGTTCGCCGAGCAGCACGGCCTGCCCATCGCGATCAAGGCCGCCTTTGGCGGCGGCGGCCGCGGTCTGAAGGTCGCCCGCACCCTCGAAGAGGTCCCCGAGCTCTACGACTCCGCGGTGCGCGAGGCGGTTGCCGCCTTCGGCCGCGGCGAGTGCTTCGTCGAGCGCTACCTCGACAAACCCCGCCACGTGGAGACCCAGTGCCTGGCCGACTCCCACGGCAACGTGGTCGTCGTCTCCACCCGCGACTGCTCCCTTCAGCGCCGCCACCAGAAGCTGGTCGAGGAGGCGCCCGCACCGTTCCTCTCCGACGCGCAGGTCGCCGAGCTGTACGCCTCCTCCAAGGCGATCCTCAAGGAGGCCGGCTATGTCGGCGCCGGGACCGTCGAGTTCCTCGTCGGCCAGGACGGCACGATCTCCTTCCTGGAGGTCAACACCCGCCTCCAGGTCGAACACCCGGTCACCGAGGAGGTCGCCGGCATCGACCTGGTGCGTGAGATGTTCCGCATCGCCGACGGCGAGGAACTCGGTTACGGCGACCCCGAACTGCGCGGCCATTCCTTCGAGTTCCGCATCAACGGCGAGGACCCCGGCCGCGGCTTCCTGCCCGCCCCCGGCACCGTCACCACCTTCGCGGCCCCGTCCGGCCCGGGCGTCCGCCTCGACGCCGGTGTCGAGTCCGGCTCGGTGATCGGCCCGGCATGGGACTCGCTGCTGGCCAAGCTGATCGTCACCGGCGCGACCCGTGAGCAGGCCCTGCAGCGGGCCGCGCGGGCGCTGGACGAATTCACCGTCGAGGGCATGGCCACCGCGATCCCCTTCCACCGCGCGGTCGTCAAGGACCCCGCCTTCGCCCCCGAACTCACCGGCAGCCCCGACCCGTTCACGGTCCACACCCGGTGGATCGAGACCGAGTTCGTCAACGACATCAAACCCTTCGCGGCGCCCACGGACGCCGAGGCGGACGAGGACACCGACCGCGAGACGATCGTCGTCGAGGTCGGCGGCAAACGCCTGGAGGTCTCCCTCCCCGTCTCCCTCGGCATGTCCCTGGCCCGCACCGGGCTCGCCGCCGGCGCCAAGCCCAAGCGCCGCGCGGCCAAGAAGTCCGGCCCCGTCGCCTCCGGCGACACCCTCGCCTCCGGCGACACCCTCGCCTCGCCCATGCAGGGCACGATCGTCAAGGTCGCGGTCGAGGAGGGCCAGGAGGTCAAGGAGGGCGACCTCATCGTCGTACTCGAAGCCATGAAGATGGAACAGCCGCTGAACGCGCACAAGTCCGGCACCATCAAGGGACTCGGCGCGGAAGTCGGCGCGTCCATCACCTCCGGCGCCGCGATCTGCGAGATCAAGGACTGACATTCCGCCCCGTCTGTTGCCGAGAAGACCGACAGAAACCGGAGATGGAACGCTTCATGACCACACGTCTGTTCACCTCTGAGTCCGTCACCGAGGGCCACCCCGACAAGATCGCCGACCAGATCAGCGACACCATCCTCGACGCACTACTGCGGATGGATGCCTCGTCCAGGGTCGCCGTGGAGACGCTGATCACGACGGGGCACGTGCACATCGCGGGCGAGGTGACGACAAAGGCGTATGTGCCGATCGCCGCCCTCGTACGCGAGAAGATCCTCGAGATCGGCTACAACTCCTCGCAGAAGGGGTTCGACGGAGCCACCTGTGGCGTCTCCGTCTCCATCGGCGCCCAGTCGCCGGACATCGCTCAGGGCGTGGACACCGCATACGAGCAGCGTGTCGCGGGAGTCGAGGCGGGCGAGGAGCCTGATGAACTGGACCGGCAGGGTGCGGGCGACCAGGGGCTGATGTTCGGCTACGCCTGTGACGAGACACCCGAGTTGATGCCGCTGCCGATCCATCTGGCCCACCGGCTCGCGCACCGGCTGAGCGAGGTGCGCAGGAACGGGAGCGTCCCGTATCTGCGCCCCGACGGAAAGACCCAGGTCACCATCGAGTACCGGGACGACAAACCGGCCCGCCTCGACACCGTCGTGGTCTCTTCCCAGCACGCGGCCGACATCAGCCTGGAGGGGCTGCTTCTGCCCGACATCCGCCGGTTCGTGGTGGACCATGTGCTCCGCGAGTCGGCCGAGGAGGGCATCAAGCTGGAGACCGAGGGCTACCGGCTGCTGGTGAACCCGACCGGCCGCTTCGAGATCGGCGGCCCAATGGGCGACGCGGGTCTCACCGGCCGGAAGATCATCATTGACACGTACGGCGGTTCCGCCCGTCACGGCGGCGGTGCCTTCTCCGGCAAGGACCCCTCCAAGGTGGACCGTTCGGCGGCGTACGCGATGCGCTGGGTCGCCAAGAACGTGGTGGCCGCCGGGCTCGCACGCCGCTGCGAGGTGCAGGTCGCGTACGCCATCGGCAAGGCCGCGCCGGTCGGTCTGTTCGTCGAGACCTTCGGCACGGAGACGATCCCGGCCGGCCGGATCGAGTCGGCGATCGGCGCGGTCTTCGACCTACGGCCCGCCGCCATCGTCCGTGACCTGGACCTGCTGCGCCCGATCTACGCCCGGACCGCCGCCTACGGACACTTCGGCCGCGAGCTGCCCGCCTTCACCTGGGAGCGTACGGACCGTGTGGACGCCCTGCGGGCCGCCGCAGGTGGTGAGCGCGCGCTTCTCCCGGCCCGACAGTTCTGAGCGAAGGAGTCCTCCGCCGTGCGTATCGCCGTGACCGGATCGATCGCCACCGACCATCTCATGGCCTTCCCAGGACGGTTCGCCGACCAGCTGATCGCCGACCGGCTCGAACGGGTCTCCCTCTCCTTCCTCGCGGACAGTCTGGAGATACGCCGGGGAGGAGTGGCCGCGAACATCGCACTCGGACTCGCCCGGCTGGGTCTGGCGCCGGTGCTCGTCGGCTCGGTCGGCAAGGATTTCGGCGAGTACGGGGCGTGGCTGCGCGAGAACGGCGTCGGCACCGACTGCGTACACGTCAGCGAGCGGCTCCACACGGCACGGTTCGTGTGCACGACCGACCTCGACCACAACCAGATCGCCACCTTCTACGCCGGGGCGATGTCCGAGGCCAAGGAGGTCTCCCTGGCTTCCGTGCGGGAGCGGGCCGGGAGCCTGGAGTTGGTCGTCGTCGGCCCCAACGACCCGGAAGCGATGCTGGGTTTCACCGACGAGTGCCGCCGGCTCGGCATCCCCTTCGCCGCCGACCCCTCCCAGCAGCTCGCTCGGCTCGACGGACCCGAGACCCGCCGGCTGGTCGAAGGCGCCCGCCTGCTGTTCACCAATGAGTACGAGGCCGCGCTCCTGCGTGAGCGGACCGGCTGGAGCGAGGAAGAGGTGCTGCGGCAGTGCGAGGTCTGGATCGTCACCGGTGGTGCCGCGGGCGCGGACATCGGCCGGGCAGGTGAGCCCTGGCTGCACGTCGACGCCGTCGCCACCGAGTCGGCGGTCGACCCCACCGGGGTGGGCGACGCCTTCCGCGCCGGTTTCCTCGCGGGCATCGCCCGGGATCTGCCGTACGAATGGGCCGGGTACCTCGGCTGTGCCTTGGCCACCACGGTGCTCGGCGTGGTCGGCCCCCAGGAGTACAAGTTCGCGGCGGCGGACCTGCTGCTGAGCATCGAGCGGGCCTACGGCCGGGACGCGGCCCGTGGTGTGGAGCCGTGCCTGACCGTGCCGTAACCACGCACTGCCCCTGGACCGCCACCGACGAGGAGCAGCCCGACCATGAACCGTTCCGGCGCCGCCCCGGCACCGCGCTCGCCCGGCGTACGGACGATCACCCTGGACGCCGACGGAGTGACGCTGTCCGCGCTGCTCCTGGAAGCCGAGCAGCGTCCTCCGCGCGCTGTGGTGGTGGCCCTGCACGGCGGCGGCATGAACGCCGGATACTTCGACGGGCAGGCGCACCCGCACCTCTCCCTGTTGACGCTGGGCGCGAGCCTGGGCTACACCGTCCTGGCTCTGGACCGCCCCGGCTACCGGCACTCCGCCACCCGGCTGCCCGAAGGACAATCCCTCGCGGACCAGGCCGACTCCGTGCACGCCGCGCTGGACGACTTCACGTTCCGGTACGAGACCGGCGCGGGCTTGTTCCTGCTGGCGCACTCCTACGGCGGCAAGGTCGCGCTGAGCGCCGCGGCGGACCCGGCCGGCGGGAACCTGCTCGGGCTGGACATCTCCGGGTGCGGCCACACGTACGCCGTCGCACGGAACGAGCTGCCGGGCTCGCCCCGGCACGGGCACTGGATGAGGAACTGGGGTCCGCTGCGCCTCTACCCGCCGAACACCTTCCGCAACAGCGCCTCCATGGTGGCGCCCATGCCCGAACGGGAGCGGGCCGAAGTGGCCCGCTGGCCCGAGTTGTTCCGCGAGGTCGCCTCCCGTGTGCTGGTGCCGGTGCGGCTGACCTTCGCCGAGCACGAGGCATGGTGGCGGCACGACGAGGTGACTCTGGCCGGGTTGGCGGCGGGCTTCTCCCGTTCTCCGCGGGTGGTCGTCGACCGGCAGCCGGACGCCGGCCACAACATGAGTCTCGGCTGGGCAGCCCGCTCGTACCATCTGCGGGCTCACGCATTCTTCGAGGAGTGCCTGGCACGGTACGAAGCGACGACCACCGTGCAGCCCGAGAGGGCGTCCTGATGCCGCCCGGGCCGTCGCCGCCGTACCCGCCTCTTTGGAGGAACTCTTGGGCATCGCGGCGCCACCGCGTCCGAACTGCCTTCAACCCATGCCCGAGCGGGCCAGGTACCGGACCGGAGACGGCCGGTCGTGCCCCGAGGGTGACCCGACACATAAGGAGTGCGCGGTGACACCGGAGAAGACGAATCGCGAGCAACGCCCCGAGGAACACACGGAGCGTGCGGGCCACCGGTCCGACGAGCTCGGCAGCCTGGCCGTGTGGGCACGGTCCGCCCCCATCCGACTCGCGGGCTACGAGGACGACCTCGCCGAGCCCCACATCCTGCCCAGCGTGGACTGACCCCGCGGGACCCTTCGCGATCGCCGACAGCATGGGCGTGCGAAAATCGCGCCCATGCCGATCAGAGAAGCCGCGGCCGACGACTGGCCGCGGATCTGGCCTTTCTGGCACCGGATCGTCGCCGCCGGCGACACCTACACCTGGGCCCGGGACACCTCCGAAGAGGCGGCCCGGGCCTTGTGGACGAGCCCGCCGAAGCGCGTGTACGTCGCCGGGGACGAGACCGGAACCGTCGTCGGCTCGGCGTTCGTCACCCCGAACTACGGCGGCCCCGCCGACCGCATCGCCAACGCCGGCTTCATCGGTCGTCGCGAGCGGGCCGTCCCGCGATCCGCATCGCGGCTTGCACACGAGCCGCCGACCGCGACCGGCCGAGGACGAGGCGGGGCACACCGCGTAGGTTTCACGGACACCGACATGAATCGCCGGTGTGACGGACAGACGAAGAACCCGCCGCGCGATCGCGGCCGTCCGCCTCATGCATGACGGGGAATCGACATTGAACGAGACCGGAACGACGCGTGAGACGCAACGCCACGGACCCGACAAGGGTCTCGGTTCGGCGCGAGCCCTGGCCCGTCTCGCCCTGCTGTGCATCGCGGGCGCAGTGGCCGCAGTCGTGGCCGGCACCAACCATTGGCTCATCCTGCTGCTGGGCCTGGCGGGTCTCGGACTGGCTGGCGCGGGCCTGTGGTGGGCGTTGGCGCACCGCGGATTCGCCCGGCTCCTCGGTGCCCTGCTGGCGATCACCGCACCCGTCGGCGTCCTGGTGCTGTACGCCGTGTCGGGCCTGTGGGCGGTCGCGGTGGTCGCCCTCGCGGCGTGGACGGCCGCGCTCGGCTGCGCGCGCAGTGCCCTGCGCCGTCTGCGCAAGCCGCACGGCATGCACACCCGCACGGCGCGCCCGCCCCGCCGGGCCGTGCTGATCATGAATCCGAAGTCGGGCGGCGGGAAGGTCGTGCAGTACGGACTCGTGGAGCGGGCCGAGGCACTGGGCGCGCGAGTGATCCTGCTCGACCTCGACACGGATCCGGATCCGGTGGCACTGGCCCGGCAGGCCGTGGCCGAAGGAGCCGACCTGCTCGGTGTGGCCGGCGGCGACGGCACCCAGGCCCTGGTGGCGGGAGTGGCCGCCGAACACGGTCTGCCGTTCATGGTCGTGACGGCCGGCACCCGCAACCACTTCGCCATGGACCTCGGCCTGGACCGCGACGATCCGGTGAGCAGCCTGGACGCGCTCTCGGACGGTGTGGAACTCCGCGTCGACCTCGGAGACATCGCCGGCCGGCCGTTCGTCAACACCGCCTCGTTCGGTACGTACGCGCACATCGTGCAGAACCCCGACTACCGCGACGCCAAAGCGGTCACCGCGCTCGACCAGTTGCCGGACCTGCTGGCGGGCGAGGCGGGCGCCGCACTCAGTGCCCGGACCGACGAAGAGCGGTTGGAGGCCCCGCAGGCGGTGTTGGTCAGCAACAACCCCTACGCACGGGCCGACCCCCTGACCGGTGGCCGCCGGGAACGGCTCGACACGGGCGAGCTCGGCGTGATCGCGGTCCGGGTCGGGGGCCCCGTACAGGCCGCCGAACTGGCGCTGTTGGGGGAGCGGGCCAGCGGCATGACGGTCCTGACGTCCCGCAGCGTCGTCGTGGAGTCCGACGAGGAGGCGATCCCGGTGGCCGTGGACGGTGAGGCACTCACCCTGCCTCCGCCCGTCGTGTGCTCCATACGACCCGGCGTGCTGCGGGTCCGCGTGCCACGGGAACGTCCCGGGGCACCGTACGTCGCACCGACCGTCGACTGGTACCGCGTCCTGCGCCTCGCCTTCGACCTGTCGCCCCACGCACGCGAGAGCCACGACCGAGCAGCCCCCTCACGCGACAAGAACCAGGAGCAGAGCGATGATTGACCGTCGGACTCGCCACCAACGAGTACCGAAGGGCCTGCTGCGCGACCTCGCCAGCCTCGACCAGGCCCTCTACGAGGCCGTGACGATCACCAGCACACCCGCACTGGACGCGGCGCTGCGCCGACTGTCCGCGGCGGCCGATCACTCCAAGATCTCCCTTCTGATCGCCGCCACCCTGACCCTGCGCCCCGGCCGCTCCCGCCGCGCCGCGGTGCTCGGCGTGGCAGCGATCGGCGTCGCGTCCACCACGGCCAACCTCCTGGGCAAGCGTCTTGTACGGCGGCCACGCCCGCACCGCGCCGAGGACTCGCCGTTCCCGGGCCGGCACGTCCCCATGCCGGCGTCCGCATCGTTCCCCTCCGGTCACACGGCGTCCGCCGTCGCCTTCGCCGCGGCGGTCGGGCCCGCGTTCCCGGCCGTCACGGTCCCTCTCGGACTGCTGGCCTGTGCCGTGGGCTACTCGCGCGTTCACACC
Organism: Streptomyces sp. NPDC048504; assembly: GCF_043200035.1. Taxonomy (NCBI): domain Bacteria; kingdom Bacillati; phylum Actinomycetota; class Actinomycetes; order Kitasatosporales; family Streptomycetaceae; genus Streptomyces; species Streptomyces sp. NPDC048504. The sequence continues at coordinate 234,052 of NZ_JBICXA010000017.1, forward strand.
GGGGTGCACTACCCGGGCGACGTCATCGCCGGCGCCGTCCTCGGAACGGGCGCGGCCGCGGCCGTCCTGGCGGCGGCCGCACACTGGGACGGCTCGGTCGGCGGCAGGGCTGTGCGCCTGACCTTTGGCTCTTCTGCCCGGTGATCGCCCGTTGTCCGGGCGTGCGGGCGTCCGGACGGCAGGCATCTCCCGATACCCGGATCACCTCACCCCGTAGTTGAACGCGTTCAAAAATACTGCCATGATGAGTCTTGCCATCCGGGGGGATGCCGGGGGAGAGGATCACCGTCTTGACTTCCTCCCCCTCCTGAAGGAAGGGGGATTCCTACGGCTCGCGCTGTAGGGGTTCCTGTTTTACCGACGACTGCCCCGTCCGGGAGGACTCCCGTTGAGGTCTTACACCGGCTCCACAGGCAGAGACGGCCAGCCCGGCGGCCAGGATGTTGCGGGCCGCGTTGATGTCGCGGTCGTGCACGGCGCCGCAATCACACGTCCACGCGCGGGCGTTCAGCGGTATCTTCGCCGCGACCGTGCCGCCGGCCCCGCACAGCTTGTTGCTGGGGAACCAGCGGTCGATCACGACGAGTTCGCGCCCGTACCAGGCGCACTTGTACTCCAGCATCGAGCGCAGGTGCGTCCACGACGCGTCACTGATGGCGCGTGCGAGCGTGCCGTTCTTCAGCAGGTTGCGGACGGTGAGGTCCTCGATCATGACCGTTTGGTTCTCACGGACGAGGCGAGTCGACAGCTTGTGCAGGTGGTCGCGGCGCCGGTCGGCGATCCGCGCATGCACGCGGGCGACCTTGCGACGGGCCTTCTCGCGGTTCGCGGAGCCCTGGGCCTTGCGGGACAGTTCCCGCTGCGCCTTCGCGAGACGGGCGCGGTCACGCCTCTCATGCTTGGGGTTGGCGACTTTCTCCCCGGTGGAGAGCGTCACGAGGGAGGTGATCCCGGCGTCCAGGCCGACGGCCGCCGTGGTCGCGGCGGCCGGCGCGATGGTGTCCTGGCACAGCAGCGACACGAACCAACGCCCCGCCGCGTTGCGGGACACCGTCACCGTCGTCGGCTCGCTGCCCTCCGGGAGCGGACGCGACCAGCAGATGTCCAGCGCACCGGCCATCTTCGCCAGAGTCATACGGCCCTCGCGCCACGTGAAGGCGCTCCGCGTGTACTCGGCCGACGCCCGGGATGTCTTCCGGGACTTGAAGCGCGGGTACTTCGCACGCTGGGCGAAGAAGTTCCCGAACGCCGTCTGGAGGTGGCGCAGCGCCTGCTGGAGCGGGACCGAGGACACCTCCGTCAGGAACGCCAGTTCCTCTGTCTTCTTCCACTGAGTCAGCGCGGCCGACGACTGCACGTAGGAGACGCGGCGCTGCTCGTACCAGGCCCGGGTGCGCTCTTCCAGCGCCTTGTTGTAGACGAGACGGACGCAGCCGAACGTACGCGACAACTCCGCCGCCTGCTCGTCCGTGGGGTAACAGCGGTACCTGAACGCCCGCTTGACCTGCCGCGCCATACCTCACACCGTATCAACCCCCGTGTGAGCGGCGGGTGTTGGCCGGTGGAAGGCGCACGCCGGTCCGCTCTGACGGCGAACCGGCTTTCCCTGTCCTGCTTCGCGGGAGCTTCGTTTCCTCCCCCGGCTGAACCCGGGGGTATCCACGAAGGAGAGCCCCGATGAAAGCCACCATCGCCGGGTGTCCCGGCCCGCGGGAGTGGTTGGGCGCCGCTGTGTTCGCTCGTGTCGCCGGACCGGACGGCCCGCGCAACCGTGCCCGGATCCACGACACCCCCGGCCCGCGCTGGTTCGGACCTGAGCAGCCTGTCCGCCGCGTGCACGGTGACGCCTCGATGTTCATTGGCGGGCTGTCCGCCCTGCTCCTCCAGTCGCTGCATCCGCTGGCCATGGCGGCCGTGTCCGCCCACTCCGGTTTCCGCGGTGACCCTTGGGGCCGACTGCAACGGACCAGTACCTTCCTGGCCACGACGACATACGGCACCGCCGAGCAGGCACAGCGGGCCTGTGACCAGGTCCGGGCCGTGCACGAGAGGGTGCGCGGCGAGACCGACCGGGGTGAGGCCTACCACGCCTCCGACCCGCACCTGCTCTGCTGGGTCCACGTGGCCGAGGTGGACAGCTTCCTGCGGGCTCACCAGCGCTACGGGGCGCGCCCGCTGACGGATGCGGAGTGCGACGGGTACGTGGAGAACACCGCCAGGGTCGCCGTCGCGCTCGGAGTGCCCGATCCGCCGCGCAACCGCGCCGAGCTGGCCGAGCGTCTTCTCGCGTACCGCCCGGAGCTGGAAGCGACCCCGCAGGCACACGACACGGCACGCTTTCTCCTCCTGAACCCGCCGCTGCCTCTCGCGGTGCGTCTGCCCTATGGTGCGCTCGCCGCGAACGCAGTCTCGCTCCTGCCGCGTTGGGCGGCGCGGGAACTGTGGTTGCCCCGAGTCGCGGCGGTGGACGCGCTGTGTGTGCGCCCGCTCGGCTCCGTCCTCACCTCGATGATCCGGTGGGCGCTGGCACCGGCGCCACGTCCGGGGAGCGCATGAGGCGGCGGCTGGCTTCTCCGGTCGCGGAGTGGACTCGGCGGGTCCTTCTGCTGACCGGGTTTTCTTCTCAGCGGGAGTGCGGGTTCAAGCGGTCAGCGTGTTCTCGATGAGGTCGGCGGCGCGTGCGGAGGCCTGCAACTGCCTGGAGCGGGCGAGGTGTTCCGGATCCGTGTGCCCGCTGACTCTGGAGGTTGTCGGGAGCGGTGGAGTTGATTCGTCCCCGGTTGGTGTGGCGTGCGTTGCGAGCTGAGTGTTGTCTGGTGGTTGGAACACCGCGATGTACTGACGCTACGGCTGACGAGTTTCCCTGAGGAGCACACCATGACGCAGAAGATCTGGTTCATCACCGGTGCCTCACGCGGCTTCGGCAGGGAGTGGGCCATCGCCGCCCTCGAACGCGGCGATTCGGTTGCCGCGACCGCCCGTGACCTTTCCATGCTGGAGGACCTTCGCGCGGAGCACGGAGAACGGCTGCTGCCCTTGCGCCTCGACGTGACGGACCGTGACGCCGACTTCGCCGCCGTACGGCAGGCGCACGAGCGGTTCGGGCGCCTCGACGTGGTGGTCAACAATGCTGGTTACGGCCATTTCGGCATGGTCGAGGAACTCACCGAGTCCGAAGCGCGTGCGCAACTGGAGACCAACCTGTTCGGCGCGCTGTGGATCACGCAGGCGGCGCTGCCGTTCTTGCGCGAGCAGGGCAGCGGCCACATCCTCCAGGTCTCATCCATCGGAGGCATCAGCGCCTTCCCGCTGGTCGGGATCTATCACGCGTCGAAGTGGGCGCTCGAAGGCATGAGCCAGGCTTTGGCCCAGGAAGTGGCGCCGTTCGGCATCAAGGTCACACTGATCGAGCCCGGTGGGTTCGCCACCGACTGGGCGGGCTCCTCGTCAAGCACCTCCGAGCCGTTGCCCGCATACGCCGACTTCCACAAGCAAGTGCAGGAGCAGCGCCGCAAGCGCGTCGGCACGCCGGGCGATCCGACCGCGTCCGCCGCTGCCGTACTGGAGATCGTCGACGCCGACGAGCCGCCACTGCGCTGCTTCTTCGGCTCGGCGCCGCTGGGCATTGCCAAGGCCGACTACGAGCAGCGTCTCGCGGTGTGGGAGAAGTGGCAGCCCGTGGCAGAGCTGGCGCAGGGCTGAGCCGGGCAGGGAGACGCGGCGAACGGGCGGGACAGCCGTGCGCGCAGGTGAGTGCGCGCGATGAAGGGGTCGACTGGAGTGAATCCGGCCGGCCCCCTTCCGGGGTGGCACTCACTGCGTGATCAGGAGTGATGCCTCTGGTCGCGGTCCCCCACCTGCTCGTGACAGGTCGGCGACCTCGCGGTGCTGTACGTCGGTCGCCGAGGAGATCTTCTTGACGTTGTCTACCTGGGGGCGCTGACCTGCGGTGATTCGGCAACTTCCGCCTCTGGCCTGCGCAGACGAGCCTTTCGGTGTCTTTCAGAATCGTCCCGCGTTACGCCGCGGCCGGGCCGAAGAGCGGGGGGTGAGGCCGGGTTTCAGCGCTTCGATGATGGCGAGGCGGCCCACCCGCTAGGGGGTGGTCGGCGGCGAGTGCGTATCCGGTCCATGTGCCGATGTCGTGGCCGGCCACGTCGAATTGGTCGTCTCCGAGCGCGGCCATCAGCGCGGCCAGGCCGGCGGCCAGGGTGCTGGCGTCGTATCCGTCGTCGGGTTTGTCGGAGAGCCCGGTGCCGCGCGGGTCGACGGCTTCGACGGTGTGCCGGCGGGCGAGTGCGGGCATCACCTCTCGCCAGGCGTACCAGGTCTGGGGCCATCCGCCGATCAGCAGCAGGGCCGGGCCGTTCCCGCCGGTGACCGCGTGCAGCCGCAGTCCGTTCACCTCCATGCGCCGGCTGGTGCAGACGTCGGGGAATCCGTCGGGCAGTCGCAGCGAGCGCAAGGTTGTCATGCCGGCGGCCCTGTCCATCTTTGAACGATCGTTACAAGATGTGTGGGGTGAGGGACCATGGCAGGCCGCAAGCAGTTCGACGTGGACGAGGCGCTACGACGTGCGATGCATGTCTTCTGGCGCTGGAGTTATTCGGAGGCCTCGATCGACCGTCTGGCCGAGGGCACGGGCCTGGGCCGGGTCTCGCTTTACGGCACCTTCGGCGGCAAGAGCGCCCTCTTCCGCAAAAGCCTCCAGCGGTACGCGCAGACCTACCACCCGCTGTACGAGCGGGCACTGTGGGGCCCCCACCCGGGCCCGGGCGCCGTTGTGGCCGCCTACCTGCAGGTCGCGCTGAACCGTATCGCCGACCCGGCGGTCCCGGACGGCTGCCCGCTCACGGTGTAGGCGGCGCAGTTCCCGGCGCTCGACGCGGAGGGGCAGGCGATGGTCCGCGCCATGATCGACGGCTTGCGGGCGAGGCTGGAGCAGGCGTCGCGGGCGGCGGGGGCGGGTGAGCGGGAGGCGGCGGAGCCGGCGTTGTGCACGCTGGCGACGAACAAGTCTCTGGCGGTGCTGAGCCGCGCCGGCTTCTCGGGCGAGGACATGGCAGCCGTCGCGGCGGCCGCGGCCAGGAATGCCGAGGCTGTGCCGAACCGGCTGGCCGGACCGTCGGGGCCGCGATAGGCGGAAGGCCCGATCGCGTCCGTGCCGCCGCCGCGACACGAGGCTGGTGAACCCGTCTGGTCAAGGGACTCCGGGTCCAGTGGCGTTGCGAGCTGGGCCGGCCCCGGTCGACCGGCGGCGGCCCCGTGTGCCGCCCCCTCTTTATCGCCCGAACGCTTTAACGCCTGGGCGAGGGAGGAGCCAGCCGCGCGGGGGACCGGCTCGGGTGTGAGGCCGCGTTCGGCTCGGCTGGCGGGACCTCGTGCGGCCGCTGCCGGACACCGGCCTCGTTCCCGTCCCGCAACCGGCGCCAGCACGTCATGCCCGAGCCGAAGCCCAACTCCTGCGGCAGGTACTCCCGCTGGATCCCGGCATGCGGCACGTACCGGATCCCGCACCGTACCTCGCGGTCCGGCAATGCCTCGCGGTCCGGATACCGGAAGCTGCGCTCGCGCTGCGGCAGCAACGGCTCCAAGCAGTCCCGCACCTCATCCGGCACGGTACACGGCGACGTGCCCGCGTCGGACCGAACGTCCAACTCCCGCCCCGGGCAAGGCCATCAGGACCGATCAGCCTCTTTGTGTCAGTCGTTGACACATCCCTGGGTGCCGTGCGTTGCGTGTGGTTCTGGCCTGACCGCGAACACCATGCCGATGTCGCCGGCCCGCTGCACCGGGTCCTGCTCGGTGCTGACGGTGAAGCCGTGGGTGAGGAGGACCTCACAGACCGTGTCGCGGTGGTGCTGCCAGTGCTCGACCTCGACGACGGCCTGGCGGACCAGCGGCCAATGGCGTTCCTCGATGCCTCTGAGCACCTCGAGTTCGGCGCCTTCCACATCGACCTTGAGCAGGTCGACGTGGTCGATGCCTTGCTCGTCGAGCACCGATGACAGGGGTCTGACCTTCACTCGGTGTGTCTCCAGTTGCCGCAGCACCCGCAGCTTGCGGCTGATGAGAACGGTGAGGACGGGGGCGGGTATGCGGCGCAGGACCGGTCCCAGGCCGCCCTGGCGGATCATTTCGACGACGCTGGCGGTGACCCGGCGCCGCTCGTCCTCGATGTTCCCCTGGTCCCGTGAGGAGGACGAGAAGATCGTGGCGGCCGGAATGTAGCTGAAGTCGAGCTCGTCGTCACGGGACGCCAGGCCGTAGGGGAGCGCGGTCAGGCGTCCGTTGAAGAACTCGCGGGCGTTGCGTTCGAGTGTCGCGTGGAGTGGCGGCATCGGCTCGAAGGCGTAGATCCGCACGTCTCCGTCCAGCCGTTCGTACACGGCGGCCGAGAACACGCCGATGTTGGCGCCCACGTCGAGTACCGTCGCGCCCGGTGCGCACTCGATGCCGTGGGCGAAGTAGCCGCCCACCTCCTCGCGGAGGAAGGACGCCTCCCAGCGATTGATGCTGTGCAGTTCCATCGCATTCATGGCCATGACAACGTGATGTATCAGGGTTGGGGCCGACAATCCAGCTCCGCAGGCCGGGACGGCCGTGAGGCCCTGACGGATCGTCGCCCCACCGGCGCCGGCGTGGGACCGGCTGCGGTGGTGGTGGTTGTGGTTATGGGGTGTGGGTGGCGCGGTGCACGAAGGCGGGTGGGAGGTTCGCCCAGACCACGGTCGAGCGTTCCAACCGGCTGAAGCGGCGGGCGAGGTCGGCGGTGAAGTGGCGGGCGGGTGGGGTCCAGGCCGCGTGGAGATAGGCGAAGGTGGTGAAGTGGCCGCCTGGCGTGAGGACTTCGGTCACGGCGTCCAGGATGAGCCGGCGCTGTTCGCGGGGCATGACGGTCCAGGGCAGTCCGGAGACCACCGCGTCGGCTGGTCCGCCTACCGTCGCGGTCAACTCGGCGGCCGAACCCCGTATCACGGTCAGGCGTGTGTCGCGCCGGGTGGCCGACAGCCGTGCCGCGAGCACCGGGTTGAGCTCGATCGCGACGAGTCGCGCGTCGGGTGCGAGCCGGGCGAGGATCGCGTCGGTGAACACCCCTGTTCCCGGGCCGAGTTCGACCACGAGCCGGGCCTTTTCGAGGCCGATGCTCTCGGTCATCGCGTACGCGAGGCGTCGTGAACTGGCTGCTACGGCACCGGTCATGAGGGGGCGTCGGAGGAATTCGGCGGTGATCGACATGGCGGCCATGGTCGAAGCACTTCGGGTGGCCGTACGTCGTGTTCCCGGCCGGTCCGTGTACGACCGTGGGAGGACCCCATGACGCCCGCCGGGACGATGTGGGGGAGCGGGCCCGGCCGTAGCGTGAAGTGGTGCTTCGGCTGATCGAGACCTTGTCCCGCCTGCGGTGGAGCTACCCGTGGCTGACCGACGCCCTGTTGGTCGTGCTGGTGGCGGTGCCTCCGGTGATCCGGCCGCAGCCGGGCTGGCGGCCGGTCTGGGTACAGGCGGGTGTGTACGTGGCCCTGGTGTTGCCGCTGTTGTGGCGCCGCCGTCGGCCTGTGCTAGTCGCGATCCTGGTGACAGCCGGGTTCTGGGTGCAGTTCCTCGGGCAGGTGTGGGGACAGGAACCGGGACGCGGTGCTGTCGCCCTGGCCGCGGTCGTGGCCACCCTGACGGTGCGTGGCCTGCGCCGCGCCGCCGCGGCGACGGTGGTCTGTGCCGCCGGCTGCGTCGTGCTGTGGATTCCCGCGTGGCAGCGGGACTACGGCGGGCCGGGTGCCCGGGGGGCCTGGCTCACTCCGCTCGCGGTGGGGCTCCTGCTGGCCGGGGCCTGGGTGTTCGGCGAGTACGTCCGTGCCCGGCGTGCCTATGCCGCCGAGTTCGAGCGGCGGGCCGCGCTCGCCGAGTCGGAACGCCTCGCCCTGGCCAAGGTCGCCGTGGCCGAGGAACGGGCACGCATCGCCCGTGAGATCCACGACGTCCTCGCGCACAGCGTGAGCGTGATGGTGCTGAACGCCGAGGGAGGCAGGCTGATGCGGCAGGTCGACCCCGCCGTCGTCGATCGCACCCTGGGCGTCATCAGCGCGACCGGCCGCGAGGCCCTGGGCGAACTGCGCCGACTGCTGGAGGTGCTGCGCACCCCCGGCCCGGACGCCTCGGCCGGTGCCTGCGGCCCTGGTCCCGACGGGGTCGGCGAACACCTCTGGGCCGATCTGCGGCGACTGGTCGGACGCCTCGACACGAGCGGCAGGCGCGCCCTGGTGGACCTGCGCGGTGAGCGGGAGGGCCTCGCGGCGGATGTCACTCTGCAGACGTACCGCATCGTGCAGGAGGCACTCACCAATGTGGTCAAGCACGCGCCGCCGGACGCCACGGTTCATGTGCGGGTCGACACCGGCAGACAGGGGCCCGGGCGACTGATCCGCGTCAGGGTGGAGAACTCGGCCGGAGCCGATGGCCGACGTCCGGCTCCGCTGCTCCCGTCCGGTCGCGGACTCACCGGCATGCGCGAGCGAGCCGCCCTGTACGGCGGGCGCGTCGACGCCGGGCCCACACCCGACGGCGGCTACCAGGTCGCCGCCACCCTGCTCCCTGCCGGACCCGAGCCGACCGCGACGACTCCATGAACGACCTGCCCCTGACCCCGCATCGCACCACGCCGTCGTCGCGGGTGCTGATCTGCGACGACCAGGAGCTGATCCGGATGGGGCTGCGCATGGTCGTCGACAGCCAGCCCGATCTCACCGTGGTGGGCGAGGCCGCCGATGGCGCTGCGGCGATCGCGGGGGTGGCCGCCCTGAACCCGGACCTCGTCCTCATGGACGTACGCATGCCCGGTCTGGACGGGCTCGCAGCGACCGAACACCTCTGCGCGCAGCCCGACGGGCCCCGCATCCTCGTCGTCACCACCTTCGACCTCGACGAGTACGCCTACGCGGCGCTGCGTGCCGGTGCGAACGGCTTCCTCGTCAAGGATGCCCCCGCCGAGGAGATCCTGGTGACCGTCCGTGCGGTGCTGAGGGGCGAGGTCATGGTGGCGCCGTCGCTGACCCGGCGCCTGGTCGAGCGCTTCGTCCTGCATGCCCCCGCGTCCGTGTCCGCCCAGCGTGGCCGCCTGGCGGTTCTCACCGAGCGGGAACGTGACGTCCTTGCGCTGGTGGCCCGGGGGCTGGCCAACGGCGAGATCGCGGGCCGCCTTTTCGTCGGGGAGACGACCGTGAAGACCCATCTCGGTCGGATCCTGACCAAACTCGGCCTCCGGGACCGTATCCACGCGGTGATCTTCGCCTACGAGAGCGGGCTGGTGGGGGTCGGGGACTGAGCGGTGACACGGACATCGTGCCCGGGGGCCGCGCGTCGTCGAGGTGAGCGTATGACTGAGGGTTCGGTCCGGTGATTCGTGTTTGGTCCCGGTCAGGTTCCGCGCCGGTTCAGGGTGGCTTGGCCGGTGAGTCTGCGGGTCATGAGGTCGATCATGGCGAGATGGATCATGGCTTCGGAGCGGTGCGGGTGGGGTTCGTGGTCGCGGGCGAGGCGTTGGTGGTGCATGAGCCGGCCGATGCTGCGCTCGATTGTCCACCGTCTCGGGATGATCGTGAACCCGCGTGCGCCGTGCGGGCGTTGGACGGGGTGGACGTCGATACCGAGGCGGCCTCCGTGGTCGATGGCAGTGGTGCTGTGGCCCGCGTCCACCCCAGGCCTTCGTGATGTGCGGGTGGGTGGCGGCGATGCGGGACAGCAGGGTCACGCCGGTTGCGGAGTCGGAGACGCTGGCGGCGCTGACCAGCACGGTCGGCAGCAGGCCGAGGGTGTCGCGGCCGAGGTGGCGCCTGCGACCGACGATGCGTTTCCCGGCGTCCGTGCCCTGGTCCGCGAGGTCCACGTTGGCGGAGGACTTGATGGTCTGGGAGTCCAGCTCGCAGGTCGATGGCTCCGCGTTTCGGCCCTCGGCTTCGTGGACCAGGCGCCGCAGCAGGCCGGTGAGCTGCTCGACACCCCGTCCTGTTGCCACTTGGCGAAGTACCCGTAGGTCGTGGTCCAGGGCGGGAAGTCGTGCGGGAGGCAGCGCCAGGGGATGCCGGTGCGGTCCACGTACAGGATGGCGTTCATGATCTGGCGCAGGTCGTGTTCGGGCGGTGGGCGATGTCCGGTGCGCGGGGGGCGGGGCTGGTTCCGCCAGGATGTCAGGACGGGCTCGATCAGTTCCCAGCGGGCGTCCGACAGGTCGCTGGGATAGGGGCCGTGCGGGGTCATGTTTGCGAAGTAGCCGACCGTCGCCGGCCCTACCAGCGGTCAAAGGGCGGCGCTCGGGGGCGTGTTGGGAGCAGCACGGGCATCGGCACGCAGGACTGCGACACCAGGGCCTCCTGATGCTCGGTGATTCGATACCAGCGAGCTGCTCAGGAAGCCCTCCTCGCAGGCGCCGAGCACCCGACGACCACCCGATCGAGAAGGCCGTTCGAGTACCAAGTCCCCAGAGCATTACGACAAAAGCTGTTTACGCGTCGGGGTGCTCCGGCAGGGCGAGCCAGTCCGGCCAGGAGATCTCGCGGCCGAGAAAGCGCGGCCGCGCGAACGGCCAGTCGGCGGCGATCCACCGCGGTACCAGTTCGTCGAGGGCCTGCTCGACCTTGCTGCCCACCAGCTCGTCCACCACCCACCAGGAGATCTCGCCGTCCGCGCCGGCCCTCTCCGGTGGGTCGATGTAGACGCAGCCGAGCAGAGCTGTCTCCGCCGCGTCGAACAGCGCGTAGTTGAAAGACTGGTGTGCCGCGATCTCCTTCTCGTGCCGCAACAGGTCGGCCTGGTCGGCCTCGTAGGTCATGGTGGCCGCGGGCCAGCCCCAGGCCGGGCCGAAGATGGTCCACAGCCGCTCGCGCGAACCCATCACAGCCGGATAGTCGAGCGGGGTGTCCGCCTCCCGGATCGGCCGCAGGTGATGACCACTGCCCGGCAGCGTTACCAGGACGGGATGGACGAAGCCATCGGGGAGCCAGCTCATAGCGCCCGACCGTAGCAGCGCGCGGCGGTCCGCTCCCCAGGACTTTCCCCGTATATCGCCAGGACCTGCTCTCAGGCCGGGCAGTGCCCGCGATCACCCGATCGAGACTGCCGTTCGATCGACAGACTCCATGATCGGTATGGCAACGGCTTCTGAGCTTGATCATTAACCTCGCTGCTGTTTCAGGCGGACGTGTTCGGTGAGGGTTTCGATTCGTTTCACGGTCTTCCCGGCTCGTGACGTGGGGCTGGCCTGCGGTTCTTCGAGCCGGGTGGGCGTCCTGGGCCGGGCTTGGAGGGTCTGGGCACGTCGGCGGGACGGGCTGTCTTCACGCGGAGGTGGCGGAACCCCCGGCGGACCCGGGCGGGGGTGAGCCGACGCGGCTCGGCGGGCCGTTCCCAGGGCCGGAGGAGGTCCTCGGCGAGGGGCCGGGCGAGGCGGAGTTGCGTGTGGGCGGCGATGATCAGCCAGGTCCGCAGGTCGGCCGTGTGCGGATCGCGGAGCTTGGGGACGGTCCAGCCCAGGGTCTGCTTGAACAGCCGGAAGGTGCGTTCCAGATCGAACCTGCGGAGGAACGCCTGCCAGCGAAGGCCGACGTCCGCGCCGGTCATGCCGGTGCGCGAGGACCACAGCCACACCGGTTTCGGGTCGCGGTCACAGGGCAGGTACTCGACCTTCAGCCGGATCAACGTGCCGTGGATCAAAGGGAGTTCGCCGCAGTGGTCGAGCCAGGGGCCACGAGCCTGCAAGCCGGGGTGCATCCGGTCCCAGGCGAGGGCTTCGGCCGTGCCGTAGCGGGTGGTGTCGCACGTCGTGGCCTGGTCAGGGGTGTGCCAGGACTCCGGCTTGGAGAAGGTGAGGACGCCGCCGTGCTTGCGGGGCTGTCCGCCGCGCGGGGTGGAGCGGCGTGGGCCGGCGTCCCGGAGCATGACGCGGTCCGAGCGCAGGCGGCCGACCAGCTCGACGGCAGGTCGGCCAGGACGTAGGCGAGGCGGGTGACGTCGTAGCCGGTGTCCATGACGACGAGGATGTCCGCGTCGCCCAGCCGCCACTGCCCGGCGTGCACCAGCCGGGTGACCACCTCGCGCAGCTGGGTGGCGGTCACCGCGGTGGCATCGTCGCACGGCCCCAGCCGGATCGCGTCCAGCACGGCCGTCCAGGACGTGCGTCCCGTCTCCAGGGCGGCGACGAAGGAGTAGGGCCAGCCCGGGATGAACTGATCCGCGCTGCGGCCCCGTCCGTAGACGTGGCAGAACAGCAACTCCGGACTGGTGGGGGCATCGGGTCGCAGCCAGTTGCTCACGTCCACCGCGAGGACGATCCGCCCGTCGGCGGCACGCGGCAACGGCGTGGAGGCCAGCAGCCTGCGCAGGCGCCGCGGTTCCAGCCAGCCGTGGTTGACCGCGTCGTACATCGCCCCGTGCCCACGCCGGTGCTCGGCCGTGAGCGTCAGCTCGACCAGCGACGTCACCGGGCCGTCCGAGCACAGCACCGCGTCGGTGAGCTCGAAGAGCGCATCCGCCCGTGTGTAGAGGCAGTCGTAGAACTCGACACGAAAATGGGACAGGACGCCCAACGCGGCGTCAGCGGACTGTTCAGCGGCGAGACTCTTCACCAGCGGCCGTTCCTTCACGCGACGTTGCTCGACACCTCGAAGCGTGAAGAACGGCCGCCCTGCTGTCGCGGGAACGAATCAAGATCAGCGGGTCAGGTGAACGGCCTTGGTTAAACACCAAGCTGAGCTCCTGGCGTACGTCCAGGCGGCGCAGCCGGACTACGGGCTGCCCGGATCTCGTGTCGTACGGTCTGATGTCGCGGTCGCCCGCCGTCCGCAACGGATCTCACCGAACCCGGCGGTGGCGCCGGTACGCCCGGGAGATCTGAACCGATACCGGGAATCAGGCCGCGACGAGCTCCTGTTCGCGGTCCGGAGTCCTGGCGTTGGGCTCCTTGTTCGGCAGCGAGAGGCGGAAGACCTTGTGCCACGCGGAGAACACCTGCTTGGGCAGCGGCCCGGTGACGTACTCCAGCTCGTACTTTGCGAACAGCGCGCGCACCTTCACCGCGACCTCGGCGTACCGGTTGCTCGGCAGGTCCGGGAACAGGTGGTGCTCGATCTGGTGCGAGAGGTTGCCGGTCATGAAGTGCATGGCGCTGCTGCCGCTGATGTTCGCCGAACCCATCATCTGGCGCAGGTACCACTGGCCGCGCGTCTCGCCCTTGATCGACCGGCGCTCGAAGACCTGCACGCCCTCGGGGAAGTGCCCGCACATGATCACCGAGTGGGTCCAGATGTTGCGGACCAGGTTCGCGGTGAACGTGGCGGCGAGCGTGGGGAGGAACGACGGGCCCGACAGCAGCGGATGGATCACGTAGTCCTTGAGCACCTGCTTGCGGATCTTGCGGCCCACGGCCTTGGCCCGCGCGCGGAACTCGGGGTTCTTGCGGCGGTGCTTGTTCAGGTTCTTGCCGAGCTCCAGGTCGTACGCTGCGATGCCGTACTCGAAGAAGCAGGCGTTGATGAAGTTCCACAGCGGCTGGCCGAGGTGGAACGGGTGCCACCTCTGGTCCTCGTCGACGCGCATGATGCCGTAGCCGAGGTCGTTGTCCTTGCCGATCACGTTGGTGTACGTGTGGTGCAGTTCGTTGTGCGAGTGCTTCCACTGCTCGGACGGCGAGACGTGATCCCACTCCCAGGTGGTGGAGTGGATCTTCGGGTCCCGCATCCAGTCCCACTGGCCGTGCAGGATGTTGTGGCCGATCTCCATGTTGTCCATGATCTTCGCCACGGACAGGCCGGCGGTGCCGAGCAGCCACGCGGGCGGGAAGATCGAGAACAGCAGCACGCCCCTGCTGGCCAGTTCGAGCTTGCGCTGCGCCGAGATGACCTTGCGGATGTAGGCGGCGTCCTTCTCGCCGCGGCCGGCGATCACCTCGTCGCGGATCGCGTCCAGCTCGCGGCCGAGCTCCTCGATCTGGTCCGCGGTCAGGTGGGCGGTGGGGTCGGTGGCGGTCAAGGTGCTCCTACCGTTCGATGTCGCAGGGGCCCGCGGCGGCGGACACGCAGGTCTGGATGAGGACGCCCGGCTCGGCCTCGGTGATCTCGCCGGTACGCAGGTCGCGGACGGCGCCCGCCTTGAGCGGCGTGACGCAGCCGAAGCAGATGCCCATGCGGCACCCGGAGGGCATGAGGACGCCGGCCTCCTCGCCGATGTCCAGCAACGGCGTGGCGCCGTCCGCGTCGACGGTTTTGCCGGTGGCGCTGAACGTGACCTCGCCGCCATCACCGGTGACGACGATGCTGGGCCGGAAGCGTTCGGTGTGCAGGAGTTCTTGTACGCCGTGCTTGGTCCAGTGCTCTTCGGCGGCGTCGAGCAGGCCCGCGGGCCCGCAGGCCCAGGTCTCGCGCTCGGCCCAGTCGGGCACGAGTTCGTCGAGACGGGCGACGTCGAGCTGGCCGTCCGTGTCGGTGTGCACCTCGGTGAGCCGCAACTTGTTGTCCCCGACCAGGCCGTGCAGTTCGCCGCGGAAGATCACGTCGTGCGGCTGTGGCGCGCAGTGGACCATGACGACGTCGTCGAACTCGGTGTCGCGCAGCATGCCCATCACGGGCGTGATGCCGCTGCCGGCCGTCAGGTAGAGCACCTTGGCGGGCTTGGCCTGCGGCAGCACGAAGTCACCGGTCGGCTGGTCGAGCTGGATCAGCGTGCCCGGTTTCGCCCTGCGGACCAGGTGGTTGCTGACCTTGCCGTCCGGGATCGCCTTCACGGTGATCGTGACGCGGCCGTCCTGGCGGTCTGTCGGCGAGGTGATGGAGTAGGCACGCCACAGGCGCACCCCGTCGACGTCGACCCCGATCCGCACATATTGACCGGCCGTGTGGCCGCGCCAGCCCCGTCCCGGCCTGATCACGATGGTCGCGGCGTCACCCGTCTCGGGGTGCACGGCCTCGATGCGCCCACGCAGGTCAGCGCCCGCACGCAGCGGGCTGACCAGGTCGAGGTAGTCCGACGGCAGCAGCGGCGTCGTGACCATCTCCAGCAGTTTCCACGCCCTGCTGCGGAGGGCTGTACTCGTCATGACCCCAGCCTGCTGCGCCCCAAGGCGTAAAGTCCTGACCGCAGGACGTAAATCTGGTCGGCTGAATTGTTCGCAGGGAACAAAATATGGGGCATGCAGTTCGGAGGGCCAGCGAACTGGCCCTGGATGAGACGACGGTCACCGCACTTCGGGCCGCGCTGAGGACCACCGCCGACGAGATCGTCGAGGCGATCATCGACGAGGTCCCTTCCTACGCCAACGCCCTCGCGGGCCGTATGGGCGCCACCATCCGCCGAGCCGTGCGCACCGCCCTGGGGCACTACCTGGACCTAGCGAGCGGGAACGACACAGGCGGCGACGCCGGTGACGCGGCCTACGAGCTGGGCCGCGGCGAGGTGCGCGACGGCCGTTCGATGGATGCCCTGCTCAGCGCCTACCGCGTCGGTGCCCGCGTGGCCTGGCGATGCCTGGCAGCGGGTGCCGTACCCGCAGGGCTGCCCGCCGCCGAGGTCGCCAAGTTCGCCGAGCTGACCTTCGCCTACATCGACGAGCTCTCCGCCGCGAGCGCCGCGGGCCACGCCGACGAACTGGCCGCCCGGGGCAGGGACCAGGAACGCCACCTGGAACACCTGGCCCGCGACCTCCTCGCCGGCGCGAGCCCGGACGTGCTGCTGGCCTCTGCTGGGCGGGCCGGGTGGCAGCCTCCGGTTTCACTGACC
The DNA here is from genome assembly GCF_043200035.1 of Streptomyces sp. NPDC048504. Taxonomy (NCBI): domain Bacteria; kingdom Bacillati; phylum Actinomycetota; class Actinomycetes; order Kitasatosporales; family Streptomycetaceae; genus Streptomyces; species Streptomyces sp. NPDC048504. The sequence goes on from NZ_JBICXA010000017.1 coordinate 249,814, forward strand.
GCCGTCCTGCTGCCCGCCGCCCAGGCCCGGCCTGCCTACCGCGCGCTCGACCCGAGCACCCTCGTCCTCGACGATATGCCGGACGCCACCGGTGTAATGCTCGTCCCCGACGCCGACCGGTCACATCTCTTGCGGCAGCTGACCGACCGTACCGCCGTGGTCGGCCCGGCCCGGCCATGGACTCGTGCGTCCGCCTCGTACGCACGAGCCCTACGCGCGCGCTCCCTCTCCCCTGATATCCGCGACACCGAGGACCACCTGCCCGAACTGGTGCTGAGCGCCGACGCGGACGCGTTCGCAGACCTGCGTGCCCGAGCCCTCGCCCCCTTGCGGCCCTTGCCTGTCGCGACCGCGCGGCGGCTGGAGGAGACGTTGCGGGCGTGGCTGCTGCACCAGGGCAGGCGGGACGAGGTGGCGGCGGCGTTGTTCGTCCATCCCCAGACGGTCCGGTACCGGATGGCGCAGCTGCGGGAGCTGTTTCCGGATCTCTCATCGCCACACCGGGTCCTTGAACTGACGCTGGCGGTCGGTCTTGGGGTCAGTTGATGCGTACTTCGACCGTCCATGACCGCGTCCGCGAGCGGTCCGGGAATCGTGTCTCGTTCTCGGTGCGATCAACTGGCGCATGCGGCCCGGGGAAGGGCGGTCTCAGCCGGCTGAGACCGGGGGTTGATATTGAAGACCGGACATGGCCTCGGGAAGCCCGTCGTGGGCGCTGTCTCTGAGAAGCGCGGTGGCGGATTCGGCTGGACCGGATCCGGTGGACGATGCGCACCGGCCCGCTCGTTGAGTATCTGGTCGGTGATCTGAGCCGTCCCTGCCCGCCCACGCGTGGTTCACGGGCAGTGGCGATATGCGGGGTGCGGTTCCTGCCTTGCGCGCCGACGGCGCCGGGCGTGCGGCATCTGTGCGCCCGTATGCCGTGCCCCGCGCGGTAGGGCGGCAGGAGGGTAGGGCAGCATCTGCTCAGCTTCCGCCTGCCCGTGAGGGGTCGTCATGCATTCCACCCGCCGTGCCGGATCATCCGTGCTGTTGACCTGCCTGGTGCTCGCGGGCTGCTCGCCCACGCTCGGAAACCCGAACGCGGGCGCGTCAGGGAGCGGGACCCCTTCGGCGGGTCCGTCGGCCGCCGGCGGGGCCGGGCGGGCGATCGCGGTGGGCGATCGCGGTGGGGGGGCGCAGAAGACGTACACGGTGCAGCAGCAGCTGGCCGCGGGCTCCTGCCACTACCGGTATCTCAAGGGCGAGCCGAGCGAGGACCCGAAGTGCACTCCGGGTGCGATATCTCCGGCGGTCACGCAGTCGAATCTGAGAGGGTGGAATGAGAGTGCATGGGAGTTTTGTCGTCACCTGAATGTGTGGCGGTGCGGCATCCCGGCCGGTCGGCGGCCATGGGCATGTTGGGCTGGTCGCTGTGAGCGAGCGCAAGCCCTACAAGACCGACGTGAGCGACGAGCAGTGGGCGCTGGTCGAGCCGGTGATCGCCGGGTGGAAGGCCGCGCATCCCTCGGTCAGTGGCCATCAGGGCCGGTACACGATGGGGGAGATCGTCAACGCGCTGCTCTACCAGGGCCGCACCGGCTGCCAGTGGGAACTGCTCCCGCACGACTTTCCGCCGCCCGGCGCGGTGAAGTACTACTTCTACACCTGGCGTGACGACGGCGTCGATCTGACCATCCACGACCTGCTGCGCTGGCAGGTGCGGGAGATGACGTGTCGGAAGGCGGACCCGAGCCTGGTGGTGCTTGACACCCAGAGCGTGCATGCGGCAGCTGGGGTGCCCGCGGTGTCGACGGGGCGTGATGCGGCAAAAAAAGTACCGGGCCGCAAGCGCGGCCTGGCCGTTGACGTTATGGGGCTGGTGATCGCGGTAGCCGTGGCGGCCGCCTCTGCGCACGAGAACGCCGTCGGCATCGCACTGCTGGACAGGGTCGCCGCCGACACCGACAACGTGCAGAAGGCCCTGGTCGACCAGGGTTTCAAGAACGCCGTCGTCGCGCACGGGGAAAAGTTGGGCATCGAGGTGGAGATCGTCGAGCGCAATCCCAAGCAGACCGGGTTCGTTCCCCAGGCCAGGCGGTGGGTCGTGGAACGCGCCTATGGGATCTTGATGCTGCACCGCAGGCTGGTGCGCGACTACGAGCACCGGCCCCGCAGTTCGGAGTCGCGGGTGTACTGGGTGATGACCGCGGTGATACTGCGCCGGCTGACCGCGGCGACCGCACCCGCCTGGCGCACGGCATGACCGGCGGGGAGCTGACGCTCGGCGCGGTGCTGGCCCGACTGGAGGAGCGGGAACGCCAGATCACCGCGCAGGCCGAGACGACGCGGGAACAGATCACGCAGCTGACCGCCCAGCTCGACGAACTCGGCCGGGCTGCCGACGAAGTCCGGATCACCCGCATGACGCTGCTGGCGCTGCCGGACCCGCAACCGCCCGCGCCGCCGGCACTGAAACTGCCGGACCATCCGGCCTACCAGCAGATCATGGCGGTGTTCACCGCGGCCGACCATCCGCTGCGTGCGCGGCAGGTGTGCGAGGCGATGGACCTGCCGGTCGCGCCCAACAACATCAACAACGTTCGCCTCAAGCTCAAGCGGCTGGCCGACCGCGGAATCCTGGCCGAAACCGAGCCAGGACTGTTCACCAGGCCACGACCGCAATCGCCCGGAAGCCAGCCCTGACCAGCACACCTACTCGAGGTCCATGGTCGAGTCGGCCGATGTCTCACGGCCCATCGCCTCGGACGGCGTGGTCTTGATGCTGCCCGGAGCCCAGCCGAGTACTTCCTCGAAGCTTCGGGCAACGGTTGGGGTGGGCAGGTCTCCACGGTCGCGTTCGAAGGTCCTGATGGTCGCCTCACTCAGCCAGGTGCGGCGCGCGAGTTCACGCTCCGAGATGCCTTCGGCCTCCCGGAACTCGATGAGGGCTCTCGCCAGCCGTGTCGAATCCTCTCCACTCATGACCGCAGTATGTCGCGGAGCCCGGGCCGAGATGGCCCTCTCGCTCGGTCCCATGCCGGGCACCGGGCCGCGGCAACGCGCCCGCCAGGCCGAATCCCAGTCGATTTGTTCGTCCTAGCCATGCAACCGGCACTCGTTAACAGCCCTGATCTGCACGCCAATCCCGTAGCAGAGTCAGATACAACACAAAAACTCGCATACCGCCCTCTCGGGTGGCCAGGAGGACTCGTTTGCGAAGCAAGGCGAATCCCGCACGGCCAAACATCTGGCGCTTGAGCATTTTGATCCGGTTGACATGGCCCTCCACGACGCCGGAGTTCCAGGGGAGGGTGAGACCGGCGGTGACGGCGTCGAGGTCGCGCAGTAGGTGCTGAGCGAAGTGGCGGAGGCTGGGCAGTTCGGTAGCGGCGCTGGCTGCTTCGATCCATTCGGGGAGTCGGTCGCCTTGCAGGTGAGTGAGCATGTGGGCGAAGGAGCGCACGTGCTCGGCGAGTGCTGTCAGTTCGGGGCAGTTGGCCAAGGCGGCTTTGAGGTGGATCCGGTCGATTTCGGGTAGCGCGTCGGGGTGCGTGAGGATCCAGCGCGTGACGGCGCGGGCCGATGGCGGTCGGGGACCGACCGGTTGGGGCTTGCCGCGAAGAGTCCTGCTGACGTAGTCACGGACGCTGGCGTATCCGCGTGGATAGCCTTGTTCCTTGATCTCCTCCCATAGTTTCCAGGCGTTGGTGCAGCCTTCCTGCCAGCGCTGATCGAGGTAGGGCTTGTACGCGTCGAGCCTGGTCGCGCGGTTTTGCCACTGACCGGTGAACATCTCCTCCGGGGTGGTGGCCCGGGAGAAGCGCAGGATCGTGTTGAGGGTCATGCCGAGTTGTCGGGCGACGGACCGCTTGCTGTGACCGGCGGCGAGGAGAGCGTGGATGGTGGCGTGCTTGGCGCGGGTGCGTTCGGCGAACCGGTGCCCTGTCGGCCAGGGCGACAACGCGGTCGGCTCAGGCTCCTCCTGGGGTTCCTCCGGCTGTGTCGGCATGGGGCGCAAGCAACCGCGGTGCCGGTAGACGCACTTCTCGGCGGCTTCGCCCAGGTTGTGCCAGAGGTGCCACCGGTCGGCGACCTGGAGGGCCTGCGGGGCGCCACGGGTGGCGCCCTCGGCGAAGAAGGGAGCCCGGTCGCGGCAGATGATCTCGATGCCGGGTCGCTCGGCGAGCCAGGCCGCGAGCGTGTCCGCTTCCCGGTCGGGAAGGAGGTCGACCGGGCGACGTGTCTCGACGTCGACCAGCACGGTTCCGTAGACACGGCCCTTGCGCTGGGCGTATTCGTCCACGCCGACCACGCGGGGTGCTGCGGTGGCGGGGCCGGGAAGCGAGGCGATCAGCCTCAGCAAGGTGTTCCGGCTGACCGGGACCTTGAAGGCGTCCGTCATCCGGGCGCCGGCCCGGCCCGCGAGCGCGAGGCCGACCGACACCAGTGTCGACCGCAGCCGCTCGGTCCGTCGCCCGAACTTGCGGGTGAGGCCGGGTACTTGCTCGGCGAAGGTTTTCCGCTCGCACGATTCCTCCTCGCAGACGAACCGCCGCACCCGCAACGACACCACGACGAGCTTGCCCGCTGTCGGCAGATCGCGAGGAGATCGCAGGTAGGTGCCATGTATTCGCCCGGACCAGCATCCACACCCCGGACAGGCCACCTGCCCTGCGGTCGTACGGGCATCGATCCTGACGACTGTGTCGGTCGCCTCGACCGATTCCAACAACACGCCCTCGACCGAGGAGAACAGCAGCTCGTCCAGCTGCGGAAGCACTTCGTTCACGGCGAAGGACTGTCGACCACACCACCATCCAGCCCAGCGATTTTCGGGCGAACTCAACCGCCACGACACAAAGATCGACAGTCACCCTGTGTACGCGACCACACGAAGTGGACCAGAGCCCGCACTGAGATACAAAGCCATACACACTCCCGGAGCCGGAACGACGAAAAGCTGACCGTCGTCATCGTGCTGGTCTTCGGCGTGCTGAACGCCCCCACCGCGTTCGGCCAGACCGTCTTCGACGTCGTCGGCCAGCTCGCGCAGGGCGTCACCCAGTCGGGCAGCCCCTGAGCTCGGTGCCACTCCCTGCCTCGCCGCCCGCAGCCGTGTGGCGTCGGCCACGGACGAACCGTCTCGTCAAGGGGTGGTCAAGGGTCATAACGGACACTCGGGAGCGGTGACCGTCAGGTCGCGGACAAGGGGTGCCTTCTCACGGTGGCTCCGGCCCGTACGCCTCGCGCGCGGGCCGGACCTGTCACCGATCCGGCCGCGTACGGCCGGAGAATCCCGAGGACGCGATGACCACCGCACCCCTCCCGCCGACCCCGCCGACGCCGCAGACCGGGTCGGACAGCGCTGCGACAGCGAGCCCCGCAACGAGCCCTGCGGCGAGCCACGCTCCGAGCCCTGCAGCTGCGAGCCGCCGTCTGGCGGTTGTCGCTGATCAGACCCCTTGTCGACCCGTCCTGGCCGGTTGCAACTCCTCTTCTCCCAGCACTGATGTGCCTGGAGAAGCGTCCCGGGCCCGGAAGGCGGCGGCGGCGAAGGCCGGTGCGGACATCCGCGGCGAAGTCCTGCTCACCCTCGCCCAGCTGCGTCTGGCCACACCCCGCCAGCTCAAGCCACTGCTGCTGCCGCACCAGCAGGACACCGACCACGTCCATCGCGCCCTGCGCAACCTGCTCGCCGAATCCCCGGCCCTTGGTCGGCCGGACCCACCGCGCCCAGCAGAGCTACTGGTACTGCACCCCGGCGGGCCTCGCCGAAGCCGCCGCCTCCGGTGCACTCGCACCGAGGGCGGGCCGGACCACCGGCAAGCGCATCGCGGCCAGCAAGACGGGTCTTCGGGAGCACGGCCTCGCCCTGGTCGACACCGTCGTCGCCTTCCACCAGGCGGAGGCGGCCGACTGCGCCGACTGGCAGGTAGAAGTCGTCCCATCCCACCTCGGCCGGGAACCTGGTGCCCGACGGCGTGGTGCTCCTGAACAACGGCTCCAGCGCGTTCATGGAGACCGACCGCACGATGTCCTACGCCCGCCTGGTCGCCAAGGTGGAGCGCTACGACGCCTACCGCAACGCGCCGCCGTCCGGACGCGGCAACGCCGCCCGTGCCCCGCGCAGCCACTGGCAGGAGACCTACGCCGGGCCGTCTTTGGACCGGCCCTTCCCGCCGGTGCTGTTCGTCTTTGCTCCCGCCCCGCGACGCGCGGCCCCGGCCACCCGGGAAGCGGTCTTCCACCAGCGCGCCCAGCACGTCCACAGCGTGAACTACCGGATCATCGTGGCGACCACGACGCTGGCACAGCTGACTCAGCAGGGCCCCGGTAAGCCGGTGTGGAGCGTGGTCGGCCGTGGCATGAGGGAGGAACGCCGCTCTCTGGACGCGCTGCCGAAGGCGCGGTGAGCACGCACCCTGACCACCGCCCCGACCACATTGGTGGGCAAGCCACCCTTGAGGACGGCTTGTCCAGCAGGAGACGGCTGGGCTCAGGAGTGTGGTGAGCCGAGTGCGGGAGGGTTGCTGTGGTGGCGCATCCGGAGCCACAAGGGGTGGTCGGCGAGCGCGTCGAGCAGGATCGCGGCCACCGACCGGTCGACGGTGCGGGTGCGCTTCACTTCGTCGATCACGAAGGGCGTCTGCCGGGCCCACAGCTCGCGGGCGGCAGTGTTCATCCGTCGGCTGACGACGCCCAGGGCCGTGAGGGCCGGCTTGCCGGTCAGATGGGGGGAGAGGTATTCCGCGATGACTTGCCCCCGGACGCCGGGTGGGCCGGGCTCCGCGCACACCCGCCACACCACGTCCAGTTCCTCCACGGTGTGTAGCGACTTCACCCAGGACCGCAGCATCTCCTCAGTCCAGGCCGGGTAGTCGTACCGGCCGGGCGGCTTCCACACCACATCCTCTGGCAACACCTCCGGCTGCCCACCTGGCTCGGGCTGCGGCTTTCCATAGGCCGCGCGCACGGTACGCATCGCGTCCTCGTACGAATCGGATTCGGTGTCGATCGTGAATCTCAACGCCCACCCCCAAGCTCAGCGCACTCTGCCCGGAGGTTACCCGGCACGTACTGCCGGAACTGCGGGTTCTGGGGGAGTGGGCCTTCTTGCGACGACGACTTTCCCGCGCGATAGCCGTGGGAAGAGGCCCCTTCCACCGCTGAGGTCGGCGCGGGACCCGCGTTGTCGGTGGCGGCTGGAAGGCTGGTCGGATGAACGGTGACGAGCAGCTGCGCAACGGCCGCGTCTACGGCCACGACCACGACGACCCCAACCCCGGCCCGCTCCCGCACCGGACCTACGCCGAACTGGTCGGCGGGCCGCTGGACGGCCTGCTGCTGGACATCCACGGGTGGCGGAGCGAGGAAGTCGACGACGGCGTGGCCCTGTCCACCGAGCTGTCGCGGTAGCCCGGCGGCCGTGCTCTGTACGACCCGGCTCCCGGCGAACCCCGCGCGCCCGGCCCGGGTGTGATGTGCCGCTTCTACTACTCCGGCGACACACCCTGACCACCGCCCCGACAACCGTGGTGGGCACCCCGACCATGACCCCGACCACGGCAGGTCAGCGTGCTGTCGTACCGCGTGCCGCCCGGGCGTTGCTGACGGACTCCTGGCGCTCGCACCGCGGGCGGGTATTTCGCGGTACAGCAGCGCGTGGCTTCCGGACTGCGGCTGCCGACGGCCGAGCTTCCCACGGACGATGAAGGAGAGCCGACGGCGGACGTCGTGGTGGCTGCCCGCACCGGCTGCTCTCACCGCTGCGACATAAGCGCGACACGGCCGCGCGAACCCGAGGAACTGGCCGCCGCTGCCTGCGAGGTGGGGCGATCGGCGGTCATGATGGCGGCATGAACGATGTGCCTCAGGACCCACCGCCCGCCAGGCATGATGCAGCAGATCCCGGGCCGTCCGAGGAGGCGCTGGCGGACCTACTGTGCCTCGCTGCTTCGCGCGAGCGCACTGTGGACGACCACATGTTCCGCGCAGGGCGCACCTCGTTTCGGCTGCAGTTGTTCACGGCCCCCGGGCAGCGGGCGGTAGCGGTGGTGACTCAGGACCTGGATGAGGCACCGAGCCTGACGAACACTGCTGAGCTGTGTGCGGAAGCGGTGTGGCAGCAGCACTGCCCCGAACAGGAACTGCCGCCGGTGTGGATCGAGCGGCAGCTTCCGGGAGCGTTCGGCGAGGAGCCGGAGTTCCAGCTGGTCACCTTCGGCGAGACCGAGCCGCACCAGGTGCACGATCCGCACTGGGACACGATCAGCAGGGACCACGTCGTGCACCTGGTCGGCGGTCCGGTCGCCGAAGACCGTGGCGAGGGCTACCTGCCGCCCGAGCCGGAAGCAGAGCCGGAGCCGCGGTTCGAGACGATCGAGTTGGGGCGCTTGGCGCAGCCCCGCCCGTTCCGCGAAGAATGCATGTCCGGTGGTTCGGGCGCTACATCCCGGGCGCGGAGCTGGACGGACCGTCTCTTGCGGCGGCGTTGCTGCTGGTACCACTCAGGCGACTGGCACCGCGTCAACGACATGGCGCTCACCGCGCTCTCGCGTGCGCGAGACGAGGATGTGAAAGCGGACGACATGAGGCGCTACGCCGATGCGTACGCTGCTGGGGTCGGCGCGAGCAAGTGGGAACGAGCAGCGCTCTATTCCCTGTACTGTCCGCCCGTCGCCATCCAGCCTTCTGGTGACGACTACATCAGCAACGGCTTCATCAACGGCCAGCACCGGGTTCAGGCGATGCGGGATGCCGGAGTAGGACGGACGGTCGTCCTGCGCCTCGTGTGGCCGGACCACCCTGCTGACTAGAACCCCGGTGTCTGTACCTCAAGCAGCGAGGGCGTCCCGCAACTCTTTTACGGCGCGTTCGTGGTGGTGTTGGGCGGGGATCGCTTCGTACAGGTCCAGGGCGCGGCGGCGGACCAGGCCGGAACGGAAGTCGCCGGGCAGTCCGGCGAGGGCGGCGACCATAAGGCGGCACGCCTCTTCACTGTTGCCGTCGTGGTGAGCACAGGCGACGCTCACCTCGACGGCCACCGACCCGCCCTCTTGGCCGTCTACGACGCAGCCGACGACACCACCGTCTACCGGGCGGAGCTGTCGGTGCGTGTCGATGAGCCGGTCCTCCAGCACGACCTCCCGCTGCCGGACTCCTGGTGGACCGGCCTCGCCGGGACGATGCAGAGGGTGGCGGTCGTCAGCACCGACCGCGCTGCCGTATGGCAGCAGTACATGGACCGGGCCATCCCCGAGTTCCTCGGCATTCCGGCCCCGGTCGCGCACTGCTGGAGCGCTGACCACGGCGACCTGCACTGTGCGAACCTCACGGCACCTCTGCAGGTCCTGGACTGGGAGGGGTGGAGCCGCGCCCCAGAGGGGTTCGATGCCGCGGCCATGAAATCTGCACAGGCACCGGGCCGGGACTGGGGTCATGACGAGCAGGGGCCCGATCGACGCGAAGAAGAGTCGGCGGTAACGCCCGCCTCCTTATTCACAGCGTTCGCCACCGTCGCCATCCGGTTCGTCCTCGGGCCCGTCTTCAACGTCACCTGGGGATTCCAGCTGCTCTGCATCGGCATCGGACACATTGTCACCAGCAGGCGATTGCGGCCCCGTGGTGGCGATGTCGAGCTTCGGCATGGAGTCGGCGAACTGCCGGGCGATCTTCAGGCCCGGGTTGTCGAACAACGCCTGTAGCGCTGCCTGGTTTTCGGCGAACTGTTGGGCGATCTTCAGGCCCGGGTTGTCGAACAACGCCTGTACCATTTTCTGGTTTTCGGCGAACTGCCGGGCGAGTTTCTGGCCCGGGGTGTCAGCCAGGGCTTGCAGCGCTGCCGTGTCAGCAGCGAGCCTTCGCGCTAGCTGGTTGGTGGCGAGGTCGAGCGTACGCACGGAAGGCGGCAGCTGCTCGGTGACCACGCGTTCCACAGAAGACTGCGCGGCGAGGAGACTCTGCTTCGCGTCTGCGGCAGCGCCAGTGGCTCGCTTCTTGAGGTCCTGCAGAATCCTCATGCATGGTTCGTCGTCAGTGTCCGGTGGCGAGGGCTCTTCTGTTGCGAGAAGTGTCGGTGCCGTGTCGCCCTCGGTTGCGGAGAAGAGAACCTTCATGTGCCACACGCAGGCGATGTAGTGAGCACTGGCCTCCTCTCCGTTGAAGGCGAGACCGTACAGCAGCCAGCTGGCCTTGGCCGTGTACCAGACGTCACCTTCGATCTCATGTCCCTTCACGTCCGTGACGCTGAGGAGATCGACTTCGGGTGAGGCGAGCCACTCACGCCACTCCACCCCGACGCCGGCGGTCCCCAAGCCGGCGAATCCGGCAGGAGAGCTGAGAACCTCTACGGCCGTCTGAGAAACCCGCTCCCGCACAGGTAGTGACCTCAGGAGCTCGCCCGCCGCAGCCTCCGCCTCCGTCCCGGACACTTCTCTGGTGAACCGGGAGACGACCTGGTCGAAGTCCCGCAGGAAGACGAGCCGGTCTTCCATGCCGCGGATGTCGTCGTTCATCGGGTACGGGAAGCCGGTCCCGTCGGTGAAATCCTTGCTGTTGTTCGTGACGAAGTGGACGTGCTGGTCCGGGTTCTGTTCCAGGAATTCCAGGACGGAGAACCAGATCGCCGCATCGCGGCCGCCTTCGGAGTGGTCCTTGCCGCGCTTCGTCGGCGGCAGGGCCATCGCCTCCCGCTGGAACGCCCTGCGGATGGCTCCGTCGCTGGTCTCGATCACCTCGAAGATCTCTCCGTAGACCTCCCGCCAGTGATCCAAATACCGCTCCAGGTCCAGCGACTCCACCGAGCTCTCCAGCTCCCAGGGAAGGATGTCCCGCAACTTCTCCAGGGCGTTCAGGACCGACTGGTGCTTCACCGGGTAGAGGTGCGCCTGATGGGCGGCCATTTCCTCCAGCACCATCCACGGCACGGCGACCCTGTGATGCTTCGACTGCCGCAACTTCCGGATGATGTCGGCACGCGGTCCTTCAGGCGGCAGAAGGTGCACCGCGTTCGTATCAAAGATGATCAACAAGGCCTCCCCGTCTCAAAGAGGAGGCAGTATCTCAATCTTCGTCAGGTTGTGGCCGACGACTGCACCCGGGCCGCGTCCACATCGCCCACCGCGGAGGCGCCCGCCAGACCCAGGCGCTGCTCCTCACCGACGCCGAAGCCGCCGCATGGGGCGTTCCCACGCCATAGGCTCGACCTCGGCCTGTGCTTTCGGGCAGTGACCGGTGTCACTTTCATGCGGGCGGGGTCCGGGGGCTCTAGAGAGGCATGACGGACAACAGTGCGCGGCTTCCAAGGCTGCCTGATTCCACTCCCGGACCTGTGGCCGGATCAGGAGAGAAGGTGCCGGGGCGGCCGGTCGTGCCGGAGGCGGAAGAACGCGGTTCGGGACGGAGTGAGATGGCGGGCCTGGTGCTGCTCGTCAACTCTGTTCTGGGGGGCCTGGGCACCTTCTACGTAACCACTAAGTCGGCTACCGTCACGCTCGGTTCGGCCGTGCTGGTCCTGCTGATCATCATCGTGGTTCTTGTCGTGGGGCTCAGGAGTGGACGTGGAGCCCACCCGGGCCGGAAGGACGATCGGAGTGGATAGTGAGTCCGACGGATACACGGCGTTCTTCCAGTGTCAGTACCCCCGGGTAGTAGCGATGCTGATCGCTTACCGCGGGTTCACCCCGGATATCGCGGAGGACGCGGCTGCCGAGGCCATGACGCGCCTTCTTCTTCACTGGCAGAAGGTGTCCACGCCGCAGGCCTGGGTGCGGACCGTCGCGTTACGTCATGCCTGCCTCCTGAAGTGGAATCAGCAGGCCGTACTGTCCGACCGGGACATCGTCGATCACAGGGCCGTGGACGACCTGGCCGCGGTGGAAATGGCGTTGGTCGCGGGTTCCGCAGTCGCGGCTCTGCCTCCGCGGCAGCGGGAAGTGATGACACTGACGCTCGTCGACATGACGCCGTCGGAGATCGCCGACGTTCTCCGGTGCACCCCGGAACAGGCGCGGGGCAACCTTGCCCACGCACGGCGTGCAGTAAGCAGCGCGATCCACAGGAAGGAGGCCGGCGATGGACCCGATGCGTAGCGCTCTCGATGAGCCTGAGTCGGCTGACATCGACACCACCTACACCCGACTCGTTGACCAGTACTCTGGGCCGGAGACCGTCGCGGCCGTGCTCCTACGCGTAAAAGTAGAGGCTCGCCGACGGGCGACGATCGCGGCACATATGCGCGGGGATGCCATGGGCGGTCTGGATCCTCAGAGCGGATTGGCCCGGGGACGCCCCCGGCTCGCTGTGGAGGCGCTGGTGCGCAGCACAGAGGACCGCTCTCGGATACAAGGACATCTGCCCGAGCAGGTGCGGATCTGGGAGCTGTGCCGAGAGATCAGGTCGGTTGCCGAGATCTCAGCCCTTCTCCGTGTGCCTCTGGGTATCGCGCGCATGCTCATCGCCGACATGGCGGCGGAGGGACTGGTGGCGATTCATCAGCCTGACGGAGCCGAGGCCACCCGCGGCCGACTTGACGCGGGACTGCTGAAGAGAGTGCTCGGCGGTCTCCGCCAGCTCTGACCTATTGCACCCGCAGGTGCATTGCCTGTGCAAATACGTTCGCACCGCATCGACCAGCTGACTGGGGCGAGAAGAGGTGGATTCGCGCGGGTGTGGTGGCCGGCTGCTTTGCTGCGGAGGGGTTGTCGGGCGAAGCGAGTGCAGACCTGTGTCGTCGTCTGTGGAGGCACGTACGTCAGGTCTGCCGATGCCCGGTCTCTGTCCAGCGGACTCGCCGGTCGGGGTCGTGGACGGGGCGCCACACGGGTGCGGAGGGGCTGTGCTGGAGCAGGTCGGTTAGCGGCGCCGCGAGCACGGGGACGTCGTGCAGGAAGCGCGACGGGGTCAGCAGCCCGGCCCCCGCGCGCAGGGCGCTGATCCGGTTCTCGACACCGGCAGGTCCGGTGCCGTCCAGGACGAACAGGACACGCGGGAAGAGCGGATAGCGCCGCCGCCACTCCTCCACCGCCGGTTCCTGGAGGGTCGGCCGGCGCCCCGGGACCACGGGCACATAGCGGTGGAGGCGCTCGTACGCGGTCAGTTTGACGGCGAGGCGTTCGGGGCCCATGGTGGCCCGGTCGACTTCCACGAACGCCCTCAGCATCGCCCCGCCTGCGCCGTCGACGGGGCCGCTCCGGTAGTAGAGGAGCGCGTCGGTGATGACGGCCTCGCCGCTCCCGGTCGGATGGTGGACCTCGGGGATCCAGTCCAGCGGCTCGCACACGTCGCCGCGGCGGCGGGCGTCCTCGAGGAAGGCGAACGCGGTCTCGGTCACGGTCAGCGCGTGGCCCACCTTCAGCCGTACTGCGATCGGATCGGACAAGGTCCTTGAGGGCCGGTGCCTGCGCATCTCGGGCCACTCGCAGGCGAGTTGCACGCCGTACGAGGTCGGGAACCACACCCGGGTCCGTCCGGCCTGCGGCAGGGTGATGCGGTCGATCAGCCCCTCACCGCGCAGCCGGGCCAGCCGCCGCTGGGTCTGCTCGATGCGTACTGCGGGGGCGATCACCCGGTGCATCTGCTCGGTGGTGGCCATCCGGTACTGCGCCAGCACCCCCAGCGCCATCCGGTCCCCGCTGCCCACGTCCACGCCGATCATCACGGATCCGCTCGCTTCCCGTACGGTGCGGCACCGTCCTGTCCGGCGCCGCGCGTACCGGTCACAGCAGCAGCCGGCCCCGACCGAACCCCGACCACGAAGACCCGACCACGGTCACGAAGCGACAACACCGCCGTGGACCAGGCCCACATCCCCGCCGACAATCCGGCCGACAACCGTCCGCACGCTCTGCCGCGTCTGTCCGTGAAACCGCAGGTCACCATCCCTGGTTGGGTCATGGCCGGGAGGCCGACATCCCCTCTACGCCCCCGAGTCCACGCCCCACAGCAGGAAGAAAGAGAAGTGGGTGGGTGGGACAGGCCCCGGGCGGCGGGCGAGGGGATCGGGCGCCGCCGGTGTTCCTCGCGCGCGACGGCGGGGCCGCGCGATGCCGGACGGGAGGGAGACGCCGGACGGCTGGAGAACTCGGTGGTGATCTCGATGCAGTCCTCTCGCGGCTGAGCCCCGCCTAAGGGGTGAGGCGGGAGAGCCCCGCCGGATGGAGGTGCCGCTGTGATCGTCCGACTCGTGGGCGGCCCGCTCGGTGGTCGGGAGCTGTCGACCACCCCGGGCCCGTGGGCCGGGGACTGGCTCACTGCCGGTGATGCCGACTGGGGTCTGTACGTTCCCGTGCTCCGTAGCGTCTCGACGCGGCGGCCAGCATCCGCGAAGGCGAGTTCACCGCGCGCGCCAGCGGCATCCTCGTGCAGTCCATCTGACGGGACACCGCGGTTCCTCAGGGTTGCGAGTAGGCGGGGGCCCCACCATTCTCGTCTATCTGACGTAAACTCTTCCTGGGCGGTCAACCTCGGCCGCTCTGCTCCCGCGTGCCCAAGTGTGATGGAGCAGTGGTTTTGAGGGGTCTGGGTGGCTCTGGTCTGGTGTCTCGTCATTTGGTTGGGATTTGGGGCTAGGAGGGTGGTCCGGTACGGAGATGGTGAGGAGGGCATTGAGGTCTGTTCGATTTGAGTGTTCTGATGGTTGGCCTGCGGTCCTGTAGTTTTGTGGGAATGATCTTGGATATCTCGTTGGTGTAGTGGTGTGCCTTTAGGCAGCTGTGAGTTGCTGTTGCAGATCACCGGATGGTGGCGGCGAGGGCTGGCCAGTTGGCTACGGTCTGGTGCCGCACAGCGGCGAACGTGGGGTCTTGCTCGACAAGAGCTTTCAGCACGTTGCCGCGGGGGAGGCCTGCCTCGACGAGCAGCCGGAGCTGGATGACGGCCTGGGTTACTCGCAGGACCCCTACGAGGGCTTCTGCGTCGTGCTCAAGGCGATGCTTGGTGGGGTAGCCGTGACTTAGCGCGTTTCGGATGACAGATGCCACGAACGCCCAGTCCTTTGCTCCGCTCGGGAAGAACCAGGTACAGAACTCCTCACCCAGCCCTCCGGCCAACTGCAGCAGCCGTGTTTCCAGACGCAGCTGGGTCATCTTGACGGCGGAGTACACGGTGTCCCGCTCCTTCCGGTTCGTCCTCTCCGATTCCTTCAGGATGTCGAGCACCTTGTCGGCGAACGGGTAGTCGGAAGGCTCGCTGTGGGTGGTCCGGTGGAGCGTCTCGGCCGCGTTGACGACCTCCACAACCCCTGTTTGAAGGACTCCCGAGGGGTGGCGTGTTTCCGCAGCAGAGATAGGCACCGAGTTGACCTCTGCAAGCGTCAACCATGCGGGGATGAACGAGCTCAGGTCGGTGTCATCCGCGGTGAACGTCGGCCGTTCACCTGGACGGTCCGACGCAACTTCGGCCTCTCCGTCGATCATTCCGGGATCAACCGTGATCGGGTATCCGAAGCGGGCCTGGTCGGGATAATCAGCGTCGAGTGGCCGGAGCTGCAGATTGAAGCACTCGACTCGCCGGTGACTGATGATGGCCAGCAGGCTGCGCAGAGGCGTGATCACCCCTTCCTGTAGTTGAGTCAGCGTGAGACCGGTCTCGCTGACTACTTCCATGCACACCCGTTCCGCTACAGAGTGGTATCGGTTCCACCTGCTGGTCTCTCGCAGACTGGCCCAGATAGTGATGGTCAAGCCATTGCCGCAGTCCGCAATGGTGGGTTCTGGGGGCTCGTAGCCCTTTACCTCGGACGGGTCGATCCGGCGTGTCCTGAAACCGCTCAGCGGCCACCACGCTGACAGGCCCGTCAATTCGAATGAGGCGGCCTGGAACAAAGCGTCGTCGGGTAGAGCGTCGCCTTCGAGGAAGCTGTAGGCGGTCCAGACCTGTGAGTGCTGATCATCGTCTGTGGCGCGCTCGTCCCGGGGAACGTCATAGCGTCTCCCGGGTTCTTGCTGCTCGGACAGGTACGCCGGGGCGAGAGTGCAGCGTGTGCCCAAATACATGCCGTAGATCGTCATGGGCGAGACAAGCGACAGGGCGCCGTCATGGTCGTGCTCGAAGGGCAGCAGCGTCCCAACAAGGTTGAGCGACCAGGTACGGTCCTCGCGGACCAAGGTCCCTGGTACCCGCCGGCCAGGATGATCGGCAGCCCACCAAACTCCGCTCCGCGACGTGACCACGTTCTCAGCCTCCGTTGGTCCTTGCCCTGCGGCTTCGCCCGTCGGGCCAGCGCAGTTTGTAGCCAGGAACGACGTTCCTGACAAGGTCAGCCTTGGCATTGCAGCACACCGCATGGTGTATGGACAGATCCGGCTTTTCTGGCGCTGGTCAGTGGCGTGTGTGGGTGAGGAAGACCCGGAGGGGATCGTTCGCGTTGCTGGCCAGGCGGGGCAGTCCGAGGCGGTGGGCGATGAGGCTGAGGGCGTGGTCGGTGGTGTGGTGTGGTCGGTTCGGCAGGGTGGCGAGTATGCGGGCGAGGGCGACGGTTTCGGGGTAGGTCACCAGGTCGCGTGCCAGGAGTGCGGGGGAGGCGTTGCCCGTGGTGGTCAGGTGGGGGCTGGCCGTGCAGAGTCTGGTCAGGCGGGTGCGCCAGCGGTGGGTGAGGTGTTGCTGGTGGTCGTACCAGCGGGTGGTGATGGCGCGTGCCGTGGTCCAGGCGGTGGCAGCTCGGGGGCGTCGTAGGAGTCGCTGGTGTGCGTGGTGCGCGGCGACAAGCTCCGGCACGGCCCAGGTGCGGACGGTGGAAGTGAGCCGTGGGTCGGGGGCTCCTTGGTGGTGGCGTGGGCACACCAGCTGGTGCGGCGGTGGGTGGATCCAGGCGGTGTCGGTGGCGTTGTGACTTCGGTGGCGGGTGCACAGCCTGCAGGCACGGACGGGTTGTTGCCCGGCATCGAGTCGTTTCCAGTACGCGGCCGCCTCGGTGTCGTGGGCGGCGTCGCTGAGAGGGAGGTGGGGCAGGGCGCACGTCAGGCGGGGGAGCGGGGTGCGGGCCAGGACGGCGAGGCGCCGGGCCGCGCCCGCAGTGAGGATGAGTTCGGCGCTCGGTGGCGTGCCGTGGCGGTGGAGGGTGATGCCGGCGCCGTCGAGGAGCTGGGGCAGCGTCAGCTGGTAGGTGTCGGCGAGGCGTTGCATGTATGAGGCGGTCGCTTCGCGGGGCAGGGGCCGTACGCGGAACACGCCCGGCGCGGCGAAGGGGATCCGATGCCATGCCCCTGTGGTGACGACGCTGCGCTGCGCGGTGCCGGCCCCTGCCGCAGCACGGGCCGCGACGTCTGTCGGGCTCACGGGGTGTTGGTGCTCCGGGCCCGGGGGCGGTGGTGCTGTTCGGCGAGGTGGTCGAGGCGGATCGCGTCGAGCGAGGTTTTGGTGATGCGTTCGGTGCCGTCGATGAGGGCGGTGATGGCGGCCTGGCGGATGAGGCGGGCGAAGCTGCCGATGCGGCCGGCGGTGCGCTGGTGCAGGTATGGGGCCAGTTGTTGCGGCTCCCTTGAAAGTGAGCAGCTCTTTGAGACTGACCTGTGCACTGCTCAGTTTAATGAGTGGGACACGCCGGAAGTTACTTGCGGGTAGGTTGATGGGTCGCGCCGGTTGAGGTGATGTGACCTGCGGGTTCTGAGGGTTGCTCACTACGAGCGTTGACTGCTCAGCGTTAGTGGGCGGCCGGTAGTGGCGGCCGAGAGTGGTGGGGCTGGCCGTGGCCGGATAGCTCCTTTCATGGCTGGAAGGCCGTCGGCTGGGTCAGCGGGTCAGGCCAGGTCGAGGGGTGAGGGGGCTGGAGCCGGTGAGCCTGAACTGGCTGGCGCAAGGGCTGCCCCCTGGCTCTATTAGTCCCCGGGAGGCGCCGCGGGACTGTGCGGGCCCCGTCCGGAATACCGGACAGCACCGTTGGCGATCATGATTTCGCGGGCGGACCATGCGCGGTGACAGTCGGCGCACACGGTCTTGATCCACCCGGCTGGTGCGTCACCGCGAGGCCGCGCCCGCCCCGAGCCCGCGCAGAACTCGCAGAGCACGGCAGCCTCCGCCTCGGCGGCCCTGACGAACCGCGAGGCCGCCTCGCGGGCGGCCCGCTCACCGGCATCGATCTGTACCCGCAGGCCCCCGAACTTCTCCTTCACCCCAACAGCCCGGTAGTCGGGCCAACGGGCGACCAGCTGCTCGTGCAAACGGTGCAGTACGGCGTGCCAGCCCGGGCCGACGGCCTTCGCCAGGCGAGGAATCTGTATCACCATCACCGGCGGACCCAGCGCGGGTCCCTCCTCGTGCACGGCCTTCTCATCACCCACTTTCTTCTGTCTTCAGGACACGTCGAGGTCGAACTGCTCCAGCCAGTCGGTGTTGCCTGCTCCGGCGACGGCCACGACGCCGCACGTCAGCCAGATCATCGCCGGCAGCAGATCGTCGCCCAGGTCTTCGGTCACCTCCGCCACGGTCACGTCGCCTGCTCCGGGAACTCCGATCAGCCCTGACATCCGGGAGGCCGTCTCGCCTGCCCGGGCGCCGAGGTACTCATCGACCCAGGCCGTCGCCGCCTTGGCCTCGTCCGGTGACAGGCCCGACTCCCGCGCCCCGGCCAACCATCCCGCCAGCACCCCGAACGACAGGGCTCCCGCCAGCCCGGCGGCCTCGTCCCCGGACTCCTCCGCCAGCCGCTCCAGTCCCACCACGACCCGTAGTGCGATGCGCGGATCGCGCCGCACCAGGATCGTGGCCACCACCTTGCGCAGACTTGCGACCGCCGCCGCCCGGCCGTCGTCGGGGAGAACCTCGTCCGTGACGGCTTCGGCCCCGGCGGCTTCCTGCTCGCCGTGCGCCGTCGACCGGTAGGCGTGCACGGCATCGCTGAAGGCCATCACCTCAGCGGCGGAGAAGGTGTGCCGGTTGTCCTCCGTCACGAGATACCCGCACTCGCGCCAGGCGTGCACGAGCGCGGGATCCACTCCCGAACGGTCCGCCGCCTCCAGCAACTCGTCCATCACCCGGCCGATGGCCTCCTGCGTCAAAGGACGCGGCTCGTCGGCCTCGGGATCGAAGAAGACCGGATCGTGCGGGCCGGGAGGCCGTCCGAACTTCTCTTCGAAAGCGGCCCGTTGCTCCTCCATCGCCTCCCGCATGTGCACATCCAGCTCGGACCCGGCCGCCCAGGACACCTCGACCGATCCGTCCACTCCCCGGCGCCGTTGCACAAACCGCGGATCGCCGTGACGCCGCGCCACCATCCGGGCGTGCTCCTCGGTGAACTCTTCCACCGCCGCTGTGCGCCGCTGCTGCTCCGCGCGAGCACGCGCACGCGTGTTGTCCCGCTGACGTTGCGCCTTCGACTTCTTTCCCAACGGATTGTCCCTCTCCATAGGCCGGACGTATCGACCCTAAGCAGTCGGCAGCGCGCGGATGCCCAATGCGCACAAGATGAAAGACCCGACTCGGCGTTCGCGCCTCCGGCCGTACATCCTCACGCGCCACCAGCCGTGAGGAGCGTCAGCGGCTGGCCCAGGCCACAGCGTGAGGCACCGGGGCTGGTGGATCCGGGGCCTGCACCGCAGCACATGCAGCGTGTCAGTGGTGCGTCCTACAGTGGGCAGCGCTCATCATCAAGATCGGGAGGGGCAGGGCGTTGGCCAGGCAAACAGGGCACGAGGTGGCGGCACCGGAGGGGCGATACCTCTACGAGCGGTTGGGGGAGAAGACATTCCAGCGGCTGTGCAACGCCCTGCTCGCTCATGTTTTCAGTGACACCCGCTGTTACCCGGTCGGGCACTCCGACGGCGGTCGCGACGCCACTCGTGGCGATGGTGGCCGACTGGCCATCTACCAGGTCAAGTGGACAAGTAAGCCCCAGCAGAATCCGGTCGCGTGGCTGAACGCGGCGATCAACGGCGAGGCCGACAACATTCGCCGTCTGGTGGAGGAGGGCGCCGAGGCTTACTACCTGCTGACGTCGGTGGCAGGGACAGCTGTTCCGCAGCGTGGCTCGATGGACACGATGGATGCCCTCCTGGCCAAGTACACCGCCCAGTTCGGCATTCCCATCCATATCTGGTGGCGTGCCGACCTCGACGCCCGCGTGGATGCCGCGCCCACCGAGCTGAAGTGGGCGTACTCGGACATGCTCGCCGGCCAGGACCTGGTGCGCTATCTGATCGATGGGGCCGGACAGGCCGCGCACGACCATGCCCTGCGCACACTGGCGTTGAAGGTCGTCGCCACTCAGTGGGACGAGGACGCCAAGGTCAAGTTCAAGCAGGTCGAGCTGACTTCCCACCGTCTGGGGGATCTGTTCATCGACGTCGAGGCACTGCGCGTGGCGATGCCGACGGCGATCAGCCGGGGCCGCTTCGAGCAGTTGGAGGTCGACGATCTGGGCGGAGCGGCCGACTATCTGCTGACCGCGCGCCAGCCGTTCACCCTCGTGCGGGGCGAGCCCGGGCAGGGAAAGTCGACCCTTGGCCAGTACCTTTGCCAACTGCACCGTGCCGCCTACCTCAGCGATGAAGAACCCACGGTCAACCCCGCCTCGTCCCTGGGCCGGGCCCTGCTCACCGATCCCCGTCTGCCGCTGAGGATCGACCTGCGCGACTACGCCTCGTGGCTGGCCGGGAGCGATCCCTTCAACGAGGAAGACCGTCCTGCCCGCCCCACGCTGCGCAAGCAGGGCTCCTTGGAAGCCTTTCTCGCGCAGCTGCTTACCGCCCGCAGCGGCGGTCTGCCCGCCACCGTCGCCACGGTCAACGACATCCTCGAACGCCTGCCCGTCCTGATCGTCCTCGACGGCCTGGACGAAGTCGCACGCCCCGAAACCCGCCAGCGAGTCGTCGACGAGATCGACAGCTTCACCGCACGGCTGCGCACCGCCTTCCGCCCTCAGGTGATCGTCACGACGCGCCCCAACGTGGCGGGACTGGCCGAACCCAGTCCAGAGCGCTTCGAGACGATCGCCCTGAACCGGCTCAACGAGACGCTGCGCATCACCTACCTGCACAAATGGGCGCGAGCGCGAGCCATCCCGGAAAAGGAGCACCGCGCTCTGGAGCGGATCTTCCGCCACCGCTCCGCGGAACCGCACATCTCCCAGCTCGCCGACAACCCGATGCAGCTGACCATCCTGCTGTATCTGATGCACAAGCGGGGCAACTCGGTGCCCGCCAACCGCACCGACCTCTACACGTCCTACATGGAGACCTTCCTCGACCGGGAGGCGGAGAAGACCGCCGCGGTCGACGAACACCGCACCGACCTCGAAGAGGTCACCGCCTACCTGGGCTGGCACCTGCAGGCCCGCGCGGAAAAGGACGGCGGAAACGGCCAGCTGCCGACCCGTGAACTGCAGCGGGCGATCTTGAACTACCTGTTCAGCGTCGACAAGAACGTCACCCTGGTCGACGACCTCTTCACCGCCGTCACCGACCGCGTGTGGGCCCTGACCAGCAAGGCGCAGGGCACCTTCGAGTTCGATGTGCAGCCGCTGCGGGAGTACTTCGCCGCCCGCTACCTGTACGACTTCGCAGGCGCCGATCAGCGCGGCTTCGACCGGGCGGAAGTCCTGCGCGAACTGGTGCGCAGAGGCTACTGGCTCAACACCAGCCGATTCTTTGCGGGTTTCGCCAAACCCAACGAACTGGCAGGGCTGGTGGAGACTTTGGAAGAAGAGCGGGACGAGGGCACCCGCCCGCGTCAACTGCGTCTGTCCGCCTGGGTCCTGCTGGCCGACGGTGTCTTCAGCGGCCGCTCCCGCACCCAGCGGCGCGCTGCCGAACTGTTTCTCGACGATCTCAGCGTCCGCTTCGTCCACCACGAACTGAACACCAACGACGATCTTCCCCTGCCCACTGCCGACCGCGGGGCCCAGCACCTGGCCGACCAGTTCCTGCAGCAGGTGGCGAGCGATCCCGCCTCGCCGGCGGCTGCCGAACGTCTGCAACTGGCCGTCCTCCTGCTGGACGACGCCCACGTCTTCCACGCCTGGTGGCACCCATGCATGCGGGAGGCCCTGGGAACCGGCCAGGAGGCGGCCTGGCTGACCCTCGGTGCACCGTTCCACTGCGCCGGCCGGCTCACCGGGCTGGACCTCGAACGCCTAGCCCTCGCCGACGACACCACGGCCGCCGCGGCCCTGCACGCAGGCCTGGCCCCCGAGCCCGGCTCTCGCCACGAGCAGCGACTCGTTAAGGCAGTCCTCAACGGCCATGCCAGCGAATCCAGTTGCCCCACACCCACCTACGCCGCTGACCTCCTGCGCATCCTGCGCCCGCAGAACTTCCTTCGCATGGCGGCCAGCGACTCCGCTCCCTCACTGCTGGAAACGGTCGGCCACCGCGACCCCGACCTACTCGGCCAGCAGCGGCAGGCAGCATTGACCCGGCTGAAAGACCGTGATCCGCGATTCGACGCGCTGCAGACCGCCCTCGCCTTCCGTAAGGGCCAAAAACGCACCACCTCACCCTGGGGCAACGCGGCCCGCACGCTCAGTGCCCTGCTGGGACCGTGCTGGCTGGCCGCAGAGATCACCGTGATCGGCGCTGCAGCGACCGCCTTCACCACCGGCGGCGACATCACTGCGGGATCGCAGCCCCTCGGACCCGAGCCCGACTACGGCCGTCTGCTGCAGGAACTGCGCCGCCACCGCACCGCCGCCGCCTGGTGGAGCGAGCAGTTCACCACCCACACCGATCCGCTCTCCCGCGCCACCTGGACACTCGGCCTACTGGCCATCGCCGACGAAACCGTCGTCACCACGCACCTACCCCGCATCGACGAAGCACTCCAGAGCCTTCCCGAGGATGTGCGCCACGCCCTCCTCATGAGCTCAAGCCGACTGGGCGCCACCCTCGCACGCCGCCTGTCCCCGGCCATCCTCCCCGCCGCCACTGCCTTCGCCCCGTGCACCACTCTTGCTGTTGCCCACTACGTTGCCCACCCCGCACAGTCAGCGCGCGACCTGGAGTTGCGTCCCCTGCCCGACGCCGCGCTGGCGGGCATGGCCGCCTACAGCACGGCAGCCTGGCCCGCTCATCTGGCACTCACTGCCCGCACGGCCCACACCCTCAGGCCCGAGACTCTGGCCGCTGTTAAAGCACACGGCCCCCGAGCCGCGGTTACGGCCGTGCCGAGTCGCATCCCTCCCGAGGCCGCTGCCGCCATCCTTGAGTCTCCGTTCGAGTACCCCATGACCTTCGTACTCGAAGCGGACAGGGCGGCACGCAGCGGAGCGGACGCCTACCTGGCCGATGTAGCGGACGAGGCCAAATGGTTCACTTCCTGACACAGCCGCCCGTACAAGCCGCGCCCTCGCCCGGGAAGCGTTCAGACGAGCGCCCGCAGATGTCCCACAGGGCACCGAGCCATAGAGACTCGATGCCCTGCGATGACCAACCGGCTCGGAGACTCGCGCTGCCACCTGCGAGGACCGCGTCCTTGCCGGTACGCCCGAAGAGCTCCAGGAACCAGAGGCTGGAGCGCTTCGCCCGTGCTTCGGGCGGGGCGAGCCAAGCCAGGCGTTCGGTCAAGCCTCCTTCGAGGATGCCGAGCGCTGTGCCTGGCGAAGGTGATCGCGTAGCAGGGCGCGCAGCCGGGGCAGAGGAACGCGAGCTCCCAGAGCGGTATGGAACTCCGGGACGCTCCACGTGAGCAGGGCGCCCTGGCGGGACAGGTAGAGGCCGACTCGGTCGATGGCGTAGGTGTTGTCGTAGTCGAGCAGCAGGTATCCGGCGAGTTGCTGTACTGCGGGGCGGTTGATGGTGTGGGGGCGGGTGGTGGCCTTGCAGTCGATCAGCAGGCCGCCCACGATGAAGTCCGCGTCGGCGCCGCCGAGGTCGCTGCTGCCGGTGAACACCGGTCCGCACACCCGCTGTTCGTCCGGCAGCCGCCGAAACGGCGCAAAGGGCCGGTCGGCGAGTTCCATCTGCTCGGCAATGTCGTCCAGCACATAGACCGGGACTGCCGCGGTCAGCTGATCCAGAGTGATGTGCGCGTCGGCGTGGGCGAGCAGGTTGCGGCGCCGGGAGAAGACGCCGTTGCGGTAGACCGCCTCGCAGAACCCCGCCACGTGACACAGCCGGGTCAGCTCCTGCTCACCCAGCCGGGATGCACCCTTCAGATGGGCGTGGAGGGCGGCGAGCAGCCGGGTGCCGGCCGCATGCAGGGCCGCGCGCACCTCGGGCGGGGGAGAGCCCTCGAGCGGGTAGGTACTGCCGAGCAGTTGAACACCGGCCAGTACCGCGCTTCCCGGGCTGCGGCCGAGGCTGAGCCGCAGGCGGTAGTCGACGGTGTGTCCGAGAGCCGCATAGTCGGGACGCCGCTCGTCCATCGGCTGCACGGCAGGCGGAAGGTCCCGCGACCGGTGCTGGTATGAGCCGACCACCCGCTCCGTGCGCGGCAGATGCCGGGACAAGAAGGTGGACATGGGGGAGCGCGGGTACTGAAGCTGCCCCGTCAAAGGCAGCGCGGCCAGCGGCACACCCTCCGGGGTACTCGTCACCGAGGTGCGCCGGTTCTGCCGGATCC
This sequence comes from Streptomyces sp. NPDC048504, assembly GCF_043200035.1. Taxonomy (NCBI): domain Bacteria; kingdom Bacillati; phylum Actinomycetota; class Actinomycetes; order Kitasatosporales; family Streptomycetaceae; genus Streptomyces; species Streptomyces sp. NPDC048504. The sequence goes on from NZ_JBICXA010000017.1 coordinate 274,285, forward strand.
GGGCCTCGGCCCACCGGATCCCAGAGATGTCCAGCACTTCGCGCGCCCGCGTCACCGCCACGTAGATCAGCCGTGCTTCTGCCGGATGCACACCCCGCGCCCGGGGCTCGTCCGCCGGCGGAGTGAAGCCGTCCCCGATCCGCACCCGCCGCCACTCGCGGCCCTTGGCCTTGTGCACCGTGGACACCACCACGCGCGCCCGATCCTCGTCGACCATCCGCTGGACGGCCGCGATGATCTGCTGCGGCCCGTAGGCGTCGACGAGCTCCACGATCGCCTTCAACTCCGCCGCCGCGGAGTCCTGTTCGGCGTACTCCTGCACCTCGCCCCAGGACGAGAACAAGAACAGCTCGTGATGGGAGGTCCGCCGGCCCGCCTGCAGGTCGATCGCCGCCTCAGCGATCTTCAGCAGCGGCTTGCCGCCGCCGCCTCAGCGATCTTCAGCAGCGGCTTGCCGCCCCCCGGCCAGGGCAACCGACACCCCTTCCTCGAGCAAGCGCAGCACCTCGGCGAGGGCGTCCGCGTTGCCCCGGCACAACACCGCATCGGGGACCTCCACCTGCCCCAGCGCGGAGGCCCCGCCGGCGTGCCCGGTCAGCTGCGTCGCCGCCGCCGCCGCCCGCAGCCACCGGTTCGCCACCTCCGCGATCGCCGGACCGAACCGGAACGACTGCGTCAACTCCAGCCGCTGCCCCGGGAATCCGCTCATGATGTCCTTGGCATGCCGCCACTCATAGATCTGCTGCGCCGGATCCCCGACACACACCCGCTGGGCGTCCTGCGTCAGAAAGATCTCCTCCAACACCGGGTTGGTGTCCTGCGCCTCGTCCAGCAGCACGAAGTCCGCTGGAGCCTCGGCCGCGTCAGCGCCCACATCTTCAGATAGTGGTCGTGCTGGAACGGCAGCTTCCCACGGCAGGCGAGCAGATGTCCTCCCACGCCCACCGTGCCCGCTTCAGCAGCACCTCCGCCAGATACTGCGCACCCTGGTCGTCCAGCCCGTTCACCGGCCCCAGGTGCCGGGCCGCCACCTGCTCGTCCGTGCTGTAGCAAAAACGCCGGACCATCTCCATCACGAGCCGCGCCAGCGTCGTCGCCCTCAGCCGCCGCTTGCCCACCGCCAGGTCCCGATCCAGCCCCAGCAACTGCGCCGTGCGCTTGAGCGGCATATGGCGAGAGGCGTCGAGACGGTCCTGGAACTGGCGGCCTACCGCGCGGTGCGCCAGCGAATGCGACGTACGGCATTCCACGTTCGGCCCGAACCGGCCCTTGGCCTCCTGCGCGATCGGCTTGTTGAAGGCCACGTACAGGCCCCGCCGCCGCGTCCCCGAGCCCATCATCACCAACGTCGACGTCTTTCCCGTACCGGCGCCGGCCACCAGGGCCAAGTCCTGGCCCGCGGCGAACGCCTCCCGGGCCGCCTCCTGTTCAGCCGTCGCCCTCAAGGCCACGTTTCACGTCCCATCCACCCGCACTGCGGGTCATTTCAGCCTTCGGCCTAGTTCAGGCCGCGAGCGATCAACATGGCAGCGCCCACTGACACCAGGTCGCTTCGATTGAGACGCGTGCGCGAAATCCCGAAAGGGCGGCCGATTTTGATGCGACGGCCCATCCGTCCCGCCTCCAACGACCCGATGCCGCAGTCGCCGGTTTCACGGTCAATGCGGTGCGCAAGGAGAAAGAGACCGTTCAGCCCGTGGCCGGGAGCGGCGGGGTGAGGGGGAGAGCGTCGGCCGGGCGGATGAAGACAACGGTGCGGCGGGCGCGTGTGATCGCGACCCGGAGCAGCCGTCGCGCCTCATCCGTGCGTCTCGCGTCCCATCGCGCGTCGAGGAGTTTCGAGCTGTAGATGCCCTCGACGGTGACGACGCCGTCGAACTCCTTAAGCTCCGGTGCCCCCATCGACCGGTGCGTTGTCGTAGCCCTCGTGCAAGATGGGGGACTGCCTCCACACCACGGTGCGGCGGCAGTTGGGGACTGTTGCACTCAAGGGGGAGTTCGTGTTCCAGCGTCATCTTCATCGTCATGACGATGTCGATCTGGTGATGTCCGCGCTGGGGAGTGATCCCCAGTGCCTGCCGGTGCTGATCTCACTGGGTGCGGCACTGCGGCGGGACGTGGCTTCGGCGCTGCGGGAGGTCATCGCGACCGGAGCGTGGCAGAGCGACTTCCGTGTCCGCAGCGCTGCGGCCAACTGGCATGAGGAACCCCGCTTCCATGTCTTCCTCGACCAGGGGCTCGAAAAGCGCCGCAACCGCGGCCCCAAATATGAGCACTTGGACGCCGCTCTGCTGACGTTCCCCGAGACCCGTGCCGCTCTCTACCGGGTGAGCGCGGCGGAGTGCCCGCAGCGCTGCCGAACGGAGACCGGCACCTTTGCCGAGGACCGTCATGTGGATGACTACCGTGAGGCGCTGTTCGGCTGGTACGCCGCCATCCAGCACGCGCACGCCTGCGTCGTGAGGGCGGCGCGCTGGTTCGCGGCCGCGCAACCGTCCGACTCCCGCCGGCCTGAGACCTTCACCGACTGGATGAGCGGAACCCGGGGCCGCCACAGCAGCGGTACCGCGGAGGAGACGGAGCCGGCCGCCCAGCGTGCCTTGCAGGAGATCATCCTGATGATGCAGGCCTGGAGCCCGCACACCTTCGAAGCCATCGACGTGGCCTTCCAGAAGGCGGAGGGAGAAGACGCATCCCACGCCTGGGGCGGCAGTTTCGAGCCCGCCGGACGTCCCGAAGCCCAGGCGGCCGCGGAAGCACTCGCGAGCGTCCTGACTCCACAAGAACGCCGGCAGGTCCAGGACGTCATCGACGCCATCGAGGCCGACGACGAGGACCGCGACATGGACCTCGCGAAGGACAGCACGCTGGCCTGCACCAGCGACCGCCACCGCTCCTACGGTGCCGAATCCGGCGGGCGTGAGGACTGCGCCAGGGCCCGAGGCCGTGTGTACGAGGAGGCCTCACAGCCCTGGAGCGAGGGCGTCGACCACGCGGCCGACGCCGCCCGCCTCGCCCGATTCCTGCTCGGACCCCGTACCGACCGGATCCACACCGCCCTTGCCGCGGCCCGGGCAGCCGTGGCCCGGGACACCGCCGAGAGTGCACCGCAGGTCTGGCACGACAACGCCCAAACCCTCCAGGAAGCCCGCGAAGCCGCAGGACTCGACCTCCACGACGCCGCCGGCCACCTGGGCATCAAGCCCCCCACACTCCAGCGCTTCGAACAGGCAACGGGCAAGCTCCCCGGACGCCCGGTCTCCCTCGGCTACCTCCAACTCCTCACCCTGACCTGCACCCAGGCGGGCCGCACCGCTCCCGCCTGCATCCCGCAGGCCATCTCCCAGCCGGTGATCTCCCTGCCGACCACCCTGTAGGACACCACCGCATCTACACCCCTGGCCGGGCGCCCCGCGGCAGACCGGCTGAAAACCACAAGCTCAAAGCCGTCATCCGAACCGACCAGCGGAGGCTTTCCGTGAAACGCGAGCGCGCCACCACGCTCCTCAACGACATGCTCGACCGCCTGGAGGAGGGAGGCTGGCCGCTGGACCTCGTCGACGAGATCCTCGTCTTCGGCTCCTACGCACGCGGCGCACTGAACCCCTCGGACGTCGACATGGTCGTTGAGCACCGCCGTGACGACCGCCTCACCTCCGAGTTCCTTCACTCCCTGTCCTACGGCGGCGACCCCTCCGCCTCGATGAAGCGCGCCCTCAAGGGCAGAAGCCGCGGCCTGCAGATCCACTTCGGTGAACGCAAGAGCCTCGAAGCGGAAGGATTCGAACTGACCTTGCTGTGGATCCGGGGCGAACCCGTCGATGCCGCCCGCACCCGGCTCGCCGCCATCACCCCCGACCCCGAGGCAGGCCGCGCCCCACGCGACCACATGATCGAAGCCTTCGACGGCATCGACCGCTGGGTCCCGCGCCCAGTCCGCATCGATCTCACCGACCTCGTCGACCGCAAGGCCGCCACCATCCGCCAACTCCAGCTCCCCGACGCCGAACCCGCCCATCCCGCAGCCCTCGAAGCCCTCACCCGCTGGAGCGAGACCAGCCCGCTGCGCCGCGCCGCGGCAGCCGTCCTCGCTCACCTCGAAGCCACCTCCCGCCCCCTCGACTCCGTCTACCTCCACGGGGAACCGGTCATCGGCAGCCGCTACAGCAACACCACCTGGCAGACCGGCATCGGATTCGGCTGGAGCCACCACCGCAGCATTTCCCACCACCTGCAGGAGGGCACCGACTGGTTCGAGGTCGTCCGCCCCACCCGGACCCAGCCCCTGCACACCCTCCACATCACCGCCCAGGACCGCTCTGCCCTACCCCGCCTGTGACAGACCGTCCCTGTCTGGGTGAGTCCCCGTCGGGGGGGGGGGGGGGGGGGGGGGGGGGGGGGGGGGCGCGGCGCGCGCGCGGGGGGGGGGGGGGGGGGGGGGCGGGGGGGGGGTGGGGGGGGGGGGGGGGGGGGGGGGGGGGGGGGGGGTCGGGGGGCTCCTCGCGTACGCGACCGGGGCCGCGGGTCGGCAGGCTTCCCGGT
>NZ_JBICXA010000018.1:0-167311 GCF_043200035.1 Streptomyces sp. NPDC048504
GGCGCATCTTCCGCAGGTCCCGGTGCAGCCCGAATCGAATGACGTCAATCGCCAAGGCCATCCTCACGCTGGAGAGACAACGCTGAAGAAGCTCAGTGAGCCGGTACTGCGGGGCAATGTGCTGGGCGATCAGATCGACCTCGCCCGGCGTGGGGATCTCGTCCTCGTCCACCCCAAGCGGGCCCACTCTGGATATCCGGACGCCCCGTGCGGGATTGTCAAGGATGCGCTTGTCGATAACAGCCGCCTCCAGCATGGCGGCCACCATCACCATCCGGTCATTGACCGTAGAGACCGCCAACCCCGCACCGGAGGCATGCACATCCTTGGCGAACTCCTCGAAGTCGCGCCGCGCCAGCCCGGCCAGCACCTTCCGCCCCAGACTCGGCAGAAGATGGTTACGGATGAACCCTTCGTAGTTGCGGCGCGTCGACTCGCCGATAACCCGCCGCTCCAGCCACTCCCGAGCCCGGACCCGCAACGGCACAAGCCCACGCACAGGATCGAAGCGGACGTCCGACTTCTTGTCGTTCTCGACCTTGTCGGCGAAAGCGTCCGCACCATCCGAGCCCACCCGACGGGGAAACTACCTCTCCCTCTGTCGCCCGCGCCTACCGCCCGGTTCCCGATACCGCACCGTCCACCCATGCCGACACCGCGGACGATCACAGGGGAAGTTCCGGTCCCGGACATCCCTCTTGCACCTCTGGAAAACGCTCGCCACCCAAGCCCCGATCTTTTGCCTGACCCGTGCTCGAAACCGTGCACCGTCACCTCACGGCCGAGCAAGACATTCATCAGCAATCCGCCCTTTCCGGCGAATGTGGGCCCAGCCTCACTCGCAGCCCCGCGGGTCATCGAGTCGGTGAGTCCCTCCTCGCTGGATGCGCTTACGCCCTCCACGCTCCCCACCGCGATCCGCGTATCCACACCGAAGGCCATACCACGCTATGGTTGATGTATGGCTACCAAGAAGGTGACTATCACTCTCGACGAAACCCTGGTCGAAGCCCTGGCCGGAGCCGCCGAAGAAGAAGGCATCCCCCTCTCCCGCCTCGTCGCCGGAGCAGCCGAACGCGAGCTGCGCCTGCGGGCCGGCCGCGCCGTCATCCAGGAGTGGCAGGCCGAACACGGCACCTTCACCCCGGAAGAGCTCGCCGCCGCCCGCGCAGACCTGGCCGCCGCCGACGCCGAGTACCTCAGCAGCTCGGGAGCCTCGGCCGCGTGAACATCCCCTACCTGTACGACGCCGGGGTACTCATCGCCATCGACAACAACGACCGATGCATGTGGGCCCGCCACAGCCTGGCCCTCGAAGACGGCCGCGACATCCACGTCCCGTCCGTCGTCGTCAGCCAGGCATGGCGGGACTCACGCCGCCAGGTCAGACTCGGCAAGTTCCTCGCCGGGTGCCACGTCGTACCCGTCGGCCTCGAAACCGCCAAAACCGCAGGCATCCTCTGCGGCAAGGCCGGCACCTCCGACATCGTCGACGCCACCGTCGTGACCATGGCAGCCAGCCTCGGCGCCATCATCTGGACCTCGGACCCGGACGACATCCGCACCCTCATCGACGCCCAGGACATCAAACCTGCCTCTGTCATTCGCACCGTCTAGCGACCGCTAACCTCCGACGCACTGAACCCCGTTCCATGGAGTCCCCGGAGTGTCCCGAGTTGGGTTGTCAGGGTGATTTCAAAGTCCGGCTGTCCGCGGGGGCTGCGCTGGTCAGCGGAGTCCGAGTAGAGCCAGGGGACCACTGAACGGCTCGAAGGACATCTCCCAGAGTCCAGCGGCAATGTTGCGGAGGCCAGCGACGCGGAGGCCGTTGATCGCGAAGCTGCGCAAGGTGGCCATGTTCTCCGGGCCGTGCTCAGTGTGGACCTTGGAGCCGTCCTCGCGGAAAGCCGTGTCGCAGACGACGTGAAGCCGGTCTTCGATGACCCACTGCGAACGAATGATCTTCGCAAGCCGCTACGGGGGCTTCCCGGCTGGTCAGATCGGTGATCACGCAAACCGTCTCACGGCTGCGCCCGCCGGCCTTCAGACAGGAGCGGTGGCGTAACAGCCCGGGCAGCCTGCGCGGCATGCGGGAAGTCGAGGGCATCGACCGATCAGGACCTGCTGCACCACAGAGGTCTCCTTGCGGCCGTGTCCCTCGGTGCGGTCGTAGAACTTCGCGGTCACTTCCCTCCAGCGCAGCGTGTGCAGCCGCTCGCAGAGACCGGCCTGGTGCTTCTTCGCGCACAGCGCATAGAGCGCCCCTTGTCCTCAACGAGGAAACGGGCTCGGCCGCGTTGGTCGCGCGGGCCATCGACGTTCACGGTCACCCCCGTCAGGTCAAACGAGGCTAACCGGACGATGGTGTTGTCACCTGAGAGATCAGTCGAGCTTCTCGAACGACGGTCTCGGTGCGATGATGGGCGTGCGCTCTTCGTTGATATTTAGCCACGTAGGCGCTTCCACCGACATGAGCTTTCGGTCGATAGCAATTAGGTTCTGCTGCGCCGCTTCGTTCAGGGCGCCAAGAATGTCGACCACCTTCACCTTCCCGTACTTCTCCAGTTGCTCCTGGATCTTCTGCGCCTTAGCACTCGGCTTGTAGTAATAAGGCGCACGATCGTGCCGGCCAACCGTCAGAACCGCTTCGGCAACTGCCTCATACGCGTCGTTGAACAAGCCCATGAAGCCGTCCGGGTCTGGTAGCGCGATCAGGTGGAGACTGTGCCACCTCCGATATCCCGCCGAAAGGTCTACCGCCTGGGGAACAATCGCCACTCGGAGTCCGTTACCGTCTTCGAGTTGATGCCAATTACTCTTGATAGTCGCGGCGGCAAACCGCGTCTTCTGGGCACTACTCAGGAACAGGTCGGTCTTCCATACCTTCTTGATCCGCTCCCGAAGCTGAGGCTCGCCAGCGACACCGCGAGCAGCTACCGGCACCCAGGATCCAAATGCGAATGGGTGGCCTGAGCCGTCCGGCAACAACACCGCATCACCACTCGCGTTGTTAACAACGGCATCAGTGAATCCGAGGTGACGTGCACGCTCATGCCCGAACATCAGGGACGTCGGCCTGTCCAAGTCGGCGAATGACCTAGGACTCACCTTTTTGAGCGCTTCCCCGACCAGATCAATAACGCGTGGTTCGCCGCCGACAATCGCCTCATGAACGGCCCACTCAAACCCATCTCCGCGCGATCCCTTGTCGCGGTGGAGGCGAGCGAGCTTGGCGAGTTGCCGAAACGTGACGTCCACCCGATCGCAATTGAGGTCTTCGAGATCTGCTTGCGACAACTCATCGAAGTGAGCCCGCAGAATTGATCGCGACACCGCGTAAAGAGCACGGCCATACTCATCGACCGGTTCAGCCTGGCTCAGAAAGGTGACTTCAGCCATTCAGCGACCCTCGAATTCTTCGCACCAGAGGTTAGACCGGAACTCAGCTACACATTGAACCGGAACTCCACCACGTCCCCGTCCTGCATCACATAGTCCTTGCCCTCCATACGAGCCTTCCCCTTGGCGCGCGCCTCGGCCACCGACCCCGTCTCCACCAGGTCGGCGAAGGAGATGACCTCCGCCTTGATGAAGCCCTTCTGGAAGTCGGTGTGGATGACGCCCGCGGCCTCGGGGGCGGTGGCGCCCTTCTTGATGGTCCAGGCGCGGGATTCCTTGGGGCCTGCCGTGAGATAGGTCTGCAGGCCGAGGGTGTCGAAGCCGACGCGGGCCAGGGTCGTCATGCCGGGCTCCTCGACGCCGACCGACTCCAGGAGCTCCATCGCTTCCTCCTCGTCGAGCTCGGCGAGGTCCGCCTCCAGCTTGGCGTTGAGGAAGATCGCCTCCGCGGGGGCGACCAGGGCGCGCTGTTCGGTCTTGAAGTCCTCGTCCACCAGCTCGTCCTCGTCGACGTTGAAGACGTAGAGGAAGGGCTTGGTCGTCAGCAGGTGCAGGTCGTGGAGAAGTTCCTCGTTGCCGGAGCCCTGGACGATGCCCTGCGAGAAGAGGGTGTCGCCCTTCTCCAGGATCTCCTGCGCCGCCTCGACCGCCGCGACCTTCGGACCGATGTCCTTCTTGATGCGCGACTCCCGCTGGAGGCGCGGCAGGACCTTCTCGATGGTCTGCAGGTCGGCGAGGATCAGCTCGGTGTTGATCGTCTCGATGTCGTCCTTCGGCGAGACCTTGCCGTCGACGTGGACGACGTTCTCGTCCTTGAAGGCGCGGATGACCTGGCAGATCGCGTCGGACTCACGGATGTTCGCGAGGAACTTGTTGCCCAGGCCCTCGCCCTCCGACGCGCCCTTCACGATGCCCGCGATGTCGACGAAGTCGACCGTCGCCGGGAGGATCTTCTGCGAGGAGAAGATCTCGGCCAGTTTCGTCAGGCGCGGGTCGGGGACGCCGACCACGCCGACGTTCGGCTCGATCGTGGCGAACGGGTAGTTGGCCGCCAGCACGTCGTTCTTGGTCAGGGCGTTGAACAGGGTCGACTTGCCGACATTCGGCAGACCGACGATTCCGATCGTGAGCGACACGTTGCGACTTCCCGTACGTGAGTGGCGTGAGAGCAGTGGAGGGGACCGGCTGGGGCTGCGGAGACTGGGCCCGGGGCCGATCCACCAGTCTACGGCGTGAGCCGCGCCCTCCCGGCTCCGCGTCGAACACGTGGCCAAGCTCTGCCCATCGGCGTGTCTGAGGACCTATTCGGCACATAAACCGACCTAAGTTGGTGCAGTGGAGCAACACAGGACACGACCCCCACAGCCCGGCACAAGACGCGGGGCCCCGCCCCTGCCCCCGCAGGCCGGCCGGGGCCCGAACGGGGGCCCGGCCCGCACGACCCGCCCGGGCCCGCAGCCACGCGGCACGGCACAGCGCCGTCCGGCGACCGTACGACGCCCGAGCCCTACGGCGGCCGAGACGGTGCGTCAGCTGCCGAACCCCCGGCTCACCGGGCTCGGTGGCGGGCTGTTCTGCGCGGCCGTGATGTTCGTGCTCGGGTGTATCGACCAGTTCCTGTTCGGGGCGTCACTGACTGTCTACGGCGTGCTGTTCGTGCCGGTGTGTGTGCTCACCGCGGTCTGGATCCGGCGCGGCGACCTGCTGACCGCACCGGTCGTCGTACCGATCGCCTTCGCCGTCGGCCTCTTCCCGGTGGCCGACGGCAGCGGCGGCCTCGGCAACCGCCTGATGGGCCTCTTCACCGGACTCGCCACGCAGGCCGGCTGGCTGTACGGGGGGACGCTCGTCGCGGGGCTCATCGCGACGGTCCGCAGGGTCCGGCTGCTGAGGCGTCGCCGGCGAGCGTGACTCCCCGGGGCCGCCGCAAGACTGACCCCGCGTCGATTCGGAGGCCCGTCCCAGGGGCCAGCTCCGGGGCCGGGCCGGGCCGGGGTCCGGGTCAAGGTCGGGGCCGGAGTCGGGGCCCGGGTCGAGGCCGGGACCGGGGCCGGAGTCCGGGTCGATGTCGGGGCCGGGACCAGGATCGGGGTCGAGGCCGGGATCGGGACCGGAGTCGGAGTCCGGGTCGATGTCGGGACCGGGGCCGGAGTCGGAGTCCGGTCGATGTCGGGACCAGGGCCGGAGTCGGACTCCGGTCGACGTCGGGACCAGGGTAGGGGGCCGGGACCAGGTCGAGGCCCGAGGTCGGGACCTGGACCAGAGTCGGGGTCGGAGTCAGGGTCGAGGCCGGGACCGGAGTCAGGGTCGTCCCAGGACCAGTTCTGAGGCCACCGATCCTGGGGCCGGTCGCAGGGTCGGTTCCGGGGCCGGAGACTCAGCCTCGGAGCATTCCGCGTAGACCGAGCCGTCCTCCGGGGCCCGTGCAAGCCCGCCCGAAGCCCCGCGCCCAGCGACCAGTGCCGCTGCCTCGTCGCCAGACCGCGCCGGACTTCCTCCGTAGTCACCCGTAGTCACCTGTCACAGGCCCCCCACCTCGCGGCCGACGCCCACCTGACTCCGGCCACCGAGACCCGCGCACCCGCACCCGCACCGATCACGCCCCGCCGAGCCCCCGCCACCAGCTCCGCCGGAGCCGGCCGACCCGCACCGCCGACAACCGGCCCCACTGACCGATAGCCACCCCTAGTCGTCTAGTCGTCCCCCGCCGCATGCATCGCCGCCCCCACGATCCCCGCGTTGTTCTGCAGCTGCGCCGGGACGATCTCGGCCTTGATGTCCTCGATGAAGTGCAGGAACTTGTCGGCCTTGCGGCTGACTCCGCCGCCGATGATGAAGAGCTCGGGCGAGAACAGCATCTCGACGTGGGCGAGGTACTTCTGGACGCGATGCGCCCAGTGCTCCCACGTCAGCTCGCCGTCCTCCTTGGCCTTGCTGGAGGCCTTCTTCTCGGCGTCGTGGCCGTTCAGTTCGAGGTGGCCCAGCTCCGTGTTGGGGACCAGGACGCCGTTGACGAAGAGGGCGCTGCCGATGCCCGTGCCGAAGGTCAGCAGGATCACCGTGCCCTTGCGGCCCTGGCCGGCGCCGAAGTGCATCTCGGCGACGCCCGCCGCGTCCGCGTCGTTGACGACCGTCACCGGGAGGCCGCCCAGTCGCTCGCTGAACAGCGCGCCCGCGTCCCGGTCTATCCAGCTCTTGTCGACGTTCGCCGCCGTACGGATCGTGGCACCGCCGGTGACCACGCCCGGAAACGTGAACCCGACCGGTCCCGTCCAGCCGAAGTGGTCGACGACTTCCTTCACGCCGTCGGCCACTCCGTCCGGCGTCGCCGGGTGCGGGGTCAGCACCTTGTACCGCTCTTCCGTCAATTCGCCCTTGTCCAGGTCCACAGGGGCGCCCTTGATCCCGGATCCACCGATGTCCACGCCGAAGATCTGCATGGATCCACGCTACGACGAACGACTGACAGTCACTGCCCGGAGGGTGCCGTACGGTCGGAACCGGTGCGCTCGGCGACCAGCGCGGCCGCCTCTTCGCGCAGGTCACGGCGGAGTTCCTTGGGCAGCGAGAACGTGATGGACTCCTCGGCCGCCTTGACCAGCTCGACGTCCTCGAAGCCGCGGCCGGACAGCCACTCCAACACCTGTTCGACCAGGACCTCCGGTACGGAGGCTCCCGAGGTGACGCCGACCGTGGTCACGCCCTCCAGCCAGGCCTCCTCGATCTCGTCGGCGAAGTCCACCAGGTAGGCGGCGCGGGCGCCGGCCAGCTTGGCGACCTCGACGAGCCGTACGGAGTTGGAGGAGTTCTTCGAGCCGACCACGATCACCAGGTCGGCTTCCTCGCCCATCTGCTTCACGGCGAGCTGGCGGTTCTGCGTGGCGTAGCAGATGTCGTCGCTGGGCGGCGAGATGAGCTGCGGGAACTTCTCCTTCAGGGCGTCGACCGTCTCCATGGTCTCGTCGACCGAGAGGGTGGTCTGGGACAGCCATACGACCCTGGACGGGTCCCGCACCTCGACCTTGGCGACGTCGGACGGGCCGTCGACCAGGGTGATGTGGTCGGGGGCCTCTCCGGAGGTGCCGATGACCTCCTCGTGGCCCTCGTGGCCGATCAGCAGGATGTCGAAGTCCTCGTCGGCGAAACGGACGGCTTCCTTGTGGACCTTGGTCACCAGGGGGCAGGTCGCGTCGATCGTGGCGAGACGGCCCTGCTTGGCCTCGTCGTGGACGACGGGCGCGACGCCGTGCGCGGAGAACATCACGATGTTCCCCTCGGGGACCTCCTCGGTCCGCTCGACGAAGATGGCGCCCTTCTTCTCCAGGGTCTGGACGACGTACTTGTTGTGCACGATCTCGTGCCGGACATAGATCGGAGCCCCGTACTGCTCAAGGGCTTTCTCGACGGCGATCACGGCGCGGTCCACACCCGCGCAGTAGCCCCGGGGGGCGGCGAGCAGGACACGGCGGCCAGACGAAGCAGTCATGCGTCCCATCGTAAGGCCGCGCTCGACGGGTCAAAGATCGCGTCCTTGGGGAGACTGGCCGTGGAGTGGGAGGGGTGGGGGCCGGGCACGACGTACGGGAGACGCGAGATGGCGGACAGGGACAGCGGTACGGCCACGGATACGGAGACCGCGGCAGGCGACGGGCCCCAGCTGCGGCGCAGCCTCGGTTTCCGCGATCTCGTCGTCTACGGGCTGCTGTTCATCGCCCCCATGGCACCGGTCGGCGTGTTCGGCACCCTGGACGCCAAGTCGCACGGCGCCGTCGCGCTGGTCTACGTCGTGGCCACGGTCGCGATGGCGTTCACGGCGTTCAGCTACGCGCAGATGGTGCGGGTCGTCCCTCAGGCGGGCTCGGTGTTCGCCTACGCGCGCGTGGGGCTCGGCAGGGAGGCCGGGTTCATCGCCGGCTGGATGGCGATGCTGGACTACGTCCTGATCCCCGCCGTCGCCTACCTCTTCTCCGGGATCGCCATGAACGCGCTGGTCCCGGACGTCTCCCGGTGGGTGTGGACCGCGCTGGCGGTCGTCGTCACGACCTGCCTCAACCTCTGGGGTGTGCGCGCGGCGGCCCGTGTGGGCTTCCTCGTCCTCGCGATGGAGATCGTCGTCCTCATCATCTTCGTCGTGTCGGCGATCGTCGTCCTCGCGCGCGCCGGAGCCGAACGGGGCTGGCTGTCGCCGCTGTCCGGGGACGGCACGCAGGGCGCGTTCGCGCTGTCGGCGGTGATCGGCGCGGTCTCGGTGGCCGTCCTGTCCTACCTGGGCTTCGACGCGGTCGCCACCTTCGCGGAGGAGGTCACCGGCGGCTCCGAGAAGGTCGCCAGGGCGCTGCTGTTCTGCCTCGCCCTGGCCGGTGTGCTGTTCATCGCCCAGACGTACCTGGTCGCCCTCCTGGAGCCGACGACCTCCGCACAGCTGGCCGCCGACCCGGGCAAACAGGGATCGGCGTTCTACGACGCGGTCGACGTCTCGGTCGGCGACTGGCTGCACAACCTGGTCGCCGTCAGCAAGGCGATCGGCGCGGCGTTCGCGGCGCTGGCCGGGCAGGCGGCGGCGGGCCGCCTGGTGTTCGCGATGGCCCGCGACCGGCGCCTCCCCCGCGCCCTGTCGAAGACCGACTCCGGGGTACCCAGGGTCGCCCTGTTGTCGGCGGCGGTCATCACCCTGATCGCCGCGGTCTGGGCGGCCCGCCGCGACGACGGCCTCGACCACCTGGTCTCGGTCGTGGACATCGGCGCGCTGACCGCGTTCACGTTGCTGCACGCGAGCGTGGTGGGGTGGTTCGCGGTACGACGCCGGGGTGGGCCGGTGGTGTGGTGGCGGCACGTGCTGGTGCCGGTGCTGGGGGCGGCGATCACCATCGCCGTGATCGTGGAGGCGTCCGGGACCGCCCAGGTGGTGGGGGCGATCTGGTTGGCGGTGGGGGTGGTGGTGCTGGCGGTGCAGTCACGCACGGCGATCCGGGAGTAGATACCCGCCCCCCATGTCCCGCCCCACCCCGCACGTCGACCCCGTTGTCACAGGTGGCCGTTACTCTCGGGCGCATGGCTCTCAACACGGCTCCGGACGCGCCGCTCCCCGTCGGTGAGGTCTCCCGGCTCATCGGCGGGTGGATCGATCGGCTCGGTGCGGTGTGGGTCGAGGGGCAGATCACCCAGTTGTCGCGGCGGCCCGGTGCCGGTGTGGTGTTTCTGACGCTGCGTGACCCGTCGTACGACATCTCGGTGAGCGTGACGTGCTTCCGGCAGGTGTTCGACGAGGTCGCCGATGTCGTCAGCGAGGGCGCGCGGGTGGTCGTACTCGCGAAGCCGGAGTGGTACGCGCCGCGGGGGCAGTTGTCGTTGCGGGCCACCGAGATAAGGCCGGTGGGGGTGGGTGAACTCCTCGCGCGCCTTGAGCAGTTGAAGAAGTCGCTGGCCGCGGAGGGGTTGTTCGCGGCCGATCGGAAGAAGCCGTTGCCCTTCCTGCCGCAGCTGATCGGGCTGGTCTGCGGGCGGGCCTCGGCGGCCGAGCGGGACGTACTGGAGAACGCGCGGCATCGCTGGCCCGCGGTCCGTTTCGAGGTGCGCAACGTGCCCGTGCAGGGCGTGCACGCCGTGCCGCAGGTCGTTCAGGCCGTGAAGGAGCTGGACGCGCTCGACGGCGTGGACGTGATCATCGTGGCGCGGGGTGGCGGCAGCGTGGAGGACCTGCTGCCGTTCTCCGACGAGCAGCTCGTACGGGCCGTGTCGGTCTGTCGTACGCCCGTGGTGTCCGCGATCGGGCACGAGCCCGACAACCCGCTCCTGGACTACGTCGCCGACCTGCGCGCCTCCACCCCCACCGACGCCGCGAAGAAGGTCGTACCGGACGTCGGCGAGGAGTACGAGCGCGTACGGCAGCTGCGCGACCGGGCGCGGCGGTGTGTCGTGGCGTTCGTGGACCGGGAGGAGCGGGGGCTGGCGCAGGCGTTGTCGCGGCCGTCGATACAGGATCCGCACCGGATGATCGACGAGCGCGCGGATCACGTCGCCGCCCTCCTCGACCGCGGCCGGCGCACCCTCGGCCACCTCCTGGACCGCGCCGACTCGGAACTGACCCACACGCACGCACGCGTGGTGGCCCTCTCCCCCGCGGCCACCCTGAAGCGGGGGTACGCGGTGCTGCAGCGGGCCGACGGGCACGTGGTGCGGGACCCGGACGAGGTGAGCGCGGACGAGGTGCTCCGCGCGCGGGTCGCCGAGGGCGAGTTCACGGTCCGGGTCGAGGCGTAGTTCCTGTTCGAGGCGTAGTTCCTGTTGATGCATAGGGTGGGCGAATGACCAGCAAGGTGACGGAAGAGTCGCTCGGTTACGAGCAGGCACGCGACGAACTGATCGAGGTCGTACGGCGCCTGGAGGCGGGCGGTACGACCCTGGAGGAGTCCCTCGCACTCTGGGAACGCGGCGAGGAACTGGCCAAGGTCTGCCGCCGCTGGCTGGACGGGGCCCGGGCCCGGCTGGACGCGGCGCTGGCGGAGGAAGAGGACGAGGGCTCGGCCGTAGAAGCGGGTGGCGACGGCGAGTAGCGAGAGTGGGCGCCTCGCGCGGCTGGCGGCTGGCGGCTGGCGGCTGGCGGCTGGCGGCTGGCGGCTGGCGGCTGGCGGGCAGCGGATCGCAGGTAGCGACAGCTGGCGGCGGACGGCAAACCGCAGCGGCCACCAGCCGGCGCAGCGACGGCGAACGGCTGGCAACGGCCAACAGCCGACGGCCGTCAGCGGATGACGAAAGCAACCGCCAACAACCAGCGGCAGACGACGAGTAGCGCCGACTGACAGCGAGTAGCAGCAGCCACCAGCTGTCAGCGACGGCACCGCGCCAGCAGCGGGCCAACGGCCAAGGACTGGCAGCCGACGGCGAGTCACAGCAGCCGACAATCAGCGACGGACCGCACCTAGCGCCCGCTGGCGGCAGACGGCAAACCTCAGCGGACGCCCATTGGCAGCACCAGCGCGGAGCCAGCAGCGACCAGCAGCTGAGGACTGGCAGCGGATGGCGGGTGGCGGGCAACAACAGCCGGCAACCAGCACCCCGCCTGCAGCCAACAGCCTGTAGCGGCGGCCGCCAGCTGACAGCGACGCCGAACGGCCAGCAACCGACGACCGGCAGCGGACAGCGAGTCACAGCAGCTGACAGCGGTCAGCGTCGGCGAACAGTTGGCCACGGCTGGCAGCCGAGGCGAGTGGCGACAGCCGACGACCAGCAGCCGACGGCACTAGCGCCCGCTGACAGCGGACAGCAAGCCGCGGCGGCCGACGGCCCGCGTAGCGACAGCGGTCGGTCGGCAACTAGTGGCAGCGGACGGCGAGTTACGGCAGTCGGCGGCGAACAGCGCGCCGCGTCCCGGCAGGCATCCGTCAGTGACGGCGGCCAGCCGATACCCGCCGCTCGCTGTCGGCAACGTCGACCGCTCGTCGGCAAGAGCCGCCCCCCTGGCAAGGCGCCCCGACGGTGTTTCCCTGTGATGCGGATCACCCTGCTCCGGTTTTGGTTGAATGTTGAACCTCGTGTCGCGTACGGTCGGTGTCGTCAGCCTATCCGGACCACGGTCCGGTTCCGGTTTCCGGCCACCCCGAGGAAGTTCTCGTATGTCTCTCGTTCTTGACCCCGCCGCCCAGGACCTGCTGTTCCGCGAGGCCCGTACCGCGAACACGTTCACCGACGAGCCGGTGACGGACGAGCAGGTGCAGGCGATCTACGACCTGGTCAAGTACGGCCCGACCTCCATGAACCAGTCGCCGCTGCGCATCACCCTGGTCCGCTCCCCCGAGGCCCGCGAGCGCCTCGTGCAGCACCTCGCCGAGGGCAACCAGAAGAAGACCGCCGCCGCCCCGCTGGTCGCGATCCTCTCCGCGGACAACGAGTTCCACGAGGAGCTCCCGAACCTGTTCCCGCACTTCCCGCAGGCCAAGGACGCCGTCTTCGGCGAGCGCTCGGTCCGTGAGGGCAACGCCGCGCTGAACGCCGCCCTCCAGGCCGCGTACTTCATCATCGGCATCCGCGCCGCCGGTCTCGCCGCCGGCCCGATGACCGGTCTCGACTTCGCGGGCGTCCAGAAGGAGTTCCTGGACGACGACCACACCCCGTTCGTCGTCATCAACATCGGCAAGCCGGGCCCGGACGCCTGGTTCCCGCGCTCCCCGCGTCTGGCGTACGACGAGGTCGTCACCACCGTCTGAGACGGATGACCCCCCGATGACATGACGAAGGCCCCCGGCAGCGAAGCTGTGCCGGGGGCCTTCGTCGCAGCCGTACGACTGCTTACTTCGTCTGCAGCGCCTTCGCCATCTCCGTCAGCTGCGCGAACGACCCCGTGCCCGCGACGACCGTCGTCGAGCCCTTGTCCGCGAGCACGAGGGCGTCGTAGCGGCCGCCGGTGTAGCGGGTCCACGTGTGGCCGCCGATGTCCTGGGTGGTCTTCGTCGCGGCGCCGCCCTGGCTGGCGGTGTCGATGAAGTCGGCCGGCTTCTGAGTCGACTGTTCTATCTGCACGTACTGTCCGCCGGGGGCACTGAATCCGAGGTGCCAGGCGTTGAACGCGGCGCCGTCGTAACTGACCGAGGTCGCCTTCCAGGTCGTAGACAGGCCCTCCGGGGCCGCCACCGGGTACGGCGCCGCGCGGCGTGCCGTGAGCAGCTCCACGCGGTAGTCGACCCGCTTGATGTCGGGAGCGTGGTCGCTGTGCGGGATGAAGATGTAGACGATCGCCGCCGCGATCCCGATCAGGCCCAGGGAGAGGATCATGTCCCGGACCGTCTTCTGCTTGCCGTTCGAACCTGCCACGTCCCTATCGTCGCAGGTGCCCTGGTCCGCTCATCCGTGGGCCCCCCTGCTCATTTTGTCTGCCTGGCGATAGAGTCGGGGCCATACCCTCATCCGGCCGTCGTCGTATCAGAAAGGTGCGCTCCGATGACCGAGCATCATCATCTGCCGTCCGAACTCGAAGTCCCCTCCGAGGCCCCCGACCGCAACCTCGCCCTGGAACTCGTCCGGGTGACCGAAGCCGCCGCGATGGCCGCGGGCCGCTGGGTCGGGCGCGGTGACAAGAACGGCGCCGACGGTGCCGCCGTGCGCGCCATGCGGACCCTCGTCTCCACCGTCTCGATGAACGGCGTCGTCGTCATCGGTGAGGGCGAGAAGGACGAGGCGCCGATGCTCTTCAACGGCGAGCGCGTCGGTGACGGGACCGGGCCCGAGTGCGACATCGCCGTCGACCCGATCGACGGGACCACGCTCAACGCCAAGGGCATGCCGAACGCGATCGCCGTGCTGGCCGCCGCGGACCGGGGTTCGATGTTCGACCCGTCCGCCGTGTTCTACATGGACAAGCTCGTCGCCGGGCCCGAGGCCGCCGAGTTCGTCGACATCGAGGCCCCGATCTCGGTGAACGTCCGCCGGGTCGCCAAGGCCAAGCGGGTCACGCCCGAGGACGTCACCGTCGTCGTCCTGGACCGGCCGCGGCACGACGGCATCATCAAGGAGATCCGGGAGACCGGTGCGCGGATCAAGCTGATCTCCGACGGCGATGTCGCGGGCTCGATCCTGGCGCTGCGCGAAGGTACCGGCGTCGATCTGCTCCTCGGCATCGGTGGCACGCCCGAGGGCATCATCTCGGCCTGTGCCGTGAAGTGCCTCGGAGGTGTGATCCAGGGCAAGTTGTGGCCCAAGGACGACGCCGAGCGGCAGCGGGCGCTGGACGCGGGGCACGATCTGGACCGGGTGCTCACCACCGATGACCTGGTGTCGGGGGAGAACGTGTTCTTCGTCGCTACCGGGATCACCGACGGGGAGTTGCTGCGGGGTGTTCGGTACCGGGCGGAGACCGCTACGACCGACTCGATCGTGATGCGGTCGAAGTCCGGGACGGTGCGGCGGATCGACTCGGAGCACCGGTTGAGCAAGTTGCGGGCGTACAGCGCGATTGACTTTGATCGGGCCAAGTAACGCGCCTAAGAGTGGGGTTCTGCGGACCATCGGTGAGTGCGGATCCGTCGTGGCTGGTCGCGCAGTTCCCCGCGCCCCTTAGGGAGTGCCCTGGTCGGTGATGAGAAGGCACCCCTCCCAGTGTGAAAGAGGCGCCCCCGGTGCGGTGGGGGCGCCTCTTCTACGTCGGTCAGCCTGCCGCTGCTATGCGGCCTGCCGCTCGGGCCTTCTGGAGTTCCAGGTCGCGGCGGCGGCGCCTGGCCAGGACCACGCGGCGTTCGGCGGCGGTGAGGCCGCCCCAGACGCCGTAGGGCTCGGGTTGCAGGAGTGCGTGCTCCCGGCACTCGACCATGACCGGACAGCGGGCGCAGACGCGCTTGGCGGCGTCCTCGCGGGAGAGTCGGGCGGCGGTGGGTTCCTTGGAGGGTGCGAAGAACAGGCCTGCCTCGTCGCGCCGGCACACCGCTTCGGTGTGCCAGGGAGCGTCTTGGTCCCTGTCTCGCGCAGGCACCCGCTGAGCCGGAACAGCAGCTACCTGCAGGGACGAATGCGGCGGTTGCAGCACGGTCTACTCCTGACGACGGCTTCGCGAGCGAGAGACGATGCAGCAAGGCCTACCCGCTGTGCGCGCGCCTATGCACTGAGTTCCGAACCGCTGGTTTCCGGGCACTTCTGTGCGTTGTCAGGGCCGGGCGGGCGTGGACCGATCAGCTCCACATGTGTCCCGATTCACAACCGTCAACGGTCCAGGTGTTTGCGCAAATTCTTGTCGACCTTGCGCTGAACCCGATCGAGAATGTCCGCAACGAGCTTGCCCCGCTTGGGTTTTGCCTCGATGTTTCCGAGGACGGCCCACCCGTCGACGAAGACCACGGGCGCGTCCGGTTCGACGGAATCCAGCGTGTCCACCTCGAAGTTGCCGAGGACACCGCCGCCGGTGCCGCGCAGCGACACGTTCTCCGGGACGCGGATCTCGACGTTGCCGAAGACCGAGATCGCCTTGATGACGACCTGCTGGTACTCGAAGATCGCCTCGCTGAGGTCGATCTCGACACTGCCGAACACGGCGTACGCGTGCATACGACGGCCCGCGCGCCAGCGGCCCTTGCGCATCGCCGCGCTGAACACCGCCACCACATGCTCGTCGGCCTCGGCCGGGATCGCGCCCTCCGTCGGGCGGTTCGGAGCGGGGCTGTACGACGGGGTCGTCGCCCGGCGGCCGTGGGCGGCCGGCAGATCCTGGATGAAGACCTCCAGCTCGCCGACCGTCTTGGCGCTCAGCACCCCCTCGACCCGCTCGGCGTGCTCGTCCGCGTCCAGGCGCCCCTCGGCCAAAGCCTCGCGCAGGATGTCGGCGATGCGGTCACGGTCGGCGTCCGAGGCGCGCAGCGCCGGTGCGGCGGGCGCGGGCTGCGGGGCCGTGGGCGCGGATGCGGGCTGCTTCTGAAGGTCCACGGCAGCAGCGTACCGAAACGCGATAGATCGCGACTAGGGGTGTGGACAACGTTGGCGTGGCGAAGGCCCGGCGGAACTGAGCCTTACCTCACAAGCTCGGTGTCAGTGGCAGGTTCTACGCTGGTGAGCGCCCGCCAGTGTCGGCGGGCGGCCGTCTGTCGAGTGAGGAATGGGCTGCGATGCCTGAGTTCGCGTACACCGATCTGCTCCCCATGGGAGAGGACACCACCCCGTACCGGCTGGTGACCTCCGAGGGTGTCTCCACCTTCGAGGCCGACGGGCGGACGTTCCTCAAGGTCGAGCCCGAGGCGCTGCGCAAGCTCGCCGCCGAGGCGATCCACGACATCCAGCACTATCTGCGGCCCGCCCACCTCGCCCAGCTGCGCCGGATCATCGACGACCCCGAGGCGTCGAACAACGACAAGTTCGTCGCCCTGGACCTGCTGAAGAACGCGAACATCGCCGCCGCCGGCGTGCTGCCCATGTGCCAGGACACCGGTACGGCGATCGTCATGGGCAAGCGCGGTCAGAACGTCCTCACCGAAGGTGAGGACGAGTCGGCCCTGTCGCGCGGCATCTACGACGCCTACCTCAACCTCAATCTGCGGTACTCGCAGATGGCCCCGCTGACCATGTGGGACGAGAAGAACACCGGGTCGAACCTGCCGGCCCAGATCGAGCTGTACGCGACCGACGGCGGCGCCTACAAGTTCCTGTTCATGGCGAAGGGCGGCGGCTCGGCCAACAAGTCGTTCCTCTACCAGGAGACGAAGGCGGTCCTCAACGAGGGCTCCATGATGAAGTTCCTGGAGGAGAAGATCCGTTCGCTGGGGACGGCCGCCTGTCCGCCGTACCACCTGGCGATCGTGGTCGGCGGCACGAGCGCCGAGTACGCGCTGAAGACCGCGAAGTACGCCTCCGCGCACTACCTGGACGAGATCCCGGCCGAGGGTTCGGAGTTGGGGCACGGCTTCCGGGACAAGGACCTGGAGCAGAAGGTCTTCGAGCTGACGCAGCGGATCGGGATCGGGGCGCAGTTCGGCGGCAAGTACTTCTGCCACGACGTGCGGGTCGTACGGCTGCCTCGGCACGGAGCCTCGTGTCCCGTCGCCATCGCCGTGTCCTGCTCCGCCGACCGGCAGGCCGTCGCGAAGATCACCGCCGAGGGTGTGTTCCTGGAGCAGTTGGAGACCGACCCCGCGCGGTTCCTGCCGGAGACCACCGACGAGCATCTCGACTCCGCAGAGGAAGACGTGGTGCGGATCGATCTCAACCAGCCCATGGACGACATCCTCGCCGAGCTGACCAAGTACCCGGTGAAGACCCGGCTTTCGCTGTCCGGGCCGCTCGTCGTGGCGCGTGACATCGCGCACGCCAAGATCAAGGAGCGGCTCGACGCGGGTGAGGAGATGCCGCAGTACCTGAAGGACCACCCCGTGTACTACGCGGGGCCCGCGAAGACGCCTGAGGGTTACGCGTCCGGGTCCTTCGGGCCCACGACCGCCGGGCGCATGGACTCGTACGTCGAGCAGTTCCAGGCGGCGGGTGGGTCCAAGGTGATGCTCGCCAAGGGGAACCGGAGCAAACAGGTCACCGACGCGTGTGACGCGCACGGTGGCTTCTACCTCGGGTCCATCGGTGGGCCTGCGGCCCGGCTCGCCCAGGACTGCATCAAGAAGGTCGAGGTCGTCGAGTACGAGGAGCTCGGCATGGAGGCGGTCTGGAAGATCGAGGTCGAGGACTTCCCGGCGTTCGTCGTCGTCGACGACAAGGGCAACGACTTCTTCCAGAACCCGGCGCCTGAGCCTACGTTCACGCATATTCCGGTGCGGGGGCCCGGGCTGGCGTAGGAGTTTCCTCGCCCCCGCCGCCCCTACCCGTCCCATCCCCCGGGGGCTCCGCCCCCTGGACCCCCGGTCGGCCTGAACGGCCTCGTCCTCAAACGCCGGACGGGCTGGGTGGGCTACGCCATGCCTGAAAGTCCCGCACTCTGTCCCAGTTCATCCCAGGGACGCCCGGGACGGCATCTTCGCCCGGTTTGCTGGAAAAGCTCCGACCTGACTGGATCACAGCCCGTGGTCCTCGGTCTACTCGGAGGAACCCCCATGATCGGACGCACTCTGCGCAACGGTCTCGTCGCCGCGATCGCAGCCGTCGCCGTCTTCCCCGTGACAGCCGTCGCCTCCACCACCGCCCCGGCTCCCCACGCCCGGCACCACGTCGTCCACCACCACGTGACGCGGCACGCCCTGGGGCAGGTCACCACTCGTCACTTCAAGCGGCTGAACGTCCGTTCCGGCCCGGGCACCGGCTACCGCGTCGTCGGCTCGCGGGCGGTCGGGCGGACGTTGCCGATCGTCTGCAAGACGTACGGGTCGAACGTCTTCGGAAACCACCGCTGGTACAAGCTCCCGCACCACGAGGGCTACGTCTCGGCCCACTACGTCCACAACCGCAGCGCCGTCCGCTGGTGCTGACCCTCAGCTGACCGAGCGCACCGCCCGACGGGACGTCCCCGTGCGTCCTGTCGGGTGGTGCCAGGTCAACACCCCTTCATTTTCCGGTGGTCGGGGTGTACCACGCGGCCGGCCCCGGGAACGGATCACGGCGTTCACCCCGGTACGGCGAGGAGCAGGATGGAAAGCCACGTGACGGTCGAGCAGCAGCAGCCTCTGTCCGGCCCTTACGACGAGGCGGGGCGGCTCCTGACGGAACGGCTCCGGCTTCTCAAGCGGCGGACCGGGCTGAGCCTGGCCGCGCTGGCCTCCGTCACCCCGTTCAGCAAGTCGACCTGGCACCGCTATCTCAACGGCGGCCAACTCCCGCCCCGGGCAGCCGTCGAGGCCCTCGCCCGGCTCGCGCACGCCGAACCTGAGGCACTCCTCTCCCTGTGGGACGCGGCGGCCCAGGAACAGTCCCGGCCCGCTCCTCCCCCGCCCAAGCCCCCGGTCCCGGTCCCGTCCGTAGGACCCCGCCGCCCCCGTCGGCTGCGCGCCCCCGCCCGCGCCCTCGTCGCCCTCGCCGCGATGGCCACGACCGTCGCGGTCACCGCCGGTGCCGCCGACGTCCTCGATCACACGGTCGCCTCCTGCCGGGGCGGCGGTTGTCAGGGGGCGCTGCCGTCCTCGGAGACCTGTGCCCGGGACGCCCGTACGGAGCGATCCGTCGCCCGGGCCGGTCAGGTCGTGCTGCTGCGGTACTCGCCGTCCTGCGCGACCGTGTGGTCCGAGGTGCGCACCCGGGTCGGCGGGGCGCGGGAGATCTCCATCAGGGCGGGGCAGGACGAGCTGTCCGCCGAGTACCCGGGCCACCGTTCGGACGGTTACAGCAGCCCGATGCTGGCCGCCGCCGGCCCGCGCGGGGCGCAGGCCTGTGCCGAGGTGGGCGGGCAGCCGGTGTGCACCGGGCCCGGCCGCTGAGCGCTCGGCCGGGACACTCCGTTTCCGTCCGCTGAGGTGGGAACACGGGACGTGTCCGCGATGCTGTCCCCCACAGGAGGTGATCGGCGATGGCCGACGGTCAGACAGTAGGTCCGTTCCGTATCGAGCACGATTCGATGGGGGAGGTGCGGGTCCCGGTCGACGCGAAGTGGCGGGCGCAGACCCAGCGGGCGGTGGAGAACTTCCCGATCTCGGGGCAGCGCATCGAGCGCGCCCACATCGAGGCGCTGGCCCGGATCAAGGGTGCCGCCGCGAAGGTGAACGCCGAACTCGGCGTACTCGACAAGGACATCGCGGAGGCGATCCAGGAAGCCGCCCGTGAGGTCGCCGGCGGCAAGTGGGACGAGCACTTCCCGATCGACGTGTTCCAGACCGGGTCCGGGACTTCGTCCAACATGAACACCAACGAGGTGATCGCCACCCTCGCGACCGAGCGGCTCGGACGCGATGTGCATCCCAACGACCATGTGAACGCCTCGCAGTCGTCCAACGACGTGTTCCCGTCCTCCATCCACATCGCGGCCACCGGTGCCGTCATCCATGACCTGATTCCCGCGCTGGAGCATCTCGCGGGGGCGCTGTCGCGCAAGTCCGTCGAGTTCGCCGATGTGGTGAAGTCGGGGCGGACCCACCTGATGGACGCCACGCCGGTGACGCTGGGTCAGGAGTTCGGCGGGTACGCGGCGCAGGTGCGTTACGGCGTCGAGCGGCTGGAGGCCTCGCTGCCGCGGCTCGCCGAGCTGCCGCTGGGCGGGACCGCGGTGGGGACCGGGATCAACACCCCGCCCGGGTTCTCCGCCGCCGTGATCGCCGAGGTCGCGCTGGTCACCGGGCTGCCGCTGACCGAGGCGCGGGACCACTTCGAGGCGCAGGGGGCGCGGGACGGGATCGTCGAGACCAGCGGGCAGTTGCGGACCATCGCCGTAGGGCTGACGAAGATCGCGAACGATCTGCGGTGGATGGCGTCCGGGCCGCGGACCGGGCTCTCGGAGATCTCGCTGCCCGATCTGCAGCCGGGGT
Organism: Streptomyces sp. NPDC048504; assembly: GCF_043200035.1. Lineage (NCBI taxonomy): Bacteria > Bacillati > Actinomycetota > Actinomycetes > Kitasatosporales > Streptomycetaceae > Streptomyces > Streptomyces sp. NPDC048504. Next base: position 20,262 of record NZ_JBICXA010000018.1, read on the forward strand.
CCTCGATCATGCCCGGCAAGGTCAATCCGGTGATTCCGGAAGCCGTGCTCATGGTCGCCGCGCAGGTCGTCGGCAATGACGCGACCGTCGCCACCGCCGGGGCCGCGGGCAACTTCGAGCTCAATGTGATGCTGCCGGTGATCGCCAAGAACGTCCTGGAGTCGATCAGGCTGCTCGCGAACGTCTCGCGGCTGCTCGCCGACCGGACCGTCGAGGGGATCGTCGCGCACCGGGAGCGTGCGCGCGAATACGCCGAGTCCTCGCCGTCCGTGGTCACTCCGCTCAACAAGTACATCGGGTACGAGGAGGCCGCCAAGGTCGCCAAGAAGGCACTGGCGGAACGGAAGACGATCCGCCAGGTCGTCCTGGAGAACGGCTATGTGGAGCGCGGTGACCTGACCGAGGCGCAGCTCGACGAGGCCCTCGATGTCCTGCGGATGACGCGTCCGTAACCAATGGTCGCCCTGGCGTGAACCGTGACGCGCGCCGCAGCGTCGTATGCCCGGGGCACCTAATATCTGTTCATGGCAGACGGTGGAGCGGTACGAGCGGTGGAAGCGGGTACGTCTACGGCCTTCTGGGCGCCCGGGGATCAGATCCTGTGGCGCTACCGGGAGAACGCCGGACCGCGCTTCCACATCGCCCGCCCCGTCACGGTCGTCCGGGACGACGAGGAGCTGCTCGCCGTCTGGATGGCGCCCGGCACCGAGTGTGTGCGGCCGGTGCTCGCGGACGGCACGTCGGTGCACGGGGAGCCGCTGGAGACCCGGTACACGAAGCCGCGTACGGTCCGGCGCGACCACTGGTTCGGGACCGGTGTGCTGAAGCTGGCACGGCCCGGTGAGCCCTGGTCGGTGTGGCTTTTCTGGGAGCCCGGATGGCAGTTCAAGAACTGGTACGTGAACCTTGAGGAACCGCAGCTCCGTTGGGACGGCGGGGTCGACTCCGTGGATCACTTCCTGGACATCTCCGTTCACCCGGACCGCAGTTGGCGCTGGCTCGACGAGGACGAGTTCGCGCAGGCGCAGCGGGACGGTCTGATGGATCCCCAACTGGCCGAGCGGGTAAGGGAAGCGGGCTGGTCCGCGATCGAGACGATCCGCGCGTGGGGGGCTCCGTTCGCGGACGGATGGCAGCACTGGCGCCCGGATCCGTCCTGGGCTGTACCTTCACTTCCGGAGGACTGGGACCGCACCCCCGCGCACATGTCCACATGAGACCCTTGATGCGCCCCCGGTGCGCAACCGTAGGATCGTCCTCCGCAAGGGCACCGCACAACTCCCGGGGCATGTACCGGGACTGACCAGACGTCACCGAGGGGCGGCAGGACGTGAGCGAGGGGTATCAGGGCGACACCGGAGCGGGCCGCCGGTCCGCCGGTGGCACAGGAACAGCCTCTGACCACGCGGGAATTCCGTTCCTGGGGCACGTATTCCGGGTATCGGCATTTCAGCGGGACGATCCGCACGTACCGCGTGCGGTCCCGGACGGACGGATTCGACACGCGTGACGGAGCACCCCACCTCCTTCGAGCGCCCGAGCGGCGCCGACCCCGCAGACCCCCGCGGGGCGCTCCTGCACACCTCGACGCCGTCCAGGCCGTCCGGTGGTGCCGGTTTACCGGCACAGGCACGCACCGGCGAGCCGCCTTCGGCGCCGGGTACGAGCACGTCCCGCGCCAAGGGGAAGGACCCGGCAGGTACCCCTGTGAAGCCCGAGCCCGATACCGCCGCAGCCGGTTCCGAGCACTCCCAGCCCTCGGCCGCCGAACCCGACACCCATCGCCCCCGTCCCTCGCCCGACGGCATCCCGGTCCAGCCGGGCGGCGCCGAGGTCTCCGACGCCGCCGGCAAGGAGCGCCGTACGGGCCAGGGGCTGCCGCCCGCTGGTCCCATGCCGATGCGGCGGGACGGGGACCGGCTGCGCTTCGTGGGTGCCGCGACCCGGCGGATCGCCCGCGGCATCGACCTGGACGAGATCGTCATGGGGCTGTGCCGGGCGACCGTGCCGACGTTCTCGGACGCGATCCTGGTCTATCTGCGCGACCCGCTGCCCGTGGGCGACGAGCGGCCCACGGGTCCCGTCGTGCTGCGCCTGCGCCGTACCGACCGCATCCCGGAGGAGCGGGACACGGAGAACGGCTTCATGCCCGCGATCCAGCCCGAGCAGCCCTCCGAACTGTCCGCGGTCACCGCCGAGTTGTGCGAGGTACGGCCCGGCGGCGCGCTCAACGAGGTGCTGCGGGGCGTGCGTCCCGTATTCGCCGACTCTCCTGCCGCCCGCGCCGCACTGCCGGAACTGCTCGGCGAGGGCGGCGAGTTGATCGTCCCGGCCGGCCAGCGCGCGATCCTCGCGCCGCTACGCGGCCGGCGCCGGGTGATCGGCGCCGCACTCTTCCTGCGCCGCCCCGAGCGCATGGCGTTCGAGGCCGACGACCTCCTGGTCGCCGCCCAGCTCGCCACCCACAGCGCCCTGGGCATCGACAAGGCGGTGCTCTACGGCCGTGAGGCGTACATCGCCGACGAGCTGCAGCGCACCATGCTCCCCGAGACCCTGCCCCGCCCCACCGGCGTCCGGCTGGCGTCCCGGTATCTGCCCGCCGCCGAGACGGCGCGCGTCGGCGGCGACTGGTACGACGCGATCCCGCTGCCCGGCAGCCGGGTCGCCCTGGTCGTCGGCGACGTCATGGGCCACTCCATGACGTCGGCCGCGATCATGGGCCAACTCCGCACCACAGCGCAGACGTTGGCGGGTCTCGACCTGCCCCCGCAGGAGGTCCTGCACCACCTCGACGAACAGGCCCAGCGGCTGGGCACCGACCGCATGGCGACCTGCCTCTACGCGGTCTACGACCCGGTCTCGCACCGCATCACCATCGCCAACGCGGGACACCCGCCGCCGGTGCTGCTGCACCTGGGCGGCCGGGCCGAGGTCCTGCGGGTGCCGCCCGGCGCCCCGATCGGTGTCGGCGGGGTCGACTTCGAGGCCGTGGAACTGGACGCGCCCGCCGGGGCCACGCTCCTCCTCTACACGGACGGGCTCGTCGAGTCGCGGCTGCGGGACGTCTGGACCGGGATAGAGCAGCTTCGCGAGAAACTCGCCGCGGTCGCGCAGCTCACCGGACCCGATCACCCGCCGCCCCTGGAAGCCCTGTGCGACGAGGTGCTCGACATGCTCGGCCCGGGCGACCGGGACGACGACATCGCGCTGCTCGCCGCCCGCTTCGACGGGATCGCGCCGAGTGACGTGGCGTACTGGTTCCTCGACCCGGAGGACTCGGCCCCCGGCCAGGCCCGCCGGCTGGCCCGGCGCGCGCTGGCCCGCTGGGGCATGGAGGACATGAGCGACTCCGTGGAGCTGCTGGTCAGCGAGGTCGTGACGAACGCCGTGCGGTACGCGTCGCGGCCGGTCACGCTCCGGCTGCTGCGGACCGACGTGCTGCGCTGCGAGGTCGGCGACGACGTGCCCCAGCTGCCCCGGCTGCGGCAGGCGCGGGCCACGGACGAGGGCGGACGCGGGCTGTATCTGGTCAACAGACTGGCCCGTCGGTGGGGAGCCACCCGGCTCAGCACCGGAAAGGTGGTCTGGTTCGAACTGAACCGGAATTAGACCCCGTCCAAAAGTTGCCGACGTACCGGCGTCGGAGTTGACTGCTGGGGTACGCGAAGGCGAAGCGACCTACTCTCTCTGACAGGAGGACGCGCTCGTGACGCAGACACCCCAGCAGGCTCCGTACACCACGAACAACGTCGGAATCCCGGTGGAGAGCGACGAACACTCGCTCACCGTCGGCCCCGACGGCCCGATCCTGCTCCAGGACCACTACCTCATCGAGAAGATGGCCCAGTTCAACCGGGAGCGGGTCCCCGAGCGGGTGGTGCACGCCAAGGGCTCCGGTGCGTACGGTTTCTTCGAAGTCACCAACGACGTCAGCCAGTTCACCAGGGCCGACCTCTTCCAGCCGGGCAAACGCACCGAGATGCTGGCGCGGTTCTCCACCGTCGCCGGTGAGCAGGGCTCGCCCGACACCTGGCGCGACCCCCGCGGCTTCGCGCTCAAGTTCTACACAGAGCACGGCAATTACGACATGGTGGGCAACAACACCCCGGTCTTCTTCGTCCGTGACACGATCAAGTTCCAGGACTTCATCCGCTCGCAGAAGCGCCACCCGGTGACCGGGCTGCGCAGCAACGACATGCAGTGGGACTTCTGGACCCTCTCCCCCGAGTCGGCGCACCAGGTGACCTGGCTGATGGGCGACCGGGGCATCCCGAAGACGTACCGCCACATGAACGGCTACAGCTCCCACACCTACATGTGGATCAACGGCGCCGGTGAGCGGTTCTGGGTGAAGTACCACTTCAAGACCGACCAGGGCATCGAGTACCTCACGCAGGCCGAGGCCGACGAGCTGGCCGGGTCCGACGGCGACAAGCACCGCCGTGACCTGCACGAGTCGATCGAGTCCGGGAACGCGCCGAGCTGGAGCCTCAAGGTCCAGATCATGCCGTTCGAGGACGCGGCGGACTACCGTTTCAACCCCTTCGACCTGACGAAGGTCTGGCCGCACGGGGACTACCCGCTGATCGACGTCGGCCGGATGACCCTCAACAGGAACCCCGAGGACTACTTCGTCCACATCGAGCAGGCCGCCTTCGAGCCCTCGAACCTGGTGCCCGGCATCGGCCCGTCCCCGGACAAGATGCTGCTGGGCCGGCTGTTCTCGTACCCGGACACCCATCGGTACCGGATCGGCCCCAACTACACCCAGCTGCCGCCCAATCGGCCGCACTCCCCGGTCAACTCGTACGCCAAGGACGGCCCGATGCGGTACGAGGCGTCCAACGCGGCGCGGCCGTACGCACCGAACTCCTACGGCGGACCGGCTGCCGACTACGGGCGGTTCGGCGACCCGGCGAGCTGGCAGACCGCCGGTGAACTGGTGCGCGAGGCAACGAAGTTGCACCGCGAGGACGACGACTGGGGCCAGGCGGGCACGATGGTCCGCGAGGTCCTCGACGACGCGGCCCGCGACCGGCTGGTGTCGAACATCAGCGGCCATCTGAAGGCCGACGTGTCCCGCTCGGTCCTCGACCGTGCCCTGCAGTACTGGCACAACGTCGACAAGGAACTCGGCGACCGGATCGCCGCGAACTTCGCCTAGCGGTACGCGAGTTCACCCAGCGGTACGAGAGAGGGCGCCCGGCGAAGTGCCGGGCGCCCTCTCGGCGCGTGACGCACCTACTGGTCGAGCTGGTCGAAGGGGTTGTCCGTGTTGTCGTCACCCGGTGTCGTCGGCGGACTGGTCGTCGGCGTCGGGGTGGGTGTCGGCGTGGGCGTAGGAGTCGGGGTCGGCGTGGGTGACTCCGTCGTCGGGGTCGGCGACGGAGACTTCGTCGTCGGCGACTCGGACGGTGTCGCCGTCAGGGTCGGGGTCGGCGTGGGCGTGTACGTCGGCTCGACGGCCGCGCCCTGGTCGGTGTCCAGGTCGAACTTGCCGTTCGCCTTGGTCACTCCGAACATGTACGTCGCCCAGATCTGCGCCGGGTAGCCGCCACCGTTGATACGGCCGCCGCCCGCGCTGATCAGGCCGGTCGCACCGGTCAGCGGGACCTGGGCGTGGGTCTTGGCGTCCTCACCGAACAGGCCCACCGAGGTCACCAGGTCGGGCGTGTAGCCGGTGAACCAGGCCGACAGGTTGTTGTCGGACGTACCCGTCTTACCGGCCACCTGCTGGCCGTCGCGCTTGCTGTTCTCGGCCACCGACACCTTCGCCGTACCGTCGTCGACCACACCGGTCAGCACCGAGGACACCGTGTCGGCGGCCTGGCGCGGGATGACCTGGGCGCCGATCGGGTTCGGCAGGGTGACCGTGCGCGTGTTGTGCGCGACCGACTTGATGATCGCCGGGGTGACCTTCTTGCCGTGGTTGTCGAAGGTGGCGTAGACGCCGGCCATCTCCATCGGGCTCGCGCCCATGGTGCCCAGGGTCTGCGCCGGCACGGCCTTCAGGTCGCCGGTGTCCATGCCCAGCTCGCCCGCGGTCTTCATGACCTTGTCCATGCCGACGTCGACACCGAGCTGCGCGAAGACCGAGTTGATGGACTTGTTCATCGCCGTCTGGACGGTGACCTTGCCGTAGTCCTGGTCGTCCTCGTTCTCCGGCGCGAACGCGATGTCGCTGCCCACGACCGGGCGCTTGCTGGTGCCGTCGTAGAGCGTGTTGGTGGTGATCGTCTTGCCGGACTGCGTCTTGGCCTCGTCGGCCAGGGCCGCGGCCAGGATCACCGGCTTGAAGGTGGAGGCGGGCTGGTAGTCACTGCGGGTCGCGTTGTTCGTGAAGTGCTTGAGGTAGTCCGCGCCGCCGTACATCGCCACGACCGCGCCCGTCTTCGGGTTCACGGAGACCGCGCCGGGCTGGACGTTGCCGTCGACCTTGCGCTTCTTGGCGTCGAGTTTGCTGGTCAGCTGGGACTTGACCGACTTCTCCAGCTGGGCCTGCTTCTTCTTGTCGATGTTGAGCGTGATCGTCCAGCCGCCCGCGCTGACCAGCGTCTCGGCGTCCTTGGCGTTGGCGGCCTGCCCCGAGGCGATCAGCTGCTTCTCCAGGGCCTCGTTGGCGGCGGTCACCATGTAGCCGGTCTGGCCCGCCATGCCGGCCTCGGCCTTGGGCGCCTTGGGGACCGGGAACGTCATGGCCTCACGCTTGGCGGAACTGAGCCAGTCCTGCCCGACCATGTTGTCCAGGACGTAGTTCCAGCGCGCCTGCACCAGCTTCTTGCCGGTGTCGGTCGCGATCGCCCAGTCGTACTGGTTCGGCGCCTGGAGCAGCGCGGCGAGATAGGCGCCCTGCTGGACGGTGAGGTCCTTGGCGTCGACCCGGTAGTACGCCTGCGCCGCGGCCTGGATGCCGTAGGCGCCGCGGCCGTAGTAACTGGTGTTGATGTAACCGGCGAGGATGTAGTCCTTGGACTTCTCGCGGTCCAGCTTCAGCGAGATGACCATTTCCTTCAGCTTGCGCGTGACGGTCTGGTCCTGCGTCAGGTAGTAGTTCTTGACGTACTGCTGGGTGATCGTCGAGCCGCCCTGCGCGCCCTTGCCGGACAGCGTGTTGAGCAGTCCGCGGGCGGTGCCCTTGAGGTCGACGCCGGCATCGCTGTAGAACGTCTTGTTCTCGGCGGCGACGAACGTCTCCTGGACGGCCTTGGGAACCTGTGAGAGGTCGACGTTCTCACGGTTCACGTCGCCCTTGCGGGTCAGGATCGAGCCGTCGCTGTACTTGTAGACGTTGCTCTGCAGCTTCGCGTCGGCGTTGCCCGCGGGGATGCTGATCATCATGTAGAGCACGATGAACGCACCGATGCCGAGCAGGCAGAAGCCGAGAAACGTACCGAGGATCTTCTTCCAGGTGAAGAGCCTGCGTATGAAGCTCTTGCCGTCCTTGGAGCCCTTGGTGCCCGCGCCGTCCGCCCCCGACGAGCGGCGGGTCTTGGGCGCCGCGCGGTGGCCACCGCGTTGGCGCGCTCGTCTCTCTTCCGCTCGTCCCATGAGTCCGTTTCGCTCCGCTTCGCTCTCTTGTGCTCTGGTGTCACACAGGTTCGCCCGTCAAGTCAGCTCAGAAAGCTAACACCAGGAGTTGTGACAAAGGGCTGTCGATCCGGTCCATTACGGACGTGACAATCAGCACCCGTCCTTATGGAACCGACGTACGAGAGGGGTTGAGGGTTGCCGTACCCGGGTAAAGTGATATCACTTTGATTCAACCGAGCTACGGGGGAACACCATGACCACCGAAGTACCCGCAGACGTACCCGACATGCCCGCTCCGCGCGTGCGGGAGTTCGCCGCGCACAGCATCGGCGGCGGGCTCGCGCTCGTCCTCGGTCTGGCCGGGCTGCTCGTCTCCGCCGGGCTGCTGGTCGGAGCCGGTGCGGTCGACGCGGGCGGCGCCAAGGCCGCGCTGATCATCGGCGGCATCCTCGTCCTGCTCGCCGCGTTCATCGCGATGCGCGGGCTGAACACGGTGGCGCCGGGCGAGGCGCGGGTCGTGCAGCTCTTCGGGCGGTACCGGGGGACGATCCGGCGGGACGGGCTGCGCTGGGTGAACCCGTTCACCTCGCGCACGAAGATCTCGACCCGCGTCCGCAACCACGAGACCGCGGCCCTCAAGGTCAACGACGCCTACGGCAACCCGATCGAGCTCGCCGCGGTCGTGGTCTGGAAGGTCCGCGACACCGCGCAGGCCACCTTCGAGGTCGACGACTACACCGAGTTCGTCGCCACCCAGACCGAGACGGCCGTACGGCACATCGCCATCGAGTATCCCTACGACGCCCACGACGAGGGCGGGCTCTCGCTGCGCGGCAACGCCGAGGAGATCACCGAGAAGCTCGCCGTCGAACTGAGCGCCCGGGTCGAGGCGGCCGGCGTCCAGATCATCGAGTCCCGCTTCACGCATCTCGCGTACGCGCCCGAGATCGCCTCGGCGATGCTCCAGCGGCAGCAGGCCGGGGCGGTCGTCGCGGCCCGGCGGCAGATCGTCGACGGCGCGGTGGGCATGGTCGAGGCGGCACTGGCCCGGATCACCGAGGAGGACATCGTGGAGCTGGACAACGAACGGAAGGCGGCGATGGTCTCCAACCTCCTGGTGGTGCTCTGCGGGGACCGGGCACCGCAGCCCGTGCTGAACACGGGCACCCTGTACCAGTGACGGTTCCCTCCGGGGGTTCAGCCCCCCAGCGTCAGCCGCAGCAGCGCAAGCAGGTGCTGCTGCGGTTGGACCCTTCGGTGTACGAGGCTGTTGCCCGGTGGGCCGGTGATGAACTGCGGTCCGCCAATGCGCAGATCGAGTTTCTGTTGCGGCGGGCTCTGGCGGAGGCGGGTCGGTTGCCCGGTGAGGCCGGGCCGCTGCCGCGTCGTGGTCGGCCTCCTGGGGGCTCCGCCCCCAGACCCCCGTCGGCCTGAAGGGCCTCGTCCTCAAACGCCGGACGGGCTGATGATGCGCGGCCTCGACAGAGATCCCAGCGTGTAGCAGAAACGTGACAATCGGCCCCGACCTGCACCTCCACACCCCCCGCCATGATCTACACACCGTGCGTATACACACCGCGTATACCCCGTGTGTAGAGTGCTCCGCATGTCCATCGGTCACACCCTTCTGGGGCTCCTGGAGTCCGGCCCGCGTCACGGTTACGACCTGAAGCGGGCCTTCGACGAGAAGTTCGGTCACGACCGGCCGCTGCACTACGGCCAGGTCTATTCGACGATGTCCCGCCTGCTGAAGAACGGCCTCGTCGAGGTCGACGGGATGGAGGCGGGCGGCGGTCCCGAGCGCAAGCGGTACGCGATCACCGACGCCGGGGTCACCGACGTACAGAAGTGGCTCGCGACGCCGGAGAAGCCCGAGCCCTATCTGCAGTCGGCCCTCTACACCAAGGTCGTCCTCGCGCTGCTGACCCACCGGAACGCGGCCGAGATCCTCGACGTGCAGCGGTCCGAGCATCTGCGCAGCATGCGGATCCTGACCGACCGCAAGCGCAAGGGCGATCTCGCGGACCAGTTGATCTGCGACCACGCCCTCTTCCATCTGGAGGCCGACCTGCGGTGGCTGGAGCTCACCGCCGCGCGCCTCGACAAACTCGCCGAGGTGGTGGCCAAGTGACGACACATCCCGCTGGTTCCCTGCTCGCAGCCCATGAGCTGCGCAAGGCCTACGGGCCGACGACCGCGCTGGACGGCGCGGAGTTCTCCATCCATCCCGGTGAGGTCGTCGCCGTGATGGGGCCCTCCGGGTCGGGGAAGTCGACGCTGCTGCACTGTCTCGCCGGGATCGTGCCGCCCGACTCGGGCTCGATCACGTACAACGAGCAGGAGATGGCGACCATGAGCGACGCCCAGCGCAGTGCGCTGCGCCGCTCGGAGTTCGGGTTCGTGTTCCAGTTCGGCCAGTTGGTGCCGGAGCTGACCTGCGTCGAGAACGTCGCCCTGCCGCTGCGGCTGAACGGCACGCACCGCAAGGAGGCCGAGCGGACCGCGCTCGCCTGGATGGAGCGGCTGGAGGTCGACGACCTCGCCAAGAAGCGGCCCGGCGAGGTCTCCGGCGGGCAGGGGCAGCGCGTCGCCGTGGCCCGCTCGCTGGTCACCAGCCCGCGCGTGCTGTTCGCCGACGAACCGACCGGCGCGCTCGACTCGCTCAACGGAGAGCGCGTGATGGAGCTGCTGACCGAGGCGGCCCGGTCCACCAACGCGGCCGTCGTGCTGGTCACGCACGAGGCGCGGGTGGCGGCCTACTCGGACCGCGAGATCGTCGTACGGGACGGCAAGTCCACGGACATGGAGCGCGTCGTATGAACGTGCGTCAGTGGTCGGCCGATCTGGCCATGGGGGTGCGGTTCGCCTTCGGCGGCGGGCGTGAGGGCTGGGTGCGGGCCGTCCTGACGGCTGTCGGCGTCGGGCTCGGGGTGGCGCTGCTGCTGCTCACGACCGCACTGCCGAACGCGTTGTCCGAGCGGGACGCGCGCGGCAGTGCCCGGATGGACTTCACGTACAGCGGGAAGCGGCTGCCGAAGGCGGACAACACGGTCGTCGTCGCCGACACGGACACCACGTTCCGCAGCAAGGACGTCCGCGGCCGGCTGCTGGAGCCCGAGGGCGCCAAGGCGCCGCTCCCGCCGGGGATCTCGAAGTTCCCCGCGGTGGGCGACATGGTCGTCTCCCCCGCGCTGGAGAAGCTGCTGAAGTCGGACTCCGGGAAGCTGCTGCGTGCGCGGCTGCCCTACCGGATCACCGGCACGATCGGGCAGACCGGGCTCATCGGGCCCGCCGAACTCGCCTACTACTCGGGCGGGAAGGGACTGGAAGGGCGTCAGTCCGGCGGCAGCGTCGAGCGCATCAACTACTACGGGCCCTCCCCGGGCAGCACGCCGGACAAGCTGGACCCGGTGCTGCTCCTGCTGATCCTGATCGTGTTCGTCGTGCTGCTGCTGCCGGTCGCGGTGTTCATCGCCGCGGCCGTGCGCTTCGGCGGCGAACGCCGGGACCGGCGGCTCGCGGCCCTGCGTCTGGTCGGCGCGGACGGGCGGATGGCACGCCGGATCGCGGGCGGCGAGGCGCTCGCGGGGGCGCTCCTCGGGCTCGTCTTCGGCACCGGGTTCTTCCTGGTCGGGCGGCAGTTGGCGTCCCTGCTGGACGTGCGGGACATCAGCCTGTACCCCAGCGACCTCAACCCGTCGCCCGCGCTCGCCCTGCTCGTCGCCGTCGCCGTACCGGCCGCGGCCGTGCTGGTGACGCTGCTCGCGCTGCGCGGGGTCGTCATCGAGCCGCTCGGTGTGGTCCGCAAGGCGAAGCCGCCGCGGCGCCGGCTGTGGTGGCGGCTGCTGCTGCCGCTGGCCGGCCTCGCGATGCTCTACCCGATGACCGGCAAGGGCGACTCCAACGGCAACTTCAACCAGTGGCTGGTGATCGGTGGCACAGTCCTGCTGCTCGTCGGCGTCACCGCCCTGCTGCCCTGGGTCGTCGAGGCCACCGTGGCCCGGCTGAACTCCGGCTCGGTGTCCTGGCAACTCGCCGTCCGCAGGCTCCAGTTGAGCAGTGGTACGGCCGCCCGGATGGTCAACGGCATCGCGGTCGCGGTGGCCGGGGCGATCGCCCTTCAGATGCTGTTCTCCGGTGTGCAGGGCAACTACACCAAGTCGACCGGCAACGACCTGCACCGGGCCCAGATGGAGATCTCCATCAACAGCGGCACCTCGCTGGCCGAGGCCGACCGGAAGATCGCGGGGACCAAGGGCGTGAGCGGTACGTCGGCCATCTCGCAGACCTCGGTCGGCGACCGGGCGAAGAACCCGGACGACGAGCTGGAAGTGGCCGTCGGCAGCTGCGCCCAACTGCGCGCGGTGGCCCGCCTGACGGCCTGCCGGGACGGCGACGTCTTCCGGATCACCAGCAGCGACAGCGGGACCGCCGCCATGACGAAGCGGCTGTCCACGGCCGGCAGGACGGTGTACTTCGACCCGTCGTACGACCAGACCTCGGCCACCCCCGCCGCCTGGAAGGTACCGGCCGGGCTGAAGACGGCGACCCCCCGCGAGGACCCGACCGGCTACGCCCGCGACGGGCTGCTGATCACCTCGGGCGCGCTGCCCGCGAACGCGGTGAAGGGCCTGGAGCAGAAGGTGTTCGTCTCGCTCGACCAGTCGGTGCGGGACGCGAGCGACTACGTACGGAACACCGTCGCGACGATGGACCCGCTGGCGGACATGTTCACCCTGGCGAGCAACGACGTGTCGCCGCAGTTCCGTTCGATCCGCACCGGGCTGTTCGTCGGCGCCACCTGTGTGCTGCTTCTCATCGGGGCGAGCCTGCTGGTGTCGCAGCTGGAGCAGTTGCGCGAGCGCAAGAAGCTGCTGTCGGCGCTGGTCGCCTTCGGCACCCGGCGGCGCACGCTGAGCCTGTCGGTGCTGTGGCAGACGGCGATCCCGATCGGCCTCGGCCTGGCCCTGGCCACGGTGGTGGGGCTGACACTGGGCGCGGTACTGCTGAAGATGACCGCCACCTCGGTGCGCATCGACTGGTCGAGCGTGCTGGCGATGTCCGGCATCGGCGCGGGGATCGTCCTGGCGGTGACCCTGCTGAGCCTGCCACCTCTCCTGCGGCTGATGCGGCCGGACGGGCTGCGCACGGAGTAGTCCGCCCGCAGCCGTCCGATCGCAGGGCTTTCAGAGTCCGTACTCCCGCACCACGCGCCGGACTTGGGCGAAGAGCATGCCCACGTTCACGGACTTGCGGCAGACGACCACGGCGACGACGTCCTGTTGCTCGGTCATCCGCACGAACAGATGGGTGAGGTTCTCGCTGTTGACGAGGATCTCCTGGAAATAGTGGTGGTCACTGGTGATCCCGCGGCGTTCCTTGAAGACGTCCTCGATCATCGCGACCGTCCGGCCCTGGAACAGGTCGAGGGTCGCACCCGCCAGCAGGTCGAGGACCTCTGGCGGGTGGTTGTCGATGGTCTCGTACGACAGCAGCATGCCGGTGGACATGTCGACCACACCTGAGGCCACACAGTCGGGGGCATCGGTGCGGAGGGTTTTGACCAGGCCCATCACCTGGTCGGAGAATCCTGGGGTCATACGTTTCGTCGCCATCCCTTCACACTCCTTCTGACGCCTTCTCCGTGAGGATCGACTCGATGCGGTCGAGCGTCGGCCGGGCCGCGAGGTGCAGCCGGTCGACGTCCATCCCCTCGTCGCCGAGCACCACCATCAGCGCGGTGTCGCCGACGGCGTAGGTCGCGGCGCAGCCGTGACTGCCGTACGTCACCGTCTGGCGCAGCGTGCCGCGGCCGGTGGCCTCGGCGGTGCGCCGGGCCAGGCCCAGGCCGGCCGCGGCCAGCGCGGCGAGGGCCTCCGGGTCGATCGTGTCGGCGGTGTCGGCCGCGATGAGCAGTCCGTCGGCCGCCGTGAGGGCGGTGTCGGTGATACCGGTCACCTTTTCCCGCAGTTCGCGCATTTCCAAAGTCAGGGCTTTGTGATCCACTTACTCAACTCCCCTAAAACTGATCGCATGTGTTCATCAGGGTCATTTCCAGGTTCCGTTCCGCAGGCGGAAGAACCCTTTCCAGCCCGCCCCGCTCTTCTCGGGGACGAGAGTCTCGGTGATACCGCTGGCGCCCGGATTACGCCGGGGCAGCTCGGCGGGCACGGTGAACTGCGGCGGTGGGAGCGCCGGTTGCTCACGACGGCACACGACAAACTCCTCGGGCGCCTCGGCCGGCACCCGCACCGGGATCGGCACGGGGCTGTCCGCGCACTCCAGCAGTCCCTCGGCGAGCATCCGCGCGACCTCGGCGGTGACCGGGTAGACCCCGCGGCCGGTACGGAACGCGAGATCGCGTGCGGTACGGCGGCCGTCGACGTGGGCGAGCAACTCCCGTTGCAGCAGCCCGAGTCCGGCCTCGTCGAGGGCGTGCGCCGGGGGCCGCGGGCGTTCCCGGTCGGGACGTACGGGATACGGCAGCGCGGAGATCGCGGCGCGTTTGCGGACCGCGTCCTGGAGCAGCCGGGACGAGGGCTCGCCGAGCGAGACCGGGGCGAACGGCTGGGCGTCCGGGGCGAGTTCGCAGTCGTCGATGTCTCCGGCGACGACCGCGAAGGCCGCGTCGTGAAGGGCCAGCACACACACGATCCGCAACTCGGCGGCCCCCGCGTACCCGTGGGCGACCAGCCCGTCCAGCGGCCAGCGCGTGCCGCCCGACTCCCGTACCAGATCGGCCCATTGCTCGCCGCCGACCCGGCCGGAGCGCAGCAGCAGCGCCTCGGGTCCCGGTGCGCCGGGGCTCTCCACGGCGACGACGAGTCCGCCGCGCAGATGGAAGGTGCCGCCGGGTCTGCCGGACACCCGCAGTCCCCCGGTGAACTCCTCGCGCCCGCAGGTCGCCAGAGCCCGCGCGAGCAGGTCGTGACCGGCCCGGCCGAGGGAATCCCGAATGCCCGACATCACTCCCCTAGGCTTTTCGTACACGCAACTGACGTGTAGCGCTGAGGGGTGAAGGTGTATCAGTCCGCGCGCATATTCCGGACGGGTTCTTCCTACCTGCCTGCGGGTGACGGAAGTTGAGAATTCCCGCCGTTCGATTTCCTTTGTCCGACGCTCATTTGACCGAACGGGCGCGGGTCAGTCGCGCGCCGGAGCGGCTCGGTCGCCGCCGCCCAACACCCGTACCGGCAACGGCCTCAGCGCCTCGCGCAGGGCGGCGGCCAGCTCCTGGTACTCGGCGCGGCGGGCCGCGCCGGTGCGCATCGCGAGGGCGATCCGGCGGGTCGGGGCGGGCTCGGTGAAGTAGCCAGTGAGGAGTTGGTCGCTGCGGGTGGTCTCGACGCGCACGGCGGTACGCGGCAGCAGCGTGACCCCGAGCCCGCCGGCGACCAGCTGCACCAGCGTGGACAGCCCGGCCGCGGTGGTGGTGACGGGGGCGTCCTCCCGACCCGCCTCCCGGCAGATGTCGAGCGCCTGGTCGCGCAGACAGTGCCCCTCGTCGAGCAGCAGCAGGTTCAGCTCGCGCAGCGCCTCGCGCGGGATGCCGGTCTGCCCGCCGAGGGGATGATCGAGCGGGGTGACGAGCACGAAGTCCTCGTCGAACAACGGGAGTTCGACCACGCCCGGCACCCCCAGCGGTACAGCGAGCAGCAGCAGGTCGAGCCGTCCGGTCGTCAGCCCCTCCAACAGGTTCGCGGTCTGCTCCTCGTGCACCTGGAGGTCGAGGTCCGGGTACCGGTCGTGCACCAGTCGCAGCACGGTCGGCAGCAGATACGGCGCGACGGTCGGGATGACCCCGAGCCGCAGCGCCCCGGTGAACGGAGCCCGCACCGCCTCCGCCTCCTCCAGCAGCGCCACGACCTCCTCCAGCACCGCCTTCGCCCGTACGGCGAGCCGCTCGCCGGCGGGCGAGAGGAGCACCTTGCGGGTGGTGCGCTCCAGGAGCGTGACGCCGAGGGTCTCCTCCAGCGCGGCGACGGCACCGGAGAGGGCGGGCTGACTCATGCCGATCGCGGCCGCGGCGTCCCGGAAGTGGAGGTGCTCGGCGACCGCGGAGAAGGCGCGCAGCTGGGCCAGGCTGGGCTGGCGCCTCTTACTCGTATTACTAACGGTCACTGATAACCGCCTCCGATCAACACGACCCAGTGTAGCTATTTCCACAATCAATGCACGTTGTGCCAGGATCGGGCCGACCAAACCACGAGAAGCACCCATTCCGCTTGGGTGTTTCTCCGCTGCAAGGAGTGCGTGTGCTCACTGTCGGTGACAAGTTCCCGTCGTTCGATCTGACCGCCTGTGTCTCGCTGGAGAAGGGCCAGGAGTTCCAGCAGATCGACCACAAGACCTACGAGGGCAAGTGGAAGATCGTCTTCGCATGGCCCAAGGACTTCACCTTCGTGTGCCCCACCGAGATCGCCGCCTTCGGCAGGCTGAACGACGAGTTCGCCGACCGTGACGCCCAGGTGCTCGGCTTCTCCGGCGACTCCGAGTTCGTCCACCACGCCTGGCGCAAGGACCACGACGACCTGCGCGACCTGCCGTTCCCGATGCTCGCCGACTCCAGGCACGAGCTGATGCGCGACCTCGGCATCGAGGGCGAGGACGGCTTCGCCAAGCGTGCGGTGTTCATCGTGGACCAGAACAACGAGATCCAGTTCTCCATGGTGACCGCGGGCTCGGTCGGCCGTAACCCGAAGGAGGTCCTCCGGGTCCTCGACGCGCTCCAGACGGACGAGCTCTGCCCGTGCAACTGGACCAAGGGCGACGACACGCTCGACGCGGGCGCGCTGCTCGCCGGGGAGTGACCTGAGATGTCACTGGACACCCTGAAGTCCGCCATACCGGACTACGCCAAGGACCTGAAGCTCAACCTCGGTTCGGTCATCGGCAACTCCGACCTGCCGGCCCAGCAGCTGTGGGGGACGGTCCTCGCTACGGCGATCGCCTCGCGTTCTCCTTTGGTGCTGCGGGAGTTGGCGCCCGAGGCCAAGGCCAACCTGTCGCCGGAGGCGTACAGTGCGGCCAGGTCCGCCGCCGCGATCATGGCGATGAACAACGTCTTCTACCGGACGCGTCACCTCCTGTCCGACCACGAGTACGGCACCCTGCGCGCGGGGCTGCGGATGAACGTCATCGGCAACCCCGGGGTCGACAAGGTCGACTTCGAGCTGTGGTCGTTCGCCGTGTCCGCGATCAACGGGTGCGGGATGTGTCTCGACTCGCACGAACAGGTGTTGCGCAAGGCGGGTGTTGAGCGCGAGGTGATCCAGGAGGCGTTCAAGATCGCGGCTGTTGTGGAGGCGGTCGGGGTCACGTTGGAGGCGGAGGCGGTTCTGGCCGCTGAGTGACTTCGGCTGACCGTCCGTCTCGCTGGGGGCTCCGCCCCCAGGCCCCCGGGCCTTTGCCCACCCACCACCCGTTTACGGGCGCTTTTAGGTTCACCTTCAAACGCCAGTAAACGGGTGGGTGGGTGGGAAACGGGGGTCTGGGGGCGGAGCCCCCAGGGTTTTACGGCGCCTGGTCCGACGGTTCCGGATCGGTCGCCGGCAATGAGGACACCGCCGTAGCCCCCCGCCCCGGTTCCTGGGAGTACGACTTCAGGTAACTCACCACCGTGTTCAACACCGCCACCAGCGGCACCGCCACCACCGCTCCGCCGATCCCCGCGACCATCCCGCCCGCGGCGACCGACAGGACCACCGCGAGAGGGTGCACCCGGACCGCTCGGCCCAGGATGAAGGGCTGGAGGATGTGGCCCTCGATCTGCTGGACCGCGAGGACCACGGCCAGGGTGAGGAGGGCGGTGAACACGCCCTGGGTGACCAGCGCGACGACGACCGCCAGCGCGCCGGAGGCCACCGCGCCGACCAGCGGGATGAACGAGAACAGGAAGATGAAGACGGCCAGCGGTACGGCCATGGGTACGCCGAGGAAGTAGATGCCGACGCCGATGCACACGGCGTCGATGAGGGCGACTATCACCGTGCCGCGGACGTAAGCCGTGAGCGTGCGCCACGCGCGGGGACCCGCGCCCGCCATCGCCGGCCGCGCCGCCGCGGGCACCAGCTTCAGCGACCACTGCCAGATCCGCGGGCCGTCGTAGAGAAGGAAGAGGGTTGAAAAGACTGTCAGGAGGATGCCTGTCAGGGCTTCCACGATGACCTGGACGCCCTCCAGGCCCGCCGAGGTGATCTGGTCGGTGTTCGCGCCGATGGCCTCGCGGAGGTTCTTCGCGATCTGGTTGATCTGCTTCTCGGTGACGTGGAACGGGCCCTTGAGCAGCCAGTTGCGCAGGTCGTCGACGCCGTTCTGGACCTGGTCGGAGAGGTTGTCGATGTTCGCCATGACCTGCCAGGTCACGAACCAGCCGATCAGCCCCATCACGACGAAGCCGAGGATCGCGGTGAGCGCGGTGGCGACGCCGCGGGGGAAGCCGTAGCGGATCAGGCGGGCGACCGTCGGCTGGAGAAGGGCCGTGATGAGGAGGGCCGCCACGAAGGCCAGGACGACCAGTTGGACCGCGCTGATGACGCGCATCAGGACCCAGACCGTGCCGGCCAGGATCAGCAGCCGCCAGCCCGCCTCGGCGGCGACGCGCACACCCCAGGGCACGGCGAGTGAGGGGTCGGGGCGGTCGCGGGCGATGGTGACCGGTACGGGTTCCCGGGGCTCGGGGTGTTCGGCGGGCGGTTCGGGCGCGGCCTCGGGGTGGTCCTTCTCGACCTCGGCGCGGCGCTCGTCCAACCGCTCCCCCATCTCGCTCAGTCCGGCGCCGACTTTGCCGAGCCATCCTGGTACTCGCGACATGATGCGTCCTCTTCCCCCGTCTTGCCCCACCACTCCCCCCTGGAGTCGCTGCGAGTCCGACCGTACAGGGCGAAGGCCCCTCCCCCTATGACGGGGAGGGGCCTCGTGAGGTTGAGCGGCCCGGAACGGGCGTACGACCTAGTACCAGCTGTTCGCCTGCCAGAAGGACCAGGCCTCGCACGGGCTGCCGTAGCGGCTGTCCATGTAGTTGAGGCCCCACTTGATCTGGGTGGCCGGGTTCGTCTGCCAGTCCGAACCGACCGAGGACATCTTGGAACCGGGCAGGGCCTGGAAGAGGCCGTAGGCGCCGGAAGAGGCGTTGACCGCGCGGTAGTTCCAGCTGGACTCGTGGTCCACGATGTTGCTGAAGCACTGGAACTGGCCGCTGGGCACCATGGAGGCGGCCATCGACTGGATCTGCGCGACCGTGTAGGAGCTCTGCACGGGGAAGCTCGACGAGGAACTGCTTGCCTTGGCGGCCGCGGCCTTCGCCGCAGCCTTCTCCTTGGCCAGCTTCTCCGCCTTCTCCGCGGCCGCCTTCTTGGCGACGGCGGTCTTGGCGGCGGCCAGGCGGGCCGACTCCTCGGCGTCCTTCTTGGCGCTCGCGTCGGCCTGGATCGCCTGGGCGTCGGCCTGCTGCGTCAAGGAGGCGGTCTGTACCTGGGCCTGCTGGCCCGTGGGGATGTCCGCCAGGAGCGTGGTGTCGGCTGCCGTCGTCTCGGCGTCATTGTTCTGCGCCTGTGCGACGCTGCCCGAGGCAACGCCTACGACGCTTCCGACGGCGGTGACCGCGGTGGCCGAAGCCACTGCGAATCCCCGGACCGAAATCCGGCTCACACGGTGTCCTTCCAGCATCGTCCGCTTCGGTGACCCTGGCGGACGCAATCGTGCCCCTGAACGCTGGCCTCCCACCTACGGGGTCACGGGAGGCACGGGCCCGATGGGCAACTCCCGCTCGGGGAGCGCCGCGTGAAGAGCGGGCGGCATACGACGTCGCTGTGGAGTTAGCTGTGATGCCTCTGTGGTGCGTACCGCTGGGGGTACACGTGTGTCGTATGCGGGGCCTGACAGGAATGAGACTCTGCCGTAACCGGACGCCGGGTGGCAATTCTGAGTTGCGTGTGAAAGCTCACATCCCGTTTGCCCCACGGGATTTGGAGAAACAGCGAGACGCCGAAGCGCCGCCCCGCTAAGCTCATCGGCTTGGCGGGACGGCGCCAACTGGCCTGTATTACCTCAGATTTGGCCGTCCTCCAGCATTTCGGTCACAAGCGCCGCGATCTGGGACCTCTCGGACCTCGTGAGGGTCACATGCGCGAAGAGCGGGTGGCCCTTCAGCTTCTCCACCACGGCGACGACACCGTCGTAGCGGCCGACCCTGAGGTTGTCCCGCTGGGCCACGTCGTGGGTGAGGACCACCCGCGAGTTGGCGCCGATCCGGGACAGGACCGTCAGCAGGACGTTCCGCTCCAGGGACTGCGCCTCGTCCACGATCACGAACGCGTCGTGCAGCGAGCGGCCGCGGATGTGGGTGAGCGGCAGGACTTCGAGCATCCCGCGGGCGGTGACCTCCTCGATGACCTCGCGGCTGGTGACCGCGGACAGCGTGTCGAAGACCGCCTGGGCCCAGGGGCCCATCTTGTCGGCCTCGGAGCCGGGCAGATAGCCCAACTCCTGTCCGCCCACCGCGTACAGCGGCCGGAAGACCATCACCTTCTTGTGCTGGCGGCGCTCCAGGACCGCCTCCAGGCCCGCGCAGAGCGCGAGCGCGGACTTGCCGGTGCCGGCCCGGCCTCCCATGGACAGGATCCCGATGTCCGGGTCGAGCAGCAGATCCAGCGCGATGCGCTGTTCCGCGCTGCGGCCCTTGATGCCGAACGCCTCCCGGTCGCCGCGCACGAGGCGGACGTTGCCGTCGGCCGTGACCCGGCCGAGCGCCTTGCCGCGCTCGGACTGGATCGTGAGACCGGTGTGGACGGGGAAGTCGGCCGCTTCCGGGACGTAGACGTGGCCCTCCTCGAAGAGGATGTCCACCTGTTCGCCCGGCAGGGTCAGTTCGGACATTCCGGTCCAGCCGGAGGAGCCCGTGATGGCGAGTTCCGCGCGGTACTCCTCGGCGAGGAGTCCGACGGAGGATGCCTTGATCCTGAGCGGAAGGTCCTTCGACACGACGGTGACGTCGTACCCCTCGGCCTGCAGGTTGCGGGCGACCGCGAGGATGCGGGAGTCGTTGTCCCCCAGGCGGTAGCCGCTGGGCAGCACGCTGGGGTCCGAGTGGTTGAGCTCGACCCTGACGGTGCCGCCGAGTTCCCCGATCGGGATGGGGGCGTCGAGGCGACCGTGCCGGACGCGGAACTCGTCCAGCAGGCGCAGGGCCTGCCGGGCGAAGTACCCGAGTTCGGGATGGTGCCGCTTGGCCTCCAGCTCTGTGACCACGACGATCGGCAGCACGACTTCGTGCTCGTCGAAGCGGTTCAGCGCGTTCGGGTCGGCCAGCAGAACGCTGGTGTCGATGACATAAGTGCGCCGGTCAGGCAAACGGCGCTTTGTGCTGGTCACCACGGAAGGACGTACCCCCTCGGAAGAGGTCGGGGAGCGACGGAGAGGAGCTGGACCGGTCCAGGCCGCGATGCGCGGGCCGAGAACCGGCCCTCCGTCTCGCCCGTACTGACCGCACGGTCGAACTGGTGCAAAGGGCCTCCCGGGCGGACGGCCCCGTGCCGTCCGCTGAGATACGACACCCGTGGTTCGGGCGTCGACCTGCTTGGCTTATGCCCTCGAACATGCGCCGCCATGCCACGGCATATGACGGCGCCCAAGTGAACTCCTTGTTACTTACGTCCCAAGGAGGGTGGTACCGGGGTTCTGTCCGTCATTCGCCGTAGCGGCCCGATCGTTCTCCGCTACGGTCCATCACGCGCCGTAGCGGCGTCTTCATCCGCCGTAGCGCCGGTGTCGCGCCGCGTAGTCACGCATCGCGCGCAGGAAGTCGACCTTGCGGAAGGCCGGCCAGAAGACCTCACAGAAGTAGTACTCGGAGTGGGCCGTCTGCCAGAGCATGAATCCGGACAGCCGCTGTTCGCCGCTCGTCCGGATCACCAGATCGGGGTCGGGCTGGGCACCCGTATAGAGGTGCTTGCCGATGAGGTCGACGTCCACGTGCTCGGCGAGTTCCTCCATGGAGGTGCCCTTGTCGGCGGCGTCCAGGATCATCGAGCGGACCGCGTCGGCGATCTCCTGGCGGCCGCCGTAGCCGATGGCGCAGTTGACGAGTATCCCGTCGACGTGCGCGGTGGACTCCTCCGCCTCCTTGAGGACGGACTGCATCCCGGGCGGCAGCAGGTCGAGGGTGCCGACGTGGTGCACACGCCAACGGCCGTCCGCGGCAAGCGAACTGACGACGTTCTCGATGATGCCGAGCAGCGGGCCGAGTTCCTCTTGAGGGCGGTCGAAGTTGTCCGTCGACAGCAGCCAGAGCGTCACGACCTCGACGTCCGTCTCGCTGCACCAGCCGAGGAACTCCTCGATCTTGTCGCCGCCGGCCTGGTGGCCCTGGACGGTGGTGGAACCCGCGGCCTTCGCCCAGCGCCGGTTGCCGTCCATGATGACGCCGACATGCTTGGGCACCTGAGCGTGGTCGAGATGGCCTCCCACCCTGCGTGCGTAGAACCTGACCAGCAGGCGGCGCAGGGTGTCGCGCACGTTCACGTGTTGTCAGCCCCTCCGTGGATGGCAGTCCCCGGCGTCGAAGCCTACCCCCGCCGGAGCCCTGTTCCCCCAAGGGGTGTCTGGGCTCATCCCGGTTCGGCACGAAGGTCGGACCCGACCGATGTGAGGACGGTCGCCGCACGGCACAAAAAATCGGGCCGGTCCGTGGGGGGGATACGGACCGGCCCGAGGGGGGGTTTCCACCATAACCCTTCGTAAGTGATGCTGCGTGCATCGGCGTGCCACAACTACTCTCCGAAACCGGCCGACGACGCGCCAAGGGGTGTGGAACCCCGGATTCCGGCCCTGATCATGGCCGATTCACAGCGGATTCCAAGGAGAACGTGGAGGTTTTCCGCCACCCCCCGGCATGTCGCCCTCAGGGGTGACGCCGTCAGCGAACGCCCACTTGACGGGGCAGGGCACCGCGCGGCCCCCTCCACCGCACGGTGCCGACCGCGCGGCTTTGCTCACGCGAATTACCTTGGTCTGAACTTACGTGAGGGGGCGGGCGGGATGCGAGTCGATCTCGATAACGATGTGGAAAACCCGTGTACGTATGGGGAACGTGAGGTGACGTGGTCCCCGGCCGGGCGTGGCGGTGTCCGCTTCCCGGACACGCTGAGCGAGACCGGCACATGGTGAGGAGGGGCGGGACGGGGCTGACACTCGTACGGCCACTACCGCGGGACTACGGCCACACGGGCACGCGGGATTTCGCCAAATGGCGCGCGGCGCCGGGAGACCGGGCGGTCACGCGTGCGGCTTGCGGATGTCGAAGAGGTGGCGGGTGCTGTGCGCCACGAACGGGCCCTCGGCCTCGATCCGCTCGTGCAGGGCGCGGAGTTGGGGCTCGTAGGCCTCGACCGTGAAGTCGGGGACCATCCAGATCACCTTGCGGAGGAAGTGGACGACGGCCGCGATGTCGTAGAACTCCATGCGCAGCCGCTCGGCGCGCAGACCGACGATCTCCAGCCCCGCCGCCTCGGCGCCGGCCCGTTCGCGTTCGGGGTCACGGGCGCCGCTCACGGACTCCGGCTGGGGGCCGACGAAGTGCTCGACGAGTTCGAAGGCACTGCGGGGGCCGACGTGTTGGGCGAAGTACGTGCCGCCGGGGCGCAGGACGCGGGCGATCTCCGGCCAGTGGGCGCGGACCGGGTGGCGGCTCAGGACGAGGTCGAAGGCGCCGTCGGCGAAGGGCAGCGGGGCGTCCTCGGGCGCGGCGACCACCACGACACCGCGCGAGCGGAGCAGTTCGGTGGCCTTGGCCACGTTCGGCGGCCAGCCCTCGGTGGCGGCGACGAGCATCGGGGGCTGGGCGGCGGCCCGGCTCAGCGCGAAGTCGAAGACCTCCCCTCCTCCGGTCTGGACGTCCAGGGCGGTGGTCGCGCGGGAGAGCCGGTCACCGGCGGAACGCGCGTACTCCCACGAAGGACGCGCCTCGGTGGCCCGGCCCTCGAACCAGGAGAAGTCCCAGCCCTCGGTGGGGACGGCGAGCCCTTCCGCGACGAGGTCCTCGAAGCTGCCCGTACCGCTCGTGCTGCTCCCGCTGTTGTCCATGGGGCGATGGTCGCAGGGCGTTGTCAGTGGGCGCTGCTAATTTTCGAAGCATGGCCAACGACGGAGACGCGGGTACGGACCACGGGGATACGGGACTGCCGTACCACGGCGACGAGAAGGCGACGCTGCACGCGAGCCTGGACCGGGTCCGGGACGCGGTGCTGTGGAAGCTGGACGGCCTGGACGAGGAGCAGGCCAGACGGCCGATGACGCCCTCGGGCACGAGTCTGCTCGGGCTGGTGAAGCATCTGGCGTCGGTGGAGTACGGCTATTTCGTGGAGAGTTACGGCCGCGAGGTGGAGCCGCTGTGGTTCGACGCGTACAAGGGCGACGACATGGCCGCGGGCCCGGACGAGACGACCGAGCAGATCGTCGCCTTCTACGGCCGTGCCCGCGCCGCCGCCGACCGCACCATCGCCGAGCTGCCGCTGGACGCGGTCGGCCGGCCGCCGTGGCGCAAGCATTCCGTGTCCCTGCGCTGGGTGCTGGTCGATCTGATCGAGGAGACGGCGAGACACGCGGGGCACATGGACATCGTGCGGGAGTTGATCGACGGGGCGGCCGGGGATCATCGGCCGACGGAGGCGTAGTTCCGGGGACCGGGGAGGCGTAGTTCCGGGGCCGAGGGCCGGTGTTCAGGGGACCAGCGCCCTGACCTCCTCCGCCGCGAAGCGTACGAAGCCCTCCGGGTCGGGTTCGTCGCCGGTGGGCTGGAGGATCACCGTGTCGGCGCCGGCCTCCGCGAGGCGCTGGACTGCCTTCGCGACGGTGCCCGCGTCCCCGGCGACACCGAGGTCGGGGACCGACTCCACGCCGTCGTCGGCGAGTTCGGCGCGCAGGCGGGCTGCGGCGTCGGGACCGGTGGCGGTGAGGAGATAGACGACGACCTTGTGCGGCTCGGTGCGGCCGGCCGACTCCCGTCCCTCGTCGATGAGTCGACGGGCCCGGCGTACACCGTCCGGTGGGGTGCTCGCGGTGAGGATCGTGCCGTCGGCGGCCGCACCGGAGAGGCGGAGGGTACGCGGTCCGGTGGCTCCGGCGAGGATCTCGACGGGACCGGCCGGCGGCCAGTCGAGGGCGACGTCGTCGAGCTTGACGTACCGCCCGTCGGTCGTGAGGCGCTCCCCGCGCAACAGGGCGCGCAGCGCGTCGAGATGCTCGCGCAGCAGGGTCACCGGGGACTCGACGCGGGCGCCGACCTGTCCCATCCAGTCCTGTACGCCGTGCCCGACGCCGAGGATCGCGCGCCCCGGGAACAGCCGGTCCAGCGTGGCGACTTCCATCGCGGTGATGGCGACGTTCCGCAACGGCACCGGCAACAGGCCGACGCCGACGCGCACTTGCTCGCTCCACGCGAGCGCGGCGGCGGCGGCCGAAATCCCGCCCTCCCGGAAGCAGTCCTCCCACAGCCAGAGCTCTTCGAGCCCGGAGGCGTCGGCCAGTTGGACCACCGCCCGCAGTCGCTCGGGGGGAAGCTGGGGACGGAACACAGCGCCGAGTCCGGTCATGGGTTCTTCCTACCTGGGGAGAGTGCCGCGGGCAACAGCTTTACGAGTGGCTGGAGTTGAGGTCGGCGCGCTCGTAGCGCAGGAGCACGACCCCGTTGCCGAAGGCGTGGGTCTCGGTGAGGCGGAGCGGGGTGCGGGTGTCGGAGACGGGGAACATCGGCTTGCCGCGGCCGAGGACGATCGGGTTGACGTACACCTTGATCTCGTCGACGAGGCCGAGGCGGAGGAAGGTCGCGGCGAGGTCGGCGCCGCCGAGGCCCAGGTCGCCGCCGGGCTGTTCCTTGAGGGCCAGCACCTCCTCGGGGACGACCTCGGGCACGATGGTGGTGTTCCAGTCGGCGGGGCCGCTGGGCAGGGTCCGCGAGTACACGATCTTCGGCATGTCCCGCCAGATGCGGGCGAACTCGGCGATGACGGCGGGGGCTTCGGGGTCCGCGTCGGCGGTGGGCCAGTAGTCCGCCATCAGTTCGTGGGTGACACGGCCGTCGACGAAGGCACCCATGTGTTTGAGGGTGTCGTTCATGTGCTGGTGGAGTTCCTCGTCGACCATGTGCCAGTCGATGTCGTGGTCGGGGCCCTCCATGTAGCCGTCGAGGGACACGGACATCATCAGGCTGATCTTCCGCATGGGTGCACCGCCTCGTTCGTGGTCGGCCCCGCCCGGCGCCGGGTCCACCACCGTCTCACGCGACCGCGAACGCTCCCAGCACCACACCGGTGAACGCTCCCCCGAGCATGAACGGCCCCAACGGGATCGCCGTCTTACGGCCCGCCCGGCGCAGGGCGACCATGCCGAGGCCGTAGACCGCGCCGTACAGCACCCCCGCGAAGGCGCCCGTGACGAGCACCGGCCAGCCGTACCAGCCGAGGGCCGTGCCGAGGCCGAGGGCGAGTTTCACGTCGCCGAAACCCATGCCGGAGGGGTTGATGAGGTACAGGACCTCGTAGGTGGCCCCGAGGGCGAGACCGCCGTAGAGGGCGGTGGGCCAGGAACCGGCGTCGGCGGGGAGCGCGGCCGCGATGCCGAGGAGGGCGAGGGTGGCCGCGGCGAGCGGGAGGGTGAGGATGTCGGGGAGGCGGTGGACCCGGAGATCGACCAGCGCGAGGAGGACGGCGACGGGGGCGGCGAGCAGCCAGACGACGAGTTCGGGGCGGGGGCCGGTGGCCGCGGCGAGGGCCGCGCAGATGAGGGCGGTCGCGGTGGATACGGCGGGGGTGCGGGGGCCGTAGGGGCCGCAGGCGGTGGTGACGGGCTGCGCGCCGCTGGTGTCAGGCGTGCAGTGGGCCCGGCCGAGCCAGCCGTCGAACGGGCCCGTGATCGGGTGGCCGTCGGGGCACTGCCCCTTCCAGGGTTCCTCGGGGTCCACGGAGAGGCGGTGGGCGGCGCGGGGCAGCAGGAGGCCCGACCACGCGCCCCACAGGGCACCCACGACGATCAGAATCAGGCGCACGCGGGGACGATATCGAGTGGGCGGCGGTCGGGGCATGGGTCCGTGGGCCCATGTGGGGCCTACTCCCGGGTGGATACGGTCGGTTGACTCGGTTGACACCGGTTCCGAAGTGGCGCAGGAAGGTGACCTGGCATGGGACGACGCTGGAGTGACGGTCGGGGGAAGCTGATCGTGCCGGGGGCGGCGGGGACGGTCACCGTCCCGCTGGAGCTGGCGACCTCGTACCGGGCGCGCACGAAGGGGCTGCTCGGCCGGGACACGATCGACGGCGCGATGCTGCTCTCACCGGCGAGCAGCGTCCACACGTTCCGGATGCGCTTCCCGATCGATGTGGCTTACCTGGACCGGGACTTGAAGGTCGTCGCCGTCCACACGATGAAGCCGGGGCGACTGGGGCTGCCACGGCTTCGGTCCCGGCATGTGCTGGAGGCGGGGGCGGGGGTCATGGCGGGGTGGGGGGTGGAGGCGGGGGTTCGGGTGGAGGTGTCGGTGGAGACGGGGTAGGGGGAAGGGGCAGGTCCGGTACCTGTTCCGCCACCCCGTACACCCGATACGGGTAGAGGGCCGCGTCCGCGCCGTACCCCGTCTCGATCGGCTCGATGCTGCACCTGACCACGCGTCCGTCGGGGACCGCCGCCCAGTACGCGCTCGGTGGGAAGGACTCCGCGGGATGGAGGACCGAACTCCCCGTCCTGGCCGCGATACCGCGAGCGAGGTCCGCCTCCGTGAGGTCGCCGGCGGCGGATTCGGTGACGCTGATGTCGAGGGAGAGCGCCAGGTTGCCCGGCGGCAGCGGGCAGTAGGTGCAGAGCACCGGGGCCTCCCAGTCACGGCCTTCCTGGTCCTCGTCCTGGTGCGCCACGTCGACGCCCTCGTCGGGCAGCCACAGCAAGTCCGCCAAGGCGTGGCGGAGTTCGGCGGGTCGCGGCTCCGTCACGACGAAGAGGTTCGCGAGGAGGATGCTCATCTGTCACCCGCTTTCCGGCGGCGTCCGTGGTCCCGCTTCCGGCGGCGCACGCCGTGGCACAGCTGCAAGATGTCCGCCGCGCGGTTCCAGGGGGTCATGTTGGCAGTGTCCCGCCCGCCGCCAGCCGGGCGAGGGCCTCGCGGCTCCGGCGGCCGAGTCCGCGAGCGTCGAGTCGGCCGAGGCTCGCGCCGGCGCGTCCAGGGCGGCTCCATCGTTCGCCTCGGTGTGGGCCAGTGCCTCCCGTGTCCGGCGCCCGTCCGGGGTCGGGTCGTGCCACGGATCGCTGTGCGGCACGACGGTTCACCCGTCTTCCCCGAGCTCGGTGATCGGGTGGTCGGAGACGACGGCGCACAGGATCATGGGGGCGTCGCCGTCGGACTGGCTGAGGGAGACGGCCAGTTGGCGGGCAGGGGTTTCCGGGCGGCCGGTCGGCAGTGGTCCCCAGACCGTCAGGTCGCCCAGCAGGTCCTCGTCGCACAGCGCCTGGAAGAGTGCGGGCATCGGCTCTCCCGCGATCTTGCGGAAGAGCGGCACGTGCATGGCGACTTGGCGGTGCGGTCCGTATCGGTCGTCCAACTGGCGGACGAGGGCGGCCAGTCGGGTCTCGGCCACTTCCTCCGCCTCGTTCCACTCGGGTGCGTACGCACCGGTGAGCGGTCTGCCCTTCCACAGCGGGGCGATCACGAAGCCCGCGCCCCGGGTCGCGGTCCACTCCCCCGTGGCCGGATCGCCCTCGCTCACGGTCGGCCCGGTCGCCGGGACGGGCCCGGTGAGCAGCGCGTCGAGGTCCGGGAGTTCCCGGCCGGGTGCGGTCACAGCGTGGCCCGGTCCATGGGGCGCGGCAGGGGCCGTAGCGCTCCGGTCTCCCGCAGCCGTTCGAAGGCGCGCACCACGGTGTCAACCTCGCCGTCCGCCGCGATGTCGAGCACAACGCCCGCGCCGGGGACGGCGGTTCGGGGCGCGGTCAGGTCGTCCGGCACCAACTCGGCACGGGCCGGGGAGAGATAGCCGGCCCGGCCCACGCACGGTTCGCCGACGCCGTACTCCGCCTCGTCCTCCAGCGCGTCCAGTACGTCGTCGTCGGTCACGTCGCCGAAGTCGGGCTGCCAGAACTCGGCGACGGCGGCGAGGAGTTGGGTGCCGGGCAGCTCGGTGTCCTCGGGTGAGTGGATGCCGATCACCAGTGACTGGAGCAGGAACCCGGAGTCGCCGCCTGCCAGTCCGCTCACCTCGACCGTCCAGCCAGGCGCGCCCGTGGCGGTGAGCCTGAGAGCGGTGCCGGTCCCCTTCGCCCAGTCGTCCGCGGCCCGGGCCTCCTGGAGGGCGGCGCGCAGGCTGCCCTCGTCCGACGGAACCGACGAGGCCGGCGTGGAGACCACCATCCACTCCGCGGGGAGAGCGGCGTGCGGAAGGAGCCGGGTGACCTGATCGAGTGTCGCCTTCCAGCGGCCGGCCAGTTCCTCGACCGATTCCTCCCTGGGGCCCCAGAAACCCCTCACCAGACGTCGCATTCTCCGTCTCCGTCTCTGTCGTACGTAGTCCCTGGTCGCGCGTGCGTGTGCGGGTGTCGTAGCAGGTCCGGCTGCTGTCCGCCGTCACCCTAGTCGAGCTAGCCGAACGCCCCCGGCTTCCGTGTTCCGCCGACCGGCTTCTGCTTCTCGTAGACGACCTTGATGTCGAGGCCCTCGTCCCGGAACGCCCGCCTGGCCGCCTTGGCCACGTCCGGGTTGGAGAAGTGCCATTCGACGGCCTTGCCGCCCGCGGCCGCCACCTGCCGCCGCGCCTCGGTGGCGAACTCGGCCTTCGCGGACGGGGTCAGCTCCCCCTTGCTGGACTTGGAGAGGTAGCCCTCGTAACCGTTCTTGGCCTCCAGATACGTCTGCCTGCCCGCGTCCCAGCCGTCGAACTCGACGTCGGGCACGCCCTTCTTGGGGTACGGGACCACGTACTCCTCGCCGCGGACCGTGCCGGTGACCTGCTCCTGGTAGCGGAGCCACGACTCGTTCTTCCAGTTGGGCACGGGGTTGCGGTCACGGCTCGCCCAGAAGCCGTCGCTGTTGTCGGCGGAGCCGAGCGGGTGGTTCTTCAGGTCCGCGGCCCAGTCCGGCGGGTTGTAGTTGCGCGGATCCGAGGTGTCGCCGTGCTTGGGGTCGGGGTACTCCTTCTTGGCCGCCGCGGCCTTCGCCGCGCGTCCCGGCTCCTCCGCTCGCTTCTCGGCCAGGTAGGCCTCCCGCTCCTGCTTGCGGGCCTCCTCGGCCTCCTTCTTGGCGTCCTCGTCGCAGCCGTCCTCGGCCAGGAAGACGTACGGGGAGGACGCGCCCGCGGCAAGGACCGTGGTGCCGGTACCGGTGCCGCCGAGCGCGGGACCACCGCTGCCGTCGTACGGGATCCGGCGCGCCGGGGCGCCGATCGTGCAGCCGGAGTCGCGGGCCTTCTTCTCGGCCTCGTCCGCCGCGTCGTCGGCCTCTTTCGCCGCCTTCTCGGCACCCTCGACGTCACCGGCCTTGGCCGCCTTCTTCGCGTCCTCCGCGGCCTTGGCCGCCTTCTCCGCGAGTTCGCCGAGTTTGCCCAGCTTGCCGATCTTGCCGAGGTCGCCGACCTTCTCGACGATCTTCGCGCCGTCGTAGCCCGGGATGAAGAGGGAACCGACGTTCCAGAGGACATGGGTGACGGCGCGGGTCTTGTCGCCGTTGTTCCAGTCCTTGGCGACGTCGTCGCCGATGAACACGTCGTAGAGAACCGTGCCACCGGTCTTGACGGAAGCACCGGCCCAGTCCCACAGGGCGCCGCCGTAGTCGCCGTCGGACCACTTCTTGCCGGCGTCCTTGGAGTTCTTCGACCAGTCGTCGCCGAGCTGTTTGCCGTAGTCGCCGATGCCCTTCAGGGTGTCCATCGGGTGGCGGACCATGTCGTAGATGCCGGTGAGGTCGCCCCAGACGCCGTCGACGAAGAGGCCCTGGCCGACTTGTTTGACCTGGTTGCCGGCGCAGCCGAAGAAGGCGCCGACGCCTGAGAAGCAGCCCTCGTCGTCTTTCTTGTCGTCCTTGTCGTCGGCGGGGGCGGGCTTCTTGTCGTCGGTCTGGTCCGGGGCGGTGGTGGTGGTTGTGCCGGTGCCAGTGCCGGTGCCTCCTGTGATGTCGGTGCCGCCTGAAGTCCCGCCGTTGCCATTGCCGTTGTTGTTGCCGTTGTTGTCACCGCCGGCTGTGTCCGCGTCGCCGCCCGTCGAAGCGGGGCAGGCCATGCCGGTGACCTTGCAGACCTCCGACTGGATGCCGGTGAAGATCTGGGTACCGAGGCCGCTGACGAGCAGAGCGGTGATGATGGCGGCGACGATGGCGATGAACCCGGCGTACTCGACCGCCGTCTGCCCCTCGTCCCGGCGCCAACGGATCAGCCGGGACAGGGAGAACGGCCGGCGCTCCACGCGGTCCAGTTCGGCGAGCCCGTACCACTGACGGCTTTCGGGGCGGGACAGGAAGAACAGGATGAGGATCGGGAGGAGCAGTTGCAGCCCCCCGCGGGCGGACCCGGAGACGAGGTTGACTACCCCGCCGAGGATCAACCAGCCCTGTACGGCGACGAGTCCACGCCGGACGCGGGTCCCGCCCTCCCAGCTCCGCCGCGCGAGCCACCAGCCGAGGACACCGGGTGCGGCGGCGTACGCGACGAGGGCGATCACCTGTCCGTCGAGCGCGTCGTACGCCCCGGCGGTCATCAGGAAGCCGAGCCCGCCGAGGAGGGTGATGGCAAAGAGGGCGTGCACCAACACCAGCGCGGTGGCGAGCGGCACGGGCATCTCCTGACGCCCGCTCAACGCACCTTGCCCACCGACTCCCCCGATCGAGGCCATGTTTCCTCCGTCCCCCGATATCGCTCAACACCACCTGAGCTTCCAGAGGTTAGGGAGGGGATCGACGCCCGAGATGGGCCCGTGGACCCAAATCGGTACCCAGATCAGTAATCGGTACCGAGATCGGTACCCAGACTCCTGGTGGGCTCGGACCGAAACGATGTCGTCGGCAGCCGAAGGCGCTCGAAGCCGCACGAGCGAGTGCGGTGCGGCTTCGAGCCCTTCCTTTCGTCACCTCGGCGAGAGCGACGCCTCGTGAGGGCCCTGTCGGCTCGGGCTCAGGCCGCCGTCCCCCGCTGGCGGCTCTCAAGTGCCTTCGCGGCCTTCCGCCTCCCGGAAGCCAGGACGTCGACCGGGGTGCCGGCGCCCTTGCCCGGGGTGTCCTTCCAGACACGGATCTTCTCGACGACCGCGGTGAGCCTTGTGTCCGCGGGCTTCACGTCGATGGAGAACAGCGACTCGTCCGGCCGGCTGTCGTCGCCACCCCATCGGACCACGCCGTCGAGTTCGGCCAGGATGTCGCGGATCACCAGGAGCTGGGGGGAGAAGAACCCGCCCCTCGACCCGGCCGGATAGGAGCCCGGGCGGATCTGTACGGCCGTGCCCGAGGCCTGGTTGGACTCGGTGAGCTCCTTGTTGACCTCGCTCGGGGCTCGCCAGCCGATGACGTCGCCCTTGCGCAACTCGTCGACCTCGTAGTGGAAGCGGCGGATCACGTGGACCAGGACCGCTTCCACGTCACCGACGCAGACGTCGATGGAACATCCCGTGCCGGGGACCGGGCGCGTCCACACCGTTGAGACGTCGTTGGTCTTCTCCATCAGCTCCCATCCGTTGAGGGAGGTGGGTCGCTCGGTGTCCTCGGCGTCAGGGGCGGTTTCCTCGGCGGCGGCGGGAGCCGCCGTCAGGAGCCCGCCGGTGAAACCGGCCAGGCCCAGAACTGTCGTGCTCTTTACCGCCGTGCGTCTCGTGATGTGAGCCATCCCGCTGCATCTCCCTTTCGTTTCACTTGTTCTCGATGAAGAACATCAACGCCACCGTCGGAAGGAGGACCAGCAGTGAACTGACGGTCCAGTAACGCCGTTTGAGGGCGTCCCGCTTTCGGCGCATCGCGAGGTTGACCGGAATCCACAGCCCCAGGAACGCCGCCCACATCGGTACCAGCACCAGCAGCCAGGGCAGCATGCCGTCGTTCTCCGTGGGTTCCCTGTGCGTGATTCCCAGGCCCGCGAGGGGGTAGTTCACCGCGAACAGCACGAGGGCCCAGACGGGGATCACGGCGACGATCCCCAGTACGAGATTGACGACGACGGGGGCCGTCCACGTCCGGCGGGCCGAAGGTGCTCGGGCGGAAGTCTCGGGAGCAGTGCGGGAGTTCATGGATTTCGCACGATCTTGTAGTACTTCTCCAGTACCTGGTAAAGGCCGCCGACCTGTCTGCCGTACTCCTGGGCGGCGTCGTTGGTTCCGTTGTAGCGCGCCAGGATCGCCTGGGAATCGGCGTCGCTCGTGTCCAGGCCGGGCCGGGAGAGGCCGATCTGGTACGCGTTGTAGATCGTCAGGTAGGCGGCCGTCTTCACGTTGTACACCGGATCATCGTGTAGTTGGGTCCACACGTCGGTCAGGTTGCCCGCCGTCCCCGGCACCAGCAGCGTGCCGTTGATGATTCCCTGCTGAACGCAGTAGTTCCGAGCCTCGATGGCGACCCAGCCGAAGATCTGTCCCCACCCGGTGCTGCAGTCGTCCTTCAGGCCGTTCTGTACGGCGAGATCCGCGACGGGGTCCAACGGGTTGAACTTGCGCAGCTCCCAGAGCACCGGGGCCTGGATCAGCGCCTTGCGCAGTTTGAGCTGGCGGGCGAGCGAGGTGAAGAGCCAGTCCGCGCCGACGACCAGATCGAACGCCTCGCTGTTGGATATTCCGCCCAGGGTCGCCCAGTCGCTGTCGGTCCAACCGTCTCCGCCGGTTTCGGGGACCCCGATGGATTCCAGGTAACCGCGCACTTCCTGCAGCATGGCGTCGCGGTAGGTGTCGTCGAACTCGGTGTCCAGCCCGTCGGTGTACGAGCCGGGGTCGAAGGTGTTCTGGCCCACGTCCCGGCCGGACGCGACGTTCTTGTCGATCTCGATGGAGCCGGTTCCCGACCCGACGGCGACGGTGGCGATCTGGTCGAAGGCCCAGTTGTTGGACAGGGGATATCCCAGGTTCCCCGAGAAACCGCTCGACATGTCCGAGACGAAGCTGGCGTCGGCGTAACCCGCCACCATGGCCCGTGAACACACGTTCCGCGGACCGTAGATGCCGACCAGGTACCGGGAGTTCTCCTGGATCACCCGGTAGATCCCACGGAAGTGCGGAAGGACGTAGTCGGTCACGTCGGCGTCGAGCGCGTCGTAGTCGACGGCGAAGTAGATGCGGGTTCCGTCCTTGAAGCCGTGGTACTTGGCCCACTCGATCGCGTCATAGGCGTCGTACGTCCCCTGGGGGTAGTTGAAGTACGCGTTGCTGCCGCCCCACGTCTGGTAGATCGGGAAGCAGCTCAGTCCGGCGTCGGCGATGGTCGCCAGTTCGCCGGGCTTGATCACCTTGTCCAGGGTGGTGTTGGGAACGTTGGACAGATAGCGCCCGACGTACTTGTAGCCGGCCGCTTTGAGGGCCGCCGCCCTCTCCGCGGTGACGGTGGTGACGCAGTCGCAGGCGGTGCCGGGACGGGACTGGTCACCGTAGGAGACCAGCAGGGACGCCCAGGTGGGGAAGTCGGCGTTCGCGGTCTGGGGAAGTCCGACGTAGGCCTGAAAACTCGTCGTCTCCGCCGCCAGCGCGGAGGTGTACGAGCTGGAGAACACGGTGCCGGTGCGCTGGTTGAGGATCAGGGCGGCCGAATAGAGGGACACCCAGGCACCGGAGCTTCCCACCGTGAGGGTGTGGGCCTTGATGCCCGCCTGGGTCGCCGGGCCGAAGACCCCGTTGGCCACTCCGTCCGCCAGGCCGGTCTCGTACTGGATCGCGTACAGCATGGACTTCGCGACATCTCGGGAGTGGTGGCCGTCGCAGGGGATGATGAAGAAGTCCGCGCGGTTGACGTAGCGCCCGTTCAGCCACTGCTGGATCGAACGGATACCGGCGCTGCCCGCGCTGTCCCCGTAGTCCACCAGCACATAGGGGTCCATGTTGAGCAACGCCTTGAACACCTTCGGCGTCACGTCGCTTCCGGTGTAGACGCCGGCCACACCCATGTCGGATTTCAGGTTCGTCACGGCGGCCTCGACGCGCGAGTTGTAGGTGCCGTCGATCTCACCGCCGTCGTAGCCCTTGCAGTAGAGGCCTGACTGGATGATCCGGCAGAAGTTGGCGGAAGGGACCGTCGAGGCGTTCAGTTTCGGGTACTTCGACGTGAGCGTGCTCAGGGTGGTGGGACCGAAGGTGTCGGACAGTGCGGTGATTCCCAGCTCGTACTGGAGCGCCCGGGTGAGGGCGTACATCGTGTTCCAGCCGGTCTTGCCGTCCTCGTCGACCGTCATGCCGATAACACTGCCGTACGTTTCGTTCACGAATCTCTGCGCGCGCTCCACTAATTCGTCAGCCATGAGTCCACTTCTCCTGTGGTCGCTTCTGCGGTGGGCGACAAAAGAAGAGGCGTGAGCCGCACGTTCACTGTGGCCGTTCGACCGCTTGAAACGAGATCGCCTTACGCCTCATGTCAGTGCGGCTGGTGCTAGCAGCTGTAGCTTTCCTTGCCGTTGACGAGATAGCCGGTTTCGGCCTCGGTCTCCAGCAGATACGCCACGGTGAAGCAGCCACCGGAGCCGGTCGTTATGTACACAGGGCCGGCATACGAGCTGAAGGTGCCGGAGTCGTAGCCGCAGGCAGAGCTGGACGTGGTCCCCGGACAGGCCTGCAGATACATCCAGTTGGCGCCGCCAGGCGTCTGGTTGTAGAAGACGACGCAGAGGTACCCGCCGCCGACGTAGGCGGCCATGCTGCCGCTGACCGCTCCCGTGTCGCCGGGCAGGGAGGCGTCGATGTAGGCCAGGGTGTTGTAACTCCCGCCGCACACCGTCGAAGCGGCGGCGACGGCCTGCGGGTTCGACGCGGCGGCCTCGGCGGTGGCGCTGTCGGCGCCCGCCGCCAGCCGGACCGCGACACCGTCACTGCGGGTCGCGACGACGGAACCCGTCGGTCCGGGGCTGTCGGCCACCGAAGCCTGAGTGGTCAGGCCCAGGAGAACAAGCACCGCGAAGGACACGGCCGCTAATCGCCGTATCACGTACAGGGAACGCACAGATTCCACTCCTGTCGTGTTCCACTGCGCGGCATCCCGGCTATGTGGTGGGTAACCTGGGCCGGGATGCCCGCAGTTGAGGTGATATCGCATTCAGGGATGTTCGCGTCACCTGTGGAAGTACCAGCGAATGAGCTTCTCATGGCCATCCTGGAATTGACCAAGTCCGGTGCACGACGAAACAGCCCGATTGGTTCGTTGTCGGCGGCCACTTGGAACGCACTCGTGATTACATCGGTATGAAATTCGTGCACAACCAAAAGCGGCGTTCAGGCGTCTCGGTGCAGTTAATCGGCGGTGTACGCGCGCTGTCCACCAGCAGGTCTTCGTCCGGTCCGAGGTCAGTCACGCCGTGCGGATCCGGATGCGGTTGGACCACAAGGAACACGAGGTGCGCGCTCTTGAGGAGCAGTGGGAGCTCAGCCGGGTCGGCACTCCGACGAGACTTCAGGTGACGTCGGAGTACGCGCGAGGGCCGAGCCGGATCGTCAGCCGCCAGTGGACCGTCGGACGTGGGGCCGGCGGTCGCCTGGAGACGACGGAGACCTTCCGTTTCGACAGCGCCCAGATGCGCGAGCCGCTGCGCGACACCGTCCCCAAGTCCGGCTGGACCTGGCGGGGAGTGGTCTTAGGCAAGCTGTGAGGTCATCAGCCTCAGCAGTCGGCCTGGCGTCATCCCCACCGATCGAGTCCCGCCCGGCCCGGTCGTTCAGGCCGCATCCTCACCAAAGGGGGACTTCCAACTTGAGCGGTGCGGGTGTCTTTGCCGGTGCCTGCTGGAGGGGCCCTTCCCCGTGGAAGTGTGACACTTCGGCGAGAAGTGTCACACTTTCGCGCCTCACCCCCTTGGCACGAGGCATCCCCGCGCACCCCTCAACTTCGAAGACGCCCATCCCCGCGGTCGTCGGCCTCCGAGTCCGGCGGGCCCAGGCGTGCGCCACGCGACTCGGCTACGCGTACGGCGTCGGTCAGGCACTCGGCAAGCCGGATGGCCACGTATCGCACCTCGGTGTACGGGGACATGGGGTCGTCCAGCACCTTCCCGGCACCGCCCAACACGTCGGCGGCCAGGCCGAGTTGTACGGCCTCCATCTCGTCCGCGAGGCGCGACAGGTACCCGCCCTCGCTGTCGGTCGACAGATAGCAGGGCTTACCCTCCGGCGACGGCCACGGCAGCAGACGGAGGGGCGTGACAGTGCCCACCGATTCCCCCGGTTCCTTCAACTCCCCCTTCTTCAACGACCTCATCACGCTGCCACCTCCGTCGCACCGGCCGGATACCGGTCCAGTTCGATCCCGAAATCTGCGGCCACCACGCGCGCGAGGCGCCGACACCGCCGACGGACGAGTTCCCGCTCGTGGGAGACGAGATAGGGGCGGACCAGACCGGCTTCGGTGGCGTCGAGGGGGAGGTCGAGACCGTAGGGGGAGCGGTGGGCGGGAAGGGAGAAGGGCGAGCGTTCACGATGGGCGGGTACGGCTGCGGGGTGAGCTCCGGCGCGATGGCTCCCCGTGCCGGGGGCGAGCAGGTGGCTCAGCCACGCGGCGAGACGGCGGATAAGATCGTGCATGTCGACCTGCTTCCTTCAGGTTGGCCATGCCCCGGGGCCCTGCCAGGCCGCCGGGGTCTGTGCTGTCTCGTGCATTTTGCCTTAGGACGCGTTAGGTAGCAATAGGAAGCATACGGTTGCACCCGCATGTGGTAGGCCGCTACGAGGCGCCTTAGCTTGCAGGCATGGTTGATGACCGCGAGTGGAGACCCGACCCGACGAGTCACGTCTACGTGTATCTACAGGTCGTGCATCACATCGCCGAGCAGATCCGCTCTGGGCGTTTGCCCGAGGGAGCGCGACTTCCGGCCGAACGTGACCTCGCTGAGCAATACGGCGTTGCCGTCAACACCGTCCGCCGGGCTGTTCGGGACCTTCGCGATCAAGGCCTTGTCATCACTGTCCCCATCAAGGGCACCTTCGTCCGCGCTGACAAGCCGTCCGCCGACGCCCCCGCCGAGACCGAGAGCACCGACTGACGGCCGTCCACGTCAGCTCTCCGTGCGCGGGAACGTCACCTCGACCCTGCGGTTCTTCTTGCGGCCGGCCTCTGTCGAGTTGTCGGCGATCGGGTACTGCTCGCCGTAGCCGCGTACCTCGAAGGTGATGTTCGGGTTGTTCAGGTCCGAGTCCAGGACGGCCTGTACGGCGTCGGCGCGCTGCTTGGAGAGGATGTCGCCGTGCGCGGACGAGCCGAGGTTGTCGGTGAACCCGAAGACGCGGACCGTCGACGCGTTCTGCTTCTTGATCTCCTCGGCGATCGCGTCGATACGGGACTTGGCCTCGGCGCTCAGCTTGGAACTGTCCTTGCTGAAGAGGACCTCGGCCTGGAGGGCGAAGGTCACGTCCGAGTTGGTGTCCTCACGGCGTTCCTCACCGCCCTGGTCCTCCACGACCGACTTGATGTCCAGGACCTTGGGGTTGGCGAGCGTCGCGCCTTCGGGGAGCTTCAGGTCCGGGTCGTTCGGGTCGACCTGCACCGGGGCGGAGGCCGAGGCCTCGGTGCCCGGTGGGACGCTCGGGCTCGGGGTGTCGTCGGCGTGCGCCGCCACCGCGCCGACGATGTTCGCGGCGACCATGATCGTAGCGGCGGTCACGACCAGGGCGAGACGGGGAGTGGTGGTCACGGCCGCCTCATCCGGAGATCTTGATCGTGGCGACGGAGAATGTCGGTAGCTCGAAGGAGACCTCGGTCGTGGTCGTCGGCGGGGCCGGGAACTGCATGAAAACGGCCAGGTCGTCGCCAGACCGGATGGTCGAGAAGCCCGTGGTCGTCAGCGGACGGCCGTCCGTGTCGCGCAGTACGTAGTAGCGCTTCTTGCCCTTGGAGTCCACGAGCGTGGCGCCGCCCAACGACCTGCCGTTCCTGATGATCTCGGTCTCGTTGCCGCTCAACGCGGACGGGACCGCGATGCTGTTGGCACCGTCGTTCTTGAGACTGCCGTTCACCGTGATGAAGCCGCCCGAGTCACGAGTGGCGGAAGTGATGTCCAGGACCAGGCCGTTCGAGCCTTTCAGTTCGGCCAAGGGCTCGTCCGACTGCCCCTCCTGAGCGCTCGGATCGGATCCGCTGCTCTTGGAGGCCGATGCCGGAGTGTCCGGCTTCTTGTTGTCGTCGCCACTACCGCAGCCGGCCACACCGAGGGCCAGACCGGCCGCGACAGCCAGTGCGACTGTCCCCCTGCGGGCCGTCGAAGTGAACCGAATGCTCATGACTCTGCTTCCTTCATCACTCGTCGTTCGCTTGTCAGTCGGCCAGATGGACGTCGAAGAGGTCCTCGGGTCCCGGTAGATCGGTGAGATCCGTCGGGTCGAGTTCCCAGTCCCTGTCCTTGCAGGTGAGCTTCGGCAGCACGTCATCTCCGGCGTCCGCGCCGGGGAGTTGGAACGTGCAGAGCGGCTCGATCACGGCGACGGCATGAGTCTTCGAGTACGTGCTCTCCGTGCCGGGGACGATCGAATCCCCGACCGGTTTGTCCGTCTCGACGGCGACCGTGTACTGCAGGGGGAGCCCCGTCGGCGGTGAACAGCCGGTCACGTGGGCGTCATTCTGCCCCGCGAGCTCATCGGCACGCCCGCATCCGTCGACGAGTCCCGCCACGTTGCCGTCGAAGATCTCCTGCCACTTGGTCGGGTCGAGTACGTTCTCCACCCACTTGCCCGCAAGTTGGTCCCGGGTGTCCTGAGCCGCCGCGAGCGCTGCCGCGTCCGCGGCCGTCTGGGCGCCACCCCGGTTCACTGCGGCCTGGCCGACCGCGACGTAGGCGAACGCGAGAAAGAGCAGACCCGCCACCACCGTGATGTAGATGGGGAAGGCCTGCCCTGCGTCGCTGTACCTACGCGGCCGCATCAGCCGCCGGTGACCTCGCCGATCTTCGTCGTGATCGCGTCGAAGATCGACTGCCCGATGTCCGTTCCCGTGATCGCCAGCACGATCGCGACCACCACAGCGATGATGCCCAGGTACTCCACCGCGGTCTGGCCCTTGTCGCTGCGGGCGGCGCGGGCCTGAAGGTACGTCACGGTGGTGTTGATCCAGTTGCTCATGGTGTTCCCCTCCGAGAGACTCGATCCCGGCTTCCTCGTCGCCGGTGCCGCTTTCGACATGAGAACGGTATGCCCGAACTACGGGTACGCCAGAGGGCCCCAGGGCCCAAAATCGGGCCCAATCGGAGTCCCGGGCTTCGCACTGGGCCCGCCCGTCGCCGAACCGGGCCCACCGGCCCGGCAGTTGGGTTCCCCGTCGCCGCGTCACCGGTCACCCCAGCCCTCGGGCCGAACCCGGCGCCGTACCAAGCCACTTGGCCGCGGCCTCGGAGCGGCTGGTGCTGTGGAGCTTGGCGAAGATGCGGTTGATGTGGTTCTTGACGGTCTTCTCGGAGATGAAGCAGGTGGCGGCGATCTGCTGGTTGGTCATGCCGGACGCGATGTGGTCCATGATCTCCGCCTCCCTCGCGCTCAGTTGGAACCGTGACCTGTCCGA
This sequence comes from Streptomyces sp. NPDC048504, assembly GCF_043200035.1. Classification (NCBI taxonomy): domain Bacteria; kingdom Bacillati; phylum Actinomycetota; class Actinomycetes; order Kitasatosporales; family Streptomycetaceae; genus Streptomyces; species Streptomyces sp. NPDC048504. Next base: position 60,463 of record NZ_JBICXA010000018.1, read on the forward strand.
GGGTGACTGTCTCACAGATGGTTGCAATTGCGAAAGGCCATGCGGTGAATTCGGCTGGGGATGGGCCACCGAAGGCATTGTTCCGTTTGCAGCAGCACCTAGTTGAGAGTCGTATGAGCCCAGACCTTCGGGCAGGTAGGGACCCGTCCGCTCCTGTCGCAGCTGTGCGAGCAGTGCGCCCGCCGCCGATGGCGTGAAATGGGCCCTGCCCTGCCTGATGTCCCTTACGGCGGCGACCAGTTCGTCCGCCGTGAACTCGCCGTGGACCAGATAACCGCCCGCCCCGCGCCGCAGCGCCTCCTGGACGATCTCCGACTCACTGCTGTACGTGAGCATCACGACCGGTGCGATCCGCACCAGGTACGGCAGCGCCGAGATGCCGTCCACGCCCGGCATGCGGACGTCCAGGAGGACCACGTCGGGGCGGTGGAAGTGGGCCGCCTCGTACGCCTCCCGGCCGTCCGCCGCCTCCGCCACGACCGTGATGTCCGCGCGGCCCGACAAAAGGGCCGTCAGGCCCGCCCGGACCACCGGGTTGTCGTCGGCCACGACGACCCGGAGGGCTGAAGTCGGGGCCGGTTGCGGGAAGTTGGCGAACGGGTTCGGTGGCGGCTGGGGAGCGCCGGGGTGGGGCGTCGTCTGGTCCGGCATGGCTGCCTCCTCTCAGGTCTCTCAGGTCTCTCAAGTCGTTTGTACGGGTGGGGGATGGGTCTACGTCGTCAGGGCTCCCAGCGGGAGTTCCAGGCGGACCTCCGTGCCCGCGTCGTGGCCGCCTCGGCCGATGCGGATGCGGGCGCCGACCGACGCGGCCCGTTCGACCATGCCGACCAGGCCGAAGTGGCCTGCCCTGCGCAGCTGTTCGAGGGTGGTGCCGGGCGGCAGGCCGCGGCCGTCGTCGTAGACGCTGATGCGGAGGAGGCTGTCGTGGACCCCGGCCTCCACGTCGACCTTCGTGGGTGTCGCGTGGCGGTGGGCGTTCTCCATCGCTTCCGTCGCGATGGTGAGGAGTTGGCGGGCCACGGCGGGCGGGACCGGCGGTACGCCGTGTTCGCCCGTCGGGCGGTAACTCGTGGGCAGGCCGGTCCTGGTGCTGAAGTCCCTTGTGCGGGCGGCCAGTTCCACCAGTACGTCCGTGCCCTCGGCCGGGTTGGACTCGCGCCGCAGGTCCGCCAGGAGTTCGCGGGATTCCGCGGCCGCCCTGCGTGCCGAACGGGCCACCAGCTCCGCCTGCTGTCGGATCAGGGTCGGGTTCATGTGGTCCGCGCCCGCCGAGCCCGCCAGGCCGTCCGCCGCGAGGGCCACACCGTGCAGGGTCTTCGCCACCGAGTCGTGCAACTCCCTTGCCAGGCGCGCCCGTTCCGCTCCCACCGCCTCCGTTACGGCCAGCCGGGCCTGGACCGTCGTCAACGCGGTGGTGGCTTCGCCGAAGCGGAGCATCAGGTTGCGCAGGGTCACTCCCACCGCGCCGGCGATCACGCACAGGCCGGGGAGCAGGAAGCTCTGCGCCACCACCCTGTGGGCGTCCGCCGCGGCGGTCTGCGCCAGCACCAGGATCACCGCCTGGAGGCTCGCGAAGCAGCCGGCGCCTCGCCAGCCGTAGACGATGCCGGCGAGGAGGGGGGTGCAGACGCTGACGTAGGCGAGCGTGCTGGTTGGCCCTGCCGAGATCAGGAGGAGGGAGCCGAAGAGGGTGTCCACGGCCAGGAGGGAGGGGTGGCGTAGGAGTAGGGGGCCGAAGCGTTCCCAGTCTCTGAACAGGACGTAGGAGGCCATGAACGTGACTACTACGGCTGCGCCAACGAGGCGGGTGGCTACGCCGGGGGTGGCGTTCACGAGGGCGGAGGGGGCGGCCAGGGCGATCATCGCCAGGCGGAAGCCGAAGACCTGCCTGCACATTGCCTGTAGGGCGCTGATCTGGATGGGGAGGGCGACTTCCCGGCCTTCGGCCGGGATTTGACTCCCACCCGCACCACCCGTTTCGCCTTCGTCGTCGGCGTCGGGTGCGGGTGGCCCCTGTGGGGTGTCCCCGCCGTCGGCGGCCAGCCGTTCCACACCCGGCTGCTCCGGCGGTGCCGGTACCCCCGACAGCCTCGCCCGCACCGGTACCCATCCCTCCGGCAACGCCGGCGTCACCGTCGTCACCGGAATGTCCGTCGCCCCCGACCGCACATGATCCGGCAGCACCGTCCCGGCCGGTGGTGTCGTGATCTCCGGTGGTTTGGGGCGGCGTCGTAGCAGTCCCGTACGTTCGCGTTCGTCCGTCGTCGCCATCGTCCAAGTCGCCCCCGTCCGTCCCTACTTGCCGGTGATCGTGCTGAAGTCCGTGCCGGAGCCGAGGAGAAGGCCCGCGCCGAGGAGCAGCATCGTGGCCGGGACCATGAACGTGGTGATCATCATGGTGGCCTTGGGGACCGCACGGGCCGCCTTCCGGCGGGCGTTCTGCGCGTCCGTGCGGCGCATGTCCTTGGCCAGGGAGACGAGGGTGTCGACGATCGGCGCGCCCAGTTCCTCCCCCTGCTGCAACGCCGTGACGAACATGGCGACTTGCTCGCTGTCGTTGCGTCGCCGGAGTTCCGTGAAGGCGGCGCGGCGGCTCATGCCGAGGTCCATCTGGCGGAGGGTGATGCGGAGTTCGTCCGCCCACGGGCCCTCGTACTTCGAGGCGACGCGGTCGAGCGCCTGGCGGAAGCCCAGGCCCGCGCTCACCACCACCGCGAGCACGTCGAGGAAGTCCGGCAGGGTCCGTTCGATCACGTCCCTGCGGATGCGGATCGCCGACCAGATGCCGACCTCCGTCCAGAACGCGCCGAAGGCGAACAGGATGACGGCGACGATGTAGTGCCCCTCCAGGAGCATCAGCAGGCCGCCGAAGCCGCCGAGGAAGCCGTAGACCGCCCGGCGGGCCGCGTAGCGGTCGATGGTGAGGCCGCCGGGGTTGCCCGCGAGGTCTATCTTGCGGCGGTACTTGGCGACCAGCTTCGGGCCCATCAGGCGCAGCACCATCGGGGCGTAGCGCATGCCCATGCGGTCGATGAGGGAGTCGACCGCGCCGGTGCGGGTCGCGCCGACCTCCAGGGCCAGGACGAGGTCGCTGGGGAGTTTCGCGTCGGCGCGGTACATGCGGATGCCGGCGAAGACGCCCCACACGCTGAGGCCCATGACCAGTCCGAGGACGAGTGCCACCATGTCTGCTCTCCTCCCCTCAGACGTCGATGCGGGACAGGCGGCGGATGAGGATGAAACCGACCGCGTACAGCCCGAAGGCGATGATCACGCAGGCCTGGCCGATCGGGGAGCCCGTCATCCGGTCCAGGGCGCCGGGTTTGACGCCGTTCATCAGGAAGAGGGCGCCCACGCCCATCACCGGAACGGCGTACGACGTCATGTTGACCTGGGAGAGCTGGGTGCGGACCTCGCGGCGGGTCTCCTTGCGTTCCTCCAGGGTCTCCGTGAGGTTGCGCAGGGCGCTGACCACCTGGCCGCCCGCCCGGTTCGAGAGCACCAACGTCGTGACGAGGACGACGAGTTCGCGGGACGGGAGGCGGTCCGCCAGTTCGCTCAGCGCGTCGTCCATGGACGCCCCTACCGCCAACTGGTTGGCCACCTTGGCGAGTTCCTCTCCCGCCGGTGCCTCCAGTTCCTCCGCCGCCATGCTGATCGAGGTGCGCAGCGCCAGGCCCGCGTGGGTGGCGTTGGCCATGATGCGGGCCAGTTCGGGGAGTTGGTTGATGAACTTCTCGATGCGCTTCTGGCGCTGCCAGTTGAGGAACTGGATCGCCACCCCGATGCCCAACAGGCCTGCTATCGGCCCGAAGAAGGGGGCGAGCGAGGCCTGTCCGATCAGCCAGAGGGCCGCGACCGTGCCCAGCATGTAGACGAAGAACTCGCCCGGCGTCATGTCCAACCCCGTTGCTGCCAGGCGCAGTTCGAGCTGGCGGCCGAGCCGGGTACGGCGCAGTCTGCGGTCCAGGTCGCGGAAGCGGCGGACGCGGCCGACCTGGATCTGACCGGTCGAGGAGAGGCGGTCGACCAGGGCCGCGCGCTGCGCCTTGCCCGTGGCGTAGGCGTGCACGCCGGCGACACCCAGGACACAGGTCAGCAGGGTGACGCCGGTGGTGAGCGTGACGATCGTCTGGAGATCCATGGGGTCGGTCCCTACCTACTGGCTTCTCTGAGGGCGAGCTGTTCCGCGGTGTGGGCGACGCCGAAGGCCTGCGGCAGGGGCTGGCTCGCCATGTAGAGCCGGTCGGCGGTGCGGCGGGAGAGCGGGAAGTACTCGAAGGTGCCATAGACCCGGCCGTCGGCGGAGATGGGCTGCGGGCTGAAGCGGGCCACCGTCGCCAGCCGGTACGGCTCGCTGCCGTGGCTGTCGAGGAGGGCGATCTCGGTGATGCGGCGGGCGCCGTCGGCGAAGCGGGTGAGCTGGATGATGACGTCGATGGCGCTGTTGATCTGGTCGTGGAGGGCTTCGAAGGGGATCTCCACCTCGGACATGGACGCCAGGGTCTTCAGGCGCATCAGCGCGTCCTCCGCGCTGTTGGCGTGGACGGTGGCGAGGGAGCCGTCGTGGCCCGTCGACATCGCCTGGAGCATGTCGAGGGATTCGCCGCCTCGGACCTCTCCTACGACGATCCGGTCGGGGCGCATGCGGAGCGAGTTGCGCACCAGGTCGCGGATCGTGACCTGGCCCTTGCCCTCGACGTTCGGCGGGCGTGCCTCCAGGCGGATCACGTGCGACTGCTGGAGCTGGAGTTCGGCGGAGTCCTCGATGGTGATGATGCGCTCGGTCTCCGGGATCAGGCCGGAGAGCGCGTTGAGGAGCGTGGTCTTCCCGGTGCCGGTGGCGCCGGACACGATGATGTTGAACTTCGCGTGCACCAGGCCCGCGAGGAGATACAGCATGTGTTCGTCCAGCGAGCCGAAGCCGACCATCTCCTGGAGCGTGAAGGAGCGCGGGAAGCGGCGGATCGTGAGCGTCGCGCCCGTCAACGACAGCGGCGGGATGATGACGTTGACGCGCTCGCCGGACGGCAGTCGCGCGTCGACCATCGGATTCGACTCGTCCACGCGGCGGTTGACCGTCGACACGATCCGCTCGATCGTCTGCATCAGCTGGTCGTGGGAGGGGAAGCGGAGCGGCAACTGCTCGACGCGGCCGCCCCGTTCGACGAAGATCGCGTCCGGGCCATTCACCATGATCTCGGTGATCGACGCGTCTTCGAGGAGCGGTTCGAGTATGCCGAGGCCGAGCGCCTCGTCGACGACCCGGCGGATCAGCTGCGAGCGCTCGACGGTCGAGAGGACCGGGCCCTCACGGCTGATGATGTGCCCGAGCACCCGCTCCAGGCGGGCCCGTCGCTCGGCGGCGGCCAGCGCGCTCATCTCCGCGAGGTCGATCTCCTCCAGGAGTTTGGCGCGGTACGAGGCGACCATGTGGCCGTCCTCGCCCCGATGGCCGTTCTCCTCGGGATGGTTGACTCGTTCCCGCAGGCCCATGAGTGCTGTGCTCCTTGCTCCGCGTTCAGTGGTCGAGCGGCATGGTGGCGGTCTTGCTGGCCGTGCCGAAGTCCCAACCGGGCACGATCGACGGGATGTTCACGGTGGAGGTGACCTGGACGGACCTGCCCAGGTCGGCCCGGCTGCAACTGGTGCCGCCCGCCAGGAATCCGCTGACCGCGTCCTTGCAGTCCTGTGCGTAGTTCTGCTCCAGCGAGGCACTGCGCGCCCCGGTCCTGGCCGCCGTGCCGGCCTGGATCGCGGTGTACGCGATCAGCCCGAGCTGTACTCCCGCCATGGCGACGAGGATCAGGACCGGGATGAACCCGAGGTACTCGATGGCGACTTGGCCACGGTCCCGCCTCCCCTTCTCCCTCCTGTGCTTCCGCATCTCAGTCCTTCGCCTCCTCTACGGCGCCCGCGTGGCCGTGCACCGTGAAGGGGAAGCCGATCGCGCCCGGGAAGAGGACGGGCACCTTGAGGTCGACGTCGGCCGTGACGAACCCCGTGCCTTGGCAGGTCACCGTGGCGTCCCCCTTCCACGCACCGTCCAGCTTGTCGAGGCCGGCCTGTTCGCAGGCGGCCTCCCGGTCCCCCGGGGCGGCGGCCGTCCCCGCCCGCACCGCCTCGTCCGCAGCATTCCCCGCGAGGGTGAAGGTGTACCCCACCAGCACGAACTGCCACATCAGCACCAGCGTCAGGATGATCAGCGGGGTCATGCCGAGGAACTCGATGGTGACCTGGCCCCGGTCCCGGCCCCTGTCCCGCCCGTGCGCAGAGATCAAAGACATACGCATCCCCGTTCACTCTCTCCGGCGCCGGAAGCTCACCGAGCCGCGATCGCCGCCGCCCCGCGACCGCCCGCTCTTCTGGGCGACTTCGGGGACCTTGACCAGTCCGAGTTCGCCCGCGAGACCCCAAAGGGCCTGTTTCACCACGCTCTTGTTGTCGAGTTCGTGCAGCCGGCCCGCGTCCACCGCGCCCTGGAGTTCCTTGAAGTTGGCGGGGATCGCGGTGGCGGCGACCGTCGTGCCGGTGATGCGCTGGATGAGCGCCGGCTGGATCTCCGTACCGCGCGTGTAGCGGTTGACGACGATGGTCGTCTCCTCGGCCTTGCGGATCTGCAGCCGGTCCCACATGCGGACGGTGCGCTTCGCGGCGCGTACGGCGACCACGTCCGGGGTGGTGAACAGCAGGGCCGTGTCGGCCATTTCGACGGCGGCCGCGCTCGCGCCGCTCATCTGGGCCCCGCAGTCGATGACGACGACCTCGTAGCGGGAGCGCAGGGCGCTGACGATCTGGCGGGCGGCCCGGTCGGTGACCTCCTCGCCGCGCTCGCCCTCGCCGGGGGCGAGCAGCAGCGCGATGCCCGTGTCGTGCCGGAACACGGCGTCGGCCAGGACGCGCGGCGAGATGTCGGTGATCGCGGCGAGGTCGACGACGGAGCGGCGGAACTGGACGTCCAGGTAGGAGGCGATGTCCCCGGTCTGGAGGTCCATGTCGACAAGCGCGACGGTACGGCCCGACGTCTGGGCGGCTAGGGCGAGTTGGATCGCGGCGAGGGTGGCGCCGACCCCGCCCTTGGAGCCGCTGACGGTGACGACGGTGCCGCCGACACCGGTGAACACGTCGCCGCCGTGGCCCAGATGGCGCCGTACGCCCACCGACCAGGCGGCAACGGCCTGGACGCGGTTGGCCAACTCCTCGTAGCTCAGCGGGAGGGCGATCAGACCGCGGGCGCCGGAGTCCATGGCGGCCTGGAAGAGGCCGGGGCTCGCGTCGGTGGTGACGAGGATGACGCCCACCGCGGGGAAGCGCAGCGCGACCTCGCGGACCAGCTCCAACGCCGGTACGGGACCGATGCGTTCATGCACCACCACGACCTCGGGCAGTTCGTCGACGGACTCGGCGGCGAGCCGGGCCAGGGTGTCGATGAGCTGCGTCGAGTCGGCCACCGGGGCCACCGGGTCGGCGTCCGGGAGCTGGCTGAGCAGGGTCGTGATGGCGCGGATGGCGTCCGCGTCTCCGACCGCCGGAAGAATCCTGGTGGGCATGCGGGCCTCTCACTTGTCCTTCGCGAGTTCGTACGTCCGGTCCTTGTCGGGGACGGTCGTATCGGTGCCGGGTGCCACCAGCGCGAGCCGCACCCGCTCGGCGAACGACTCGGCGTAGGTGATCCGTTGGGCGTCGAGCGTGGAGAGCGCGAAGGTGATCGGCACGCCGTCGGTGGACGTCTGCTGGTTTTTGTCGCTGTTGCTGCCGGGGTCGAGGGCGGTGATGTGGCCGACGTCGATGACCTTCGCGTTGGTCACGATGATCTTGGACTGGTCGGGGTCACCCGCTTTCGCGCCCTCGAAGGTCGCGTACACGTTGACCGTGGAGCCCGGCGTGATCTTGCCGGCGACGCCGGTCGCCGCGTCGATCATGATGGCGACCTCCTGCTGCCCGGGCTGCAGGGCCGGCTGGTCCACGATCATGTCGGTCTGCAGCAGGGAGCCGCCGCGCAGGGTGGTCACCGCGATCTTGCCCTGGATCTGGCGGAGATCGGTCACGGCGTTGTCCGACAGCCACCGCTTGGGCATCTCGATCTTCTTGAACTGCGCGGCGGTGAGGGCCGTGTAGGGCGCCACGTTGTCCTTGACCTGGTACGCCGTGACCTCGGGACCGACCTTGGACTTCACGTCACGGATGACGGAGAGGACGCCGGCGAACGCGCCGAGGGCGCAGATCACCGACAGGAGCAGGAGTATCACGCCGCGGCGCTGACGGGAGTTCATGAACCGTACAACCTCATTGGGGATATCGGTCGAGCGGAAATGAGCGGATCGAACCAGGTCTGGCGAATTCGTGTGCTGTAAGCGTGTCCTGTGTGTTGAGGACTTATCCGCTCGATGTTTGGTTCTCGTGAACGGGCGGTGTGGCGGAGCAGAAGACACAACGGTCGCCGATGACGTCGATGCCGCACCAGTGGCACACGGACTGCCGTACAGAGGTGACCAGTTGGTACAGCACCGACAGGTCGGGCAGATACGTACAGAACTCGATCAGCTTGTTCGTACCCCACCAAGTCACCGATTCGGCGGGCAGGGTGGCCTCGCGCAGCCCCATCGCGTTCCACGCCGGGGCGAGGGTGGTGCCGATCCAGTCGGACTGGAGCTGCCCCTTGGCGACCAGCATCCAGGTGCCGAACTCCGGCCCCTCCAGCGCGACTCCGGGGCCGACCCGGATCAACTGCGGCTCGGGGTGGGCGATCACGGCGAACTGGCTGCCGGGCACCCAGGACTTGGCGTGCGACTTGAGGCCGACGGGGACCCGGTCCAGCCTGGTGACCGAGCCGAGGAGCGCGCCGGCGTGGATGTAGTGCGTGAGCAGTCGGCCCGCCGAAGCGAGGACGCCGGGACTGAGGTCGCAGGACGCGAGCTGCCTCAACTGCCGGGCCAGGACGGCGAGTCCGAGCGGGGGCAGATTCGGACGGAACAGGGCGATCCGGTCGCTCTCCAGGATGGACCGGATCGTGTGCAGCCGTCGGTCGACGCCCTCGGACACGGCCTGCGAGGACACGACGACGACATGCCCGTGCTGGTCGATCAGGGCCTGCATCTCCGACAGCGCCTGGTCCAGCGGTCGTTGATCGAGGTCCCGCAGGACGACGGCGGGCAGGGTCCGTTCGTCCTGTGGCGGCAGCGCCATGTCGGCGCTGGTCACGGCAATGGCAGTTGGCACGCGCAGCTCCCCGTCTCACGCCTGTCGGCCCGCCGGCATTACTCCGGCACACCGAGTTGACTTCACTGCGTGACTACCTCAGCACTGTAACCACGCCCCTGTGGCCGGAGAACAGCGTTTCTGTAGCTGTGCGGCAACTGTCATCGCACACAACACGCCAAATCGGGGCAGGTCGCGCATCCGATCGCGACGGGAGTACCGAGACCGGTGTCGGCGAAGTTGGTCTGGACCTCTTGACATCGGATTGGTCTGGACCAACTCTGGGACTCCCAGCGGTGGCCACCGTCGGCACAGTCACAGTCACATCCCCTCCAAACTCCCCCACCGGAGGCATCAGTGGACCGCGCACCAGGCATGCCCGTCCTCAGGAACAGACGTCTGTGGGCCGGGGTCGCCATGGCCGCCCTCGCTCTCTCCTTCGCGGGCACCGGCCAGGCGTCCGCCGCCGACATCAACAACGCCAAGAACGCCGGCTTCGAGTCGGGCCTGACCAACTGGACCTGTACGGCGGGCAGCGGCACGACCGTCTCGTCCCCGGTCCACAGCGGCGCGGCGGCCCTGAAGGCCACCCCGGCCGGCCAGGACAACGCCCAGTGCAGCGAGTCGGTGGCGGTGAAGCCCAACTCGACGTACACGCTGAGCGCGTGGGTGCAGGGCGGCTACTCCTACCTGGGCGTGACAGGCACGGGCACGACGGACGTGTCGACGTGGACCCCCGACACCACGTCGTGGAAGCAGCTCTCGACGACGTTCACGACGGGCGCCTCGACGACGTCCGTCTCGGTGTACACGCACGGCTGGTACGGCCAGGCCGCGTACTACGCGGACGACATCTCGGTCTACGGCCCGGACGGCGGCGGTGGCAGCGACCCGGCCCCGACGGTCCCGGCGACACCGACGGGCCTGACCGTGTCCTCCACGACGTCCTCGTCGGTCTCCCTTGCCTGGAGCGCGGTGTCGGGAGCGACGGGCTACAACGTCTACCGCAGCGGCACGAAGATCACGGCAGTGACGGGAACGTCGGCCACGATCACGGGACTTACGGCGTCGACGGCGTACTCCTTCCAGGTCACGGCGACCAACTCGGCCGGTGAGTCGGGCAAGTCGACGGCGGTGACGGGCACGACGACGGCAACAGGCGGCAACGGCGGTACGGGTCTGCCGAAGCACGCGGTGACCGGCTACTGGCAGAACTTCAACAACGGCGCGACCGTCCAGAAGCTCTCGGCCGTCTCCTCCCAGTACGACATCATCGCGGTGGCCTTCGCGGACGCGACCTCGACGCCGGGCGCGGTCTCCTTCACGCTCGACTCGGCCGGCCTCGGCGGCTACACGGTCGACCAGTTCAAGGCGGACATCGCGGCCAAGCACGCGGCCGGCAAGAAGGTCGTCATCTCGATCGGCGGCCAGAACGGCACGATCTCGGTGAGCGACTCGACATCCGCGACGAACTTCGCCAACTCGGTCTACTCCCTGATGCAGACGTACGGCTTCGACGGCGTCGACATCGACCTGGAGAACGGCATCAACGCGACCTACATGACACAGGCGTTGAGGTCTCTGTCGTCGAAGGCGGGCTCGTCCCTCGTCATCACGATGGCCCCGCAGACGATCGACATGCAGTCCACGTCGAACGCGTACTTCCAGACGGCCCTGAACATCAAGGACATCCTCACGGTCGTCAACATGCAGTACTACAACAGCGGCACGATGCTGGGCTGCGACGGCAAGGTCTACGGCCAGGGCACGGTCGACTTCCTGACGGCGCTGGCCTGCATCCAGCTCCAGGGCGGCCTCGCCCCGTCCCAGGTGGGCCTGGGCCTCCCGGCCTCCACGAGCGCGGCCGGCAGCGGCTACGTCTCCCCGACCATCGTGAACAACGCCCTCGACTGCCTGACGGCCGGCACCAACTGCGGCACCTTCAAACCGTCGAAGACGTATCCCGACCTGCGGGGCGCGATGACATGGTCGACGAACTGGGACGCGGCCGCGGGGAGTTCGTGGTCGAACTCGGTGGGGGCGCATGTGCACGCGTTGCCGTAGCACTCGGTAGGCAGGGAGCGTGGGGAGTGCGGCCGCTGTCGGGTCGCGCTCCCCATCTGTCGGTTAGGTTGACGTGATCATCCGCGACGTCGACCCCCTGGCAGGTGCCTCGTATGCCTTTACCCGCGCGGCTCGGACTCCTCCGCGAACCGGACTTCGGGCGGCTGTTCGCCGCCACCGCGCTCGGGCAGTTGGGCGACCGGATCATCTTTCTGGCGTTGCCGCTCGTCGCCATCGTGGCGCTGGACGCGGACGAGTTCCAGGTCGGGCTGCTGACCGCGATGACCACGGCGGGTTCGCTGCTGGTCGGGCTGCCGGCGGGTGCGTGGGTGGACCGGATGCGGAAACGGTCGGTGATGATCAGCACCGATCTCACGCGGGCGCTGGTTCTCGTGACCGTACCGGTGGCGTGGTGGGCGGGCCTGCTCACCGTGTGGTGGCTGTACGCGGTCGCGTTGGTCCATGGGGTGCTGACGGTCTTCTTCGATGTGGCGTACGTCAGCTACCTGCCGCATCTGGTGGGGCGCGCCAACCTCGTCGAGGGGAACGCGAAACTCTCGGCGATCCGCTCGGTGACCAGCATCAGCGGGCCGGGGATCGCCGGGCCGCTGGTCGGCTGGGTGGGCGCGCCCGCGACACTGTTGGTGAGCGCGGCCGGGATGGCGCTGTCGGGGCTGCTGGCGATCACCATCCGCAAGCAAGAAGTCCGGCCGGAACGGGAGTTGGGGCCCAGCGAGCGGTCTCAGCTGGGCCGCGACATCAAGGAGGGCCTGAGGTTCGTCCTCAAGTACCCGGCCCTGCGCGCGATCACGCTGAGCGACGCGATCTTCAACCTCTTCCTGGTGATGTACCAGACCATGCTGCTGGTCTTCCTGGAACGGGAGTTGGGGCTCGACTCCTCCGGTATCGGCCTCGTCCTCTCGGGGATGGGCTGCGGTGCCCTGCTGGGCGCGCTGTCGGCGACCCGGGTCGCGCGGTGGGTCGGCCAGGGCCGGGTCATCTGGCTCGCGTCGCTGGTGACGTGCCCGCTGACCGTCCTGATGCCGTTGGCCCACCCGGGCTGGAGTGTGTGCGTGGCGGCGGCCGGCCTCGCCTCGCTCTCCTTCGGCGGAGTCGTCCGCGTCGTGGCCCAGTCGAGCTTCCAGCAGGCCCTCACCCCGGACCGGCTCCTGGGCCGCGTGAGTGCGACGGCCCGGTTCGTGTCCTGGGGCGGAATCCCGCTGGGCGGACTGCTGGGCGGGACGTCGGGCTCGGTGTTCGGAGCGACGGCGACGCTGTGGATCGGCGCGGCGGGCATGACGGCGAGCGTCCTCCCGAACTTCCTGTCACCGCTCCGTACGATGCGCACGCTCCCGACGGGAAGCGGTGAACTCGACCCCGTGGGCTGAGAGTTCACCCTCCGGTCAGCGGCTGTCAGTCCTTCTTCTCACCGTCCGCGGCCTGCGCGGCGAGCCTCGCCACCAGGTCCTGCGCCTTGTCGACCGCGGTGTCGATCTGCTCGCTGTGCTTGCCGTCCGTCTTCTCGTCGACGACATCCCCGGCCTTCTCCAGCCCGTCGGCGATCTTGTCTCCGTGCTCCTCGGCGATCTCCTCGGCCTTGTCCTTGAGCTTCCCCAGGTCTCCCAGGTTGTCGAACACGACAGTTCCCCCTCGCTGCAACGGGCTTACGCGGTCAGGGACATGGTCGTCACGATCGGCCCCGGAGGACAAGGTGGCCCCGACGCGGATGCCCCGGCGGGCGGAGGCGCGGGGCGGGGCGTGTTCGGGGCGCACATGGATCGGGGCGAGAGTTTCAGATCAGCGCCCCGCCGGGCGTCGCAGCACCGGCTTGCCGGGGTCGAGGGGCGGCCGCCGGCCCCAAGTCGTGGGCACGGGAAGGTCGTCGCCCGCCCTACGCCCACCGCGCCCCGCCTTCCCCGAGTCCGTCGCACCCGCCCACCCCACCGATCCCACCGACCTGAAACATTTCCGTGGGCCCATCGCATCAGTACAAGTGAGGGCGGCGCCGGCAACAGCCCGCGAAACCAGGGGGATCAGGCATGAGACGACACGAACGTGCCGACGAGTACGCGGAGTTCGCCTCCGCGCGCGCCGGGCATCTCTACCGGTCCGCCTGTCTGCTGACCGCCGGGGACACACATCTCGCCGAGGACCTGGTCCAGGAGACCCTCGGCAAGCTGTACGTCGGCTGGGGACGGCTGTCCCGGGTCGGCAACCCCGCCGGGTACGCCCAGACCGTCCTCACCCGTACCTACCTCGCCCACCAGCGGCGCCGCAGCAGCACCGAACGCGCCACCGACGTCCTGCCCGACCTGCCCGACCCCGGCGCCCCGGGCGCCGACACGACGCTACGGCTGACCCTGCTCCAGGCCCTCTCCCGGCTGCCCGCCAAGGACCGTGCCGTGGTCGTCCTGCGGTACTGGGAGGACCGGTCCGTCGAGGAGACCGCCGACGTGATGCACGTCAGCTCGGCCGCCGTACGCACCCGCTGCGTCCGCGCGCTCGGCCGGCTGCGCGAACTGCTCGGCGAGAACCTCGACGAATACGCCCGCCCCTGAACACCCGACCCGCACCCCGCCTCAACTCCCTTCTCCCGCGCACCCGTTACACCCCTCAATCCCCCAGCACCCCATACACCCTTTACATCCGCTTACACGAAACGGTGGTCCGCCATGCCCGACACCCAGCACAGCGAACCCCTCGACCCCTTCGAGGAACGGCTCGCCGCCGGCCTGCACGACGCGGGCAACGCCTTCGAGACCGACCGGGCCGCCCTCGCCACCGCCGGCGCCCTCAAGGGCCGCCGAAGCCTGCTGCGCCGCCGCAACGCCGCCGTCATGAGCGGCGCGGCCGGCATCGCCCTAGTCGGCGTGGGCGGCGCGCTGCTCCTGCCGAGCGGCTCCCCCGGCACACAGGCTTCCCGGGCCACGTCCACCAGCGCCTCCGCCACCTCCTCCGCCCCCGCTCCCGTCTCCGGCGAGGCCCTGTTCCGGGTGCTCACACTCCTGGTGGGCGACGGCGCGTACTCCAAGGTCGAGGCCCGTGGCACGGACGAGGGACTGTCGCCGTACGTCCATGTCGTCTTCGACGACGGGAAGGGCAAGTCGGCCGTGGAGCTCAGCCTGGGCCGGGTGGAGCCGGGGAGCGACGAGGCGCGGCAGACCACCACGTGCCCGGCGAAGGTGTTCACGCACTACGACGCGTGCCGTACGAGCCGGCTGGCGGACGGTTCGGTGGTCATGGTCCTTCAGGGGTACGAGTATCCGGACCGCCGGGTGGACACCAAGTTGTGGAGCGCCGAACTCGTCACCCCGCAGGGGCAGCACGTCGGCATCAGCGAGTGGAACGCCGCCGCCGAGAAGGACGCGCCGATCACCAGGAGCCAACCGCCGCTGTCCCCGGCCCAGTTGAGGAAGGTGGCCGCTGACACGGCCTGGCGGGACGCGATCGACGCGATGCCGGTGGACCCGAACTCACCGGTCACACCACCGAGTCCGAGCTCCACGGAGGCCACCGTGTCCGTCACGTCCACACTCCGGACCCTGCTGCCGAAGGGCCTCACGCTGTCCGAGGCCGGCGACACCGAGGACTCCGAGTTCGGCTACGTCGTCGTCGACGACGGCAAGGGCAGGACCCTCGTACAGGTCAACGTCCAGGCGGACATGTCGGATGTCGAGGGCCAGTTGTTCGGCTCCGACGCCGAGGTCCTGTCCGACGGCACGAAGGTCGCCGAGCATCAGGGGCCGGGCGAGAAGGGCGGTTCCGGTGTCGTGATGTGGACCGTCGACACCATCAGGACCGACGGCAGGCGGGTGGTGATCAGCGCCTTCAACTCCGGCGCCCAGGACACCACCGCGACCCGCAAGTCCCCGGCCCTGACCATGAAGCAGCTCCGGGAGATCGCCCTCAGCCCGAAGTGGCGGTAATCCGGCCGACGACTTTGAGCACTCTTGACCTGACCATGCCAACACATCAACATAGGCGGCACACAGGAACGCTCACACCAACACCCCACCCGCACGCCGTACTTCACGCACGTCGCACTGAAACACCCCCCAACTCCAGCAAGGAGATTTCATGCGACTCCGGATTCGCGGCTCAGCCACCAGCGGCCCCCGCAGCGGCAGACGCACCGCCGCGCTCGCCGCCCTGATGGCCCTCGCCCTCGCCGCCCCCGTCACGGCGGCCACCGCGTCCAAGGCCACCGCCGACAGCACACACAAGGGCGCTCCGGCCGCGGACGACATCCGCCAGTACGAGATCCACGTCGACCACAACACCCCGGTCACGCGTACGGCCATCGCGGCGGCCGGTGTCTCCGTGGACGAGTCCGACGAGGAGACCGTGGTCGTCTCCGGCCGCTCGGCCCAGATCGAGAAACTGCGTCAACAGGGTTACGCCGTCTCGCTGTTGGGCTCCGCCCCGGACCGCTCGTCGGCCGCGGACGCCCCACGCCTCCTCGACTTCCCCTCGGCCGACTCGAAGTACCACAACTACGCCGAGGCGAACACGGAGATCGACCAGCGGCTCGCCGCCTACCCCGGCATCATGAGCAAGAAAGTCATCGGCAAGTCGTACCAGGGCCGGGACATCGTCGCCATCAAGGTCAGCGACAACGTGGCCACCGACGAGAGCGAACCCGAGGTCGTCTTCACGTTCCACCAGCACGCCCGCGAGCACCTCACGGTGGAGATGGCGCTGTACCTGCTGCGCGAGTTGGGCGCGGGATACGGCACCGACTCCCGCGTCACGAACATCGTGAACAACCGCGAGATCTGGATAGTGCCCGACCTGAACCCGGACGGCGGCGAGTACGACATCGCCACCGGCGCCTACCGGTCCTGGCGCAAGAACCGCCAGCCCAACTCCGGTTCCAGTTACGTCGGTACGGACCTCAACCGGAACTGGAACTACAAGTGGGGCTGCTGCGGCGGCTCTTCGGGCTCGACCTCGTCCGAGACCTACCGGGGCACGTCCGCCGAGTCGGCGCCCGAGGTGAAGGTGGTCGCGGACTTCGTGCGCAGCCGGGTGGTCGGCGGGAAGCAGCAGATCACCGCGGGGATCGACTTCCACACGTACAGCGAACTCGTGCTGTGGCCGTTCGGGTACACGTACTCGGACACGGCGACCGGGATGACCGCGGACGACGCCGCCGCGTTCAAGGCGGTCGGGCAGAAGATGGGCGCGAGCAACGGCTACACGGCCGAGCAGTCCAGCGACCTGTACATCACCGATGGTTCCATCGACGACTACCTCTGGGGCACTCAGAAGATCTTCGACTACACCTTCGAGATGTATCCGACGTCCAGTTCCGCGGGCGGTTTCTACCCGCCCGACGAGGTCATCGAGCGGGAGACCTCCCGGAACCGGGACGCGGTGTTCCAACTGCTGGAGAACGCGGACTGCATGTACCGGTCCATCGGCAAAGAGGCCCAGTACTGCGGCTAGTCAGTCCTCGCGGACCTCTGCCTCCGCCGCGGCGAGCGCCGCCTCGTCCACCTCGTCGGACCCGTCGGCCTCGTCGTCGTCACCGTCGTCGAAGTAGGCGTCGAGGACCGCGTCCAGCTGCGTCTCCCACTCGGCGAACCTGCTCCTGGCCGCCGCCTCGATCTCGATCGGGTACCAACGGCGGTCAGGAGTGTGCACCGTGATGGTGAACCGCCTGCCGAAGCGCGGGGACTCGGTCTCGATGGCGCCGATCTCGTCCCAGCGGAACTCGCAGTTCTGGTCGTCCAGGCGCAGTCGTACGCCCTTCTCGTCCGCGACGATCTCCGCACGACGGTCGGACGCCTCGAAGACCGGGCCGCCGCCGGACGACTCCTCGCCGACTTCATCCGCGTCGTCGTCAGCGGCGTCGGCGGCGGCGTCATCCTCGGCAACGGCCTTCTCGACGTTCGTCTTGCCGACGTCCGCCTTCTCGACCTCGACCTCGGTCTCCTCGACCGACGCCTTCTCCGGCTCCGCCGCCTCGGCCTTCGTGTCCTCCGGTGCGTCGGAGGACACGGCGGGTGCGGTGAGCCCCGGGATGAAGGCCGGGTCGAATCCGGCACCCTTCACGGGCTCGCCCTCCAGGGGCTGGCTGCTCGAACCTATGCGCTGCTCCACAGCGGGCAGTATGGTCGACGATCCTGTGTCGGGCACAGCCAGCCCCAACTTTGTTATCAGACGCCTACAAGCGGCTTACACGAACACACTGAGCACAGCGGCCACCGCGAACCCCGCGACCGACAGCACCGACTCCAGCACGGTCCATGTCTTGAGCGTGTCCCGCTCGCTGATCCCGAAGTACTTCGCCACCATCCAGAAGCCGCCGTCGTTGACGTGCGAGGCGAAGATCGACCCCGCCGAGATCGCCATGATGACCAGCGCGACGAACGCCTGCGAGTGGTCGCCCTCGGCCAGCAGCGGGGCCACGATGCCCGCCGTCGTCACGATCGCCACCGTCGCCGACCCCTGCGCGACCCGTAGTACCAGCGAGATCAGGTACGACAGGACCAGCACCGGGAGGCCTACGTCGTGGAAGGTGTCCGAGAGTGCCTGCGCGACCCCGCTCGCCTTCAGGACGGCACCGAAGATCCCGCCCGCGCCGACGACCAGCAGGATGTTGCCGACCGGCTTGAGGGACGCGGTGGAGACGGTCTCCAGGGACTTGCGGGACCAGCCGCGCCTCAGACCCAGGAGGTAGTACGCGAGGAGGAGCGCGATCGTCAGGGCGACGAACGGGCTGCCGAAGAACTCCACGACCGAGCGGCCGGTCGACGGGTCGAAGGCGATCGACGAGAAGGTGGCCGCGAGGATCAGGACGAGGGGCGTACCGATGATCGCGAGAACCGTGCCCAGCGACACCGGCTTCTCCTGCGGTACGACGCCGGACGCACGCTGTTCGTCGATGACCGCCTGCTTCGCCTCGGCCGCCGCCTCGACCATGTCCTGCGGTACGGCGACGAAGATCCGCTTGCCGATCCAGGCGGCGTAGGCCCACGCGGCGAGTACGGCGGGGATGCCGCAGACGATGCCCATGAGGATGACCCAGCCGAGCTGGACGTGGAGCAGGCCGGCCGCGGCCACCGGGCCGGGGTGCGGCGGCAGGAACGCGTGGGTCATCGACAGGCCCGCGAGCAGCGGCAGGCAGTACAGCAGGATCGACTTGCCGCCGCGCTTGGCGGCCGCGTACACGATCGGCGCGAGGACGAAGATGCCGACGTCGAAGAAGACCGGGATGCCGAAGATCAGGCCGGTGAGGCCCATGGCGAGGGGCGCTCGCTTCTCACCGAAGAGGTTCAGCAGCCGGGACGCCAACACCTCTGCCCCGCCGCTGACTTCGAGGATCGCGCCGAGCATCGTGCCCAGGCCGATGATGATCGCGACATGGCCGAGGATGCCGCCCATGCCGGACTCGATGGTGGAGACGGCGTCGGAGCGCTGGACCGTGCCGAAGAGTTCGGTGACCGAAAGACCGGAGAGCAGGCCGACGGTTATCGAGACGGCGAGGAGGGCCACGAAGGGCTGGAGTCTGACCTTGATGATCAGGAAGAGGAGGAGCGCGATCCCGAGGGCGGCGACCGTCAACAGGCCTGCTGTGCCGTCCAGTAGGAGGAGCAGGCCTCCGGTGTGGGGTGGGGGTGTGGGGGCGGTTGCGGCGAGCGGATAGGACATTTGGGGGGTCCTCTACGTAAGTACATCGGGCTTTCGGGCAGGGGAGATCGCGGTCCGGCGCCCCTGGAGGTGCCGAACCGTTTTACGGTGTGCGGGAGTTGAGGGTGCGTCAGCTCAGAACGGCCAGCGCGTCGATCTCGATGAGCAGCCCGGCGGGCAGGCCGACGTAGACCGTCGTGCGTGCGGCGGGGACCTCGACGCGGCCCTCGAAGTACTCGTTGTAGATCGCGTTCATCTCGGCGAAGTGGTCCACGTCCGTCAGATAGACGCGGATCATCATCGCGTCCTCCCAGCTCGCGCCGCCCTCCTCCAGGATCGCCTGGACGTTGGCGAGGGTCTGGAGGGTCTGCTCGCGCAGGGTCGGGCCGGCCGGCGTCGGCGGCTTGCCCTCCTCGGCGGGGAGGAAGCCGACCTGGCCGGCGACCTGAAGGATGTTCCCCTTGCGCACGCCGTGCGAGAACTTGGCGGGCGGGGCGGTGTGGGTCTTGGGGGTGAGCGCGATCTTGTCGGTCATTCGGTATCCCTGGTTGTTGTTCTGCCGGAGTACTCACCACTGATGGCGTCCGCCGTACGACGGACCAAGGGGAGCAGGGTGAGGAGTTCGTCGGCGGTGACGACGACGTTGGGCGCGGAGACCGACATCGCGGCGGCCACCCGTCCGTCGGCGCCCCGGATCGGCGCGGCGACGCAGTTGATGGACTCTTCGTGGCCGCCGAGGTCGGTGGCCCAGCCCTGTTCCCGCACCTTCTCCAACTCCCGCAGGAAAGCGGGGGCGTTGGGGGTGGAACGGGCGGTGTACATGGGGTATTCGAGCTTGTCGGCGAGGGCCCGGCGCTCGATCTCCGGAAAGTCGGCGAGCAGCAGCTTGGCCACGCCCGCGACCGTGATGGCGACCGGCTTCCCGATCCGTGAGTACATGCGCACCGGGTAGCGGCTCTCCACCTTGTCGATGTAGAGGACCTCGTTCTCCTCGTACACCGCGAGGTGGACGGTATGACCGCACTGTTCGTTCAGCCGGACGAGATGGGGGTGGGCGATCTCGCGGATGTCGAGGTTCTCCATCGCCTCCTGGGCGAGGGCGATGAGGCGGGCACCGAGGCGGTAGCGCTGGTCGGACTGGCGGTAGACCAGGCCGTGTTCGTGCAGGGTGCGCAGGAGGCGCAGGGCCGTCGACTTGTGGACGTCGAGACGCTCGGCGACCTGGCCGAGGTCGGCGGGGCCCTCGGCGAGCAGCGGCAGGATGCTGAGCGCGCGGTCGACGGTCTGACTCATGGCGTACATACCTCCTCGTCGGCCCAGTCGGCGGCGTCGGTCCAGCCGGGGCCGAGTCGAAGTCTCCCCCACGCCTGCTCGTCCAGGGCGACCAGCCGGTCGGCGTGGTCGCGGACGGGAGGCGCGGCGAGGTCGCCGGGGACGGTGAGGGCGGCGGCGGCCGTGAGATGGCCATGCCGCAGCCGGTCCCGTACGGGAAGTCCCCGCAGGGTCGCGGAGAGGAACCCGGCGGCGAAGGCGTCCCCGGCGCCGACCGCCGCGACCACGTCGACGTGCGGCGCGGGCACGAAGGTGGCGTCGCCCCGGTGGAAGACGGTGGCCCCGCGTCCGCCCTGCTTGACTACGAGCGTCTCGGGGTCGGGGAACGCGTCCCGTACGGCATCGGCCCCGACCAGCCCCCAGACCTCGGCGGCCTCGTCCTCTCCGACGAACACGAGGTCCGCGCCGCGCGCCAGCTCCAGCAGCACGCTCGGCCCGTCGGCCGAACGCCCCAGCGCGGGACGGTGGTTGACGTCGAAGGAGATCAGCGGGCGGTGCGCGCGGATCGCGGTCAGCTCACGGACCAGGCCGAGACAGTCCTCGGACAGCATCGGGGTGATCCCGGACAGATGCAGCACCCGTCCGGCTCGTACGGCGGCCAGGTCCACGGTGTCGACGGCCATCGCGGAGGCCGCGGAACCGGCCCGGTAGTACGCCACCTCGTGCGCGTCGGTGGCCCGGTCCCCGGCGGTGCGGAAGTAGATGCCGGTCGGGCGCTCGGGATCACGCCGTACGGCGGAGACGTCGACGCCGTAGCCGCCGACCGTCTCGACGAGGTGATCACCGAAGCCGTCGTCCCCGACCCGGCTGACCCACCGGACCGAGTGTCCGGCCGCCGCCAGCACGCACGCCACATTCGACTCGGCGCCGCCGATGGCGCGGTCGAAGGACGGCACGTCGGCGAGGCGACCCGGCCGGCTGGGTAGGAACGTGACCATGGACTCGCCCAGCGCTACGACGTCCACGACGTCACGGGCGGCGGTGGACTGTCCGTCGGCGGTCACGATGGTGATGGCTCCTCGTCCGGTGCGCCGGGGGCGGCGGCTCCGTTGACCCGGTGTTGGGCGAGATGTTAGACAGCGGTAAGCGATATACGCAATGAATGTTGCAGAGACTGCAACACTCCAGCTCAGGGAGGCCCCATGGTCCGCGACACCGGTACCGAAGCGCTCGCCCGGCTCGCCGGGGAACGCGTCGACCACCGTTTCAAGGGCCTCCCCCCGGACGCGGACGGCGTCACGGTCGCCGAGCTGGCGGCCCAGCGCCGCAACCTCTTCACCGGCGGCTTCCCCACCCCCGTCCTCGCCCTCTCCGCCGAGCGCCTGGACCACAACCTCCGCCTCATGGAGACGTACGCGACCCGCCACGGCCTCGCCTTCGCCCCGCACGGCAAGACCTCCATGGCCCCCCAGCTCTTCCACCGCCAACTGGCCCACGGCGCCTGGGGCATCACCCTCGCGGTCCCCCACCAGGTGCGCGTGGCAAGGGAGTTCGGCATCGATCGCATCTTCCTGGCCAACGAGCTGGTCGACCCGGCGGCCCTGAAGTGGATCTCCTCGCAACTGGACGCGGACGACGGCTTCCGTCTCATCTGCTACGTCGACTCCGTGCGCGGCGTCGAGTTGATGGACGCGGCCCTGCGCGGCGCCGCCCGCCCGCTGGACGTCGTCGTCGAACTGGCCGCCGGCGAGGGCGCCCGCACCGGCGTGCGCACGGAGGCGGAGTGCGCGGCGGTCGCGGACGCGGTGGCCGCCGTAGGGACACTGCGGTTGGTGGGGGTCGCCGGGTACGAGGGGGAGGTGCCCCAGGCCGATCCGGAGCGGGTGCACGCGTGGCTGCGGCGGCTGACCTCCCTGGCCGTGGAGTTCGACAAGGGCGGGCGTTTCCAGGGAGTTGACGAGATCGTCGTCAGCGCGGGCGGCAGCGCGTGGTTCGACGCGGTGGCCGACGTCTTCGCCGAGCTGCCCGAACTCTCGCTCCCCGCGCTGAAGTTGCTGCGCTCCGGCGCCTACGTCTCGCACGACGACGGCCACTACCGCGAGATCACCCCCTTCACCCGCATCCCCGAGGAGGGCGCCCTGGAGCCCGCGTTCCGGCTCTGGGCGCAGATCGTCTCCCGCCCCTCCCCCGAGCAGGCCTTCGCCAACGCGGGCAAGCGGGACGCGGCCTACGACCTGGATCTCCCCGTAGCCCAGGTCGTCCGCCGGGACGGCACCGAGCGCCCGGCGACCGGCATCGAGGTCACGGGCCTGTCCGACCAGCACGCCTGGCTGCGGACGGCCCCGGAGGCGGACCTTGAGGTGGGCGACTGGATCGGGATGGGCCTGTCCCACCCCTGCACGTCCTTCGACAAGTGGCAGCTGATCCCGGTGGCGGAGGCGGACGGGACGGTCGTCGACTACATCCGTACGTTCTTCTGATCCGCACGTTCTTCTTGGAGGAGTTGTGGAAGAGCTCGTCATCCGGGACGCGGACGTCGTGGACGGCAGCGGTGGACCGTCCTACCGCGCCGATGTCGTGATCGACGGCGGCAGGATCGTCTCGATCGTCCAGGAGGCCGCGGCGGCGGGGTGTCAACGTCCCAAGGCGCGCCGGGAGTTGGACGCGGAGGGCCTGACCCTCTCCCCCGGTTTCATCGACATGCACGCCCACAGCGACCTGGCCCTCCTCCGTGACCCGGACCACAGCGCCAAGGCCGCACAGGGGGTGACCCTCGAAGTCATCGGCCAGGACGGGCTGTCGTACGCCCCTGTCGACGACCGCACGCTGGCCGAGGTGCGCCGGGCGATCACCGGGTGGAACGGGTACGGCGACGACATCGACTTCGACTGGCGTTCGGTGGGCGAGTACTTGGACCGGCTGGACTCCGCATTCGGTGGGCGCGGAATCGCGGTCAACGCGGCCTACTTGATCCCGCAGGGCACGGTCCGGATGCTCGCCGTCGGGTGGGAGGACCGGGAGGCGACACCCCAAGAGCTGGACCGGATGCGGCAGTTGGTCGCCGAGGGCATGGAGCAGGGCGCGGTCGGCATGTCGTCCGGGCTCACCTACACCCCCGGCATGTACGCCAAGGACGCCGAACTCACCGAACTCTGCCGGGTGGTGGCGTCGTACGACGGCTACTACTGCCCCCACCACCGCTCGTACGGCGCGGGCGCGCTGGAGGCCTACGAGGAGATGGTGGAGCTGAGCCGCGAAGCGGGCTGCTCCCTCCATCTGGCCCACGCCACCATGAACTTCGGCGTCAACGAGGGCCGCGCACCCGAGCTCCTGTCCCTCCTGGACGAGGCGCTGGCGACCGGCGCGGACATCAGCCTCGACACCTACCCCTACACCCCCGGCTGCACAACTCTCGTGGCCATGCTGCCGAGTTGGGCGAGCGAGGGCGGCCCGGAGGAGATCCTGAGGCGCCTGGCGGACGACGAGATCGCCGACCGTATCCGCCACCACCTGGAGGTGATCGGCTCGGACGGCTGCCACGGGGTGCCGATGGAGTGGGACACGATCGAGATCTCGGGGGTCACAAATCCCGCGCTGGCGGAGTACGTAGGCCGCCGCCTCGACAACTGGACCACAGCCCGCCATCTCCTCCTTTCCGACCGACTCGCCCCGTCGATCCTCCAGCACGTGGGCCACGAGGAGAACGTCCGGCAGATCATGCGGCACCGCGTCCACACCGGCGGCTCCGACGGCATCCTCCAGGGCGCGAAGCCGCACCCGCGGGCGTACGGCACGTTCCCGCGCTACCTCGGCCACTACGTACGGGAGTTGGGACTCCTGACCCTGGAGGAGTGCGTAGCCCACCTGACGTCCCGCCCGGCAGCCCGCCTACGCCTGCCGGACCGGGGCCTGATCAAGGAGGGCTACAAGGCGGACCTCGTCCTCTTCAACCCGCAGACGGTAGCGGCAGGTTCAACATTCGAAGAGCCGCGCAACCTACCGACCGGCATCCCCCACGTACTGATCGACGGCCGCTTCGTGATCGAGGACGGCCACCGAACAACCGAACTCCCGGGCAGATCAATCCGCCGCACGCGATAGCGCCCTGTTTTTAGGGGCGCGGGGAACTGCGCGACCAGCCCCCACGCACCCGCAGACAAAAACGACACACTCAGCGGCGCACTACGGCTTAGGCAGGGTGCAACCCGACGCGCTGAGGCTGAGCACGTTCGCCGAGGTGAAGCACCCCGGGATGTTGTACGTCTCCTCGGCGTAGTTGATGCCCTCGCGAACCGTCACCGTGCCGTTCTCCGAGACCTCGCACGGGTTGTTCTCGGTGCAGGTCTCCCCGTCCTCGTTACCCGTGTTGTTGACCGCGACGACCTGCCCGGTACTGGTGTCGATCACCGGAGACCCCGACGTACCACCGATGGTGTTGCACGCGGAGGTGTAACGGACCGAGTCCTTCCAGGTCCAGTCGCCCTCCTTCAGCCGGTACACGAACCCGTCGATGCTGCAGCTGTAGATCGTCTTCCAGTACCCGGAGACGACCTTGATCGCGGTGCCGGCGGTCGGGTGCGTGGCGCTCACGGTGAGCGGGCTGATGTTGTACGCGCTCTTGATCGCCGCGTACGTCGTGGTGGTGCGGTAGATCGTCACGTCCGTGTCGGTCATCGTCGAGTAGACGACCTGGTTGGCGCGGAGTGTGGCGACCTTGGTGCCGGCCGAGTTCAGCAGCCCGAAGGTACGGCTGGAGGACTGGCCGGTGATGACCTGACCGGCCGCCGGGAACCCGGTCTCCAGGCAGTGGCCGTTGGTCATGACCAGCGCCGGAGCGGTGTCGGTCGAGTTCGGGAAGCGGATGACCGAGCCGGAGCAGTTGCTGAGCGAGACGGTACCGGCGAAGTCGACGGTCACCGCGGCGGCCTTCGGCGCCACCTGGGGTGCGGCGACCGCGGGTGCCACGCCCGCCCCGGCGATGGCCAGGGTGGAGAGCGCGGCAAGGAGAGGCTTGTTCATGTGGGGGTCCCCTCTTATGACGAGACGACCGGAGATCTTCCGGCCGCCGCCTTTTTGTCATGGGCATTGTGATCGTTGAGAGGGGAGGGGGCAAGGAGCGGTTTCCGGCCGTTCGCGGCGGTGTCTCATGTGGCGGAAAGCACGAGCCAAGTCTCGTTACCGCGCCGTAAGCTCACCGACATGCAGGTGATCCAGTCGACCAAGCTCTCCAACGTCTGTTACGAGATCCGGGGCCCGGTTCTCGAAGAGGCGATGCGTCTGGAAGCGGCCGGGCACCGCATCCTCAAGCTGAACACCGGGAACCCGGCAGCGTTCGGGTTCGAGTGCCCGCCCGAGATCCTGGAGGACATCCTCCGGAACGTGTCGTCGGCGCACGGGTACGGCGACGCGAAGGGCCTGCTGGCCGCCCGCCGCGCGGTCGTGATGCACAACCAGACCCTGGGCATCGAGACGGACGTAGAACACGTCTTCATCGGCAACGGCGTCTCCGAGCTGATCGTCATGGCGATGCAGGGCCTGCTCGACGACGGCGACGAGGTCCTCGTACCGTCGCCGGACTACCCGCTGTGGACCGCCGCCGTCTCACTCTCCGGCGGGACCGCCGTCCACTACCGCTGCGACGAGCAGTCCGACTGGATGCCCGACCCCGCCGACGTGGAGCGGAAGGTCAGCGACCGCACCAAGGCGATCGTCATCATCAACCCGAACAACCCGACCGGCGCCGTGTACGACGAGGCGATGATCAAGGGCCTCACCGACATCGCCCGCCGCCACAACCTCCTCGTCTGCTCGGACGAGATCTACGACAAGATCCTCTACGACGGCGCCACGCACACCCCGACCGCGAAGGTCGCCCCGGATCTGCTCACCCTCACCTTCAACGGGATGTCGAAGGCGTACCGGGTGGCCGGATACCGGGTCGGGTGGATGTCGATCTCGGGGCCGCGCGCGCACGCCGACTCCTACATCGAGGGTCTGACGATCCTGGCCAATATGCGGCTCTGCGCGAACATGCCCGGGCAGCACGGGGTCGTCGCCGCGCTCAGCGGGCGGCAGACCATCAACGACCTGGTGCTTCCGGGTGGCCGGCTGAAGGAGCAGCGGGATGTCGCGTACGACCTGCTGACCCAGATCCCGGGTGTGACCTGCGTGAAGCCGAAGGGCGCGCTGTATCTGTTTCCGCGGCTCGATCCGCAGGTGTTCAAGGTCAAGGACGACCGGCAGATGGTGCTCGACCTGCTGCGCCAGGAGAAGATCATGGTCGTCCACGGCACCGGGTTCAACTGGTCCGAGCCCGATCACTTCCGGGTCGTGACGCTGCCGTCGGTCGGGGATCTGCGGGACGCGGTGACGCGGATCGGGAACTTCCTGGACGGGTACAGCCAGCCGTAAACGGTGGTGGAGCCGCGCTAAACCTCGCGGGGCGGTTTTCTTGGGATCCTTCCGGCCAATTTTTCGGCCAGCACAACTTTAGACGAGATCTAAGCTAGGATGGTTTCCTGTCTGAGCACAGGAGACCATGCCATGTACGAACCGATCCGCACGAAGTCGGTCCACAGCACGGTGGCCCGCACCCCTTCCTCCGACTTTCCGCATCGGTCGCGTGAGGAGGAGCTGGACATTCAGCTTGCGGGGCATCTCGCTGCGCTGCTTGCGGTGACCGACGAACTGCGGGCGCTGGAGCCTTCTGCCGAGTTGGACGTGGCTGCGGAGAGGCTTGCCGGGCAGTTGACTCGGTTGCGTGGGGGTGCCGCCTCGCCGAGCAGGGCGGCAGTGCCCTCTTCTACGGCGCGGTTGGATGCCCTGCATC
Organism: Streptomyces sp. NPDC048504; assembly: GCF_043200035.1. Taxonomy (NCBI): domain Bacteria; kingdom Bacillati; phylum Actinomycetota; class Actinomycetes; order Kitasatosporales; family Streptomycetaceae; genus Streptomyces; species Streptomyces sp. NPDC048504. Next base: position 87,461 of record NZ_JBICXA010000018.1, read on the forward strand.
AGCGGGCTCATGCGCTTGCCGGGCGGGCCTTGGTTGTTGCTGCGTCCCGGGCGGATACTGCGGCGGCGATTCTGTCTGCTGAGCGGATGGATGCGCATGCGGTGACTGTGGTCGCCTGAGCTGTCGCGCCTTATCGCCGTGGCGGTTCTGTTGTCTTGCGAGTGCGCGTCCGCTGTGGCTGGTCGCGCAGTTCCCCGCGCCCCTAAAAACCACGGGTGCACGCCCGTTGTGGCTGGTCGCGCCCACGCGGCGGAGCCGCATATCGATACAGCCCCGCGCCCCTAAAGGGGCGCTCCTCTGGGCCGTGTTGATCCGGGACCCGGCCGACACTCTCCGTTCATCCCTTTCCTCGGGGAATGTTGGGTTCCGCGAGCACGCTGCCCCTCGTGAGACGTATCGCGGGAATCGTCCTTGCGGTGTTGCTGATCGGTGGCGTGGTGGCAGCCGTCGTAGCGGGCCGGGACAACGGGGACAAGGGCACGGCAACGAAGACCGTGCGTGGTGTGATCGGTTCGGAGAAGGCGGACTTCTTCGCCGATCCCGATGTGGTGAAGGCCTTCGCCGCCAAGGGCTTCACCGTGAAGACGGAGACCTCCGGGTCCTGGGCCATGGAAGGGCTCAACCTCAAGGGGTACGACTTCGCCTTCCCCTCCAGTCAGGCGCCGGCCGACGCGCTCGCCGACAAGTACAAGGTGCGGCAGCCGTTGCCGCGGCCCTTCTACTCGCCGCTCGTCGTCGTGGCCCACCGCAGCGCCGCCCAGGTGCTCGCGGACAACGGGCTCGCCACGCTGGACAAGAGCCAGGACCGCGGCACGCTGAAGATGGGCGCCTATCTCGACGCCGCCAAGCGGGATCTGACCTGGCAGCAACTCAAGGGGGCCTCGAAACACGGGGAGTTGACCGGCACCCTCTACATCGCCACCACCGACCCCGAGACCTCCAACTCGGGTGCTCTGTACCTCGCCGCCGCTTCGTACGTCGCAAGCGGCGGGCGGGTGGCGGCCAGTAGCGCCGATGTGGATCGCACCGCGCCCCTGATGCACAAGCTGATCAGCGTGCAGGGTGCCCAACAGTCCAGCTCGGACGCGCCGTTCAGGGACTTCATCAGCGGCGCCGGCAATCCGCTGGTCCTCGTGTACGAGTCGCAGGTGGCCTCACTGCTCTTCGACAAGCAGCCGGTCGGCGACCTCGTCGTGCTCTACCCGGACACCACGGCCAACAGCGACCACACCGTCGTACCGCTCACTCCGGAGGGCCGTGAGCTGGGTCAACTCCTCAGCAGCGACCCGACGTTGCGCAAGCTCGCCGTACGGCACGGGTTCCGGCCGCAGGGTGACACCGCCGAGTTCGTCGCGGCCACCGCCGCCCACTCCAGCTATCTCAACCAGACGCTGACCGGCGTCCGGCAGGCGCCCGTGCCCACCTCGACGGTGCTGCACGACATGGCGCGCCGGGCGCGCGGTTGAACGGGGGGAACCACATGAGCAGCAGTTTCAACACCAGCCAGAACAGCAGTCAGCACACCCAGAGCGGGGACGACGTCTTCACCCTCACCCCGCCGGAGGCCGTCGCACCGGTGCCCAAGGAGAAGGCCGGCGGGCTCGTGCCCGTCGATGACTCCGTCCGTACGGATATGGCTCAGAAGGCCGCCGCCTACGTCGAGGGGCTTGCCTCGCTGGATGCCCGCTCGCCCGAATTCGCGGGCAAGGTAGGGGAGATCAGCGCGCTCGGCGCCGGTGAGATGCGCACCGCGACCGCGCAGTCCAACCGGATGCTGGAGCGGACCGTGCGGAGCCTGCCGTCGAAGGGCGGGGACGCTCAGTCGCAGGTGGCGGGCTCGCTCGTGGAACTACGGCGTGTCGTCGAGGACTTGGACCCGCGCGACCTGCCCGCCTCCAAGGGGCGGAAGCTCCTGTCCCGGCTCCCGGGCGGCAACAAGCTGCGCGACCACGTCGCCAAGTACGCCTCCGCGCAAGGCACGTTGAACAAGATCGTGGGCTCGCTGCGCGGCGGCCAGGACGAACTCCGGCGCGACAATGCGGCGTTGCAGACCGAGCGGGTCCGCCTCTGGGAGACCATGGGCAAGCTGCAGGAGTACGTCGTCCTCACCCAGGCCCTCGACACGGCCGTCGAGCAGCACATCACCGGCGTCGAGGCCGCCGACCCCGGCCAGGCCGACACCCTGCGCGCGGACGTCCTCTTCCCGGTCCGGCAGAAGCACCAGGACCTGCTGACCCAGCTCGCGGTGTGCGCACAGGGCTACTTGGCGATGGACGTCGTACGGCGCAACAACGACGAGCTGATCAAGGGGGTCGACCGGGCGGCTACGACCACTGTCTCCGCCCTTCGGATCTCCGTCATGCTCGCCTCGGCCCTGGAGAACCAGCGCAAGGTCGTCGACCAGGTCAACGCCCTGCGCGGTACGACCGAGGACCTCATCCGGGGCAATGCCGAGATGCTCTCCACCCAGAGCGGCGAGATCCAGCGCATCGCGGCCGACCCGGCGGTGGGCGCGGAGACGCTGCGCACGGCCTTCCAGCAGATCTACCGCACGCTCGACGCCATCGACACCTACAAGGTCCAGGCGACCGAGGTGATGGCTGCGACCGTGGAGTCCCTGACGTCCGAACTCCAGAACGCCAGCACGTACTTGGAGCGCAGCCGGTCGCAGAGCGCCCTGGAAGGGGGTCTCGGATGAGACGTCTCCTCGCGCTCGCCCTCGGCACGGCCGCGCTGCTCACGGCCTGCACGTCGGCCCATGACACGAAGGCCGAGGCCGACAACGCCCCCAAGCCCGGCACCCTGCGCGTCCTCGCCTCCAGTGAACTCAGCGACATGACCCCGGTGTTCGACCAGGTCCGCAAGGACACGGGCATCACGATCCGCCCCACCTACATGGGCACCCTCGACGCGGTGGACCTCCTGGCGAAGGGCAAGGTCGACGGTCAGTACGACGCCCTGTGGCTGTCCTCGAACGACTATCTGCGGCTACGGCCCGACGCGGCGAAGAAGGTCGTCTCGGAGACCCCGATCATGTCGAGCCCGGTCGCGATCGGTGTGAAGACAGCCACCGTCACGGCACTGGGCTGGGCTCCGGACAAGGTCACCTGGTCGCAGATCGAACAGGCCGTCCAGGACGGCAAGTTGACCTACGGCATGACGGACCCGTCCCGCTCCAATTCCGGTTTCTCGACCCTCATCTCGGTCGCCTCCGCCCTCTCCGACGCCCAGTCGGCGCTCACCGACGCGGACGTCACCAAGGCGACTCCCCGGCTGAAGGAGTTCTTCAAGGGGCAGAAGCTGACCTCGGGTTCCTCCGGCTGGTTGGCCACGGCCTACCAACGCCGGGGAAACGTCGACGCGTTGCTCAACTACGAGTCCGTCCTCAAGGGCATCCCGGGCCTGACCGTGATCCGCCCGAGCGACGGAGTCGTCACCGCCGACTACCCGTTGACGTCCCTCGCCTCGACGGACGCCACGACCCGCGAGGACGTCCGGCGCGTGACGGCGGACCTGCGCACGGACGCCCTGCAGCAGCTGATCACCACCGGCACGCACCGCCGCCCGGTCGTCGCCTCCGTGCCTCCCGCGTCCGGCCTGGACACCAGCCGACGGCGTGAACTCCCGTTCCCCGGCAGCCAGTCCGTCGCCGACGGACTCCTGGACTCGTACGAGAACAAGCTGCGCCGTCCGTCGCGGACCGTGTACGTGCTGGACACCTCGGGCTCGATGGAGGGCGACCGGCTGTCCCGGCTGAAGAAGGCCCTCACCGATCTGACCGGCGACTTCCGGCAGCGCGAGGAGGTCACGCTGATGCCGTTCGGGTCGGCCGTGAAGAGGGTGCGGACTCATGTGGTGAGCCCGAGTGATCCGCAGGCCGGGCTGAACGCGATCCGCAAGGACACCAAGGCGCTCAGCGCTGACGGGGCCACCGCGATCTACACCTCGCTGGAGAAGGCGTACGAGCATCTCGGCACCGGCGGCGACACGTTCACCTCGATCGTGCTGATGACGGACGGCGAGAACACGACCGGCGCCAAGGCGAAGGAGTTCGACGGCTTCTACCGGCAACTCCCCACCTCCCAGCGGGACATCCCCGTCTTTCCCATCCTCTTCGGCGACTCGGACAAGGCGGAGCTCCAGCACATCGCCGACCTGACCGGCGGCCGGCTCTTCGACGCCCAACAGGGCTCGCTGGACGGCGCCTTCGAGGAGATCCGTGGCTACCAGTAGGTTCCTGGGCTACTTGGAGTCCCGCAAGAACCTCACCGGCAGCGCGTGCGGACTCCTCGGCCTGGTGCTGACGTTCGTCGGCGTGGCCGGGCCCTACTGGCCGGTCGTGGTCGTCGGTCTGTACGGCGCGGGTGCGCTGATCGCCCCGCCGGAGCGGCCGCCGCTGCCCGACTTCCCGGACCCGTCGGCCCAACTGGAGGAACTGCGGGACGACTTCGAGAAGCTCGGCGGCTACCTCACCGGCATCGAACTCCCGCCCGCCGCAGCGGGCCGGCTCACCGAGCTGAACCAGCTCCTCGCCGGGCTCCTCGATCCGCAGGTCACGCACGACCTCGCGCAGGACCCGGAGGGCGTGCACATCCTGTCGCGGGCGATCCGGCAGGACGTACCGGAGGCGGTCGACACGTTCGTACGGACGCGGTGGTGGACGCGGTTGGCACCCGGTACCGAGCCCCCTGAGCGGCACCTGGAACGGCAGTTGACGGTGCTTCAGGAGGAGGCGCAGGGCTTGGCGACCAGCCTGCGTGAGGTGGAGGCGCGGCGGCAGGAGTCGCACACGCGGTATCTGGAGGACCGGGGGCGTTCGCAGAACGGCTGAACTCTCAGAGCACCCCGATCAGGACGATCAGCAGGACGAGTACGAGCACCACGCCCACCACCTTCAGGGGGCCGAACCGGGAGCCCTGCGCGTCGCCCGGCGGTGGCGGTACCACCGGAACCGTCGGCCGTACCGGCAGGTTGAACACGTCGTGTCCCGTCACCGCGGCCCGCGTGCACCACGGGCAGGTCGGGAGGTGGGAGCCGTAGGAGTGCAGGGGGCGTTGCGGGCAGACCTGGACGCGGGAGCGCTCCTGGTCCAGGGCGCGCAGCCAGACTTCCGGGGTGGGGCGGGCGGAGGGGGCGTGGACGCCCGCGCCGAACGCCGTGTGGGCCAGGGTCAGGAGGCCGGGCGGGAGGACCGAGGGGTCGACGGTGCCGCGGGGGATGACGACCGCCTCGGGGCGGACGACGTAGGAGACGCTCGCGGCGATGTTGTCCTTGACCGTCGACTCGGGTGTGCTCTCGTGCGGGACGCCGCCGAAGGGGTGGTTGCCGGCCGTGAGGAGCTGGTAAATGAGCACCGCCAGCGCGAAGTTGTCGCTCTCCTCGGTGGCCGCGGCGCCCGACTGGCGTTCCGGTGAGGAGTAGTCGGTGGTGTGCATCAGGCAGGGGAAGGGCTCGCCGGTGACGGGGTCGGTGAAGGCGATGGAGTCGCAGTCGAGGAACGTGACGAAGCCGTTGGCGTCGACGACGACGTTGCTGCTGGAGAAGTCGCCGATGACGAGCTGGTCGTAGTGCATGCGGGCGGTCATGAAGGCGAGGTTCCAGGCGACGCCGAGCAGGAAGCGCCAGTCGGCGCGGTCGCCGAAGAGGCGCAGGCGCTGGGCGCGGGTGAACAAGCCCACCAGCTGGACGTGTTGGGGTTCGCCGAAGCGGCGCATGGCGTAGCCGAGGAACTCGCCCTCGGGGCTGCGGGCGATGGCGGTGGGCCAGGCGAGTTCGGGTGGCTGGTTGGCGTCGGTGGGGCGGGCGGCCAGGGGGGACATCGTGAGCATGCGGGCGAGGCGGCGCTCCAAGTCCGGGCCGGGGCGGTCGCGGTAGAGCTTGACGACGATCGTGTCGTCGCCCTCCACCGGGAAGACGGCCGCCTGGCCGCCGCCCTTGAGGGGGAGTTCGGCGAGGGTGACGAGCTTGCCGTCCAGGTGGACCGTGCGGCCGCTCATGGGGTCACCGCGCGCACGGCTCGCAGCAGGGTCTTGTCGTCGGCGTTGAGGCTGGTGAGCCGGTCCGACCTCAGGAGGGCGGCGAGGCTGTCGTGCGCTTTGTCGGTCACCGGTCCAGGGGTGTCGAGGGAGCCCAACACCGCATCCACGAAAGAGGTGTTGGGCTGTGGCGGGCCGCCGCCGGTGAGGGACAGGGCGGCCTGCGTGAGGCCGTCCGTGGACAGCAGGACGCCGTCGACGCGCGGGTCCGCGACGCAGTCGGTGCGCAGTCGGCGGGGCGCGTCGGGCGAGGTGAGGAAGACGGTCTCGTTGCTGTACTCGCTGACGGCGGGCGGCTGCGGGAGGAGGTGGAACTGCCGTTCCCCGTCCTCCGTTCCGGCGCGGACCACGACGAAGCCGTCGCCGACGCTGAGATGGCCCAGCCAGCCGGGCGTGAGGACCACGACGGTGAGGGTGGTCGCGTAGTCGGGGGCCGTACTGCCGTAGGTGTCCAGGAAGATCTTGCTGACGTCGTGGAAGGCGTCCGAGAGCAGGTCGTGGACCTCCTCCCCCGGCGGGCAGCCGGACGCGGCGGCCGCCCGGCGCCGGAAGTGCTCGGCCGCCAACTCGACGGCGTGCAGGGCCCCTTGGTCGGAGTGCGGGCGGCTGCCCGAGCCATCCGCGACGGCGAGGACGGACACGGACGCCGAGGTCGTGTAGGTGCAGGCGTCCTGGCAGGGCGTGCCGGTACGGCGGTGCCGGTAGCCCTCGACGCTCAGGCCGTGGATGCGCCAGGGCGATTCGGCCACCGCTCAGCTCTCCCAGGCCGGACGCTGGGTCTTGAACTGGCTGAAGATCTTCTCGAAGACCTCGTCGCCCGCGCCCTTCTGCTCGGCGTTCGCACTGGCCGACATCATCTGCAGCAGCTCGCGGAACGGGAAGCCCTGGATGCGCGCGTTGAACTTCGGCGCGAAGGCCTGGAGCACCTGCTCGCCGCGGTCGGTGATGCCGCCGACGCCGATCGCGTACAGCCGGAAGCGGCGGGCCTGTTGCTGGTCGGCGAGGACGGGCAGCAGCCGGTGCCAGGAGTCGGTCATGTGGCCGGTGGCATCGGTGGGGAGGCCGTCGGTGACCAGGCAGATCTGCGGGCGGTAGTACTGGAGTCCGGAGGCGCGCAACTCCGCCTTGCGGGCCGCGACGACATGCATGGCCAGCTCCAGCGCCTCCGTCATCAGGGTCACGCCGGACGCGGTGAACCGGGGCGCCTGGAAGGCGTGCGCGGGCACGAAGGGGCTCACCGGGGCGCGCGGGTCGAGGAGTTGGGGTCCGCGCCAGGCGCCGACGCCCCGGCCGCCGAAGGTGATCACGGCGACCTCGACGCTGTAGCTGAGGGAGACGTCGTCGTGGAGTTCCCTGGTCCACTCGGCGAGCGCGTCGTTGAGCGTCTGGATCGGCGCGCCCGCCATGGAACTCGATGTGTCCAGGCACAGCACGAGCGGCAGCCGTTGCGCGTTGTTCTCGAACTCGATGTCGGCGTACTCCGCCGGCATCGTGGGCGGGTATTCGCTGTGCATGGCGTCTCCTGGTCGACCGGGCGGTACGGGGGTCACGAGGTGCCGCGCGCGTGGTGCCGGGCGGCAGGCGGGAAGGCGTACAGGACGTCGGAGTCGGCTTCGTGGGCGTCGGTGACCTCGACGTACGCGCCGGGCACGGGCGGCGTCCGGTCCGGTTCGGCCCACACCGCGCGGTACAGGACGTGGTCGAGTTCGACGTAGCCCTGCGGGTGAAGTGCCGTACGCACGACGGCCGTTCGGGACGGTCCGGTGCGGGGGCCGACCCGGCGGCCGTAGGAGGACGGGGCCGGTGCGGGCGGGACGGGGCGCAGCCGGGCGGTGGTCTCGGTGGTGGTCTCCTCGGAGCGGGCCTCCGTGGCGCCTGCGACGGCCGGGGTGCGGGAGCGGCGGACCGCGAGGAGGAGGGCCAGGAGCAGGAGCAGGAGTACGGCGGTCAGGGCGAACAGCAGGACTCGCGTGTAGTCCGTGGACTTGTGTCCGCCCCCGAGTTCGGCGACGCCCACCTTCTTGTCGATCAGTTGGCCGCCGGTGAGCGTGGACCTCTTGAGCGCCTTGCACAAGTCGCTGCCGCAGGCGGGGAGTTCGCCCAGGGTCTTGTCGTCCAACTGGTCGATCTGGGCGTCCCGGTCGACAAGTGCGTGGCCGGCCAGGACGATCAGCGCGGTGCCGCCCTGCCCGGTGTGGACGTCGGCCGGTACCTGGACCCGAAGGTTCTTGAGGTCCGCGCGGACGGCGGCCTGGCTGCCCTGCTGGCCGGCGTCGAAGCCCAGCGGCTTGTTCAGCGTGACCGTGACCACGGCCCCGTCGTCCAGCGCGTCCTGCCAACAGCCCAGCCGCGTCGGAAAGTTCTTGCCGCAGTCCGCGCCGGCCGCGGCCGCCGGCCCCGCCGGAATCACCGCGATCAACAAGCCGAACAGCAGAGCGGTGAACAACGTATGTCTCATGACGACCCCCCGTTGGCGCCCATAGTGGAGGCAACAGGGCGGTGGCCGAAAGGGGTTGACTGAGAATGCTCAATTCACTTCTAAAGCTGGAAAACCTGATGACAACGGGTGAACATCTGTCGCGCCCGTTCCACCCAATCACTGGCCAGAACATCGAAATCCGCCTGGGAGATCCGGCAGGTCAGCGGGAGGTCGCAGACCCCGGCGAGGCACGGTCTCGGTCCGCGCACGTCCCATACCGAGAGCATGGGATTCAGCTGTTCGGTGTTCCACGCGTTCGACGCGGCGGCGGCGATCGCCAATTGATCCTTGCGCAGAGAATGACCGTCGGTGACAAAGGCGACAAGGAGTCTTTTCGTGGTCATGAAACGCACGGTGAGCGTGCGCCCGGACGCCTCTAGATCGAATTGCAGGGAGACGGAATCGACATCGCTCTCGACGTGGTAATTCCGGCGGGCGCCCCAGGTGTGGGTCAACTGCCGCCAGGACGAACCGATGTCGTAGTCCCGGCCGGGCGGGAGGGAGGCCTCAGGCGTCGCCACGGACCACCGCCTGCGTGATCATGTCGTCGGTGAGGCCCGCGTCCAGCAGGGCCTGCGCGTGCAGCAGCAGACAGGACGGCACCGGCAGGCTGGTGCCGCCCCCGCGCCGGGCCTCCAGTTCACTGCGCCGGACCTCGATCGTGCGGGCCACGGCGGGCGGCGGCCAGGTCGCGGGGCGCGGCTGCGCGAGCAACTCGCCGAGCAGCACGTCCAGTTGGGGCCGGTCCTCGGGCCGCTTGGCCAGACACCGCGCGAGCAGCGGCCGTATCCCCGGTGGTACGCCGTCCAGTTCGGGTGGGCGGTGCACGACCCGCAGGCTCACCGCCTCGCCCGTGCCGAACGGCGGGCGGCCCGTCAGCGCGTACACCAGGACACCGCCGAGGGAGAACACATCGCTGGGCGGGCCGATCTGACCGGCCGTCATCTGCTCCGGGGACATGAACGGCGGGGTGCCCACCACGATCCCGGCCTGGGTGAGGCTCGGGGCGCCCTCGACGCGGGAGATGCCGAAGTCGATGACGCGGGGGCCGTCGGAGGCGAGCAGCACGTTGGCCGGTTTGAGGTCGCGGTGGACCAGGTTGGCCGCATGGATCGCCTGGAGCGCCTCGACGAGGAACGCACCGAGCCTGCGGACCTGCGCCTCGGGCAGCGGACCGTCCGATCTGACGGCCTCGGCGAGCGACGGCCCGGGCACGTACATCGTTGCCAGCCAAGGGAGTTCGGCCTCGGTGTCGGCGTCGACGACGGCCGCGGTGTAGGCGCCGCTGACCAGCCGGGCGGCGGCGACCTCGCGGGCGAAGCGCTCGCGGAACTCGCTCTCCGCGGCCAGTTCGGGCCGTACGACCTTCACCGCCACCTCACGCCCGGCCGGCGAACGGCCGAGATACACCCATCCCATCCCGCCGGAGCCGAGCCGCCCGGCGATCCGGTACGGCCCCACGCTCAGGGGATCGCTGACCGGTGTGCGCACCCCGCTCACCTCACTTCGGGGTTCGTTGCAGGTTGTCCCGAGTGTCCCCCGAAATCCCGTCTTGGGCAGGGGAGATGCGTGAAATGGCGGTCAGGGGTGCGCCGTGGAGCCCCGTTGGTGTAACGGCAACGGGCAGGGCCCCGCACGCCGTTGTGCGGGGCCCTGCCCGTCGTACTGCCACCGCGGCCGGCCTGTGACGACATTGCTGGTCAGGGCACAATCGGCGGCCGGCCGCGGAGTTTCGGTGGGCGCTAGCCCAGGCGCTGCACCAGCGCCCGGTACTCGTCCCACAGTTCCTTCGGCGTGTGGTCGCCGAAGGTGTTGAGGTGGTCGGGGACCAGGGCGGCCTCCTCGCGCCACACGTCCTTGTCGACGGTGAGCAGGAAGTCCAGGTCCGCCTCGGACAGGTCGAGGCCCTTGGTGTCGAGGGCGCCCTTGGCCGGCAGCACGCCGATCGGGGTCTCGACGCCTTCGGCCTTGCCGTCGAGGCGTTCCACGATCCACTTCAGGACCCGGCTGTTCTCGCCGAAGCCGGGCCACACGAACTTGCCCGCGTCGTTCTTGCGGAACCAGTTCACGTAGTAGATCTTCGGGAGCGTCGCCTGGTCGCGGCCCTTGGCCACATCGACCCAGTGGCCCATGTAGTCACCCATGTTGTAGCCGCAGAACGGCAGCATGGCGAAGGGGTCGCGGCGCAGCTCGCCGACCTTGCCCTCGGCGGCGGCGGTCTTCTCGGAGGCCACGTTGGCGCCGAGGAAGACACCGTGGTTCCAGTCGAAGGACTCCGTCACCAGCGGTACGGCCGAGGCGCGCCGGCCGCCGAACAGGATCGCCGAGATCGGCACGCCCTTGGGGTCCTCCCACTCGGGCGCGATGATCGGGCACTGCGAAGCGGGCACGGTGAAGCGGGCGTTGGGGTGGGCGGCGGGCGAACCGGACTCCGGCGTCCAGGAGTTGCCCTTCCAGTCCGTGAGGTGGGCCGGAGTCTCCTCCGTCATGCCCTCCCACCAGATGTCGTTGTCGTCGGTCAACGCCACGTTGGTGAAGACGGAGTTGCCCCACAGCGTCTTCATCGCGTTGGCGTTGGTGTGCTCACCGGTGCCGGGCGCGACGCCGAAGAAACCGGCCTCGGGGTTGATCGCGTAGAGCCGGCCGTCCTCCCCGAACCGCATCCAGGCGATGTCGTCACCGATCGTCTCGACGGTCCAACCGGAAACGGTGGGCTCCAGCATCGCGAGGTTCGTCTTGCCGCAGGCGCTCGGGAAAGCGGCGGCGACGTACTTCGACTCACCCTGCGGGGGCGTCAGTTTGAGGATCAGCATGTGCTCCGCGAGCCAGCCCTCGTCCCGCGCCATCACGGAGGCGATGCGCAGGGCGTAGCACTTCTTGCCGAGCAGCGCGTTCCCGCCGTAGCCGGAGCCGTAGGACCAGATCTCGCGGCTCTCGGGGAAGTGCGAGATGTACTTGGTGGAGTTGCACGGCCACGGCACGTCCGCCTCGCCCTCGGCCAGCGGCGCTCCGAGCGTGTGCACAGCACGCACGAAGAATCCGTCGGTACCGAGTTCGTCGAGGACGGGCTGTCCCATGCGGGTCATGGTGCGCATGGAGACGGCGACATAGGCGGAGTCGGTGATCTCGACGCCGATCGCGGAGAGGTCCGAACCGAGGGGGCCCATGCAGAACGGGACGACGTACATCGTCCGGCCCTTCATGGAGCCGCGGAAGATGCCCTTTTCTCCCGCGAAGATGTCCCGCATTTCCGCGGGAGCCTTCCAGTGGTTGGTCGGACCCGCGTCCTGCTCCTGCTCGGAGCAGATGAACGTCCTGTCCTCGACCCGGGCGACATCGGTCGGGTCGGAGGCGGCGTAGTACGAGTTGGGGCGCTTGATCGGGTCGAGCTTCCTGAAGGTGCCCTTTTGGACGAGCTCCTCGCTGAGCCGCTCGTACTCCGCTTCGGATCCGTCACACCAGACCACGCTGTCCGGCTGGGTCAGTTCGGCGATCTCGTTGACCCACGAGATCAGTTCCTTGTGTTCGGTTGGGATGACGGGGGGAGCCGCGATGTCGCGCGCCACGATTGCTCCTATGATGAGGGATTTTGTCCTTGTTGCCCCGTGGGGGCCGCGACCCGGATGCTTCACGATGGTCGATCTTGGCGCTCATCCGGTGCCGACCGCACTCATTTGATCATCCGACGCGTCCGCCCATATGTCCAGAGGGCCTCACATACGAGCGACGTGAGGATCGCCACTCATCAACCACTCATCGGCATGTTTTCCGTGCGTCACCATCGATTCACCCCGGGTACCCGGTTGTCGGCTACGCATGAGACAGTGGCCACTTCTGGCCCCCATCTCGCCGCACTGATACGTAACTTACGGTTCCGTAGGTACGATTGAGCGCATGACTGCGTCCGTCCCCGACGCGCCCACGGACACGCCGACAGACGGCCACGGTCCCTCCGCGCTCTCCCTCCCCGACCACGTCAAACCGAAGTTGCGCGGCTGGCTGCACCTCGGCATGTTCCCGGCCGTACTCGTCTCCGGCCTGGTGCTCACCGCTCTCGCCGACACACCCCGGGCCCGTATCGCCTGCGGGATCTTCGCCCTGACGGCCTGCCTGCTCTTCGGCGTCAGCGCCCTGTACCACCGGGGCGACTGGAGCCCGCGCATGGACGGCGTCCTGCGCAGACTCGACCACGCCAACATCTTCCTGATCATCGCGGGCACGTACACGCCCCTGACGATGCTGCTGCTGCCGGGCGCCAAGGGCCAATGGCTGCTGTGGAGCATCTGGGGCGCGGCCGCGGCCGGCATCGCCTTCCGCGTCTTCTGGGTCGGCGCACCGCGCTGGCTCTACACCCCCTGCTACATCGCGATGGGCTGGGCGGCCGTCTTCTTCCTGCCCGACTTCATGCGCACGGGCGGCATCGCCGTCCTGGTCCTGGTGGTCGTCGGCGGACTGCTCTACAGCGCGGGCGGCGTGATCTACGGCATCAAGCGCCCGAACCCGTCACCGCGCTGGTTCGGTTTCCACGAGGTCTTCCACTCCCTCACGGTGGCGGCATTCCTGGTGCACTACGTGGGGATCTCGCTGGTGGCGTACCAGCACGGGTAGCACCTGCGGCACCTTCTCCTCATGGCCACGGCTTTCGAGCCGTGGCCATTTTTCATGCCCGTTCGGCTGCCGGCCGCCCGATCGCCATGTTTTGACAGAAGATCCCGGTTGACATCAACCACCTTTTGAGAGCTACTCTCATTTTATGGCTACTGTCACTCAACCCCATGCCGTCCGGCGCGACCCGCGCCGCTGGTGGGCCCTCGGGGCCCTGGTCGCGAGCATGCTCACGCTCGGCTTCGACACGACGATCCTCAATGTCGCCCTGCCCACGATGGCCGGCGAACTCGGCGCCACCACCGGCCAGCAGCAGTGGATGGCGGACTCGTACGTCATCGTCTTCGCGGCGCTCATGCTCCCGGCGGGACTGCTCGGCGACCGCTTCGGACGGCGCCGCATGCTGATCGCGGGGCTCGGCATCTTCCTCGCCGGTTCCGTGGCGGGCGCCCTGGCCGGCGACGTCAACTGGGTCATCGCGGCCCGCACGGTGATGGGCGTCGGCGCGGCCCTGGTCACCCCGCTCGCCCTGTCCGTGCTGCCCTCCCTCTTCGGCCCCGACGAGCGCACCAAGGCCGTCGGCATCATCTCCGCGGCCTCGTCGCTCGGGCTGCCGCTCGGCCCGATCATCGGCGGCTGGCTGCTCAACCACTTCTGGTGGGGCTCGGTCTTCCTGGTCAACATCCCGATGGCCGCGATCGGCATAGCGGCCTGCGTCTTCCTCCTGCCCGAGACCAAGGACCCCGCCTCGCCCCGGGTCGACGCCCTCTCCACCGCGTTCACGGCGGCCGGCCTCGGCGCCCTCATCTACGCCATCATCGAGGCGCCCAGCCGCGGTTGGGGCGACCCGCTGATCGTGGGCATGCTCGTCGGAGCCGCGATCCTCATCGCCGCGCTCGTGCTGCGCGAGCGGCGCATGGAACGCCCCATGCTCGACATGACCCTGCTCCGCCACCGCGGCTTCCTGTTCAGCTCGATCGCGGCGACCCTGGTGATGTTCGTCCTGTCCGGCCTGCTGTTCGTGCTCCCGCAGTACCTCCAGGCGGTCCTCGGCCATGACGCGCTCGGCACCGGCGTCCGGCTGCTGCCCATGATGGGCGGCCTGATCATCGCGGCCCGGGCCGCACAGCCGCTCGTCAACAAGTTCGGCTCCCGTGCCGTGGTCTGCGCGGGCCTCGTGGTGCTGGCCTTCGCCGCCCTGCTCGGCAGCCGTACGACCGTCGACTCCGGCTACGGCTTCACCGCGCTGTGGCTGTCCATCACCGGGTTCGGCTTCGGCTTCTCGATCGTCCCCGCGATGGACGGCGCGCTGGGTGCCCTGCCCCGCGACCGGGCCGGCAGCGGCTCCGGGCTCCTCATGACCATGCGCCAGGTCGGCGCCGCGATCGGCATCGCCCTGCTGGGCAGCCTGCTCGCGAGCACCTTCCGCGACCGCCTCGACGTCACCAGCCTGCCCGCGAAGGCGGCCGACACGGCCGGCGAGTCCGTCGTAGCGGCGCACCTGGTGGCGCAGAAGGCAGGATCGGCAGACCTGGTGGCCTCCGCGAACAGCGCCTACGTCCACGGCATGGGCCTGGTCCTGCTGGTGTGCGGCGTCGCGGCCCTGGTCACCGCGCTGCTGTCGGCGGCGTTCCTGCCGAACACGCCGGCCGCGCCCTCCCAGCAGGAAGAGGCCGAGGAAGACCCGGCCACTGCCGTGGCCATCGCTCTGGCGGATGCCGGACAATGAACACCATGACGGCAACACCCTCCCCCTTCAGCCCCGCCGACCGCCCTCAACTGGGCCTCCGCGAGCGCAAGAAGATCAAGACCCGCGAGGCGATCCGCACCGCGACGTACGCACTGGTCAAGGAACAGGGGTACGACGCGACCACGATCGAGCAGATCGCCGAGCGCGCCGAGGTGTCGCCGTCGACCGTCTTCCGCTACTTCCCCACCAAGGAAGACATCGTCATCACGGACGAGTTCGACCCGGTCATCATGGAGGAGCTGCGGGCCCGCCCCGCCGACGAACCATGGATGGTCACCCTCAGGTACGTCATCCGCAAGGCCCTCCAGTTCGGCATCAAGGAGGACCAGGAGATCTCCCGCCTCCGCTCCCACCTCATGGTCCAGGTCCCGGCCGTGCGCTCACGGATGATGGAAAGCATGTCGGTCACCGGCAACATGCTCTGCCAGGCCATCGCGGAACGCACCGGCCGGGACCCGGAGAGCCTGGAGGTACGGGTCTACGCGATGTCCATCGTCGGCGGCCTGATGGAGACGTCCTTGTACTGGGCGGAGAGCGGCCACCAGGGGGAGCTCTCGGACCTGATGGAGCGGGCGATGGACGTACTGGAGCACGGGCTCACTGACTGAGCCCGCGCTCCAGCGACAACTACCCCTTCTTCTTTACGGTCTTCACGTCGCCCTTCCCGCAGGCCACCCCGTCCTTGTTCGGGTCGAGCCGCAGCGGGTCGTCCTTGCCGTTGACCTTCAGGCGGCCGTAGTCGTTCTGCTGGAGCCACGAACAGCGGGCCGCAGTAGTCGACTTGACCTCCGACGGGAACACGGTCGGGACGCAGACGTTGATCGTGCCGTAGTGGCGGTCGCAGCCGGAGATGGTCGTGCTGACCTTCTGCGAGGTGCGCTTCTTGCCGGGCTCGGTGACCTTGCCCGTCAGGGAGTCCGCGAAGGAGTGGACATGGGCGGAGGCGGTGTCCGTGGTGAGCGCCGAAGGGCCTTGCAGATGGACCCACTTGGCCACCGACGGGACCCCGTTGGCGTCGACCGCGAAGAGCATGTACCAGCCGGGCGGGGCCAGGTTGGGATTGCTCGTCACGTTCAGGTCGACCGTGTTGCCGTCCACCGAGAGCGGCAGATCCACGAATCGCTGGTTCGGGTCCGAGGAGTGCGTGACCGCGGCCGGGCGGATCAACTCGGCCTTGGCGATGGGCCGGTCGACGGTGATCGTCTGGGTGTCGCCGTACTCCCACTCGTTGTCGATGACCGAAGTGATCGTCGGCCGCGTGCCCTTGAGGAGGTACGGCGGGGTGTAGATCGACACGTTGTGGTTCCAGGTGCCGTTGCCCGGGTTGTCACCGGTCGACATCACCCGGCCGTCCGGCAGCAGGAACGAGGACGAGTGGTAGCCGCGGGCCTCGGGGTCCGCCGCCACCGGGTCGAACGTCGTCGTCGCCGGGTCGAAGATCGACGCCTCGTACACCGGGTTCGCCCGGTTGTGCAGCCCGCCGCCCGTCTCCAGCACCGTGCCGTCCGGCAGGACTACGGCGGACACGTACATCTTGCCCTGAGCGCCGGTCTCGGCCACCGGACCGTTCCCCAAGTCGACTGTCCCCTGCGGGATCTGGGGACCGACCGTGTACGTCGGGTTCGCGGCCTTGAGGTCGATGATGTCGGTCAGCCGGTTCGCGTCCGGGTTGGAGTCGATGTTGCCGCCGCCGATGGTGAGGACCTTCTGGTCCTGAGCCGGCGGCAGCAACACGCTTGCGGACTGGTCGCGTTGGTCCTTGTTCTGGAGCCCCGAGACCGACGTGATCGTGTTGGCGGAGTAGTCGTAGATCGCGCTGCCCGTCCCCGGGATGTTGTTCCCGAAGACATGGCTTCCCGTGTAGAAGAGCCGGCCGTCCTGCATCAGGACCATCGACGGGTACAGCCCCCAGTACGACCAGGTCTGGTTGACCTGCGACAACGGCAGCCACTTCTGCTGGGCGTCCGACCAGTACTCGGCGGTCACCGAACCCGTCGAGTCCTCGCGCAGCCCGCCGAAGGAGATGACGTCACCGTTGCCGAGCTCGGTCGCCGACGGGTACCAGTGACCGTCGTTGAGGTCGTTCGTCTTGCTGTACGTCTCGGTCACCGGGTCGAAGATGTACGAGTCCTTGTACCCCTCGTACCCGTGCCCGCCCGCGACCGGGAACGCCTTGTTGCCGCTCAGCACCAGCACCCGGCCGTCCTGCAGCTGGATGTGTCCCGAGCAGAACATGTCCTTCGGCGTCGGGATCACCTTGTACGTCCCGGCCACCGGGTCGTACACCGCGCTCGTGAACGTCCCCGCGTCGAACTGCTCCTCGCTGTTCCCGGACCCCGCGATCAGCAGCACCTTGCCGTTGTTGAGGACGACGGAGTGCATCGAGCGCACCGGGTTCTGGGTCGGCAGCACGTCCCAACGGCCGTTCGCGCACTCCTCGGCGGTCGCCGTACAGGTCGCGGGCGGAAGCGTGTCCGGGACCTGGTCCATCGTGTAGTCGTCGGTGGTCGCGGACCCGGTGCCGTAGACCGAGACACCCCACGTGATCCGGTCGGTACCGGCGGGCACTTCGGGTGTGCGGACCGTGGCCTGGGTCCAACTGCCCTGCATCTCCAGGGTCTTGAGGTCGGTCCAGTACTGCCACCCGGCCGTCGCGTCGTGCCGGAACAGCGTGATGTTCGCGTCCGGCGTCGTCGTCTTGTACCAGAGCCCGAGGTCGTACTGCTTGCCCGCAGTCACCACCGGCGCGCAGGTCGTCGACTCGGTGATCAGCGCCTTGCGGTCGCCGTCCACCCGCCGCGTCACGGTGACCTTCATGGCCTTCGAACCCGAGTGTGCGTCCGAAGTCGTGGAGAAATCGAAGTCGTTGTCGCCCCAGCCGGACTTCTCCCAGCAGTACGGCATCCCGTCACTGCCCGCCGTCTCGAAGCCCGGGTTGATGACCAGGTTCGCGGCCTCGGCGGACTGCGGCGAGGTGAGCAGCAGTCCGGCGGTCAGGGCGCCCACCCCGACGAAGGCGGTTCTTCTGCGGTACTTGTTCACACGGCTCTCCTCGGTGCTGTACGGCTCTCCTTGCGACTCCCTTTACGGCGCGGGAGGTAGACCAACGCCTCTGTGCCCACGAAGCGCAGGACGAACGTCATGACCAGCGCGAGCGCGGTCGCCGACACGGCGCCCATGCCGAACTTGTGGATGAACAGGGCGATCAGCGGGATCCGCAGCACCAGATCGGCGTTGGCGAGCAGCGCGAACCGGCCTGCCCGGTCCCACCAGTTGCGGTGCAGGCGCCGGTCGCGGAACAGGAGGTGCTCGATGAGATAGAAGTTCCAGGCCACGCCCAGCTGGTTGGCGAGGATCTCGGCCGGGACGTAGTGCATGCCCGTCTTGGTGAGCGCCCACAGGCCGACCAGGTTCGGGATGAAGCCCGTGGCGCCGATCAGGCCGAACACGATCATGCGCGCGACCGGCGAGGCGGTGCGCAGGCCGAGGAGGTGGCGGAGGAAGCGAAAGCCTTCCTGCGCCGTCGACTTGGACTCCCCCGCGAACCGGTCCTGGAAGACGAACGGCACCTCGGTCACCTGGCGCGGACGGCTGCGGACGGCGAGTTCGAGCAGGATCTTGTAGCCGAGCGGCTTGAGCGCCTCCGCCGTCACAACGCTGCGCCGGATCGCGAAGAAGCCGCTCATCGGGTCGCTGATACCGCGGAGTTTGCGCGGGAAGAGCGTCTTGGTCAGCCAGGTCGCCCCGCGCGACACGGCGATGCGGTATCCGCCGGCGAGGCCCTCGCGGCTGCCGCCCTTGATGTACCGGGAGGCGACGACGAGCCCGGCGTTCGCGCGCTCGCCGGTGCCGACCAACTCCGGTACCAGGGACGGCGGATGCTGCAGGTCGCCGTCCATGACGACGATCCAGTCGGACGTCGCCGCCTTGATCCCCTCGACGACCGCGCCGCCGAGCCCGCCGACCGGCTCCTCCCGGTGCAGCACGGTGACCGGGAACGGGCAGTCCTGCGCCGCCTCGGAGATCACCTCCGGGGTGTCGTCGGTGGAGTCGTCCACGAAGACGACCTCACAAGGCAGCCTGGTCGGCACGGATTCGGTGATGCGGTGCAGCAACTCCCGTACGTTCGCGGACTCGTTGAAGGTCGGTACGACGATGGTGACGGCGCCCGGCTCCGCGATCTCCGCGCCGCGTACGGCCGGATCGCCCAACTCCCCGGGGACCATGGACTCTTGGCTCATCACTGGGCTCCCACGGTCTCGGACTGGATCTGCCGGATCTCGATGCGGTCGTCGCCGGTGCCGAAGGTGGCGACCGGGGTGGAGTGCTCGATCGCCGCCTTGACGTTGGGCAGGTCGACCGCGTCGCGCCGTACCGTCGGGGAGGCCACGACGTAGTCGATGTCCTTCCAGCCGTGCGGCATCGTCTTGGTGACGGCCGGGTCGAGGTCGGCCTTGTAGAACCAGATGACCCCGAGCCCGGGCCGGTACCCGGCGTGCACCAGGTCCAGCCAGAGCGCGTCGTCGACGAGGACGCGGGTGTCCTTCGGGTCGGCGACCTCGGTGGACAGCCACTTGGAGGCGGCCCGGTAGGGGGCGTTGGCGTCGGTGGTCATGGCAGTGCGGTCGCCGTCGTACCACTTCGGTACGACATAGGCGCCGGCCGCGATCGCGAGGACCACGGCGAGCGTGTAGCGGCCCCCGGTGACGTACCGTTTCTCCCCCTCGCTCCGCCATCTGCGGAGTACCGCGTGGGTGACGGAGGCGGTGCCCCCGGCCAGCACGAGCGCGAGGAAGGGCAGCGCGCCGATGATGTACATCGCGGGCAGATAGCCGTTGGGCCGCATGGACACCAGGGCGAGGATCGCCACGGTCATGGCCGGTCCGGCGAGGGAGCGGGCGGTGACCGACCAGCGCCAGGTGAGCAGCAGGAGCAGCGCCCCGGCGAGGCCGCCCAGCGGCAGGACGCGGTCGTAGTACAGCCAGGAGTGGAGGACGCCGTAGGAGCCCGTGCCCTGGTCGAGGATGAAGCCCGATCCCGGTCTGGTCATCTGGTACTTGAGGCCGTCCCACAGGGAGACATGGCCGCTGCCCGGGAGCAACTCGCCCTTGAGCAGGGCGAAGAGAGGGTACGCGAAGCCGATCAGGACGCAGGCGGTGATGGCGCCGGTGAGCGCGAACTTCCTCGTGTCGCGGTGTCCGTGGCGCCACATGGTGAGCAGCAGCGCGGGCAGGATGACGAGCATCGTCTCCTTGGTGAGGACCGAAGCCGCGCCGGCCAGGCCCGCTCCAAAGTGGTGCCAGAGATGGCGACTTGGGGATGCGGCGAGGCAGAACGCGAGCAGCATCCACATCACGGCGATGTTGTCGAGGAAGATCTCCCGCTGGAGGATCACGGACAGCGGGGACAGCCCGAAGAGCACCATGGCGAGTCCGGCCGCCCAGCGCGGGAGCGAGAGCCGGCGGGCGAGGACGTAGACGAGGACCGCGCTGATCGCGCTGATGACCAGCATCGCGAGGCGCATGGTGCCGACGGTCATCGAGCCGGGGCTGAAGTGCGCGGGGATCCAGGTGAGCAGGGCGATCTGGATCCAGCCGAGCGGCGGGTGGTCGTACCAGTAGGTGTAGTGGGCCAGGCCGGTGCCCTGTTGGACGGCCCAGGCCTGAGCGAGGTAGGTGCCCTCGTCGTCGCTGAGGGTCGGGTAGTCGGCGATGTTCCAGCCCTGCACGACGAGGATCGCGACGAGGAGCAGGCCGCAGAGGAGGAGGTCGGAGCGGGAGGAACGGAGTCTGCCCGGGGGCTCTGTTCGACCCGCCGAACCGGTTTCAGGCGCAGGCTGCCGCTGCGCGGGGACCGTGGTGGTCACCGCGGGAAGTGTGGAAGTCACGCAGGAACGTCCTCTCGGATCACTGCGGTTTCGGTGAGGTGCGCGCCGACGTGGGAGGTCAACTCCCAGTCGTTACGGCCGCGTTGCTCACGCCACACTGCGCGAATCGCGGCTCCGGCGAGCAGCACCTGGTAGAAGGGGCCGCCCACGACGAGCTTGAGATAGTGGACGGCGCGGACGCGAAGTCCGTACTGCTTGCCGAAGTCGTGCAGGCCGACGACCTCGAACACGAAGGTGACGGCGGCGGTGACCAGTGGCAGGAAGGTGAGGAACGCGATGCCCACCGGCACGTCCAGGAAGAGCGCGACCGCGGCGTTGAGCGGGATGATGACCCCGGAGAAGGCCTGCAGGAACGGCGTCATCAGCGTGTAGCGGGCGAGCAACCGCTGCCCGAATCCCGGGAGTTGCTTCCAGTCCTTCTTGCGGTAGACCTGAAGGAAGCCCTGGTTCCAGCGAGTTCGCTGCTTCAGCAAGGACATCAGCGAGCCCGGAGTCTCCTCCCGGGTCACCATGTCGGAGTCGTAGGCGACGACGACCTTCTTGCCGACGCTGGACAGCCGGACGCCCAAGTCGCAGTCCTCGGCGAGGCAGTTGGGGTCCCAGCCGTCGGCCTCGCGCAGGACGTCGGTCCGCACGAAGACGGTGTTGCCGCCCAGCGGGATGAACCCCTTCTGCGCGTGCAGGTGCAGCCGGGACCGGAACCAGAAGAAGTACTCCAGGCAGTTGCGCAGGCTGTACCAGCTGGACTGGAAGTTGATGAGCTGGACGCCCCCTTGGACGACGTCCGCTCCCGTCGTCCGGAACGCGTGGTCGACGTGGGCGAGCAGCGCCGGATGGACCTGGTCCTCGGCGTCGAAGACCCCGACGACATCGCCGCGGCAGTGCGGCAGCGCCGTGTTCATGGCCTTCGGTTTGTTCTTCTTCTCGTGCGTGTCGACGACGACCCGTACGCGCGGGTCGCGCTCGGCGGCACTGTTGGCCACCGCCGTAGTCTCGGGGTCGTCGTGCCCCACGATCACGATGATCTCGAAGTCGGTGTGCGTGGATTCCAGCAGGCGCTGGATGGTGTGGTCGAGCACGGCCTGTTCGTGCCGGGCCGGCAGCAGCAGGGAGAACGAGACGTGCTCGTCCCCGTCCGGGCTGCTGAATCGGGTGGAGGCGAGCACTTCGGGCGTACGCCACGCGTGCATCTGCCACCACAGGGTGAAGGCGGCCATCCAGAACAGGGCCAGCGAAACGACAGCGATGAAGACAGACGTCAGCAACAGATCCCCCCAGGATCCCAATACCCCCGGCGCGACGGTGAGTTACATCCGTCGCGTCCCGGGGCCGAGACTATGGGCGGTCTGTGAAGCGGACAGGTGATTTCAGTGAAGAGCGTGTTTCATCACATTGAGTCTCGCCCGTGAGCATTTCTCGCACAGGTCACGTTTGGGACGGTTACGACCGTGACATTTCACCTGTTCAGCGCGGTGCGCAGCCGCTCGGGGTCGGTCGTCGGCGCGTCACAGGTGAAGTTACGGCAGACATACGCGGCCGGTCCACCATCGACCAGCGGCCGGTCGGCGAGCAACGGCAGTTCGTCACTCCCCGCCACCCCGAAGGCGACCACGGCCCCGGGCGCGGTCCCCAGAAGTGCCGTACGGCGCAGGGCTTTTGTGCCTTCGTCGGTGAGCGACGGCCCTACGACGGCCACCTCGCGCGGCCCGTCGAGGTAGGCCTCGGCGACGGCCAGCCCCCACCCGATGAACCGCGGCACGCGCGGCCCGAGCGCCTTCACGACCCCCAACGCCCGCTCCGCGGCGGTGCGATGGGGTTCGGCGCCGGTCTGCGCGGCATAACTCAGCAGGGCACCGGCAGCGGCGGTCCAGCCGGACGGGGTGGCGTTGTCGGTCGGATCCTGCGGCCGCCGGATCAGCTGCTCGGCATCGGAGGCGGTGTCGTAGAGCGCCCCGGACTCATCGACGAACCCGGCGAGAACGTGGTCGAGCAGGAACCCGGCGAACTCCAGCCACACCCCCTCCCCCGTGACCGAGGCCAGCGCGAGGAAGCCCTCCGCGACATCGGCGTAGTCCTCCAACACCCCGGCGTTCGCCCCGACTTGGCCGTCCTTGCTGGTGCGGGCCAGCTTGGCGTGCTCGTCCAGGTGCAGGCGTACGAGGAGATCGGCGGCGGAGACGGCGGCCTCGACCAGGTCGGGGCGGTCGAAGTAGGCGCCGGTCTCGGCGAGTGCGGCGATCGCGAGGCCGTTCCAGGCGGCGACCACCTTGTCGTCGCGGCCGGGGGCGGGACGCTGTGAACGGGCGTCCAGGAGACTGCTCTTGACCGACTCGATCTTCGCGGCGTCGAAGACCCCTTCGTCCTGCGGGAGTTGAAGGACGGACTGCCCTTCCTCGAAGGTGCCGTCCTCGGTCACGCCGAAGTAGTCGGCGGCGAGTCGGGCATCCGCCTCCCCGAGAACCTCGGTGAGCTGCGTGGGGGTCCAGACGTAGTAGGCACCTTCGACGTGCTTGCCGGTCCCGTCGTCACTGTCGGCGTCGAGGGCGGAGGCGAACCCGCCCTCGTCGGTGCGGAGTTCACGCACGATGAAGTCGGCGGTCTCGACGGCCACGCGCCGGGCCAGCTCCGAACCGGTACTCCGCCACAGGTGCGCATACACACGACACAGCAGGGCGTTGTCGTAGAGCATCTTCTCGAAGTGCGGGACGGTCCACTCGCGGTCGACGGAGTAGCGCGCGAAACCGCCCGCGAGCTGGTCGTAGATGCCGCCGCGCGCCATCCGCTCACAGGTGTCCCGCGCCATCTCCAGGGCGCCCTCGGAGCCGGTGCGGGCGTGGTGGCGCAGCAGGAACTCAAGTGCCATGGACGGCGGGAACTTGGGCGCGCCGCCGAATCCGCCGCGCTGCGGGTCGTACTCGCGGGTGAGCCCGAGGAGTGCGCCGGACAGCTCCTCCTCGCCGGGGGCCTCGGTGCTGCCGTAGTCGATCTCGCGCTGGGACAGATCCCGCGTGATCTTCCCGGCGACCTCGGCGACCTCGTCCCGCCGGTCGGTCCACGCACTGCGCACCCCCTCCAGCACCTGCCGGAAGGAGGGCATGCCGTGGCGGGGCGCGGGCGGGAAGTACGTCCCGAAGTAGAAGGGCTCGGCGTCCGGCGTGAGAAACACGGTCATGGGCCAGCCGCCCTGCCCGGTGGCCGCCTGCACGGCCTCCATGTAGACGGCGTCGACGTCGGGCCGTTCCTCGCGGTCGACCTTGATGCTGACGAAGTGCTCGTTCAGATAGTCGGCGGTCGGCTGGTCCTCGAAGGACTCATGTGCCATGACGTGGCACCAGTGACAGCTGCTGTACCCGACGCTGAGCAGCACCGGCCGACCGGTCCTCCGAGCCTCACCGAAGGCCTCGGCCGACCAGGGCCACCAGTCGACGGGGTTGTCGGCGTGCTGAAGCAGATACGGGGATGTCTCATGGGCCAGTCGGTTCACGACCATCACCCTCTCACGTCGCTCCCCGGCGGCCCGGCGGCCCGCGCCTGAAGGGCGACCGATCCCACGGCGGGCTCCGGCCCCCACACCTCTCATCTGCAGTCGGGCGCCCTGGCGGCACAGGACAGTACGCTGAGCCGAGCAGCACCGGAACTGTCGAGCATCCTCGAAGGAGGTACGCCATGACCGCCGAGATGGTCGCGCCCGCCTGGATGCACCTGCAGATCAGCGCGGAGCAGTACGACTCCTGGTCCGAGGAGCAGTGCGCCGGCATCGAGATCGTGGACGGGATGGTCGTGGTGAGCCCGAGCGCGTCCAAGCGGCACAACCGGCTGGCCCGAATCCTGGCCAATGCCCTGGACGCGGCCGCAGGCCCGGACTGGAACGCCGACACGGACTTCGACGTGCGCCTGCAGGACGTTCCGCTCACCAACCGGCGTCCGGACGTCGCCGTCTACCAGGCAGAAACCATCGATCTCACGCCCACCCGCCCCGAACACGTACTCCTGGTCGTCGAGGTCGTGTCGCCCGGCTCGGAGACCACGGACCGGATCGTGAAGGTGGACCAGTACGCCAAAGCCAGCATCCCCTTCTACTGGCGGGTCGAACAGGCCGCCACCGGTGTCCCGATCGTCTACACGTACGTTCTCGACCCAGCCACCAAGACGTATCGGGACGGCGAGATGTTCACTGGCGTGATCAAGGCTGCTGCGCCCTTCGCCGTCACCGTGGACTTGGGAACCATCTGACAGCCGGAAGATTTTTTCTTCGTGACTGAGCACAGCCGACCCAGCAGCCTGGGATCGCCTGCTGCGCGCAGCACGAGCGAAGAGTTCCCCTCCGCCGCAGGAAGAATCGCGTCACATCTCGGTAGGTGCGGTCCGGATTCCGATCTGCCCAGTGGCTGACGCCCGGCCCCTGAATCTGGGCGTACACCGAACGAGTCGTCTGGAGGGCGCCCCGCCCCTCCCGGCCTATCAGGAGCGTGACGCGGACGGGGCAGTCGCGGCTCAATTGGCAGAAGCCAGAGAGAGCGGCGGTTTCGTCCTGACGTACAGGTCCTCGCCGTGGTCGTTACGGCCGTCGACTTCCTGCACGATGTGCCCGTGCCGCTCCAGCAGCGCACGCACCTCATTAACGGCCATACGTCCAACGCGCCCGCTCTCAGGCACCTTTGGCATTCCACTCCCCCGTTGATCCGAGGGCAAGGTCAGAACAACGAGCGAGGCGCAAACAGCGTCGGAGGATCAAGAGAGGTCTGTTCGGCTTCCGGCTCGCTGAAAGCCGAACTGCCGCTCCCGTACCGCCAACGGGTGATCGTCGCCCCCTCGCGCGAACGCCTCTCCCGAAGGACACTCATAGGCCAGGAAGTTGCCGCCGGAGGGGGACGACACATGCGGGACGGCCATCGGACCGATGCCGAGCGGCTGTTGGCTCGGGCCGTGGAGGAGGAGGTGCGGCGCTCCGGCGGGCGCACGGACGCGCAGGTGCTGCTGGCGCGGTCCCGGGCCGCGCTGGACGCCATGGCGGAGACGGCGGCCGAGGAGTACGCGGCCTATACGGGGGCTCTCGACGAGGCGGCGGCCGGACAGCTCACCTTCGGGCAGCGGTATGCGAAGGAAGGCGGCCGAACTCCCTTGCTGGTGGCGGGTGTTGGCGCAGTCGCCGCCGTGGTGGCCGACCTCGCCCTCGGCACCGGGACCGGCACCGCGTTCGGCGCCGGGGTGACCGTCGGTGTCGTGGGCGCGGTCGCCACCGTCGTGAAGGTGACCGCCTCGCATCTGCCGGCCGCGCATCATCGCGCCGGTGCCGTGAGCCAGCCCGGTGGTCCGGAGCAGCTGCGGTTGCAGTGGCTGACGGCGCTGGAGGTGCGGGGCATCCGGCCGTTCCTGGACCAGCAGCGGGTGCTCGCCGCCTCGACCGGGCCGACGCGGAAGCCGGGGCCGCAGTTGCGCGGTGCGGACAAGAGTGCGGCGGCGCGGAGAAGGAGTGTGCTGGAGCAGTCTTTCGGTCAACTCCCGGATGCCGTGGGGGTGTTCGCCGGACGGCGGGCCGAGCTGGCCCGTATTCGGCAACTGGTGCAGGCGGGCCGCGCGAGTACGGAGACCCGGCCGACCGTGGTCGTCCTGCACGGTGCGCCGGGTTCGGGGCGGACCAGCCTCGCGGTGCGGGCCGCGCACGATCTGCGGGACCAGTTCCGCGGGGCCTGCGTGGTGGATCTGCGCGGCGACAGCCCCGGCGAACCCCCGCTACCCACCCGCGACGCCCTGCTGCATCTGCTGAACAGGCTCGGCGCACCCCGTGAGCAGCTGCTGTTCCGCGAGCGCTCCTCGCCCGACCAACAGGTCAAGCGGCTGGGCGAGTTGTACCACCAGCACCTGACCGGACTGCCGGTGACGATCGTCCTGGACGACGCCTCCGATGTCGCGCAGGTGACCACGCTGGTGCCCGAGCGTTCGGACAGCCTGGTCGTGGTCACCGCCCGCAAGCCCCTCGACCTGCCCGCCGAACTCGCCGCCTGGGTGCACCAGTTGCCGGTGGAGTCGCTGGACACGGCGGGTGCGGAGGAGCTGCTGGGCGCGGCGGTGCAGGACGGTTCGGAGCCGTACGACGCCGAATCCGACGAGCGGATCCGGGAGTTGTGCGGCGGACTGCCGCTGGCGCTGCGGATCGCCGGCTCGTCCCTCGGCCCGCGCTCACCGCGCCAACTGGCCACGGATCTGGGCGCGTACGGCCCGGTGGAACCGGTCGAGCGGGCGCTGTGGCTGCGCTACACCGACCAGTCGGACCAGGCCCGCAGGCTGCTGCGCCGACTGGCACTGGCCGGCCGGGCCTCGCTGGGCGCGGCGGCGGCTGCCGCCCTGCTGGCCACGGACGACACGGAGGCCACCCGTCAGCTGGAGGCCCTGTCCCGGGCGGGCCTCATCGACCACGTCCGCGGCACCCGCTACCGCCTGCACGACCTGGTCCGCGCCTTCGCCCAGGCCCGCCTCCTCGACGAGGAGGAACCCTCGGAACGTACGGCCGCGCAGGAGCGGTTGATCGTGAACTACGGCGAACTCGCCGACTCCGTACTGCGGTTGGTCGACGGCAACATGTCGACGCGCTCGGACCGGTTCGGCCCGCACGGCTTCACCTCGCTCGACGAGGCGCTGCGCTGGCTGGACGACGAGTCGAGCTTCATCACCTCGACGCTGCGGCACGCGGAGGGCGTCGACCAGGGCGCCGTACTGAATCTGCTGGGCGCGCTGTGCGACTACTGCCTGCTGCGCGGCGACCTCTACCGCCTGGGTGAGATCAGCGAACTGGCGCAAGCTGTCGACCAGGGCCTCCTTGTCCGCTCGGTGCAGTGGCGCACCGGCATCGCGGCCCGGCAGCTCGGCGAACTCGACAAGGCGCGCACCACACTCACCTCCGTCGTCGACCTCTACATGGAGGCCCATCACGACGCGGGCGCCGCACGCGCTCTGTGCTCGCTCGGCATCACCCTCCACCACCAGGGCAACCTCACCGAGGCGGCGGCGAAACTCCGCGAGGCCCTCGACCTGCAAGCTCCGCCGCAACTGGCCACGGACCGCGCCTGGACGATGCACGCCCTGGCCGCCGTAGAGCGGGATCGCGGCCGACTACCCGAAGCCATGCGGCTGTTGACCGAATCCCTCGTCCTGCACCGCGCCGGCGGATCCGTCCACGGCGAGGCCTGGGCACACTTCCAGCTCGGCCAACTCGGCCTGCGCATGGGCGACATCCCCCGCGCCGAGTCCGAACTCACCACAGCCCTCGGCCTCTACGGCCGTACCCAGGACGCCCGCGGCGAAGCCTGGGCTCTCACCCAGCTGGCCCGCGCCCGCCTGGTCGCAGGCGACCCGTCCCCCGCGATCGACGGCCTGCGCCAGGCCGCCACCCGGCACCGCGACAACGAGGACGCCCGCGGTGAGGCCTGGACGGTCTACTACCTCGGCCAGGCACTGGAGGAGACCGGCAACCTCGACCTCGCGGTGCGCGAGCTGGAGCGCTCCCGCACGATGTTCTCCCGCATGCGCGACGTCTACGGCCTCGCCTGCGCCCGGCACCACTCGGCCCGCGTCACCCGCGACCAGCGCGCGGCCCAGACGGGTTCGCTGCGCAACTCCGGGTTCGCCCGCCAGCTCCTGGTCGACGCCCGCGCCGACTTCCAGCGCATCGGCGTCGCCCACGGCGAGGCGTGGACCTGCCTGGAACTCGCGGTCGTCGACGCGGGCAACGCCCGTACCCAACAGGCACTGACGCTGTGCGACGAGGCCGTAGGCCTGTTCACCTCGTACGGCGACCACCGCGGCGAGGACTGGGCGCACTTCCTGCGCTCCACGCTGCTGCCGTACGCGGCCCCCGGCGGGGTCGAGGTCGGCACGGCGGTCGCCCAGGAGGAACTCGCCCAGCTGTCGCGCACCGGGCACCCGTACCGCGACGAGAAACTCCGCGACTACGTGGAGGCGTACCAGCTGCTGCTGGAGCGGGGCGTGAACCTGGAGGCGGGCTGGCAGGCGTGGCGGCTGGGCATGGTGCCGAGCCGGCATGCGCGGGAGGTGATGGGGGTGGCGGTGTCCGGCACCCCCTGAGCACCCCTCGTGCGGGCCGCCGGATCGGCCGCCTCAGCCCTGCTTGGCCTTGGGTTCGGCCGGGGCGGCCCCGGACTCGGCCTCCGACTCCGCGGTCGGCCCGGCCTTCGGGTCCGCGCCCTCCTTGAAGTCGACCTTGTTCATCTGCTTGCTCATGGACTTCATCAGGCCCCAGACGGCCAGGGCCATCACCGCGAACACGATGAAGCCGAGGACGCCGGGGGTGACCTTGTTCTCGTCGACCTCGGCGAGGGGGACCAGGTGCGTCATTGCCAGGGCTGCGCTTGCGCTCATGTCAGGCATTGTCGCGGATGCCCGCAAAGAGGTCGTCCTCGGGGAGGGAGGTGGCGACGAGAGACTTCGCGAGCTCGTACTCCTCGGTCGGCCAGACCTCCTTCTGGATCTCCATCGGGACCCGGAACCAGCCGCCGTCGGGGTCGATCTGCGTGGCGTGCGCGAGCAGCGCCTTGTCGCGGATCTCGAAGAACTCGGCGCAGGGAATGTGCGTGGTGAGCGTGCGCTCGGTGTGCCCCGACTCGTTCCAGCGCTTGAGCCACTCCTCGTACGGCGACTCCATGCCGCGCGCCAGCAGCGCGCTGTGCAGGGCCTCGGTCCGCTGACGGTTGAAGCCCTGGTTGTAGTACAGCTTCTGCGGCTGGTACGCCGGGCCGTACTCCGACTCCGGATACTTCCCGGTGTCCGTCGCGCCCTCGAACGCCACCATCGAGATCTTGTGGGTCATGATGTGGTCGGGGTGCGGGTAACCGCCGTTCTCGTCATAGGTGGTGATCACCTGCGGACGGAACGAACGGATCTGCTTCACCAACTCGCCGGCCGCCTTGTCGACGTCCTCCAGCGCGAAGCAGCCCTCGGGCAGCGGCGGCAGCGGGTCCCCCTCGGGCAGCCCCGAGTCGACGAAGCCGAGCCACTCCTGCTTGATGCCGAGGATCTCGCGGGCCTCGTCCATCTCCTTCTTGCGCACCTCGTGGATGTGCTCCTCGATGTACGTGTCGCCCTGGAGCTTCGGGTTGAGGATGGAGCCGCGCTCCCCGCCCGTGCAGGTCACGACCAGCACGTCCACCCCCTCGGACACGTACTTCGCCATGGTGGCCGCGCCCTTGCTCGACTCGTCGTCGGGGTGCGCGTGGACGGCCATCAGTCGCAGCTGGTCAGTCAAGACTCAATCCTCAGTAAGTCGGCGCCCCGGTGTCCTGGGGTGCGATCGGCGGCTTCTATAGTGACCGAATCCGGGGGCGAATAATTCCGGGGGCCCGCTTCTACGGCCCCTTGCCGAAAGGACGATCATGAGTACGGCGAGTGCGCGACTGCCCGAGGGCCGTTACGGCCGCTCGTCGGACGAGCGCGCCGACCACAAGCTCAAGGTCGCCGGTGCCGTCCTCGCGGCGGGCCTGCTCGCCCTCGTCGGGTACTTCGCCTACCACTATGTCGTCGAGGCCAAGATCAGCGCCGAGGTGATCACCTTCCAGGCCTCGGGCAACGAGGTCAAGGTGCATCTGGAGGTCCACAAGGACTCCGGGACCACCGGCTACTGCACTCTGCGCTCCCAGGCCGCCGACCAGTCCGAGGTGGGCCGGGCCGACTTCCACTTCGGCGGCTCCGCGACCCGCATCGACAAGGTCGTCACCCTGCGCACCACGGCCAGGGGCACCACGGCCGAGCTGCTGGGCTGCCACTCCGACTGACGTCACCCTCGTTACGTAGGCGCTGACCAGCGTTGACGTATGTCTGACGGCTTATGTCCTCCCCCTGACGCCATTGAATTGTTAGGCTCGTGGTTTCGCCCTTCCATGAAGGAACATTCTTCTGGGTAGGGCGATGCTTTGTATTCCCAGTACCTACGAGGAGCACCTGTGACCCAGACCAGCGAAGACGTCACCTGGCTCACGCAGGAGGCGTACACCAAGCTCAAGGACGAGCTGGAGTACCTGTCTGGTCCCGCGCGCGCCGAGATCACCGTGAAGATCGCGGCCGCTCGCGAGGAGGGCGACCTGCGCGAGAACGGCGGGTACCACGCGGCCAAGGAGGAGCAGGGCAAGCAGGAGCTCCGCATCCGCCAGCTGACCCAGCTTCTGGAGAAGGCCAAGGTCGGCGAGGCTCCGGCGTCGTCGGACGGCGCGGTCGCGCCCGGCATGGTCGTCACGATCGCCTTCGACGGCGACGAGAGCGACACCACGACCTTCCTGCTCGCCTCGCGCGAGTACGCGAGCGCCGACATCGAGACCTACTCGCCGCAGTCCCCGCTGGGCTCCGGCGTGCTCGGCCACAAGGTCGGCGAGGAGGCGCAGTACGAGCTGCCCAACGGCAAGAAGGCCTCGGTGACGATCCTCAAGGCCGAGCCGTACAACGGCTGACCCTCAGGACCCCCGCCCTTCGGCGGGCCCCCGGCGACCTTGCGGCGCCGGGGGCCCGCCGTGCTCGGGAACTGCCCCGAGAAGCGGTCCGCGTCCCGTCTCAAGCCGTCGCCGAGCGGTACTTCCGCACCGCCAGCGTCCGGAATATGAGGATGATCAGCAGCGAGTAGATCAGTGAGGCCCACACCGGGTGCACCATGGGCCAGGCGTCCGAAGCCGACTGTCCCGGGTTGGCGAAGAGCACCCGGCAGGCCTGCACGGTGGCGCTGAACGGGTTCCACTCGGCGATGTGGCGCAGCCACGGGGTCATGTGACTGGTGTCCACGAAGGCGTTCGAGATGAACGTCACCGGGAAGAGCCAGATCAGTCCGCCGGAGGTGGCCGCCTCAGGCGTACGGACACTGAGCCCGATCAGGGCGCCGATCCAGGTGAACGCGTACCCGAGCAGAAGCAGCAGCCCGAAGGCACCGATCACCTTGCCGGCGTTGGTGCCCCCGTCCGACCCGACCCGCCAGCCGACCAGCAGGGCGACTATCGCGAGGACCAGCAGCGTCAGCGCGGTCTGCACGAGGTCCGCGAGCGTCCGCCCGGTCAGCACCGCGCCGCGCGCCATGGGCAGCGAGCGGAACCGGTCGATGAGGCCCTTGTGCATGTCGTCGGCGATGCCCGCCCCGGAACTGGCGGTGGCGAACGTGACGGTCTGCGCGAAGATGCCGGCCATCAGGAAGTTCTTGTAGTCGGTGGCGCTGGTGCTGCCGCCGATCTGCATGGAACCGCCGAAGACGTAGGTGAACAGCACCACGAACATGATCGGCTGGATCAGGCCGAAGATCACCATCTCCGGGAAGACTGTGCGTGGGTGTGGTTCTGCTTGCAGCAGCCCTCTTCACCGTCGCAGGCCTCCAGGGTTTCCAGTTCGAGCGCCGCGAACTTGGGATCAATGCTGCCTGTGACCTCCATGGGAGGCAGGATCAGAAGCGGCGGCACCGGGACTCCACCAGAGCCTTTGAGAGCGTCCATGACGGCCGCCCATGCGCCCGAGGTACGCCAGACCTCTGAACGACGCCGGACGGCACTCCAGGCGTTCCCTGAGACCTCCACCTCACTCCACGGGGCAGCGGTCCGCAGCTTCCACAAGATCGCCTCGAACACCTCACGCTTCGGTGTCCCCTTCTGCCGAGAGGCGGGAAGCATGGCATCAGCCGTCTCCCACTCCTCGTCGCTGATCTTGAGAGGCACGAGCGTGCGTGTCTCTCTGTGCCATTCAGTGAGGGGTTCGGCGATGCCCTTCCGGTGCTGCTGCCCCTTGCCGACCACCTGCACGCGGATGTCCAGCAGCTCAAGCAGGTCACGGCGCTGCACAGGAGTGAAGGAGTCCATCTCCGTCGCTTGCCCCTCCACCAGGGCAATGATCTCGTCGGCTCGCTGCTGCTGCTCTTCGGCGTCCCGAAGCCAACGAGCCACACGTTCGCGCTCGGTGGTCAGCTCCTCTTCCTTCGCCTGAAGAGCTTGCTTCACCTCTCTGATCGTCTCCTCGTCGATGCCGTCGCCGGCGCCCTCACCCAACTCGTCTTCAAAGAGCTGGGTGAGCTTTTGGAGGAGCTGCCCCTTACGGCTGGCCCTCTTCTTCTCGATCTGCGCGTCCAACGCGGCGAGACGCTCCCGATAAGTCTCAGCGCGGGCCGGGATCGCCCCCAACCACCTGGCAGCGAGCGCCCTGAACTTGTCCACGTCCGAGAGCAGAGCCTCGATCTCGGCCCAGACGGCCTTTTCCACATCGGGTGCGGGGAGTTCGGCGCACTCGCAGTTCAGACCCAGCCGCTTGCCCATGCAGCGGTAGTAGCAGATGGGAGATTCAGTGGCCTTTGCTCCCGTGTAGTAGCCGCCGCACAACGCGTACAGCCGCCCCGTGAACAGGTAGTGATTCAGGTTCTTCTTCTTGAACGAACGCCTGTTGAGAGCCTTGCGCAGAGCTTCCACGCGCTTCGGATCGCCGATCGGACGGGGAACCTCGATCCGGAAGACCTCGAAGGTCTCCTCTTCGTCGTCCTCGGCCGTGCGCTCAATGCGGAACTCCACATATCCGTCAAGCGCAGTGGAGTTGAGCCGCCCGGCCAAGTTCGCCCCGGTCCAAGGCAGGCCCTTACGGGTGCGGATACCAAGGGTGTTCAGGTGCTCGGCAGCCTCATCCCGTGAGTAGCCAAGATCTACGAGCAGGTTCGTGGCGATGTTGATCACGCGCACCTCGTCCTCGCAGAGAACGGGAGTCGCCTTCCTACCCTTGCCGCTGAGAATCACCCCGTACGGAGGCTGACCAAGAGGCCAACCACCGGCGGCCAACTTCTGATCCCGACCGCCCATGGTTCGCTCAAGGATCAGGGTGTGTTCCAGCTCCGCCATGTACGACAGCAGGCTCAGCATGATGCCGAAGAGTTCGTCGTCACTGTCCAGACGACCATCCGCCGTAGCAACCCTGATCTTGTGATGCTTGGTGGCGTTGAACACCCAAAGATGGATGTCCTCCATGGTGCGTCCGATGCGGTCCAACTTGCCGAAGACAACGAGGTCGATGAGACCCTTTTCAATTGCTTGGGTCATCTCGTCGAGATCAGGTCGCGAGTCGTTCTTCCCGGACTCTCCGCCGTCGACATAGACCTTGTGAATCTTGTACTTTCCAGGGCCGAGTTTGTAGTCCAGCCATGCCTTGCACTGTTTTTCCTGAGTGTCGAGGCCGTATCCCTCGACCTGCTTCGCGGTAGAAACGCGAAGGTAGACGGCTACGCGAAGCACTCCCCGAACAGTCCGGCGCCCGCGCATGACGGTACCCTTCCCCATGTCAGTCCCTTCGTGACTGGCAGGCCGGTCCAAGACTGGCCTGGTCCCAGGGGGTTGCCGCCCTCTGGGACCTCCATGTGATGTCCCGTCAGAATAGCTTCCCTACTTGCTAATCCGCAGGTCTTCGCTTGCAACTGCCGCCTTGGCTATTCCTGTTGGGTAGCCGACCGAACAAAAGATCAGCCAGACGCTGCTCTTCGCGATCTCCCCACTCAACAGCGCGCCAGCGAGACACCACTTCGCCAGGCTGCGGCTGCTTCTTCTTCGGGCAGCTCATTCGCACCGCCCCTGTTCGTTCACTGCTTCACGGGCGAACTCCCTGTTTCGGGAAAGGTCTTCTGCGATTCCCGCAGCGAATTGGGCGGCACCTGGGGTGTGACCGGAGCCGGCATAACGCCAGTTGGCCTCTGCGACCGTCCCCTCTCCTGGCTCCGCGCCGTCATTTCGGTGGGCGGCGCGGTCCGCGCGCAAGGCCGCGTAGGTGGTGGAGTAGGCGCGGGACTTGGTGAGGATGTGGCCCCGGTAGCCGAGGGTGTGAGCCCAGGCCCGGAGACGGAGGGGCGCGTATTCAGGGAGGCCGCCGAAGCGCCAGCAAGTGCGCATGAGGGTGCGGACATGTTCGTTGACGGGGGCAGACTCGATGCCATCCCAGGTGGTGACCCTATGGTCGATGCCGGCTCCGGTCTCGCTGGCACCCTTGGTGACGTACTTCGCCACGTAAGCAGCCACAGCGTCATCTTCGGGTCCGTCGTCGTTGGCCCCGAGCGGTCGGGCGTCGACCTGGACGCCCCAGCGCAGGGCCAGTTCACCCACGGCCCGGCTGTGGGACGTTCGGACCAGGACCCGCCGGGCGGAAGCACACACGGCGTCGATGAGGAGTTCCGGTGCGCCCCAGGCCGGAGGTTCGTCGTCGGGTCCGGCCGGACCGTCAAGGCGGACAACGGCATGTACGTGGACGGCCGCCCGCTTCTGGTACTCGGCGACCCGGGCGAAGGACAACCGGGCGTACTGCGAGAAGCGGGACTGCACCAGGCCGACCGACGAGGCCAAGCGCCGGCGGACGTCGATGACGAACCGGTCCCACAACTTGGAGGCGTGCGCGTGCCACAGGACGTGGCTGACGTAGTCGTAGCAGTCGGGGCACAGCGGTTGGCCGACAATCGGCGAGTCCTGGTCATGGATGTCGCCGCAGCCGACGGGACGGCTGTGTTCGCAGGTTCGGCCATCGCGGCGAGGGCGGCATTGGTCCCCGGCGCGGTGGACCGGGCCGAAAGACGGTGCGGTGAGGGTGATGAAGAGGCGGGGCCGGTTGCGAACTGTGGTGGGGACGTTCTTGCCACCGAGCAGGCCTGCGCGGACCAGATGGAAGGTGTCGCCGGCGTGGATACGGGAGCAGGTCGGACAGACGGTTGCGCGTCTGTTACGGCAGCGGACGAGGAGGCGTTCGCCGGGTTCGTCGCGGGTGTCGTAGTGGTGGAGGATCTCACCGGTCACCTCGTCCAGGGTGGTGGTGGAGCCGGACAGATGGATGGGGTGGGAACAGCCGCCGGTTGCGGTGATCTGCTCCAGCCAGCGCGGGAATTGGGGGTCTTGTGCGATGCGGAGTGCGTCACGGTCTGCTTCGGGGAGTTGGCGCAGGCGCGCCGCGCGGTCGAGGACGGCGCGCCTGTCTGCCGGGGTGTAATCCGGGGTGATGGTGGTGACCTTCCAGGGTTGGCCGCCGTAGCGGCACGGTTGATTGGTTGTGGCGCGCAGTCGGTCATGGGGATCACGTCCTTCTCGGTTGGTGGTGGGGGTGGGTCAGCGGATGGTTCCGGTGCCCCGGCAGACGCGGCAGCGGCGCAGTCGTCCGGTCCAGGTCCTGCGGGCTCCGTCGCCCTTGCAGAACGGGCATCTCACGCGAGACATGGGCATGGTGGTGGGTCCCTTCTGCTCAGGTGTGGGAGAAGCCGCTGATCATCCAGATCACGAGGCCATGGATGGTGAAGACCACGGGCGTTTGGCCGAGGTAGACGCCGAAGAGGCCGACGCAGACCGCTTCCCAGGCGCGCACGTCGCGGGAGCGGACGAGGAGGACGGTGATGATCCCGAAGATCACCGCGAACGTGAACGCCGTACCCTCGCTGATCACATCTCCGGTCACTTGACGTCTCCTTCCAACGCCGCAAGGGCGCGGCCGATGGCGGGCAGTTCGGGGGTCGTGCCGGAGTACTTCCGTGCCGTCGACACGGCCTCTTCCGTCGGGGTGAGGTGCGAGCGGGCTCGGCTCCAGCCGCCGTCAGGTCCGGTGCACACGGCCACGCCGCGTTCCTCCGCCGTGATCGTCTGTGCGACGGCGACAGCGTCTTTGTTGAGGTCACCGAGGGTCATTTCGGCGGTGCCGGGGTCGTTGACGCGGTGGCAGATCCGGCCGCCGAGTTGGGCGCGCAGGGCGGTGACGCCGGGGCCGAGGTCGGAGCCGACGCGTTGTCCGGCGACGACCAGGTGCAGACCGAGCGCAGCCCCGAGCTGCCCCAGCCGCAGCAGGAGCGTGGAGCACTGTTCCGCCTCCGCCTTGCTCTCACGGGTGCCGTCCGAGAGGTACAGTTCCGCGATCTCGTCGACGATCACGACCACGGGTACCGGGCGGAGCTTGTCGGGCAGCTCCCAGATCGAGCGCACGCCGGCCGCCCGGCACACGCCCATCCGGTCTTGCATGTCGACCACGAGCGCGGAGAGCACCGCGACCGCTTCGCGTCGGCAGGTTGCCAGTGCGGTCAACCGCCGCGTGAACAGGCCGAGTTCCATGCCGCCCTTGCAGTCGATGCCGACCAGGGCGACGGGCTGGGTCGCGAGTTGGGTGATGAGCCGGACCAGCAGGGTGGACTTGCCGGAGCGGGTGGCCCCGGTGATCAGCCAGTGCGGGACGAGGCGCAGGTTCATCACCCAGGCACCGCCGGACTCCAGTGCGCCGATGAGCGCGGACAGTAACTCGGCCGGGGCGGTGGCTAAGCCGGGCCGCTCCAGCGGATCACTGGCCATCGCGGTCAGCAGCACGAGACCGCGTTCCGGCGAGGTGACCCGCACCGCGTGGACTCTCCACGCGTGCACGAGTGCGTCGGCCGCCTTCATGTACGTCATCGGCGTCTGCCCCGCATGCAGCCGCACGGTCACGCTCAGCCCCATGCGGGTCGCCCGCGGGAACGAGAACCGAGGCGCTACAGGTCGTACCGGATCGCCCTTGACGATCAGGTGCCCGACCAGCGTGCGGGCGGGGAGCTTGGACACGGACAGGTCGTTGAGCAGGGCGACCCGGCGCCAGGTAAACAGCACCCGCCATACGGTGACCGGGTAGCCGACGAGTACCAGTGCCAGGCCGGGCGGTGCCGGCGCACCAGGTCGCCGACGTCCAGCAGCCAGGCCAGCACGGCCAGGGCGAAGGCGAGCAGGATCGGTCCCATCACGCGTCACCGCCCTTGGACTGCGCAGCCGGACTGCCGTGCACGGGCGTGATGGCATCCGCGCGGAAGCTCACACCGTGCCGATCGCCCATCGACCACATGAACGCGGTCAGCCCAGTGACGCGGACGATCTGTCCTTCCTGGATGCCCTTCGGTTCGCCGCTCACCGCGATCTCGATGACGGAGATACGGCGTCCGTCCTGGCGGACGGTGACGGCCACGGTGTAGACGGGGTTGCCGTCCCGGTCCTTCTTCACCTCCTGTGTCTCGAAGTTGCTGATCTTCGTTTCGGGCGCGATGGCGCACCGCAGTACGCCCAGTCGCGCCGTGTCCACGGGAATGGACTGCATGATCTTTGGCCTCCTTGGCCAGTCGGGACGCCTGACACATTCAGACGTCACTTGTCCTTACGAGTTACGACTATGAGGCCCTGTACGGCGAGAGCGCAAGTACTTATGCTGACGAGTGATGTCGCGCGTGCGACGTGACTATGACCTCGACCCGGAGATGCCGCCATGTCGGAGATCCAGCGCCCCGGAGCCCTCTACCAGCAGGTGGCCGCCGCCATCCGCGAAGCCATCCTGTCCGGCGAGTTCACACCCGACTCGATGCTGCCGTCCGAGGCCCAGCTCATGACCCGCTACGGGGTCTCCCGCCCCACCGTCCGCAACGCCATTGCGGCGCTGCGCGCGGAAGGCCTGATCGATGTCCGGCACGGCAAGGGCAGTTTCGTCCGCTCCGATGGTCAGCCCGCGCTCACCCTCGAACGCCGCATCAGCCACAGCAGCGAGGGCAAGTTCGTGATGCCCAACGGCGACACCTGGCAGGAGGCCGAACAGTCGCACACCTACCGGACCCACACGACGAAGGACACCGGCCGTCTCCTCCAACTCGGCGAGGAGGAAGCCTTGTTCGGCTGCGACCGGCTGCTTGCAGACCCTGACACCGGAACGCGTGCCATGCACCGGACGCTGATCCCGTTCGAGGTCGCCGAGGCCGTCCCGCTGCTCGGCAAGGAACCGTGCAAGCCCCCGGCAGCGATCTACTGGGTCCTCACCCAAGCCGGACACAAGCTCACCTGGACCGAGACGGTCCGCGCCCACATGCCGCTGCCCGACGAGCGCACCACGCTCCAACTGCCGGATGCGACGCCGATCCTGCATGTGACCCGCGTCGCGCACGGCGCCGATGAGCGCCCGCTGTTGCTCGAAGAGCTGCGCGTGGGGGCGGACCGTGCCGAACTCGCCTACCGGATCACCGCCGACAAACAGCCCACCCGACGCACCCGCCCCTGAGCAGCAACGGGCATCGGTCGAAACAGTCTTCACTTCCTCAAGGGCGCGCCTGCGGCGCGCCGGGGCGCCCGGCCACCCCGGCCGGGCGTGCGGCGTGGCCGCCGG
The DNA here is from genome assembly GCF_043200035.1 of Streptomyces sp. NPDC048504. Lineage (NCBI taxonomy): Bacteria > Bacillati > Actinomycetota > Actinomycetes > Kitasatosporales > Streptomycetaceae > Streptomyces > Streptomyces sp. NPDC048504. Next base: position 126,346 of record NZ_JBICXA010000018.1, read on the forward strand.
TCCCGTCCGGTCGGCAAGCGCCCCGCACCACAGCACGCCCAAGGAGTCGACGCGTCGAACGGCCGCCGTAGGCCGGGGTGTTGGTGGCTGGGGGTCGCCGGCTGTCGAGACTTTAGGCAGCTCCCATGGGGCGAGCCTCGAAGAACAGGGGGCCGATCGGGCTAAACGCGGGCAGGCTCCAAGAGACTGCCCGATCCGCCGGCGAGCGTAAGGCCCCCTGTTCACTCGCCCCATGGCAGCTACCGCCCAAAGTCTCGACACCCGGCGACGTGCCCACGTACCGCGCCCACCAGCAAGACGGCGCGTCACCGCACACCGCCATCGCCGTCCGCGAGCGCCTCCAGAAGAGCGGCGAGCCGGTTCACCGCACCCGGCCAGCCCGCCACCCGCACCACACCGCGCCCCTCCTCATTGGTCGAGGCGACGGCCCGCAGTTCGGACAGCTCGAACCCGACACCGAGCAACGCCCGGTTCAACCGATCAGCGACCTCCCGAGCCTCACGCCACCCCTGCACATAGTCGACGCCTGTCACCCACAGACCGGAGTCCATGCCGTCGACGCCCAACCCGTCTCTCAGCCAGTCGTCACCCGCGCCAGTCACCGCGTCCACCTCAGCCCCTCTTGGTTGACGGTTCGTCAACTCGCTTGATTTCAGGGCCAGAAGCGACGCAGCGCAGCGGCCCCAGTACCATCAGGCACCGGGGACCGCTGCGTCCCCTGCCGGGCCACCCTTCGCTTTCCACGGCTGACGGGGTGGCCCGGTTTCGGTCTTAAGTTGTGAAGCGCGGCCCCTCAATCGGGAGGGGAGCTCCCGGGGGTGCCGAGGAGCCGCGCTCCGTGGCCGGAGGGGTCAGACTCCGGCCGGGGTCCGGGCCGCTGCCCACTCCCGATCGCGAGGGAGTGAATCAAGAGGCGGTGACCCGGCATCTTTCAGGCCGAGTTCTCAGCCCACAGCCGGTCGAGGTCCAGGCGGCACCACACGGTCTTGCCGCCTCTGTCTTGCGGGGACCACCACACCGCGTCGGCCAGGCGCTGAACGATCAGCAGCCCGCGCCCCCGGTCCGGCAACAGCGCTTCGGAGAAGTCGCCAGCGAGATCCGGCGAGACGAACTCACCCGCCGCAAGCTCAGGGGGAGTCGAGTCCTCATCCGCGACACCGATCACGAGCACCTCGGGCCACGTCATCAGCGACACGTCGATTCGCCGGGCGGCCCCAGGAATCGCCCTGGAGTCATCCGGCACCGCGTGATGTACGACATTGCCGACCAGCTCCGCCACGATGAGCTGAGAGTCCTCGACGGCGTGCCCCAACTCCCAGGTCCGGAGGTAGGAGGCCACCATGTCGCGGGCCGCTTTGCTGCAATCCGGCGATTCGGCGAAGAGCGTCAACGCTCGGAAATGCCCGGTGGTCGGGTCATACGGCGAGCGACGTGGAGCACCTGTCGTCGAGGCGTTCGCCGAGTCTTTGCTGTGCTGCACGTCCACCGCGTTCCCTCCCGAGCGCTGAAGGGCCCTTTGGCCCTCCGATCTGTGCCGACCAGTGAACGACGCGGACCGCGCCGCCGGGAGCGTCCACCAGGGGGTTCACGTGAACACCGGCAAACGCAAAGGGGGTTCGCCAATGAACCCCCCAGGGCGTTACTCCTGTGACACGATGAATACTCGCCGTCATTCTCGGGTTGGCAGGGGAGCATGAACCGAGAACCAAACGCGCAGTTGATCGCGGTCATGGACGAAGCGAAGGTCTCGAACAAGGGCCTTGCCAAACGCATGACAGACGAGGGCGCCCACCGCGGCATGACCCTGGGAACGACGCACGTCGCCGTGAAGCGCTGGCGAGAAGGCGCAGGCATCAGGCCGCAGACAGCGGCACTCATGGCAGACGTTCTCTCGAACAAGCTCCGCCGCCGCATCACCCCAGGCGATCTCGGCTTCTTCGACCACACCAAGTCAACGGCCCCCGAGCCCGTCGGCTACCCGAGCACGGTTCCCGACGTCCTGTCCATGCTCGACGGACTCACCCACGAGCATGCCGACGCCCCTGCTTCGGACTCACTGGCAGTCGCGGACGCCGACCTCAGCTCCGCCGTCCTGTCGTGGATGATCGCGCGCCCCGACGGCATCCAGGCCGACAGATCCGATCACCGACGTGTCGGCATGCGCGACGTCCGCGCGATCAGAGAAGCCGCCGGCCTGTTCATGCAGCTCGACTTCAAGTACGGCGGAGGTCACGGCCACAAGGCACTGCGCCACTACTTCCGCGAAGACGTGTTGCCGCTGTTGAACGCCGGCTACAGCGAGAAGGTCGGCACCTCGTTATTCGGAGCAGCCGCCGAGATCTCCCAGTTGCTCGCGTGGACCGCGTACGACGTCGGCAACCACCGCCTGGCCCACCGCTACCTGACCTCAACACTGCGCCTGTCCCAGGCCATCGACGACCGCATGTTCGGCGCCCGCATCCTCGGCAACCTCAGCCACCAGGCCAACTACCTCGGCAACCACACCCAAGCCATCCAGCTTGCCCGCGCCGCAGTCGAGAGCGCCAAAGGCCGGGCGACACCCCGCGTCATGGCCTTGAGTTCGGCGATGGAGGCCCGCGCCCTGTCCAACGCGGGCCACCCCAGTGCAGCGGGTCGCGCCATGAACGAGGCCGAGCGCTACTTCGAGCGTGCCGACACCGCCGAAGATCCCGCCTGGATCAGCTACTTCGACCCCGCAGAACTGATGGGCGAACTCTGCCACTGCTTCCGCGATCTCAAAATGCGCCGAGACGCCGTCGCCCAGGCCCAGCGAGCGGTGGACAGCACCGACCCCAAGTACGCCCGAACCCTGGGCTTCTGCCGCATGGTGCTCGCCCAAAGCCAGTTACTCAACGGCGAGTTGGAAGCCGCCGTCACCACCGCGAGCCTCGCAGTCGACGGCGGCGACTCCCTCCAGTCCAACCGCTTCCAGCGCTACGTCACCGACTTCCAGAACGAAGTCAGTGTGCACGCGACGAACCCCACCGTGGCCGCCTTCAACGAGAAGGTCCACGACGCGCTCAACCGCCTGGACGAGGACGACGAGTAGCCCCTACCAGGGCCGCCAATCCCGAGGCCCATCGTCATCACGCAGACCAGCGATACGCCGGCGGTACTCTGCCGCCGTCTCCTCGTCCTCCTGCACGTTCTGCATGAGCCAGGTCGTCATGCCGAACTCTTGGATGCCCCGCAGCGTCCTGTACCCGTCCCAGTCGTACAGGTCCCGCCCGTACGCGCCCACGAAGTCGGCGTACTGCTCGTCGGTCTGCCACCCAAGGCTGTAGTGCTCCACCGACGTGACCATGAGATCCCACTCAGGATGGTCGTAGCAAAAGGCCTCGAAGTCGATCAGGATGACGCGCCCCTGATCGTCGACCATGAGGTTCTGCACATGCGCGTCACCGTGCACCGGCCCCTTGGGCGTCTCGAACTTCAACTCGGCGTACTTGTCCTGAAGTTCCCGCCACCGCTTCCGCAAGAAGGCCTTGTCATCGTCCGGGATCACCGCCCGGTCAAGCCGCAACGCTTGCTTGTCAAAAGGGTCGAACGACGGGAGTGCAAGGCTCTCCGGCACGGTCAGCGAGTGCAGATCCCGCAGGACCCCGCCCAACTCGCCATACGTCGCCTTGCGGTCGCCCTCAAGGATCAAATGCCAGAAGGTCACGGGGTGGCCATCAATCAAGAACGGCTGCTCCAGATCCTCGATGATCCGAGCTGACGGGAACCCCTCCCCCGCCAGCCACCGCGACACGACCACCTCGGTACGAGCCGTAGACAGCCACTCTTCCCCCCGAGCCACGCGCACGATCACCGGCACGGAAGACAGCCGAAACAGCGCGTTCTCCCCGAGGCGGATCAGCTCAGCGCCTGTGTCATCGAGCCCCGCAGCCCGGCACGCAGCAGCCATCACCCGCGTAGCCCTTGCCGACGTGAACCCCTCTTCCGATCGAGCAGCGTCAACCGCCATGCCCGTACCAGCTCCCCTAGTCGCGCGCGATCAACCAGCGCACGCCTACGGGTGACCAACCCAACGTGCGCCAGACACGAGACCGACCGTATCTGGGAAAGCTCTACGAAACGAGGGGCGGGCAGGTGAGCCACTCCGCATGAGGTGTGAGCGCTGCACTCTCACAGCGCAGTAACCACGCAAAGAGAAAGTTGAACCGTCGCTCGCCCATGAGGGTTAGAGATGGAACGGGACGTTATTAAACTGAATATGCGTGAACACCGAGGCTGCATTAGATCGCTCGGTCACAGTGAGCATGCCATCCAGTCGCTGCAGGTTGGGGAAAATAGATAGAATCTTACTGAATTCTTCAGCACCCAACTCCCGTCTAACCATTCGACTTGTGGGCGTAAATCTCAACCATCCTACCTTTAGCCAAGACTTACCGTACTCCAGCAAGCCAAGAATCATATCTCTATCCACACCCAGTGCGTTCAGATTTGGCAACCGCTGAGCCTCGGCCCAATCTGCTGGCGCAAGCTCCTCGGTGTCAGAAATCCAGAGTTCTTCGATGCTGACAAGTTCACTCAACCCTCGCAGTCCAGTATTAGCGAGAGCTTTCTTCGAGAAAGAAACACGCCGCAGCGACGCCTCACGCGGCAGTACAGAAAGATCATCACCCGGAAGCGTTTGCATGATAGCCAGTTGCTTGATGTGACGCATCGACTTCAAGCCGCAAAAATTCTCCAAGAGGCCATCCATTTTATTAATGCTCAGTTCTTCAAATTTAATTTCATTTATCGACGCGAGGTCGGTAATCGATGGACAGTCATAAAGAAATAGCGCCTTCAATTCGACACACTCGGCGAGGAAGGCCAGATCGACAATGGATGTGTTTGAATGAGTCCCAAATCGGCGAAGAATATCGCGATTCAAGACGTGCGCCAGAAGCCCCTCTCCATAATTACCATTTACAATTACTTCTGGGCGTCCGCCGATCTCGTGAAGAAATCGCAGCTGCTCCTCGCTCCTTGCCCAAAAAAGTGTATCCTCGGGCAAGTGGGCGATAATCTCCTGGCCATACTCTCGCGTATCAAATATGCTCCACGATCTCGTCAACTGATCGAGAGTTTCCAGATGGCCACAGTCTCGAAAGCGAGCAAGGGCCGGAATCGCCGCGTCAGTTCCAATCAGCGTAATAGTATCCACGACGGCTTTAGCCTGGTCTGGGGCGAGCCCCTCTGGCCCTGGGAGCAAGTCGAGCACCATCGGACCTGCACTCGCCAGATCTTCAGCTTCTTGGTAATCGCCCGGCGGGATTAGCTCGCTAGCCCGCTTCTCGATTTCTAGTCGAATCTCGGGGTCCAATTCTGTAGCCTGGTCCAGACAAGCCATGGCTAGTAGGTAGAGACGAGTTTTGTGGCGCTTTACTCGGTCTCCACGCTTAATCAATTTGTTGAGCAGACGAGTTCTTTCTGCCGGGTACGCATGAGCAACTGCCATCCGAATGACATCTTCCCACTGATCATGATGAGCGTTTCTCACCATCAGATCGAAATCCCGCTCCTCCACAGCAGCTTTAGCCCCCAGGTAATCCTGAAAGGTGCGATGAATAAAATCCATTACACCGTCCGTAGGTTCACGCAGAACGCCGCTCCGCAGGAGCAGATGCCTATAAACCTGCTCTGCGTCCCCGATTTTCGCCAAGGCAGGCATGGCAGGGAGGGACGTCACAATGATGCTAATAGCATCAGAGCGATCCATTTCCACCTGGCCGTTACGAATCAACCAATAGGCCAGCTTCTGAAGAAGTTGGATCTGAGTCTCTTCTGGGATTTGGACATCCAAGTCCCGTTCGCGATCACGTCGCGCTAGAAGCATAGACAGAGCCGCGTCGTACAATTGCTTTCTACCTGGCGGGAGATACCCTCTACGGTCACGATGAAGAGCGCAAATTAGCCCGCACATGAGGGGATTCGTCGCGAGGCGTCCCAGATCTTGTTTAGACCTCAGAGCCAAGATGAGACTCTCTCGATAATCTGTTAGACGCGACATCTCATCGGTGTCTCGGCACGTCATACAAGCGGCACCGTGCCACCTACGGACGAAAGTAGCGACATCCTTGTGCCCCATTGGCAATAGGGTGAGCTCGAAAAATTCCTCTGACGCTAGCCAATCGTCGGACACTGCTGAAGGGCGCGATGTAACTAGCCATGAATTTCCAGGGAAAGCGATAATTAGCTCACGCAGCCAATTCCTTACTCTTTCACGATCCAGTTCTGAGATCTCGTCAAGACCATCAACCAAGACCAGTCCTCGCTGAGACAGCAGGATATTTTCAGTCCACCCTTGCGGTTGCAGACGAGATAGCGGGCTTCTAGTGGAGATTAGAAACTCGTCAGGCAGAGGCAATGAGGAATGTCGAATCAAGGTCCGAAGAGGGAGAACGAACGGAACTCGATCATAGAGATGCTGGAGATCTCTATTTATCTCCCGCTTAGCGGTGGACACCGCAAGCCATTGGACGAGTGTGGTCTTTCCAGAACCCGCTACACCTCTCAAGAGCACTCGGTCGTGACCTTCAAGGGCTTTGTCGGTAGGCAGCATGGGCTGCAACGTTGCGGCTAGCCCTTCCCTTTCTTTAATTGCGTCTCGCTTTGCCGCTCTATAGCCTGTCGCTTCAAGACTCAGGTACGCAGCATCGAGAGGCCATTCAGCTTGAGAACGGTCATTCAAGTCGATACCAAAAATGGTCAGAGTGCCAAACTTGGTCGAAATATAATCCCTATAACGCTCTTCAAATACGCGATCGGGGGATAGGTCGTTGGGGACAGTTAGATACTCCGCATCTCCACTTTCCTCTAGAACTCTTCTAAAGAGGGGGTCGTTGTAGAATTCAGATACGGGAGTCGCCTCGATACGGCCATGCTGCCAATTGGCCGGGTCATGCCCCACGACACCTATGATCACGTCGCTATAGAATAGCGCCGCCCCCGAGAAACCCGACCAGGGTGAACTTTTATCTCCCTGTTTCGCAGGGGGCGTATGGGAGCTGTCTAGGACATAACGCCTACTCAATAGGTTAGAGCCGGGCTTTAGGGTTCCTACCAGCTGTTCGGTATCTAGGTGCCCATCGTTGTCGCGTTGCATCTGAGGAAACCCGATAGCCTGGCAATTCGGAAGCGGGGTTAAGGAATCGATCGAGCCAAGGCGTACGCTAGGAAACGAACTAGTGCCACTGTGAAGAGGCCCGTGAGCTACTAGGAGGGCAACATCACATCGATCGTCGAATCGAACCCATGCGACGTCGCAAGAAACCTTCCCAGTTCCCGGTACTGCGACTTGAACAGTGGTTTCATCAGCGACCACGTGAGCAGCGGTAATAATCAGGCGAGGAGTCAAGAGGTACCCGCTGCCCTGCCTTCCTCCAGCGAATACTGCGCTTATGCGCTCCCGTACTGGGCCACGGTACGACACGGCGTTCAGTTGCCACTCTCAAACCGACTAGCATCACCCTCGGTTTCGTTGGATATGTCCCAGCCACCATTGGTGGCAGCATTTTTGGGCTTTAGGGTAAATGAGACCTTCTGAATTCGCATATCGGTGAATGCCCCTTCAGCGGACGCGTTGACAACCCAGGCCTTAACACCTCCTTTTCCTCTGACTTCACGCCGCAGCTCGACGGTAAACTCCATCTGAATATCACCGAGTTCGAACCGCAACGGGGAACCGGTACCACGACTAGATGCTTCCAGGAGGCCGTCGCGAATTGCCCCTACGGCGTCAGCTAGCTCGATGTCATCGGCAGGTGAGGTCACAGTCCAAGCGTATGGGGCGTTGGCCACCTGGTGTATCACTTCGCGAGAATCAGATGTGTCCCTTCTGGGCCTGCCTTGAGAGGCACATGCGGGACCTGAACGTGACTCGGCACGGGCCGACCTTCGGCTGACTAGACCAACAAGATCGATACAACGCCGCTACGCGGCGTTCGCCAAGGTATTGCAGGCCACGCCCACGGATGGCCAGGCGGACCAATCGGACACGGCCCTCGACCGTTCCCAAGAAGCCACGAGCCGCAGAGACAATTGAGAGCCCCCGTCTCTTGGGGGCTCTCAATGTGATGCGTTACCCCTGATCAGATGCCCATTCAAGCCACTCGCAACCTAGCCAACTGCGGCGAGCAGGATCCGGCAAGGCGGAGCATCAACTGGCCGTCCGCCGGTACTTGCGAACCGCGAGCGTACGGAAGATGACGATGATCAGGACCGAGTAGATCAGCGACGCCCACACCGGATGCTGCATCGGCCAGGCATCGGACGGGGACAGACCGGGGTCGCCGAAAAGCTTGCGACACGCCTGCACAGTCGCGCTAAACGGGTTCCACTCCGCGATGTGCCGCAGCCAGGGCGTCATCTTGCTGGAGTCCACGAAGGCGTTCGAGATGAACGTCACCGGGAAGAGCCAGATCAGGCCGCCGGAGGTGGCCGCCTCCGGGGTGCGGACCGACAGGCCGATCAACGCCCCGATCCATGTGAAGGCGTATCCCAGAAGAAGCAGTAGGCCGAAGCCGCCCAAGATCTTCCCGAAGTTGGTCGGGTCCACGGAGCCAGGGCGCCAACCCACGATCAACGCGACGATCGCGAGGACCAGGAGCGTCAAGGCCGTCTGCGCGAGATCCGCAACGGTTCGTCCGGTCAGCACCGCGCCCCGCGCCATGGGCAGCGAGCGGAAGCGGTCGATGAGGCCCTTGTGCATGTCGTCGGCTATGCCGGCCCCGGAGCTGGCGGTGGCGAACGTGACTGTCTGCGCGAAGATGCCGGCCATCAGGAAGTTCTTGTAGACGTCCAGGTTGGTGCTGTTGCCGATCTGCATCGAGCCGCCGAACACGTAGGTGAACAGCACCACGAACATGATGGGCTGGATCAGCCCAAACAAGATCATTTCAGGAATTCTGGTCATCCGAATCAAGTTCCTGCGGGCCATGACCAGGGAGTCGTTCACAGCGCTCACTTGACCTGCTCCTTCAAGGCGTTGGGCCGCCGGTCTCGGTTGCGCGGCGAGGTGCAATCTGACCGATACGAGCGAACAGGATTCGGAATCCGGCTCATGCGGATCAGATTGCGCTTGGCGACGACCAGTGAGTCGTGCACGGACTGGCCCAGCGCGCTGCTCGGCGCGGCGACCGGCGCGGCATCGGTGACGGCACTCACTTCGCGGCCTCCTTCTTCTGCTTGCGGTCCTTGGGGTTCTCGTTCGCTTCTGTGCCGTTCTCCTCGGCCTTCTCCTCGGCCAGGTGGCCCGTCAGGGACAGGAACACGTCGTCGAGGGTGGGGCGGCGGAGGCCGATGTCGTCTATCTCGATGCCCTCGGTGTCCAACTCGCGGATGATTTCAGCGAGTAGCTTGGCTCCGCCGGAGACGGGCGTGGTGACCTTGCGGGTGTGCTCCTCGACAGTGGTGTCGCCCTTGCCGAAGCCGCGCAGACTGTATTTGTCCAAGAGGGCGGAGGCGATCTGGATGTGGTCGCGCTCGTGCACGACGACCTCGACGCGCTCGCCGCCGGTGCGGGCCTTGAGCTGATCGGAAGTGCCGCGGGCGATGACGCGGCCGTGGTCGACCACCGCGATGTCGTGCGCGAGGTGGTCGGCCTCCTCCAGATACTGGGTGGTCAGCAGGAGCGTCGTACCGCCGGAGACGAGCTGTTTGATGACCTCCCACAGCATCTGGCGGTTGCGCGGGTCGAGGCCGGTGGTCGGCTCGTCCATGAACATCACGGGCGGGGAGACGACGAGCGCCGCCGCAAGGTCGAGTCGGCGCCGCATGCCTCCGGAGTAGGTCTTGGCCGTACGGTCGGCGGCGTCCGCGAGGTTGAACTGGTCGAGCAGCTGGTCGGCCCGGGCCTTCGCCGCCTTGGCCTTCATCTGGTAGAGCTGGCCGACCATCTGCAGGTTCTCCCGGCCGGTCAGGTACTCGTCGACCGCGGCGAACTGGCCGGAGAGGCCGATGGAGCGCCGTACCTCGTTGGGCTGCTTCAGCACGTCGAGGCCGGCGACGACCAGCTTGCCGCTGTCGGGGCGCAGGAGGGTGGTCAGACAGCGGACGGCGGTCGTCTTGCCCGCGCCGTTGGGCCCGAGCAGGCCCAGCACGGTGCCCTCGGGGACATCGAGGTCGACGCCGTCCAGAGCTTTCACATCGCCGAAGGTTTTCACCAGGCCTTCGGCATAGATGGCGCCTGGCATATGAGTCTCCACGTCGTCGGGGATTCTTGGGAAAGCCTAGGTATGTGTCTTTTGTTCTGCCCATGGGAACGGCATGCTGCTGCCCGCGGGCCGACACGAGACACACCATAACGCGATGTATCGCGTCTCTCAACAGATTTTCTCGAACGAGTGACGGAACGGGTGGCGAAGGGCTCTGACCTCGGTCGACGACCGATCTCAGTCGATGACGGTGTACCCCGCGTCGCGCAGGGCGTGGCCGACCTCGGCGCAGTGCACCGGCCCCTTCGTCTCCAGATGCAGCTCGACCTCCGCCTCCGTGAGCCCGAGCCGCGGATCGGTCCGGACGTGACTCACATCGAGGACGTTAGCGTCGACCACTGACAACACCCCGAGAAGCGTCGCGAGGGCCCCTGGCCGGTCCGTCAGCCGCAGCCGTACGGCCAGGTAGCGGCCCTGCGCGGACATGCCGTGGCGCAGGATGCGCTGCAGCAGCAGCGGGTCGACGTTCCCGCCGGACAGCAGCGCGACGACCGGTCCCTCGAAGCCCCGCGGATCGCTCAGCAGCGCCGCGACCGGGCTGGCACCGGCCGGTTCGACGACCAGCTTGGCCCGCTCCAGGCACAGCAGCAGCGCGGCGGACAGCTCGTCCTCGCTGACCGTGCGGACCTCGTCCACCAGCTCGGCGACGATCCCGAACGGCACCTCGCCGGGGCAGCCGACCTTGATGCCGTCGGCCATCGTCGCCGGGTTCCTGATCGCCACCGGGCGCCCCGCAGCCAGCGAGGGCGGGAACGCGGCCGCGCCCGCCGCCTGAACGCCCACGATCCGTACGTCGGGCCGGAGCGCCTTCACGGCGACCGCGACACCGGCCGCGAGCCCGCCGCCGCCGATGCCGACGACGATCGTGCGCACCTCGGGGCACTGGTCCAGGATCTCCAGGCCGACCGTGCCCTGGCCCGCGATGATGTCGGGGTGGTCGAAGGGGTGGATGAACACCGCGCCCGTCTCATGGGCGTACTCCTGGGCGGCGGCCAGTGTCTCGTCGACCACGTGGCCGTGCAGGCGCACCTCGGCGCCGTACTCCTTGGTGGCGCTGATCTTCGGCAGGGGCGCGCCCTTGGGCATGAACACCGTGGAGCGCACGCCCAGGAGTGCGGAGGCGAGGGCGACGCCCTGGGCGTGGTTGCCGGCGCTCGCGGCGACGACACCGGCGGCGCGCTCCTCGGGGAGCAGTCCGGCGATACGGACGTAGGCGCCGCGGAGTTTGAAGGAGCCGGTCCGCTGGAGGTTCTCGCACTTGAAGTGCACCGGCGAGCCGACGAGCTGGGTCAGGTGCCTGCTGCCCTCCATCGCGGTCACCCGTGCCACGCCCGTGAGCATCTTCTGGGCGCCGCGCACATCGTCGAGAGTGACGGGTCGCAAGGAGTCAGCCGTGCTGTAGCTCATGACTCAAGCATCGCAGTTCACAGGCGCTAGGCACGGCTGTGACCAACCTCCGAGACTGGTTTGCGCAGCGTCGGTACGGCCTGCCTTCCGGCCGCGTACCCTGTCCCCCAACCCAGCACCCCTTCATGAAGCGAGCCCCCGGCCATGCCCACAACACCTGAAATGTCGATGGACATGACGACCGTCGGTGAACCCGGTCTCCTCGACACGCTGCAGCACGAGGTGGCGGTGTTCGCGCGCCGTGCCGAACAGACCCGGCTCGGCGGAGTCGGACAGGTGCGCAACTCCATGGACCGCGCCGCGTATCTGCTGCTCAACCGCCTGGACAAGGAAGGTCCGATGGGCGTCAAGGCGCTCGCCGCGAGCATGGGGATCGACTCCTCCACGGTCACCCGGCAGGTGGCGCCGCTCGTCGACACCGGGCTCGTCAAGCGCACCTCGCACCCCGAGGACGGCCGCGCGGTGGTGCTGCAGCTGTCCCCGCGCGGGCAGTCGAGGCTGGAGGAAGTGCGGTCGTCCCGGCGTCAGTTGATGGAGGAGCTGACACACGACTGGGCGCCGGAGGAGCGCGAGGAGTTCTGCGCGCTCCTCACACGCTTCAACAGCGCCCTCTCCGCGCGGATGGCGGTCCCGGGCACCGAGACGACATCGGCTTCCTGAAGGGCGCGGGTTCCTGAAGAGCGCGGCCGGGGCACACGCGCGTGATGCCCGACTCCCGCCTTTCGTACCGAACTCTTGACCTCGCGTCGGCCCTGGCCTCATATGAGACCGGGTCCTTCAGGGGGTGAGGCTGCGCGGTGCGAGAACGGCAGGCGTCCCAAGGCGCCCGCCGGGCCCGGGAGTTCGAGGCGTTCGTCGCGGGCGCGGCAGGGCGGCTGCTGCATGCCGCCACGCTGCTGACCGCGGAGGCCCCGGACGACAACCCGCGCGCGCGGCGCCTGTTGACGCTGTCCCTGGCACACACGTACGCGTGCTGGGACCGGCTGCGCGGTGAGGACCCGTACGACCGCGCACGCCAGTACCTCGCCACCCGCTTCGCCCGCGCGGCCTGGCACCAGTACGGCGGTCTCGGCCGGTCCCGCCCCCATCCCGACAGCCCGCTGGGCGCGCTCGTGCCCCAGGAGCGGCTGATCCTCGTCCTCAGGCTGTACGAGGGGGTCGCCGAGGAACAGGCCGCCGCACTGCTCGGGCTGCCCACGGAACGGGTCCGGACGATCTGCGAGCGGGCGACGGCGACGCTGCTGCACCCGCCGCGCGGTCCGGCACCGAAGGTGGGCGGGGCCAAGGTGGTGCCGTCATGACGCCCAAGAGGTCGTGGAGCGGGGGTACGCGGCGTGAACAGGCCTGAGCGGGAGGCGGCCGTACGGCGGATCATGGAGCGGACTCCGCCGCAGGTGCCGCCGGAGCTGTACGCGGACATCGTGCGGCGCGGCGGCCGGATGCTGCGCCGCCGCAGGGCCGCCCGGCGGCTGATGTGGGCGCTGCTGTGGACGGCGGTCGTGGCGTTCACCGTATGGGCGCTGATGGTCCATCCCTGGGTGGAGCCGCCGTCGGAGACGACTCCACCGCTCACGGGTTGGTGAGACCGGCTGCCCTTCTAGCCCAGGGCCTGTTGCAGGTCCTCCAGGAGGTCCTGCACGTTCTCGATGCCCACGGAGAGGCGTACGAGGTCGCCGGGGACCTCCAGGGCCGAGCCGGCCACGGACGCGTGCGTCATGCGCCCCGGGTGCTCGATCAGCGACTCGACGCCGCCCAGGGACTCGCCGAGCGTGAACACCTTGGCGCGGTTGCAGACCTCGACGGCCGCCCCCTCGCCGCCCTCGACCTGGAAGGAGACCATGCCGCCGAAGGCCCGCATCTGCTTGGCGGCGACCTCGTGACCGGGGTGCTCCGGGAGACCCGGGTAGAGAACGCGCGTCACGCGTGCGTGCCGGGTGAGCATGTCGGCGATCTTGGTGGCGTTCTCGCTGTGCCGGTCCATGCGCACCGACAGCGTCTTGGCGCCGCGCAGCACCAGCCAGGAGTCGAAGGGCCCGGCGACCGCGCCCATCGCGTTCTGGTGGTACGCCAGCTCCTCGCCGAGCGCCTCGTCGGCCGCGATCAGCGCGCCGCCGACCACGTCCGAGTGACCGCCCATGTACTTCGTCAGGGAGTGCACGACGACGTCCGCGCCGAGGGCCAGCGGCTGCTGGAGGTACGGCGTCGCGAAGGTGTTGTCGACGACGAGCTTCGCGCCCGCGTCCCGCGCGATCTGCGCGACGACCGCGATGTCGGTGATGCCGAGCAGCGGGTTCGAGGGGGTCTCCACCCAGACGACCTTCGTCTTGGGGGTGCTGGCCGCCCGTACCGCCGCCGGGTCGCTGGTGTCGGCGACCGACCACTCGACGCCCCACCGGGAGACGACCTTCGCGAAGAGACGGAACGTGCCGCCGTACGCGTCGTTCGGGATGACGACGTGGTCGCCGGGGCTGAGCAGCGTACGCAACAGGCAGTCCTCGGCCGCCAGTCCGGACGCGAACGCGAGGCCGCGGCGGCCGCCCTCCAGGGCGGCGAGGTTCTCTTCCAGGGCGGTCCTGGTGGGGTTGGCGCTACGGCTGTACTCGTAGCCGCCGCGCAGACCGCCGACGCCGTCCTGCTTGTAGGTCGAGACCTGGTAGATCGGCGGGACGACCGCGCCGGTCAGGGGATCGGCGGTGTTGCCCGCGTGGATCGCGAGGGTCTCGAAGTGCTGACTGATGTGCCTGTCGCTCATGAGCCCCGAGCGTAGTGCGCCTGCGGGGTGGACGACGATCCGGAGGTTTTCCACAGGGCGGCAGTGGCTGGGCGACGGAGGTTTTCCACAGGGCCGCGGACCGGGTTGGCCAATTGTCGGACGCGTCTGGTTCGCTTGTGGCATGGAGATTCTCTGGGTCCTGATGGCGCTGGTCATGCTGGGCTTCGTGCTGGTCCCGTTCCTGCGGCGCAGGCGCGGGGCGATCGAGCAGGTCTCGCCGGGCCACCCGGACGCCGCGGACCCGGCGACCTACGGCTTCGTGCGCGAGGAGGAGCTGGACATCCGCATGCCCGGCCCCGACCAGGACCTGTTGGACGTCCTCGATCTGGTGCAGCGCACGCAGGACTACCGCGCGGCGATGCAGCTGCTGGCCGGCACCGACATCACGGGTGAGCTGCGCTGGCAGCGTGTGCAGGCCTTCGCGGGTGCCGCGTCGCTGGAGCTGCAGCAGCGGCCCGGCGGGGTCAGCGAGACGCCGGGCGGGCAGTGGCTGCGGGTGTGGCGGCTCGAACACCCGAAGGACGCGGGCGGCGCGGCCGTGCACGCGGAGTTCCTGGTGCAGCAGGCGTGGCGTACGTCGACGCGGGGGACGGACGAGTTCCGGATCATCATGGAGGAGGCGCGGGACGCCTGCGGGCAGGCGGCGCTCCTCTCCCCCGGTGACCCGGTGCCGTACATCGTCGAGCTGTCGGTGGCCCGCGGACTGACGTATCCGCAGCCGGAGTTCGAGCAGCTGTGGCTGAAGATCCTGGACCGCGCGCCGGCGCACATGGGAGCGCATCTGGCGGCGCTGCACTACTGGTGCGAGAAGTGGCACGGGTCGCGCGAGCTGGCGAACTCGTTCGCGGAGACGGCCGCCGCGCGTGCCCCGCAGGGTTCCCTGCTCGCCGCGATGCCGCTCTTCGCGGTCTTCGAGCACCTGCCCGAGGTGAACCTAGTCAGCAGCTTCTACCAGAGCGAGGTCGTGGAGAAGGCGATCCACGGCGCGCTCTTCGCCGTCCACGCGGCCCGCCCCGACGACCCGATGCTGGCGCACGTCCGCCATCTCCTGGTCTTCTTCCTGGTCCGCGCGGAGCGCTGGTCCGAGGCGATGAACCAGCTCATACACATCGACGGCCACGTCGGGGCCCTTCCCTGGACCCTGTCCCCGGACCCGGCGGCGGAGTTCGCGGTCTATCGGGCGCTGGCGGTGGCCGGGTACGAGGCGAACGGCGGGAGTCCGGCGAGCCTGCCGCACTGAGCGCCGGGTGCCGAGCACTGGGTGCCGGGGCGGTCGTACACGAAGCGGGTCGCACTCGACAGGGCGGCGGAATTCTCGGCGGGGGCCGCCCGTTCAGCAGGTGCGGACCCTCGTTGTGGCCCGATTGGAGATCGTATGTTCCTGCACAGCCGCACGCCCCAACTGCCCACCCCCGCACAGGCTTTGCAGGGCCGGCCGGAACCGGTGTTCACGGTCCCCGATCGCCACACCGTGCTCGGCGGCCCGTTGCTCGGCCCGTACCCGGAGCACTTGCAGATCGCCGACTTCGGATTGGGCTGCTTCTGGGGTGCGGAGCGCACGTTCTGGCGGCTTCCGGTGGGCGTGTGGACGACGTTGGTCGGTTACCAGGGCGGGTACACGGAGAACCCCACGTACGAGGAGGTCTGTTCGGGCCTGACCGCTCACACGGAGGTGGTCCGTGTGGTTCACGACCCGAAGCTGATCTCGTACGAGAGGCTGCTGAAGACGTTCTGGGAGTCGCACAACCCGACCCAGGGTTTCCGCCAGGGCAACGACGTGGGCACGCAGTACCGTTCGGCGATCTACACCCACACCCCCGGGCAGGCAGCCGCGGCGGAAGCGTCCCGCACGGCCTACCAGCAGGTCCTCACGCGGTCGCGCTACGGCACGATCAGCACGGAGATACTCCCGGCGGAGGGCCGGGTGTTCTACCCGGCCGAGGGGTACCACCAGCAGTACCTCGACAAGAATCCGGCGGGCTACTGCGGGATCGGCGGGACCGGAGTGTCCTGCCCGGTCGGGATCGGGCAGGCTCCGGACTCCGCGGAGAAGTAGCCGGCGGCGGGAACGGGCGGCGCTCAGCGGTGGGAGCGGCCCCAGGGCCTCACAGCGAGAAGCCGTAGGCTCCGGCGCCGTACGTCACGGCGGCGGTTGTGCCGTCGGCGAGGACTCCGGTGATCCGGAAGTACGTCGTGTCGCCGTGGACCCGCGGCACGTAGGCCTTGTAGAGGGGGCCCTTGGAGCTCGCGACCGCGCTGACCCGTTCGTAGGTGTGGGTGGACGGGTTCCACTTGTCCAGGTGGTATTCGGTGATGGTGCCGCAGAGGGTCTCCTCGTCGCAGGTCCACTGCACGTAACCGAGCTCGCCCACGGTCTCGGGGTTGGTGATGGTGAGCGGGCCGGTGTGCGCGCCGCGGGCGTCGTCGGGCCTGTTGTCGGGTTCGGTGACGGTGACGGTGGTGGCGTCGGCCCAGGCGATGTGGTTGTCCCAGCGGTCGAGCGCCGCGACCATGAAGGTCACCGTCTCGCCGTCCGGGGGTCCCGCGCACAGCAGCTCGTTCGGTACGTCCCTGTCCGGGAACGTCGACCCGGCGTCGCTGCACCCGGTGGCGTCGTAGTGGATGCTGCCGTCGGGCCGCTGGACGACGCGGGCGGCGACGTAGCTCAGGCCGCTCTCGGCGGGGGTGTCCCAGCTCAGCACGATGCCGTCCGCGCGCGGGGTCGCGGTCAGGCCGGTGAGCGCGGGCGGGGGAACGCTGTCGGGGGTCACGGTGACCGGCTCCGACATCGGGGACACGTTGCCGGCGGCGTCGGTGACCACGGCGGCGTAGGTGTAGGTGGTGCCGTCGAACGCCGGCAGTGCGTCCGTGAAGGTGTCGATCGACGGTGAGGCCGCCGTCACCGTGGCGAGGAGTTCGGGGTCGTCGCCGAGGGTGTCGCCGGTGGTGCGGTAGAGCTTGAGGGTGCCGCCGTTGCGCAGCTCGTTCGGGGTGCGTTCGCTGGGCAGGTACCAGCTGATGTTGAGGGAGCTGGCCGTCCCCGGCTTGTGGGACACGGCGAGGACGGGTGCCGCCGGAATGACGGTGTCGGGCGGGGTGACCGCCAGGACGGGAGTCCGCTCGGACACGTTCCCCGCGCGGTCGATGGCCTGAAGGGCGTAGTGGCGGGGCCTGCCGTCGGATGTCACGTCGGGGTCGGTCCACGTGGTCTTGTTGGTCGGCCCCATGGAGATCCAGCCGTCCTCCCCGATCTGCCGGTACACCTGATACGGATAGGCGGCGAGATCCATCTCCTTGTTGGGCGCCCAGGTGACGGTGGCCGAGCCGGCGGCCTCGTCGTACGCCACCTTCGTCCCGGACGGCGCGAGCGGGGCGACGTTGTCCGGGCCCGAAGCGCCGGGCGTGTAGGCGAACTTGACGGCCGCGGAGCCGGTCCAGTTGACGTAGTCGACGCGGAGGACGTGGGTTCCGCTTGGGACGGTGAGGGCGACGGTCTTGGAGACGGTGGTGGTGCCGTTCTTCCACAGGTCGATCTTGCGTACGCCGTCGAGGTAGACGCGGATGCCGTCCTGGCCGGAGGCGGTGAACGTGAAGGGGCCGCCGGAGCCGAAGTCGCGGGTGATCTGCCAGCGGACGCCGAAGTCGTCCTTGCCGACGCCGGACACGCCGGGCGCGTTGGTGCCCCAGTTCTCGCTGATCGCGGTGTCGGTGTCGGTGCGCTTCGGGGTGCCGGTGAGGGTGGTGTTGGCGAAGTACTGGCGCAGGAAGGTCGGATTGCCGGTGACCGAGACGTCGGCCGTTCCCTCGGAGGTGTTGCCCGACCTGTCGACCGCGCGGACCTCGTAGAGGTGGGTGGTCGTACCCGCGGTGGTGTCGGTGAAGGTCGTGCCGGTGACCGTGGCGAGGGGGCTGCCGAAGGAGGTCTGGTCGGGGGTGCGGCGGTAGACGCGGTAACCGGCCACGTCCATCTCCTTGTTGGCCGACCAGCGCAGGAGGTTCCGCTTGGCGCCGGCGTCGCGCGCTGTCGACAGCCCGGTCGGCGTGAGCGGGGCGACCCGGTCCACGGTGGCTCCGGTGCGCGGGGTGTACCCGAACTTGACGGCGGCGGCACCGGTCCAGTTGACGTAGTCGATGCGCAGGGTGTGCGTGCCCTGGGGGATGGTCAGGTTGACGGTCTTGGAGACGGTGCTGGCGCCGTTCTTCCACAGGTCGATCTCACGCGTGCCGTCGAGGTACACGCGGATGCCGTCCTGCCCGGACGCGGCGAACGCGAAGGGCCCGCCGGAGCCGAAGTCACGGGTCACGGTCCAGCGGACGCCGAAGTTGTCCTTGCCGACGCCGGAGACACCGGGCGAGTTGGTGCCCCAGTTCTCGCTGATCGCCGTGTCACAGTCCGTGCGCTTCGCCGCACCCGAGAAACCGGTGTTCGCGAAGACCTGCCGGGTGTAGGTGTTCGTCGTGCACGCCGACGCCGACGCCGACGAGGTGGCCACCGCGGCGAGACCGCCCGTCAGCACAGTCACCACCGCGGTCGCGGCGGCCAGACGGGATCTTCCGACACTGCTCACTGAGTCCCCTTTTGGACACGTGGCTGCCCCGCAGGCAGTCCTACCGGGATAGGGGATTCATGAGAGCTGCCTGTGGTTGTACGGCAAAACGGTTTCCTGTCGCATTCGACAGCAGGGCATCGGGAGCCTGCTCCCATTTGTGCCACTTCGCCTCAACTGCGGCGAGCGGAACGCCTGTTCACGAGATCAACGCCCTCGTCGGCTACGGCGACCAGAACTCCTCGGCCCGGCTGTCGCCACAGGAACACCCATATCCTGTCGGAGAAGAACTTATTGCCCACCTACGGGGATGACGGTTTGCTTCACTCACCAGCCGGCTGCGACCGATGGGTCATACGACAGCACAGCCTCACCGCCACCGAAGTGTCCTGCCCCACCGTCATGGTGCCGTCCGATGGCTGACGGCTCCCCGCCCACCGCGCAGCAGGCGTTCACCGCACTGATGCGCGCACGGATCGCTCCCGGGCTGCGCGCGCTCGGCTTCAAGGGTTCGGGGCAGACGTACGAACTCCCCCATCTCGAGACCTGGGCACTCATCGGCTTCCAGAAGGCCGCGCACAACACGGCGGGGCAGGTCGAGTTCACCCTCAACATCACCGTGGCCGACAAACTCGGCTGGGCCCAGGCCCGCAGACGCCAGCCGCACCTCCCCGCCCGCCCCAGCCCGAACACCGTCTACGGCCCCGCCGCCTGGCACAGCCGCATAGGCCGGCTCCTCCCCGCGAACCGCGACACCTGGTGGACCATCTCGGCCACGACCGACCCGGAGCCGGTGGCCCGCGGGGTCATCAGCGCGGTGACGGAGTATGCGCTCCCGGCGATTCGGGAGCGGCGGCTGCCGTGAAGTACCGGGCTGGGCTGCCGAGTTGCTGAGCTGACAGGCGAAGCGGTGCTGCGGCCGGTCGGTCTCCGCCGTAGCGAACTGCAGTCGCAGAGGTACGGCGGTCACAGACGAACGGCCGTCGCAGGTGAACGACGGTCGCAGGTGAATGGCCGTCGCAGGTGAACGGCCGTCGCAGGTGAACGGCCGTCGCAGGTGAACGGCCGTCGAAAACCGGTGGCTTCGTGAACCGCCCCGCCCCCACCCTGTACGCCGTGGAAGAACCGCAGCGCGGAATCCGTGCGGTCCACTCGGAGTCCACGATCACCGTCTACCAGGCGTATCCCCCGGAGATCGGGGTGCCCGCCGCCCGCGAGGGCCGCTTCCCGGCTGCGTGGAAGCGGGAGCGGATGACGTGGGTCATCAAGCCGCGTTGGCAGACCTTTCCATGGCAGGTCACCGGGTATGTGAGAGATACGCCTAGCCCTGTGGGCCGACGCGCCTATCGTTCGAGGGGACGTGAGGGACGGCGGAACCGGGATCGAAGCCTGCGAAGGCCAAGCCGATGACGAATCCCGCCACCTCCTCCAGTTGGCGGACGCGGTCCAGCCTCCCCAAAGCCGCCGGGACTCCGCCGACGTCACGGACCAGTTCGCCGACGACGTGCAGTGCCGTCGCATCGTCGGCGCACATTGCCACCGTCACACGGGACTGGCCGCCACCGGGCGGGCTCGTCCACTGGTCGGCGGGAAAGAGATGGAACGCCTTCACGACCCGGGCTCCCGGAGCAAGTCCGGCGATCCGCCCCGCCATCGACTCGCCGTGCTTGGTGAGCAGAGTGCCGACGCCATGCGTGACGGCGTTCGTGGGATCGATCAACGGCATCCCTTCGAGCACGCCGTCGGACGCGCCCACCATTCCCAGCATCTCCTCGACGCCATCCCAGGACACGGCTAGGAGCACCGCATCGCGCCCGGTGACCACCTCACGCGGTGCGACAGCGAGCACTGTGTGGTCCAGCCGCTCAGCAAGCTTCTCCGCCTTGGCCTGCGTCCGTCCGCTGATCGCCACCTCATGTCCCGCACGTGCCCAGCCCGTGCCCAGGGCCGCCGCCAGTGTCCCTGTTCCCAGGATCCCGATGCGCATCGTCTGTGCCTCTCCCATAGTGGTCGGTCGAGTGGTCACAGTAGGGAAGGCGTTACGCACCGATCAGTGCGTGCCTGACGCGCGATGATGGACGGCGAGATGACTGACCACGAGGCCCACTGCTACGAGTTGGTCGCCGATTGTCGTTTGCGCGCGGCCACCGATCTCTTCGCCCATACCTGGGATCCCGTTGTACTGGCGGCGCTTCGCTTGGGACCGCACCGGCGTCGCGAGCTGCGTGCCGTGATCGGCGGCGTCAGCGACAAGGTCCTGACCGACTCCTTGCACCGTCTGCTCGCGGGCGGACTGATCGAGCGCCACGCACATGCCGAGGCGCCACCACGCGTCGACTACGCCCTGACCGAGTTGGGACAGAGCCTGGTCGAGGGCCCGATGACGGCGCTTGGACGCTGGGCGATCGAGCACGGTGACGAACTTCTTGAAGCGCAGGAGAGCGATTCGACAGGAGGTTTGTGAACGCGCCTTGACATGGGTCATCAAGCCTCGTTGACAGACCACATCCATGCTGCCGGTGGTGCGACGGGAGGGCTCGCGGGTTACTGGCCGACCCGCTGAGCGGACCAGTTGGGCACCTGAAGGACAGCGGGTGGCTCGCGAGCGGGGTCCGACAGCGTTCTCCTGCGTTGTGAGGGACAGGCTCCAGGCAGTCAGTCGAAGGCGACGACCAGGCGAACACCCTCGTCGCCGAAACGGCCTGCCAGGGCCTTCATCACAGCGAAGACGTGCGGCCAGTGAGTCTCAGGCCCCAAGACCGCGCCGACCGTCAACGGCTCGTAAGTGCAGGTCAGTTCGTCGGCGATCCACTCCACGCGATCCGTCGCGTCGCGCAGGTCGAATGGTGGTTCACCCACCACGGACAGGACCTCAAGCAGTCGCGAGTCGGAAACCGGATGCTCATGCAGGATCGATGGCATCGCCTTCGTGCGCCACGTCAGCCGACCGTTGAATTCACGCGGGGATGCCGTGAGATCGATCGAGGCCAGCTCCGCCCAGCTGACCCAACTCGCACTGTGCAGGCCGTCTGATGCGATCCAAGGACCCAACTGCGAGCGGATCCCGCTCGACAGATCGGCGGGAAGACCCCGGTGCGGTGCAAGTGGCTGGAAGCCCACCTCGTTGCGCACTCCGAAGAGACAGCCGAAGGCCGCGTAGTCGGTTTCGTCGTACAGCGGCCAGAGATCCATGGCGGCCACCCAGGGCTCGCCGTCGTAGTAGTCGGTACCGACGCCGGGATGGCGAAACTCGATGCCGCCATGGATATCTGTACTCACGGCGCCGCACCCTAACAGCGCTCGCCCGGACGGACGCGAACAGCGCCGGTCAGTAGCGGAGGCGGGCCATGCCCCCATCGATGCGCAGGATGCAGTCTCTGAAGCAACCCAGGGGCGCTCCCCCGTCCGAGGGGTGCAGGGTCAGTCCCCGATCCATCAGGGGGCGGATTGCCTCCGCATGCCGACTCCCGTCCGGGTCAGGGCCCTGTACTGCCGCCCACGCCTCGAACAGCGCGCTGACACCCTCCCAGCCCGGTCCGGGCACGAAATGGCACAAGAACGTCGGCTGATCGATCCCGTACTCGCGGAGCTCACCGACCGGAACGTCCCCGTACATGAGCCACCACACCTTGGTCACCCTGCGCCCCTCCCGGTGTTCGGCTCCAAAACACGCTACCGCCGTTCACTTGCACCCGAACTGTGAGAACCAGCCCCTCCATGTAGGGCAGGGCGGTTACGCCGGTTCAAAAAGGACTATGAGCGCGGCTTGACATGATCAAGCCGTCGTTCCTGTGGATGATGTACCGCTGCGGCTGGGGTGCGAAGGCAGGCCAGGAGACTGTCCTGGCTGTCGAGATCAGCCGGGACGGCTTCGAGTGGGCGCTGCGACACGCGTGCCTGTCGAGTTACGTCAGTGGGGTGCACCCCGACCGAGCCGCCTGGCAGCGTCAGTTGAAGCGTGCGCCCGCTCGTGTGCAGTGGGACCCCGAGCGGGATCTGCGCCTGCGGCCGCTGTCCTACCGTGCCCTGCAGCTCGGGCTGTCCGGTGAGGCCGTGCGCCGCTACGCGGACGAGTGGACGGTCGCCATCCGGGACGTGACGCCGCTCGCCCATGAGATCCATGCCCTCGTCAGCGGTGGTGACGTGGACTCCGCGGCCCGGCTGCTGCCCCGGGAACGCCCGTACCCGCTTGAGGACGAGTTTCTTGCACACCTGCAGGGATGACCGATGGGCGTGGGCGACGACCATGCTTCTGACGGAACAACCGTGACCGCACCGGTGCCGCTACGCTCCCCTGTCGTGCAGCAGACGCGTCTCGACATCGATCGGATCCGGGCCGCTCGTCGGGTGATCGACCCGGTGTTTCTCGGCACTCCGCTGTATCGCTGTGAGGCGTTGGAGCCCGGTCTCGGGTGTGCGGTGAGTATCAAGCTCGAAACGGCGAACCCGGTCCGCAGTTTCAAGGGGCGCGGCACCGAGGTGGTCGCGAGTCTGCTCGCCGAGCGTGGTCCGCGGGCCGTGGTGTGCGCCAGTGCGGGCAACCTCGGCCAGGCCCTCGCGTGGTCCGGTCGTGGCCGGGGGCTCGACGTGACCGTCGTAGCGTCCCGTTTCGCGACGGCGGCCAAGCTGGATCGCATCCGCGCGTTGGGCGCCGGGCTGGAACTGGTGGACGGCGACCACGAGTTGGCGCGCGAGCGGGCGGCGGAGATCGCGCGGTACGACGGCATCCGGCTGGTCGAGGACAGCCTGGACATCGAGACCTGCGAGGGCGCGGCGACCATCGGCCTGGAACTTCTGGGACTGAGAGAACAAACAGAACGACAGGCGGAACTGGCCGAACTGGCCGAACTGGCCGAACTGGCCGACAACGCACCGCCGTTCAATACCGCGCCGCCGTTCGACACCGCGCCGCCATTCAACACCGCACCGCCGTTCGACACCGCGCCCCCGTTCGACGCCGTCCTGATCGCTCTCGGCGGTGGGGCGCTGGCCACCGGCGTGGGGCATGTGCTGAAGGCCTTGGCGCCCGGTGTCGAGGTGATCTGTGTCCAGCCGTTGGGCGCGCCGGCGATGACACGCTCGTGGCGTGCGCGGCGCGTCGTCACCACCGACGCGACCGACACCATCGCCGACGGCGTCGCCGGCCGGCGCCCCATCCCGGCCGTCCTGGACGATCTCCTCCTGGTCGCCGACGACGCCGTCCTGGTCCAGGAGGCGTCGATCATCGCCGGTATGCGCATGCTCCTCGACCACGCCGGCCTCGTCGTCGAGCCGTCGGCCGCGCTCGGTATCGCGGCGATCCTGGAAGACCGTGACCGTTTCGCCGGCCGCCATGTGGTCACCATCGTGTGCGGCGGCAACGTCGATGGTGACGCCTATCGCCGTTGGGTCGGCGCGGCTCCCGTCCCGCACAAGGCCTGACCACCATGAGCACCGCCTGCCAGACGTACGCCGAGGACTCAGTGGGGTCGTGAGAGAGTGCTGCGTGGTTCATCACTTGCGCTTCTTCTTCGAAGCCGGCGTGGACGTGCCGTTGTGGCCGGACGACATGGACAGCCCCTACGGCTACCCCTGCGAGCTGGCGCGCCTGCCGATCACCCCGGCCCTCCAAGCCGAGCTGGCGAGGCTGAGCGAGCGCTACCAGTCGTCGATCGACTGGGATTGTCCGCCGGACCCGTCTCCGTGGTCCGACGAGGAACTGCAGCTGTTCAAGCGGCAGGCGCAGGCCGCGCTGGAGGCGCTGCGCCGTGAGCTGGGCACCGGCTGGGTGGTCCGGGACGAGAGCCTGTTGTAGTCGGCGTTCTTCGCGCTCGCCGTGTCAAGCATTTCGACCTCGTTCAGAAGGAACGGCGGCCGCCCTCTCGCCGCCCTACGATCCCGCACATGCTGATTCGTCGCACACTACGGATGATCATCGTGCTCGCTGTGGCTCTCGCCGGAGCGATCGGGGGCGGGGTGGGGACGGCACAGGCCGAGGGGACCCGGGGCTCGGGCGGCTCGTACGATCGGCAGCTGCTGTTCTACAACCACTCCTTCGGCGTCTTCGAC
Organism: Streptomyces sp. NPDC048504; assembly: GCF_043200035.1. Lineage (NCBI taxonomy): Bacteria > Bacillati > Actinomycetota > Actinomycetes > Kitasatosporales > Streptomycetaceae > Streptomyces > Streptomyces sp. NPDC048504. The sequence goes on from NZ_JBICXA010000018.1 coordinate 151,347, forward strand.
CGGGAGACCGCCGACGCCATCGAGCACTCCGACTACCTGCGGGAGTTCGCCAACTTCCAGGTCCGCACCACGACCGGCAGCGGCGGCCAGACCTGGACCGGCCGCTATCTGATGGGCCGCCAGACCTACCTGGAACTGCTCGGGATCGGTGACGTCCCCGGCCAGGACGGCACCCTCGGCTCCGCCGGACTCGGCCTCTCGGTCGAACACGCGGGAGACCTGGCGACAGTCAAGGAACGGCTGAAGGACGAGGGGGTCGCCGAGCCCATTGACTTCCTCCAGACCAAGGACTTCGGTGACGGTGTGCCCGTGCCGTGGTTCGACGCCGTCCTCACGACCACTGAGTACGACGCCTTCGACGCCTGGGGGATGGAGTACCGGCCGGAGTACTTCGCCGACCCGCGCAGCAACACCGAGCCGCCGAGTTTCCCCGGTGACGTCGGCCGGGAGCGCTACCTCTCCGACGACTACCGCACCCACCTCATGCGGGACGTGACCGCCGTCCGGATCGCGGTCACCGCGGGCGACCTCGCCGACACCGTGCCGCTGCTGCGGGCCGGCGGGTTCACCGTCCGGACGGTGGCGGGCGGCGGGGTCGTCGCGGAGGGCGGCGGCACCACGATCCGCTTCGACGTCGTACCCCGCGAGCAAGCGGGATACGAGCAGGTTGACATGTCACTCAACCGGCCCGTGAAGGACCGGCACGTGGAGCGGATCGGCAACTCCACCCTCACCGTCGGCCCCGGCAGCCGTGCGGTGTGGACGTTCGCCAAGAACGGCACGACCGCCCGCTAGACAGCACCGTGCGCCCCCTTCCGCCCGAGGAAGGGGGCGCATGCCTGGGGATGCTGCCCGGTGTCAGCTCTCCGTGCGGGCCGGCAGTCGCCATCCCGGCCGCGGGAAGTGGCAGGTGTAGCCGTCCGGGTACCGCTGCAGATAGTCCTGGTGCTCGGGCTCGGCCTCCCAGAAGGGACCGACGGGCTCCACCTCGGTGACGACCTTGCCCGGCCACAGGCCCGACGCGTCCACGTCCGCGATCGTGTCCTCGGCGACGCGCTTCTGCTCGTCGTCGACGTAGTAGATCGCCGAGCGGTAGCTGAGGCCGATGTCGTTGCCCTGGCGGTTCTTGGTGCTGGGGTCGTGGATCTGGAAGAAGAACTCCAGGAGCGCGCGGTAGTCGGTCTGCTCCGGGTCGAAGAGGATCTCGATGGCCTCCGCGTGCGTGCCGTGGTTGCGGTACGTCGCGTTCGGCACATCACCCCCGGTGTAGCCGACCCGGGTCGCCGTCACGCCCGGCAGTCGGCGGACCAGCTCCTCCATCCCCCAGAAGCATCCGCCCGCCAGCACGGCCCTCTGCGTCTGCGCAGCCATCGCGACCCTCCAATTTCCGTCAGCTCGATCACTCGGGCGGTTCGGTCACTCGGCTCGTACCTCACCGGCATCCTCTACCCAGTGTGCTCAACGCACGAGGGGTCCGCGCGATTCCGCGGCGACCTGGTCCTCCTGGCCCGCCGGATCCCCCTGTGCGCCCTGCCCCGGCGCCCTGAACCCGCCGATCCGCTCCTCCAGCAGTTCCGCCAGCCGCAGCGGGGTCCGGTCCTCGAACATCGGGCCGACGATCTGCACCCCCACCGGCAGCCCCTCGGGCGACCGCCCCGCCGGTACGGCCGTGGCGGGCAGCCCGGGCATGGTGGCCAGGCCGGCCCAGACGAGCTGGTCGAAGTACGGGTGCGCCACGCCGTCGATGTCGAGCCGGCGTGCCAGCGGATCGGGGTTGTGGTCGTGCGGGAACGCGGGCGTGGGTGTGATGGGGCACACCACGGCGTCGAACGATCCGAAGAGCCGCCGCCAGCCGTGCCGGTGCAGCTCCCGGCGGTTGTTCACCTCCATCCAGTCCCGGTGACTGAGCACCATGCCGCGCAGCCGCGCCGCGTCGAGGCTGCGGTCGTCCGCGCTCAGTCCCGCGGCGCGGGTGCGAAGGTGCTCGTACTCCTCGACGGGAAACCGTGCGACGGAGCCCGAGAACAGCAACTGCGTGTAGAGCAGCGCCGCTTCGGTGAGATCGGGCAGCAGTGGCGTGTGGCGTTCGACGCGGGCACCGGCGTCGGCGAGCGCGTCGGCCACCCGGTGCACGCCCGCCCGCACCGCGGACCCCGTCGGGATGAGCGGATGCTCGTCGAGGACCAGGACCCGGAAGTCGCGGAGCCGCTCGTGGCGCGCGGGCGGCAGCGTCACGTCGTACGCCACGCCGAGGGTCAGCGGGTCGGGTCCGGCCATGACGTCGAGCAGGAGGGCGAGGTCGCGGGCGGTGCGCGCCATCGGGCCGACGACGGCGAGGTCGGACTCGACGGGGAGCGCCGGCGTGGTCGGCGGGACCATGCCGCGCATGGCCGCCAGCCCGAGCGTCGGCTTGTGCGCGTAGACACCGCAGAAATGCGCGGGGGTGCGCAGCGAACCGGCGAGGTCGGACCCGATGGACAGCGCGCCGAACCCGGACGCCAGGGCCGCCGCCGATCCGCCGGAGGACCCGCCCGACGTACGGCCGTGGTCCCAGGGGTTGTTGGTGGTGCCGTAGAGCTCGTTGAAGCTCTGGATGTCCTGCAGCCCGAAGGGCACGTTGGTCTTGCCGAGGACCACCGCGCCCGCGGCCCTGAGCCGTGACACCTGCACCGCGTCCTCGGCGGGTACGTACGTCCGGTGCGCGGGCATGCCCCACGTCGTGGGCAGCCCGGCGATGTCGTACGACTCCTTGACCGTCACCGGGATGCCGAGCAGCGGCCGGTCCTCGCCGCGGGCGCGGGCCTCGTCGGCGGCGCGTGCGGCGGCCCGGGCGCGGTCGAAGTCCGGCACGCAGATCGCGTTGATCTCCTTGTCGTGCCGCTCGATACGGGTGATGGCCTCGTCGGTCAGTTCCGCCGAGGACACGTCACCGGCGCGCAGGGCGGCGGTGAGTTGTTCGGCCGTCGGGAAATTCCACGGGTTCGGCTCCATGGATCCGACCGTAACGACCATGCGGAGGAGCCACGAAATACCGCTTCGCGCAACGGGGTTGGCGCGTCGCGTCCCGTCGTCAGCCGCTCTGCGACAGGCCTTCGACGCTGTCCTTCATGAGGGCCGAGTACTGCGCGGCCATCTTGTCGACGTAGGTCTGGAGGTTGAACTGGCGCTCGACATGTCTGCGCCCTTCCTGGCCCAGCCGGTGGGAGAGCCCCGGGTCCAGGAGCAACGTCCGTACCCGGTCGCTCAGTTGGCCGAGATCCCCGGGTGTCACCACGTATCCGGTCCTGCCGTGGACGACGGTTTCCGGCAGGCCCCCGGTGGCCGTGACGACGACGGGGCGGCCGGCGGACATCGCCTCCAGGGGAGCGAGCCCCAGCGGCTCCGGGTAGTCCGAGGGGTAGACCACGACGTGGGACCGGGCGTAGAGGCCGGGCATCTTCTCCTTGGGCGCGGGCACCAGGTCGACGTGGGACCGCAGTCTGAGGTCGTCGATCAGCCGGTTGAGCCGTACGAGGAAGCCCTGTTGTTCCTCGTGCCAGTCCACGACCTCGTGCGGGCTGGTCAGGACGAGGCGGACGGACAGCCCGCTCTGTCTGAGCGCACCGATCATGCGGATGGCCAGCTCCGCACCCTTGTCCGGGATGAGGCGGGCCGGCAGGAGGACGGTACGGGGACCGTCGTCCCGGGCCGGCGGCAGATCGCGGAACCGGCCGGTAGCGATGCCCAGATAGACGCGGCGGGCGCGGATGCCGAGGTGCGTCCGGCAGGCGAACGCGAGGTATTCCGAGACCACGAAATGGCCGTCCCAGGAACCGCAGAACTGAGCGGTCCACGGGTCCTCGGGCCAGATGCTGTGGTACGTGTGCAGCAGCGGCGTACCCGTGCGTTCCCTGAGCCGGCTGAGCGCCAGGGCCGGTACCGGGGAGAAGTGGTGCAGGTTGTGGCCGTGCACGAGCTCGATCCCCCGGGTGTCCACCACCCGCGCGAACCACGCGTGCAGCTCGGCGGCCTGGCGCTCCTCGGCGGGCGTCACCCAGCTCCGCCCGCCGCGGGTCCCGCCCGGAGTGCCGGCGCGGTACTCGGTCAGCCGTAACAGGCGATGGCTGAGGATCTCGACCTGGTCGACCGCCTGCGGCCGCGGCTCGCCGGTCAGCAGGGTCACCCGGTGTCCCCGCCGCGCCAACGAGGCGGCGTAGTCGGCCAGATGGGATTCGACGCCGCCGACCGTGGGCGGAAAGGCCCAGTGCACGAGGGCTATGGAACGCCGGATGTCCGCCCGCCCGCCACGTACCACGTGTCTCCCTCTCCTCGGGGACCGCTCTGCCTCAGGTCGCGCAGGAACCTCCGGCGTCGATGCGCCACTCCTCGGTGTCGATGCCCCGTACCTCCGCGCCGCCATGGAGGTCGACGGTCACGTCGACGGATCGCTCGCCGAGCCTCAACCCCCGCACAGCGTAGGGTGATTCGAGACCCATGCGTGAGGGCGCGATCGGCCGTAGCGTCAGCCGGCGGTCGGGGACGTCGGCGTCCACCCGGAGCATCGCGGAGCAGAGCAGCGCCGCCGAGGCGGCCGCCCAGGCCTGCGGCCGGCAGGAGGGCGGATACGGGGCCGGCCGACCGAAGCGGGAGTTCGGGTAGACCGCGTAGAGCTCGGGCAACCGGTAGTCGAAATGCCGGGCCGCGTCGAGCATCCCGCCGAGCAGGGTGGCGGCCTCGTCGACGAATCCCGTGGCGGCGAGCCCGTGCACGGCGATCGCGGAGTCGTGCGCCCAGACCGATCCGCCGTGATAGCTGAACGGATTGAATCCGGCCAGGTCCGCGGAACGGGTGCGGATCCCCCAGGGTGTCCGCAGTCCGTCCGACATGAGCGCCTCGGCCACCGCCCGGTGTTCGTCCTCCCCTTGGAGGAGGCCGGAGTTCAGCAGGTGCCCCATGTTGGAGGCCCTGCCGGTGACGGGACGTCCGGTCCCGTCGACGGCGATGGCCGGATAGCGTCGGCCGTCCGGCTCCTCGACCCAGAAGGACCGCTGGAAGGCGGCGCGCAGGCGGGTCGCCCGCTCCCCCCACAGCTCGGCCTGCTCCTTCTCGCCCTCGATCGCGGTGAGGAGTTCGCCGAAACCGACGGCGGCCCGGTACGCGTACCCCTGCACCTCGCACAGGGCGATGGGTGGATCGACGCGGCGTCCCTCGGCGTCACGGATCGCGTCGGGCGAGTCCTTCCAGCCCTGGTGCAGAAGACCGTCGGCCCTGCCCCTGCCGTAGCCGATCAGGTCGTCGGGGCCCAGGGTGTCCGCGACCCACTCCATCGCCGCGCGGGCGTGCGGCATGAGGCGCCTCACCTCGTCCTCGGCGAGACCCCACTTCCAGGCCTCGTGCAGGAGGACGACGAAGAGGGGAGTCGCGTCCACGGACGCGTAGTAGCGCGCCGGGAGCACCATGCCGTCGCCGTGCCGGGTCTCGGTCGGCCGCAGCTCGTGCAGGATCCGTCCGGGGGCCTCGTCCGTGAACGCGTCGTGGCGCCTTCCCTGACGGCCGGCCAGCGCCCGGAGTGTGCCGCGGGCGAGCCCGGTTCCGAACGGCAGCATCATGCGGGCCGCCCAGATGCTGTCACGGCCGAACAGTCCGAGGAACCACGGGCATCCGGCGGCCACGAACTGGTTCTCGGGCTCGTCGGCGGAACCGGTCGGCTCGGCCAGCCGCAGCGCCTCCAGGTCGGCCAGCCCCCGCGTGAGCAGAGCGGCCATGTGCTCGTGCCCGGTCACCTCGACCCGCCCCCACGGAGCGGGCTGCCGCGGCGGTACCGGGTAGCCCGCCACCGTCGTGGTCTTGCCCTGCACGAGCAGTCGTACGGACCACTCCTCACCCGGCTGCAGCCGCAGCTCCCAGCGGAACTCCGCCCGCCCCGGCCGGTGGTCGTCCAGCGTGATCTTCGGTTCGGGCCCGCCGTCGTGCGGCGGAACGGGCTCGGCCCGCAGCACGACCTCGCTGTTGTCGTGCGGACTGTGCCAGCGCACCGCGGGAACGATGCCTTCGCCGTGTTCGCAGGGGATGTCGGCGGCCGGGTGCCCCGCCTTGATCGTGGCCACGTCGGCGAGGTCGGTGGCGGCCAGCACCGAGACGGTGAACCGCGCCGCCTCGGGTCCGACGTTCTGCAGCAGGACGACGTCACCCGACTCCGCGACATCCGGACGCGTGACCGTGCGGTCCCGCGCGACCAGCAGCCAGGGGGCGGAGGTCGGGTCCTCGGACGACCTGCACATCGCCTGGAAGAACGCCTCCCGGGAGCCCTCGGGGCGATGGGCGACGTGTTCCGGTTCCTGGTCGTCGACGAGCAGCCGCAGTGTGTGGAGGAGCCTTCGGTCCTGGTCGTAGAAGCCGTCGACGCCGTTGCCCCGCAGCTGGCCGTCCCGGGGCGACAGCGCGAACGACGGCGCGGCCAGGCAGACCACCGAGTCGTCCAGGAACGGCTGACGGCCCGGCGGGAGGGAGGCGGAGTCGATCACTGGTGGCACCTTTCCACAACGCTGCGAGGCCAGCTGCGCCGGTGCCGGCTCGGCCCGTCGAGCATGCGTCGCATCCTCCCGAAACGGCGAGGGAGAACGTCCGGAAAAACACCTGAGACAGCCACTTGATGGTGAATCACGATAACGGCTCGCCGACGCGACAGCCATCATGCGGCGCCGTGCCGGGCGTTCGCAGGAGGTTTGCGCAACGGAGGCGTCAAGAGCCCCTTCTCGCCTCATACTTGTTCTTCCAAACGGGGAACGGTGTTGGGCAGGGGGATCCCATGCGCCGTAACAGTCGGGGCGCACGACGTCTGAATCAGGTGCTCGCGGTCGCGGGCGCCGCCATCGCCGCGGGCGCGCTCGCCGGGGTCAGGTTCGTCGAAGGCGGATGGCAGTTCCTGGTGATCTGCCTGCTGGCCCTGGGGACCGGCCTCGGTGCCTACACCGGGCGCGCCTTCCAGAAACAGGCCGAGGGGCTACCGCCGCAGGTGCTGATCAGTCATCCCCACGGTGACGAACCGTGGGCGCACTGGCTCGCCTGGCGATTACGGCGCAGCGGGTATCTGACCTCCACCCGGCCGTGGGCGACCGCGGAGCACCCGGTGCCGCCGCCTCCCGAGGTGGCCCCCGATCATGAACTGATCATTGTTTCCCGGATGTTGGACGACCTGAATCACCATCCGGGGCTCAGTCGCATCACCCGCAGCCGCGGCAGATCCGCCCTCGTTCTGGTGACGGCGCACCACGACCCGCCGTTGACGCGATGGGCCGGCTGCGAGGTGCTGACGCTGGCCGGGCGCGACGCCGACGACGCGGCCGCCACCGTCGACGCCCGCCTGCACCAGGCGGGCGCGGTGCCGCTCCCGGCGTACACCGCCCCCCACATCGTCGGCGAGGTCGAACCGCGCTATCCGGCGAGGGGCCCGCTGATCAGCAACTTCGACCGGCGCGGGGCCTCCCACTTCACGGCCCGCCGCAGGGAACTGGCCCTGTTGCGCGAGGTCCTCGGCACGGTCAATGTCTCGCGCGACGTACGTACATGCGCGATCCACGGGCTCAGCGGCATCGGCAAGACCCGCCTGGCGCTGGAGTACGCCCGCAGGTACGAGGACCTCTTCGACGTCATCTGGCGGGTGGAGGCCGCGCACGCCCCGACCGCCCGCGCGAGCCTTCTCGATCTCGCGCACCGGCTCCACACGGCCCGCGACCAGCCCGCGGGCAGCACCGCGCAGCACGACGACCGGGACCCCGAACAGACCTTGCAGGAGCTCCTGTCCAACGAACTGCCCAGGACCAGGGCGCTGCTGATCTACGACGGGGCCGAGGACGACTCCGCCATCCGCCAGTTGCTGCCGGACGCCGGGGACGGCGGCCAGGTCCTGATCACCTCGGTCAACCCCGTGTGGCAGCGGAGCGCGCCACGCCATCGCATCGCCCTGGAGGCGTTCACCACCGAAGAGGCCGTGGCCTTCCTCAGCGACGCGAGCGGCATCGACGACGAGGACGGGCTGGCGAGGATCGTCGACCAGCTGGGCCGGCTGCCTCTCGCGCTGGAGTCCGCGGCCGCGTCGCTGCGCGACGATCCCGACATCGAGGGGTATCTGCGGGCACTGGAGATCCGCTCGCAACTGGCTCCGTCCATCCACCCGGAGACGAGCCGCAGCGGTGCCCCCGCCTGGATCCTCTCCTTCAAGCAGGCGGAGGAGAAGGACGAGGTCGTGGGTCTGCTGCTGCGTCTGTGCGCCTTCCTGGCACCGCAGGGCATACCCGGTTACTTCTTCGAGGCCGACGGGGATCGCACCGATCTGCTGCCGGTGCGGCTGCGCGCCGAGGTGAAGGACCCGGCGCGGGGCCGCCGCATCAGGGAGACCGCCAGGAACTCCTCGCTGCTGACCGGCGAGGCGAAGCTCGTGATGCACGCGCAGGTGCAGGCGGTGATCCGCAAGGAGATGTCCGTCGCGGAGCAGACCGAGAACGCGAAGGCCGCGGCGTACCTGGTCAACGGGTGGTTCCCGCAGGACCCGGACCGGGAGGGGACCTGGCCGCAGTGTGTCGAACTGCTCCCGCACGCCAGGGCCGTGCTGGACCACTGCCGGGAGCTCGGTGTCGTCGACGCGAACACCTCGGATCTGCTGCAGAGCATGGGCGAGTACTTCCGGGTGCAGAGCGACCGCGCGGAGGCGGAGCGGCTGCTGACGGACGCCCTGGCACAGCGCGTACGACTGGGGGGCCGTAACACCTCACCGGTCGCCAACACCCTGGTGTCGCTCAGCCGGCTCAAGTTGCTGAGTGCCGAACTGCTCGAAGCCCGTACGTTCGCCGAGGAGGCACTCGCGATCCGCCTCCGCATCGACGGCGAGCGCGAGCCGCGCACGCAGGAGAGCCGGATGCAACTCGGGCGCGTACTGCGGGAACTCGGCGACTTCGACGGGGCGTCCGAGGCAGCGGCCGAGACGCTGCTACGGCTGCGACGGCTGGACGAGCCCAACCCGCTGAAGATCGCCGACGGTCTGGTCGAACTGGGTCTGGTCCGCTGGCGGCAAGGGCAGCTCCCCGCCTCGGTGGACCTGTACCGCGAAGCGCTGCGGCTCCTGGAGCAGACCCCGGGAGGAAGCGAGCCCGCGCGCCGCAACCCGACGGCGTTCGTCCACCAGTCGCTGGGGCTGGCCCTGCTGGACTCCCACGACCTGCAGGGAGCCGAACGGCACCTGCGGACCGCCCTGGACATCCTGGAACGCGCCGGATATGCGGCCGGGCACCCGGTCGTCCTCTCCTCGTCCGTTCATCTGGGCGAGACGCTCCGGCAGCGGGCGGCGAGGTTCCGGGGCAGCCGCGACCGGCGCTCCCCCAGCGCTCGTGAGCGGTCGTTCCCGGGGGAACGCGAGGCCGAGCGGCTGCTCGCGGAGGCGAAGCACATCTTCGACGAGGTGCTGTCCGCACCCCATATGAACGGCGACCGGGACCACCCCGACCGGGCCTGCGCCCTGGTCCGCTACTCGCATCTGCTGCACGAACTGGGCAACAGCGAGGCGGCGATGACGGAGGTCACGAACGCGATCGGGATCTACACCGGCAAGTACGGGGCCCAGCATCCCTATGTGGCCGAGGCCCGGTACCGCAGGGCACTGATCCTCAAGGGATCCGGCGGGCAGCCCGAGCGCTGGCAGGACGACCTGAGGACGGCCCGCGAGATCTACGGAGGGATTCATCCCGCGGATCACCCCCTCATCGAGCAGATCGACGAGGAACTGCGGGACACCCCCTGAGCGGGCGAGGTCACGATCGGTCCCGCACTTCCCCACGCGGCCGACCGGTCACTCCGCGTCCGTGTCCGTGGCCGTGTCCGCGAAATAGATCACCAGCGTCTGTTCCGGCTGTTCGGCCAGGTGGAAGGCCGTGTAGGTGTAGGTGACCGGGGTGGTGCGGCCCGGTGGGCGCAGGCGTTTGCGGCCACTGTGGCGGGCCTGTACCTCGTACCGCGGCCACCAGGAGCGGGCTTCCGGGCTGTGTTCGTGGAGTTCGTCGATGAGGCGGGTGTAGCGCGGGTCGGTGGGATGGCGGCCGGCCAGGGCGCGGAGGCGGGCCAGCAGACCTCTCGCCTCGGGTTCCCAGTCGGCCAGGACGTCCCGGGCCAGGGGTTCGAGGAACACCCAGCGCAGGAAGTTCGGGGGACGGTCCGTCGGGGCGGTGAGCTTCGGGAACAGGTCGGCGGCGGGCTGGTTGTGGGTGAGTACGTCGTAGGTGCCGTCGATGATGTACGCCGGGTGCGGCTGCAGGAGGAGAGGCACCGACGCCACCTCGGCGGTGAGGGGCTCGAAGGGCTCGGGGTCGGTCGGCGGGGTGTGGTGACCGGCCAGCCGGAGCAGGTGGTCGTGCTCGTGCCGGTTCAGACGGAGTACCGAGGCCAGGGACTCCAGTACCTGTTCGGAGGCGCGGATCTCCCGCCCCTGTTCGAGGTACGTGTACCAGGTCGCGCTGATCCCGGCGAGCAGGGCGAGTTCCTCACGCCGGAGACCTGGTGTGCGGCGGCGGCCGGTCTGCGGGAGGCCCACCTCGTCCGGCGTGACGCGTTCCCTGCGGCTGCGCAGGAACGCGCCCAGTTCCTGCCGTCGGTCCGGCTGTTTCGTCGCCTGTCGCGCATGGTTCGGCATCTGTGTGGCAGCCCTGATTCCAGAATAAACACGGTCTGGATACCAGGCTAAATGCCCTCCAGACTGAGGCCAAGGGGACGAGCGGGCAACAGCAACCAGGAGGACCACCATGTCCGGATTCGACGCAGTCAATGGCAGCGACGGGATCGACGGCAAGGTCGTGGCGATCACCGGTGCCGGCAGCGGCATCGGTGAGGCGACCGCGCTGCTGCTGGCCGAGCGGGGTGCGCGGGTGGTGCTGGGCGGGCGTCGGGCGGAGCGGCTGGCGGAGGTGGCGGCCCGGATCGAGAAGGCGGGCGGTGTCGCCGTACCGATCCGTACCGACGTGACCCGGCGCGACGACCTGCACGCCCTGGTCGCGCTGGCCCGTGAGCGGTTCGGGCGGCTCGACGTGCTGTTCGGCAACGCGGGGGCCGGCCCGATCTCGCCCCTCGACGATCTGCGGGTCGACGAGTGGGACGAGATGGTCGAGGTGAACGTGAAGGGGCTGCTGCACGGGATCGCCGCCGCGCTGCCGGTCTTCCGCGCGCAGGGCTCCGGCCACTTCGTCACCACCGCGTCGACGGCCGGGCTCCGCATCGTGCCGAACATGGCCGTTTACGCCGGCACCAAGTTCGCGGTCCGGGCCATCTGCGAAGGCCTGCGCCAGGAAGCGGGTGAGTCCCTGCGGGTCACCACCGTCTCCCCCGGTGTGATCTCCACCGACTTCGCCGAGGCCTCGACGAACAGTCGGGTCAGGCAGCAGATCACGGACATGCGGGACCGGCTGGCGATCCCGCCCGACGCGATCGCCCGGGCCGTCGCCTTCGCCATCGGGCAGCCGGCCACGGTCGACGTGAACGAGATCGTCGTACGACCCACCGCCCAGGCCTGATCCGCATCGGCCCCGCCGTCGACCGCTCTCGCAAAAGGGTGTGACAGACCGAGCCGAGCGAGCCCATCGCACCCAGCACCTTCCTCATCGGCGGCGGATGGGCCACTCCCGTCGTCCACGAACCCTTCCTCCGCGCCGCGGGTAAGTCCGCCGGGTCCGCGCCCCGTATCGCCTGCGTGATCGTCGACGAGGGCGAGGGGGACGGGGAGCGTCAGTTCGCCCGCTACGAGGGCGCGTTGAGGAGTGCCGGCGACTGCACACCCATACCTGCGCTCGTGCCGATCGGCGGGCGTTTCGACGTCGAGGCGGTCTCGGAGGCGACGGGCTGCTCGTGTGCGGTGGGCTGACCCCCGCCTATCACGACGCCTTCGCGGACTGCCTCGACCGGTTGCCGCGGCTGCTCGCCGAACGGGGTGTCCCGTACGCCGGGTTCTCCGCCGGGGCCGCTCTCGCCGCGCGGTCGGCTGTCGTCGGGGGGTGGCTGCTCGACGGCGTGGCGGTGTGCCCGGAGGACACCGCGGAGGACCTGGACGAGATCGCCGTACGGGACGGGCTCGGGCTGGTGTCCTTCGCCGTCGCCCGGCACCGGCTCCCCCACGGCGTCGCCCTCGACGAGAACACACTGGTCGAGGTGGCGGCGGACGGCCGTGCCCACGTCTCCGGGCTGGGACGCGCGCACTCGGTACGGCCTTCGGCGGACGGCGGCGTGTTCGTACGGTCCTACGGCTCGGGCGAGTCCTTCCCCACCGCCTGAATCAGCCCCCGCTCCCGTACGGCCGGGTCAGGATCTCCAGGCTGTGGCCGTTCGGGTCGTCGAAGTACGCGCCCCGGCCGCCGTCGTTCGTGTTGATCTCGCCCTCGCGGCGGTGCGCCGGGTCTGCCCAGTAGGTGAGGCCCGCCGCCTGGATGCGGCCGAAGATCGCGTCGAAGTCGTCCTCCGAGACCAGGAACGCGTAGTGCTGCGGAGTGATCTCGGCGAAGCCTGAACCGGGGTGGTCCATGTAGTCGAGGGTCACCCCGTTCGGGATCGCGACCGGGATGAACGGGCCGTATTGCGGGCTCACTTGGAGTCCTAGCAGGTCGGCGAGGAATCGGGCCGACGTGTGTTTGTCGTGCGCGGCGACGATGGTGTGGTTCAGCTGCACGGTCATCTGTTGTCCTCCTCATGCCCAAGCTACTCCGACGGCAAGTTAAGGTAAGCCTTACCTTGCCGGATTGATCGGAGAGACAGTGATAGCGCGTGCGTTCAAGAGGAAGGCTGTCACGGCGATGGTCGCCGTGTCCGCCGTCGGGGGGTTGCTGGCCGGGTGTTCGTCGTCCTCCGCCGACAACGATGCCGAGAAGACCGGCGAGGGCTCGCAGAACAAGGTGATCGGCGCCTCGGAGGGCCCCTCCGCCGCGCCCAGCACCCTCGCGACCGGCATGGGCTCGGACAACGACACCGACGGCGCCTTCCCCCGCACCGTCACGCACTTCGAGGGTGAGACGACCATCAAGTCGAAGCCCACGAGGATCGCCGTGCTCAGCACGGGACAGCTCGACGACCTGCTCTCCCTCGGTACCGTCCCGACGGCCACCACCCGCGCCGACAACGCCGGCCTCGTCCCCGACTACCTCGCGGACGCCTTCCCGGCCGACAAGTCGAAGCTCGCCGCGATGACGGACGCGGGCACGCGCCAGGCGCCCAACCTGGAGACGCTCGCCGCCGCCAAGCCCGACCTGATCCTCGCCAACGACTCGCTCGGCGACCTCTACCCGAAGCTGTCGAAGATCGCGCCGACCGTCATCACCGCAGGCAACGGCATCAACTGGAAGCGCGACCTCCTCCTCGTCGGCGACGCGATCGGCAAGGGCCGGCAGGCGCAGAAGCTGCTCGACGGGATCGTCGAGGACGCGGGCGAGAAGGGCGAGGCGCTGTCGAAGACCTCGGTGTCGATGCTGCGGTTCACGCCCGGCAGGACCCGGATGTTCGGTGTCTCCTCCTTCACCGGTTCCATCGCCGTCGACATGGGGCTCGACCGGCCCAAGTTCCAGCAGTTCAAGGCGATTTCGGAGGACATCGGCGCCGAGAGCATCGACAAGGCCGACGGCGACTGGATCTTCTACTCCGTGCAGGGCGACGCGGCCAGGACGGATGCCGCGAGCGTGCTCGCCGGGCCGCTCTGGAAGTCGATGAGCGCGGTCAAGGCCGGGCACGCCGTGAAGGTCGACGACGACCCCTGGTACCTCAACGCCGGCCCGACCGCCGCGCGCCTGGTCGTCCTCCAACTCGCCGAGGACATCAGCAAGTAGAGAGACGAAGCGACGAGCAACGGAACAGCGCAGTGAGCGTCAGACGTCTCGCCTGGTCGGCGGCCACCCTCGCGGTGGCCGCCGCCGTGCTGCTCAGCCTCGCCGTCGGCACGCGTCCGATCCCCCCGTCCGAGGTGCTCAACGCGCTTTTCCACGGCGGGAGTTCACCGGACGCCCTGGTCGTACGGTCGCTGCGGCTGCCCCGCACCGAGATCGGGCTGACAGCGGGCGCGGCACTCGGCGTCGCGGGCGCCGCGCTGCAGGCCGTCACCCGCAACCCGCTCGCCGACCCCGGCATCCTCGGCCTGAGCCAGGGCGCGGCGGCCGGCGTCGTCCTCGCCATCGCGACGGGCCTCGCGAGCGGTTTCACCGGCTACGTCTGGTACGCCTTCGCCGGCGCCGTCCTCGCCGCCTGTCTCGTCTACGGCATCGCCGCACGCGGCCGGGGCGGGGCCTCGCCGGTCAAACTCGCCCTCGCCGGTACGGCGTTGTCGGCGATGACGGCGGGTGGTACGACCGTCGTCCTGACCTCCAGCTCGGCCACCCTGGACCAGTTCCGGTTCTGGCAGGTCGGCTCGCTGAGCGGACGGGACGCCGACACCGTCGTGGAGATGCTGCCGTTTCTGGTGGCCGGGGCGCTGCTGGTGCTCGCCTGCGCGCGCGGGCTCGACGCGCTGGCCCTCGGCGACGAGACCGCGCGGGCGCTGGGGCACCGGGTGAGGGTCGTGCGGGTGTGCGCGGCGCTCGGCGCGACCCTGCTGGTGGCGTCCGCGGTGGCCGCCGCCGGTCCCATCGCGTTCGTGGGGCTCGCCGTCCCGCACCTGGCCCGGCGCCTCACCTCCGGCGGCCACCGTGCCCTGCTCCCGCTGTCCGCGCTGCTCGGCGCCGCGCTGCTGGTCGCGGCGGATGTGGCGGGGCGGGTCGTGCGCTCTCCCGCCGAGGTGCCGGCCGGGGTGATGACGGCGTTGGTGGGGGTGCCGGTGCTGGTCGTGCTGGTACGGCGGAAGGCGACGGCCGTATGAGCGCCACCGGTGTCAGCGTGCTGCGCCCTCACCCCTCCATCTCCCTTGTCCTGCACCGCCGTTCAGCCCTCGTGTCCGCAACTCTCGTACTCGCCCTGGCCGTTGCCATGACCGCCGCCGCCTGCTGCGGGCAGACCTACATCTCGCCCGGCGAGGTGTGGCACACGCTGCGTACCGGTTCGGGGCAATACGACCTTGTCGTCAACGAGTTGAGGGTTCCCCGGATCGTGCTCGGCGCGCTGGTCGGGGTCGCCCTGGGCCTCTCCGGAGCCCTCGTGCAGACCGTCACCCGGAATCCGCTCGCCAGTCCGGACGTGATCGGGGTCGGGCACGGCGCCGCCGCGGCGACCGTGCTCGCGCTGTCCGCCGGGGTCGTCAACTCGCCCAGCACCATGCCCGCCGTCTCCGTCCTGGGCGGACTCGCGGCCGCCGCGCTCGTCTACGTACTGGCCTGGCGGCACGGAATGCAGCCAAGCCGGTTCGTGCTGACGGGAGTCGGGATCGGGGTCGCGCTGTCGGCCGTGGTGCAGCTGTATCTGTCGGACAGCGAGCTGGAGGCGGCCGAGACGGTCAAGCTGTGGCTGACCGGTTCCCTCAACGGGCGGGGCTGGGAGCAGGCAGCGCCCCTGGCCGTCGTACTCCTGGTGTGTCTGCCCGCGTTGGTGTGGGCGAGCCGGGCCGTGCGGCCGCTCGGGCTCGACGCCGACACCGCCGCCTCGCTCGGGGTGCGGGTGGACCGGACGCGGCTCGCGGTGACCGTGCTCGGGGTAGTCCTGGCCGCTACGGCGACCGGGGCGGCCGGACCGATCGGGTTCGTCGCGCTGACCGCGCCGCAGTTGGCCCGGCGGCTCACCCGTACGCCTCAACTGCCGCTGGTGTGCTCGGCGTTGACGGGTGCGGTGATCCTGGTGGCGGCGGACCTCGCCGCGCGGACGATCCTGCCCCCGCTGGAGGTGCCGGTCGGCGCGCTCACCTCGCTCGTCGGTGGGCCGTATCTGTTGTGGCTGCTGGGGCGGAACAGGGCGGGGGGCTGAGGTTCGTCGGCGGGTGCGGGTACGTCGTGGTTGCTCGCGCAGTTCCCCGCGCCCCTAAAAGACGCGGGGCGACCGGTGTTTTTAGG
>NZ_JBICXA010000018.1:167408-276489 GCF_043200035.1 Streptomyces sp. NPDC048504
AGGGGCGCGGGGCTGTATCGATTTGCGGCTCCGCCGCGTGGGCGCGCACCACCGCGCACCTAAAAGCGCCTGTGCTGGTCCGACCCTTTAGGGGCGCGGGGCTGTATCGATTTGCGGCTCCGCCGCGTGGGCGCGCACCACCGCGCACCTAAAAGCGCCTGTGCTGGTCCGACCCTTTAGGGGCGCGAGGAACTGCGCGACCAGCCACGACGCACCCGCACCCGCACTCGACAGCGCACCGCACCCCGCACCCCTGCTAGAAGCGACGCCGTCAGATCGTGGCCGTGTCGATCACGAACCGGTACCGGACGTCACTCGCCAGCACCCGCTCGTACGCCTCGTTGATCTGGTCCGCGGAGATCAGCTCGATCTCGGCGCCGAAGCCGTGCTCGGCGCAGAAGTCCAGCATCTCCTGGGTCTCCGGGATGCCGCCGATGCCGGAACCGGCGAGGGTCTTGCGGCCGCCGATCACCGAGAACAGGTTGAGGGAGACGGGCTCCTCGGGGGCGCCGACGTTCACCAGCGCGCCGTCCGTCTTCAGCAGCGAGAGGTACGCGCCGAGGTCGAGCGGAGCCGACACCGTGGAGATGATCAGGTCGAGGGTGCCGCGCAGTTCCTCGAAGGTCTTCGGGTCGCTGGTCGCGTAGTAGTGGTCGGCGCCCAGCTTGAGGCCGTCCTCCTGCTTGCGCAGGGACTGCGAGAGGACGGTGACCTCCGCGCCGAGCGCGTGCGCGATCTTGACGCCCATGTGGCCGAGGCCGCCCATGCCGACGATCGCGACCTTCTTGCCGGGGCCGGCGTTCCAGTGCCGCAGGGGCGAGTACAGGGTGATGCCGGCGCAGAGGAGCGGAGCGGCCTCGTCGAGGGAGATGCCCTCGGGGATGCCGAGGACGAAGTTCTCGTCGACGACGACCTTCTCGGAGTAGCCGCCGTAGGTGGGCTCGCCGTCCTTGCCGATGGCGTTGTACGTGCCGACGTTGCCGCCGGTGCAGTACTGCTCCAGGCCCGCCTTGCAGTTGTCGCACTCGCGGCAGGAGTCGACCATGCAGCCGACGCCCACGCGGTCGCCGACCTGGAACTTGGTGACACCGGGTCCGACCTCGGAGACGATGCCGGCGATCTCGTGGCCGGGGACCATCGGGAAGATGGCCTCGCCCCAGCCCTCGCGGGCCTGGTGGATGTCCGAGTGGCAGATACCGGCGAACTTGATGTCGATCAGGACGTCGAACTCACGTACGGCCCGGCGCTCGATGGTGGTGCGCTCCAGGGGAGCCTTGGCGGCGGGGGCTGCGTATGCGGCGACTGTGGTCATGCCGAAACTCTCCTAGCGGGGGGATTGTGCGCCCGGCTGCCTTCCGGCCGGGCACGCTGCCAAGCCTGCCCGAAAGTCCTGAGGCTACCCAGGCCACGCTTCTGCGTACGTCCGCTGTGCCTACCACCAGCGGGATCAGGCTCCTGGACGTAGGACCGGGAATACTGGGCCGTATGGACGAACAGCCCGAATCCGCCCCCGAGCCCGCCGACGCCGGTCCGCCGCTGGACCGGCGTGCCGAGCTGAGCGAGTTCCTGCGCACCCGGCGGGCCCGGCTGAAGCCGGAGGACGTCGGGCTGCCGGACTTCGGGCGGCACCGCAGGGTGCCCGGGCTGCGCCGCGAGGAGCTGGCGCAGCTGGCCGGGGTCTCGGTGGCGTACTACACGCGTCTGGAGCAGGGCAACGGGCGGAACGTGTCGGCCGAGATCCTCGAAGCGATCGCCCGCGCCCTGCGCCTCTCCGACGCCGAGTCCTCCCACCTCACCCACCTCGCGAAGCCGAAGCAGCACAAGAAGAAACCGTCGGCCCCCACCCAGCACGTACGGCCTCCGCTACGGCAGCTGCTCGACGCGATCGAGACGGTCCCGGCGTACGTCTGCGGCCCACGCACGGACATCCTGGTGTGGAACCGGATGGCCGCGGCCGTCTTCGGCGACTGGTCGGAGCTGCCGCCGCAGGAGCGGAACTGGGCGCGGCTGGTGTTCCTGCGGCCCGAGTACCGCGAACTGTTCGTGGAGTGGGAGCAGAAGGCCACGGACATCGTCAGCATGCTCCGCATGGACGCGGGCTGCCACCCGGACGACCCGCGCCTGTCCGCCCTGGTCGGCGAACTCTCCGTCAAGAGCGAGGAGTTCAGGCGCCTGTGGGCCACCCACGACGTCAAGGAGAAGACCTACGGCGTCAAGCGCCTCCACCACCCCCTGGTCGGCGACCTCACCCTCCACTTCGAGGGCTTCCGCCTCAGCGACAGCTCCGAGCAGTCCCTGATCACCTACCACGCGGAGCCGGGCTCCCCGTCGGCCGACGCCCTGCGCCTGCTGGCGAGCTGGGGCACGGACGCGACCCGGGCGGGGACGTCGACCCAACGCCCGGGCTTCACTCCGTGACGCCCAGATCCGCGCGCATCAGCCGCCGCATCGCGGCCAACCGAGGCTCGGCCTCCTTCAGTTGGACCAGCGCCTCCTCGGCGCTCTCACCGTCCCGGGCAAGGCCACGGTCAAGACGTTTGGCAACGGCGTCGACACCGGCGAGAACCTCGTTCACCGAGCGGGACGCGTCCAGGATCCGCTCGGGCACGACCATCTGCGCCTCGGCGTAACGGTCCCGGTAGTCGCGGCGGGCCTCCTCCAACTGGTCGCGCTCCAGCTCGGTGTAGACGCCGTCGCGGATGCGGTGCAGGGCGTCCTTGAGCAGCGTGTGGAACTGCCGTGAAGCCCTGTTCATGGCCGTGTAGGCGTCCCGCCGCTCCTCGAACCTCCGTACCCGCTCGGCGACTTGGGCCTCCTCTGCGCGCTGCCGGGCGGTGAGGCGCTGGCTGAGAACGGGGGCGAAGAGGGTGCCGAGCACGCCGACGACGGCAGTGATCATGGCGGTCACGGCGACGGTCATGGGGCCAGGAAAACACGGACGGCCCGCCGGAAGGTGAACTTCCGGCAGGCCGTCCGCCACTCAACTCACCGCGTTCTGAGGCTCACTTGCCGTAGTACGCGTTGTAGATCGAGATCGTCGACTTGTTGCCCTTCTTGTCGGCGATCTTCGCGTGGAACGAGATGGCCTTGCCCTTGGCCGGGTTGGTGACGGTGATCTTGCCGTTGACGACGGTGACCTTCTTCCAGGTCTGGCCGTAGTCGTACGACACCCACACGCCCAGGGACTTGAGGTTGCGGCCGGCGGCCGCGCCCTCGACGGTGACCGGGAAGGTCGCCTTCTTTCCGGCCGCGACGCGGCTGTCCAGGCCGGTCGTCGCGTTGAAGCGGGCGGTGGAGACGGGGAGTTGGACCTCGTTGGCACCGGACGGCTTCTTCGAGGAGAACGTCCAGCTCGCGTCGATCCGGGTGGAGGCGGCGGCGACCTTGACGCTGCGGATCACCGAAGTGGTCAGCTTGTACGAGGCGTTGGCGGCCGGGACCTTGAACACCCCCTCGCCGAGCAGCGGGTCCTGGTTGGAGCCCACCTTCGTGCCGTTGCGGTACAGGGTCGTGTTGACCGAGGTGAACACCGACGAGCCCGCGTGCTGCGCGGAGTCGGCGAACAGCGGCACGATTCCGGAGATCTCGTTGCCGTCGCGGTACACGCCGTAGACGTCGTCGAGGTGCGGGCCGAAGACCGCCGTGTTGAAGGTCCGGGTGTACGTCTGGCCGGCCTTGAAGGTCTCCAGGTCGTTCGAGACGTAGTAGGCCTCGGCGATCGGGAAGCCGTCCGCGTCGCGCCCGGCGTCCTGCTCGAAGTCCAGTTCCCACTGCGCCCCGTTGATGGTGGAGACGTGCAGGACGCGGGTGCCGGGCAGCGGCTGCGGGCTGGCGGTGGCGGAGGCGCCGCCGCCACCGTCGGGCAGGTAGCCGAAGGCGTAGAACAGGCCGGTCTTGCCACTCGCCGCGGCGCCCAGTCGGCCCTTCACCGTGGCGAGTTCACTCGCCTTGTAGTGCTTGGTGAAGCCGGTGGCGAGCTGCTTGACCTTGCCGCCGGTCGTGGTGTCGTACTGCTCGTCGGTGCCCTTGAGGAAGTGCGCGTCCCACTGCTCGGAAAGCGAACCGTCGGTGATCTGCGGACCGAGGTGCGCGGAGCGGAAGTTGGCGTACGTCTCCAGGAGCCAGCCGAAGGAGGCGCCGCTGTCCGCCGTCATGAGCGAGTAACCCGGTGACGCGAAGGCCGACTTGGCGGCGGTGTCCGGCACCGTGATGTCGACCGGCTTGGCGGTGCGGGCGTCGAGGGTGACCGAGGTGTTCTTGGCGATGTTCAGCTTGGGCTGGGCGATCCAGTCGGCGCCCTTGGTGAAGTCCTCCGGGTCCACGAAGATCCCGGTGTCGAGGACGTAACCGCCCTTGGGGACACGGACCTTGACGGTGCCCGACTCGTCGTAGGGGGAGAAGTAACCGCCGGCACCGAGGCCGGACAGGCCCGCCACCGTGGCCGTGTAGTACTTCGCGGGAGTGCCGTCACGGTTGATGAACTTCAACGTGAGGTCGTACGACTGGACTTCGCGCACCACGGCCGCGGCCGTACGGACGCTCTGCCCGCCGCCCGTCGCCGTCACGTACGCGGAGTAGGCGCCGTCGAGCGTGCCGCCCAGCTTGGTGTTGACGGTCAGGCCGACCGAGGCCGTGCCGCCGGCCGGTACGGTCACCGAGGTCTTGGCGAGCTTGAAGAAGCCCGAAGGAGCCGTCTGGCCCTTGGGGTTGGTGGCGGCCACCGTGAGCTTGAGGGTGACGGCCGCGGTGCCGAGGTTGCGGTAGGTGACCTGCTTGGTGACCGGGGTGTCGTCGGTGTGCGGCCACTGCTGGACGCCGAAGCTCTCCGACACCGGGTCGGCGATGACGTTCTGCTTGATGGCCTTGTCGACGGCGATACGGCCCGAACCCTGCTCGAACGGCGTGTAGTTGCCGCCCTTCGCGGACCCGGTGAGCGCGCCCTTCAGCTCGGCGTAGCCCCACGTGGGGTGCTCCTGCTTGAGGATCGCGGCGGCGCCGGCGACATGCGGGGTCGCCATCGACGTACCCGAAATGGTGAGGTAGCCGGGCGGGTTCTCGCCGACCTCCTTGTCGATGACGCTGCCCGGGGCCGCGGCGGCGGTGATGTCGACGCCCGGCGCGGTGACGTCCGGCTTGATGGCGCCGTCGCCGACGCGCGGGCCGGTGGAGGAGAAGTCGGCGAGCTTGTCGTTGCCGTCGACCGCGCCGACCGTGATGGCCGCGTCCGCGCTGCCGGGCGAACCGATCGACTGGGGGCCCTCGTTGCCCGCGGCGATCGCGAAGAGGATCCCCTTCTCGGTGGAGAGTTTGTTGACCTCGGCTTCGAGCGGGTCGATCTCCGGGGTGTCGTAGCCGCCGAGGCTGAGGTTGACGACGGAGGCTCCCTCGGCCGCCGCCCACTCCATGCCGGCGAGGATGCCGGAGTCGTCACCGGAGCCGTTGTCGTCGAGGACCTTGCCGTTGAGGATCTTCGCGTCGGGCGCGACACCCTTGTACTTGCCGTGCGACTTCGCACCGGTGCCCGCGGCGATCGAGGCGACGTGCGTGCCGTGCCCGAAGTGGTCGTTCGCGTCGGTGGCCGTGGAGAAGTTCTTGGACTCGATGACCTGGGTCTTCAGGTCCGGGTGGTCGGCGTCGACTCCCGTGTCCAGTACGGCGATCTTGACGCCCTTGCCCGTGTAGCCGGCCGCCCACGCCTTCGGGGCGCCGATCTGCGGCACGGACTTGTCGAGGCTGGCCTTGCGGACGCCGTCGAGCCAGACGTGCGCGATGCCGGCGGCCGACTTGTCGCCGTTGGTGACGGCCTTCCACAGCTCGGGTGCGTCCTGCTGCGGGGTCTGGACGGCGTCGGCGTTCAGGGTCTTCAGGGACTGGCGCAGCCTGCCCGCGTCCCGGACGTCGGCCTTGGCGGCGGTGGCGGCGCCCTGATAGCCGACGATGACCTTCAGGCCGGCCTTCTGGGAGGCGCGCTCCGCGGACTTGTTGAGCTCGGTGACGTCGAAGAGCCGCTGGTCGAGCTTGCCGGACGCGATCAGCTGGGCCGCGTCGACGGGTATGACGAGCGTGTGCCCGTCGAGCTTGCGGACCGATACGGCTATGTGTTCACGGCCCTTCGCCGGTTCCAGACCGGCGACCCGGCCCTTCGCGTCGACGGTGACGCGGTCGCCGGTGATCAGGGTGATGTGGTGGCTGCCCTTGAGCCCGGCCTGTGCGGCACCGAGTTGTGCGGCACCGGCCGCACGCTGTTCGGGCTTCGCCGACGCCGGGGTGGTCATTCCGGCGGCGAGGGCTACGGTGGCGGACGCGGCGACGGTGGCCGCGCACGCTCTCTTCACGTGTCTGCGCAAGGCTCCCCCTGGAGCTGAGGTACCGGGCGAATTCCCCGTTCACCCGACCGGGGGAAAGCCAGCACACCCGTGCGTGACACCCCCCGGAATACGCAGTATGCCGAGGGGTGATCACCCGCTCAAGAGATGAGAGGAGGGTGAGAAAGCGCAGCCGCGAACTGTTACGCCGTCGCCCGGACTCCGTTACGCAGTCGACGGGTGAAGCCGGCGAGAACTCCGCTAGGGGCTCCGCCGGAAACCCTGAACTCCCGTCCACGCCAGCCGAGTTACTTCGACCCGGCGTTCTCCTTCACCGTGATCTTCCCCTTGCGGATGGTGGCGAGACGCGGCGCCTTCTTCGCGATGGCGGAGTCGTGGGTGACCATGATGAAGGTCAGCCCGTGCTCCTTCCACATGCGCTCCAGTACGTCCATGATCTCGTCGCGCATCGACTCGTCGAGGTTGCCGGTCGGTTCGTCGGCGAGCAGCACCTTGGGCTGCTTGACGAGTGCGCGGGCGATGGCGACGCGCTGCTGCTGTCCTCCGGACATCTCGCCGGGGAGGTGGCCCAGGCGCTCCCCCAGACCCACCGAGACCAGTGCGTCGGCGGCGCGTTGACGCCGTTCCTTCGTCTTCACGCCGAGGGGTACGAGGGCGGTCTCGACGTTCTCCTGCGCGGTGAGCGTCGGGATCAGGTTGAAGGACTGGAACACGAAGCCGATGTTCTCGCTGCGGACCTTGGTGAGCTTGGCCTCGGAGAGTTTCGCCAAGTCGACGCCGTCCAGGACGATTTCGCCTGCGGTGGGGCGGTCGAGGGCGCCGATCATCTGGAGCAGGGTGGACTTGCCGCCGCCGGTGGGGCCCTGGATGACCAGGCGGTCGCCGTCGCCGATGGTGAGGTCGACGCCGTCGAGGGCGTGGACGGTTTCCTTGCCGCGTGAGTAGAGCTTGGTGACGCCTCTTAGTTCGTACATGGTGCAACTCCTGGGGAAGTAAAGGGGGTTGGGGTCCGCCGGTATGACGGACCCCAAGTTGCGCCGTCGTTCGTCTGCGGGTGCGTGGGGGCTGGTCGCGCAGTTCCCCGCGCCCCTTCAGGGCGCTGCCGTACCGGTGTTGGCTACTCGACTCTGCGCAGGGCGTCAGCCGGGCGGAGTCGCGACGCTCGCCAGCCGCCGAAGGCGCCGGCGATCAGGCCGCCGGCTACGGCGAGGCCTACCGCGAGGGCGATGGTGGTGGCGTTGACGGGGGCGGTGAGGGCGACGTCGAGGGTCTTGGCCGCGGCCTGCCGGCCGCCTCCGAAGCCACCGCCGCCGCCGGGTCCGCCGCCCGCCCGGGCGCCACCACCGGCCGTGTTGCCGAGGGAGGCCGACAGGGTCGGGCTGATCGCGGTCACGACGTACGCGCCCGCCAGGCCGAGCGCGATGCCGAGGACGCCGCCGACCAGTCCGTTGACGACGGCCTCGCCGACCACCTGCCGGGTCACCCGGCCGGACTTCCAGCCGAGCGCCTTCAGCGTGCCGAACTCCCGCACCCGGCGCGAGACCGCGGAGGAGGTGAGCAGCCCGGCGACCAGGAACGCGGCGATCAGGACCGCGATCGACAGCCACTTGCCGACGCTGGTGGCGAGGGAGGAGGCGGTGGACAGGGACCCGGAGACGGTGTCGGCGAGATCGGCGGAGGTGGTGACCGTCGTACCCGAGACATTGCTCGTGATGGTCTTCTTGACGGCCGAGATCTGCTTGGAGTCGGTCGCCTTGACGTAGATCGTGGTGACCTTGTTCTTGTCACCGCTCAGGGTCTGCGCCTGCGTCAGCGGGATGTACAGGTTGGCCGCCGCGTCGCCGCTGGTGGCGGTGGCGATGCCGATCACCTTGTACTTGACGCTCTTGATGGTGACCGTCGAACCGACCTTGAGCTTCTTCTCCTTGGCGTACGCCGAGTCGGCGACGACGACCTTGGAGTTGGCCTCGGCGGTGGTGAACGTACGGCCGCTGGTGATCTTCGAGGAGGTCAGCGGGCCGAGCGCGGGCTTGGTGACGTCCGTGCCGTAGACCGAGTACGAGTTGATGTTGAAGTTGGCGCCACCACCGGTGACTTCGCCTTGCGGCGCGCCGGTGCCACCGCCGCGGGTTCCGCCGCCGGTGCCGCTCCCCTGGTTCTGCTGGAACTGGCCGCGGGTGAACTGGCCGTCGACCTTGACGACGTTGAGGCTGAGCCCGCCAACGGCGTCCGAGACGCCGCTCTGTCCCGCCACCTTGGTGACGGTGCTGGAGGCGAGGGTGGTGAAGCCCTGGACCATGACGCGGTCACTGCTCTGCGTCTTGCTGTCGTCGTTGTTGTTGGCGTCGAACTGGAACCGCGGCTGCTGCGAGCTGCTCGCGCTCGCCGTGGCCGCCTTGGTGACGGTCATGTCCGTGCCGAGTCCGTACAGCGACTGGAGGACCTTGTCCTGTGCCTTCCCCATGCCGGAGGACACGGAGTTGACCACGATGACCAGCGCAATGCCCAGTGCGAGGCCGGAGGCGACGACGAGGGCCGCTTTTCTGCGGCGGCGCAACTCGCGCCTCAGGTAGGTGAAGAACATGGCCCGCAAGCTAGGTACGGCGCGTGATGATGCCATAAGGCCGACATAAGAGAACGATGAGAAGGCTGTCGGTAGACCAGGAATTGGCCCGCGCATGGCTGTCAACGGTGCTGCGCTATATGCCGTTCTACGACGTTTACGGCGCCGCCCGGGGCGTGTCGCGGGTATCCGCGTTGCCGTACGCGATGTGCTGGTGTGATGATTTCACCCATGTCCGATCGCGGGGGAAACGACATGGAGAACGGCGGGGAGAGCGGCGGGGTGGCCGGGGGCATACGGCGGTCCCGGCTGCTGGATTACGCGGAGATGAGCGAGGCGGGTCCACGTCCCGCACCTGCGGGTCCACCTCCCGCACCCGCCGACGGCTCCGAGCCTCTGATCAGCGACGACGTCACGGCGCGCGGGCGGCACGAATTCGCGGTGCTGCTGGGCGAGTTCCGCCGCACGGCGGTATTGGTCCCCACGGACGCGGACAACACACCCCTGGTCGGCGATTTCGGCGGTATCCGGTGGATCTACGCGTTTTCGAACGAGTCGGCGTTGGCGAGGTTCGCGATAGCAAGGAGTGAAGGCGGGCGGGAGTGGCCGTATCAACGGCTGCTGGGAGCCCGCTTGTTGGACGCGGCGGTGCCGGCTGTGAGTGCGGTGGGTGTGCCGTGCGGAGTGGCGCTGGATGTGGGCACCGAGGGCGAAGAGGCGCTGTTTCCACCGGTGTCGGGGATCGTGCCGGAGGCGGCGGCGGTCGACGCGGAGGGGATACGGGGATGAGCGGGGACGCGGGCGAGGACATCAAGGCGACCGGGCTCGACGAGATGGCGCAGGGGATCACCCTGGTACTGGGCGAGTTGAAGGACCTGGGCATCGACAGCCTGGCCGGAGCGGGCCGCGGATTCTCGGAACTCGCCCTCTCGGGGCTGGAGTTGGGCAACGAGGAGTTGCTGTCGGGGTTCACGTCGTTCTGCGAACGCTGGGAGTGGGGCGTGCGCGCGCTGGTGATCGAGGGGAACAACTTCGCGACGGGCGTGGGTCTTTCGGCAGGCACGCTGTACGAGACGGACCAGTACGTCCAGGGCACGATGAAGATCGTGGTGAACGCGGGGATGGGCAACCCGTACGCGTCGGAGGACGAGGTCACCAAGCAGAGCTGGGGCGACCTCGTGCGCGACAACGAGTACACGGGCGGCGTCGACTACAGCGCCGCGTCGATGGACAAGGCGCTGGACAACAGCGGGCAGGCCTACAAGGACGCGGCGCGGGACGTGATGACCTCGCACACGCTGAGCCCGTTGGGCCCGGGCCTCAACCCGGCCAACCTGGCGAGCGCGGCGGGGCTGAGCGGTGACGAGTACAACGACATGCTCGACGGCCCGCTGGGTCCGTCACCGGAGGAACGGGCGAAGGCGGCGGAGGCCGCGCAGAATCAGAGCCGGCAGGGCGGGGACGCGGGCTGATGGGGATCGGCGATCTGGTCAACTCCGGCCTGGGCAAGGTCGGCGATGTGGTCGACGAGGGCAAGAAGCTCACCGGCGAACTCGTCGACAAGGGCACGGACGTCGCCGGCGACGCGCTGGACAAGGTCGGCGCGCACGACCTCGCGGACAAGGTCGAGAACGCGGGCGACCGCATCGCCTCGGACCTCGGCGCGACCCCGGGCGAACGGCAGTTGGGCCAGAGCGACCAGCCGAAGGACCTGCTCCACGGCGACGCGAAGGCGATCCGCGCGACGGCCAAGCACCTGACGGACTTCTACACGGCCTTCGACAAGGTCGGCGACGGCATGCGCAGGCTCGATTCGTCGTCCTGGCAGGGCGAGGCGGCCGAGGCGTTCCGCAAGAGATTCGCCATGCACCCCACGAAGTGGCTCCAGGCGGCGGACGCCTGCGACGCGGCGGGCAAGGCGCTGTCGTCGTACGCGGAGACGGTGGAGTGGGCGCAGGGGCAGGCGCGGGACGCGATCGATCTGTACGGGCCGGGTAAACAGGCGTCGGACGAGTACAAGGCGAAGCTGAAGACGGACACGAATACAGACACGGCCGAGGCCAGGAAACAGGAGCCGACAACCGACCCCGGCGCAGCCGCCGTGGAACGCGCCCACGAGATCCTGAACGAGGCCCGCCGCCAACGCGACGAGGCCGCCCGCACGGCCGCGAGCGCGGTCCGCAAGGCCCTGGCCCACGCCCCCGCCGAACCGCCCCCACTGGCCCAGTTGAAGGCGGACGCGGTCGACGGCTACCAGGCCGTCAACACGGAGGTCCTGCATTTCGACGCCGGCGTGGTGAAGGGCACGGCGGGCATCCTGAACTTCGCCCGCGGCCTCAACCCCATGGACCCGTACAACATCACGCACCCCGCCGCGTACGTCCAGAACGTCAACATGACCCTGGCGGGCCTGGTTTCGACGGCCGCGCACCCCGAGCGGGCCGCGAAGACGATGCTGGACGACTTCATGAAGGACCCGTCGGAGGGGACGGGGCGGCTGATCCCCAACCTCTTCGGCGACGGGGCGGGGCTGGAGGCAGGGCTGACGCGGCTCGCCGCCAAGGAGGGGCTGGAGGGGGCGGCGCAGTCGGGTGTCCGCCGGACGGTGGAGGAGACGGCCGAGAAGGCGGCGAAGCCCGCGGAGAGCGCGGTCTCGGACGGCCCGACGAAGGTGACCCGCGACCAGAAGGCCGTGGAGAGCCGCGGCTCCGACCCGATCGACTTCGCCACCGGCAAGATGTACCTCCCGCAGACGGACGTCACCCTCCCCGGCGCCCTGCCCCTGATCCTCAAGCGACGGGTGGAGTCCGGCTACCGCCTGGGCCGTTGGTTCGGCCCGTCCTGGTCCTCCACACTCGACCAGCACCTGGAGATCAGCTCCACAGGTGTCGTCTTCGTCACCGAGGACGGCCTGCTCCTGCCCTACCCGCACCCGGCCCCCGGCCTGCCCACGCTCCCCAGCCACGGCCCGCGCTGGCCCCTGGCCCGCGAGGACGGCGGCTACACGGTCACCGACTCCCGGACACGCCGGGTGTGGCACTTCACCGACCGCACCGAGAGCCTGGCGGTCCTGGAGCAGATCGACGACCGCAACGGCAACTGGATCACCTTCGAGTACGACGGCGAGGGCACCCCCCTCGCCGTCGCCTCCAGCGGCGGCCACGAGGTCCGGGTCACGACAGAGGAGGGCCGCATCACGGCCTTCCAACTCGTTTCCACGGGCGACGAGTTGAAGCATTACGGCTACACGGACGGCAACCTGACCGCCGTCACCAACTCCTCCGGCCTCCCCCTGCGCTTCACGTACGACACGGCGGGCCGCGTCACTTCGTGGACGGACACCAACGACCGCGGCTACACCTACGAGTACGACGACCAGGACCGCTGCACGGCCGAGGGCGGCTCGGCCGGACACATGAGCCTGCGCGTCACCTACGACGACACGGACCCGGAAACGGGCCACAGGGTCACGACCACGACCACCGCCGCGGGCAACGTCCGCCGCTTCCTCGTCAACGACGCGTACCAGGTCGTAGCGGTGACCGGCCCACTCGGCGCGATCACCCGGTACCGGCGCGACCGCTACAACCGCCTCCTCTCCGAGACGGACCCGCTCGGCCACACCACGACGTTCTGCTACGACGAGAACGGCAACCTGCTCGCCGCCGCCCGCCCCGACGGACGCGAGGCACGAGCCGAGTACAACGAACTCGGCCTGCCGACAAGGCTGGTGAACCCCGACGGCACGACCGTGCGCCAGTCCTACGACGCCCGCGGCAACCGCACCTCGGTCACGGACTCCCTCGGCCACACCACCCACTTCACGTACAACGAGGCAGGCCACCTGACGACGGTGACCGACCCGCTCGGCCAGACCACGACGGTCCACTGCGACCGCACCGGCCTCCCGCTGCGGATCACGAATCCACTCGGTGGGGTCACCCGCTATGAACGTGACAGTTTCGGCCGACCTGTCACACTCACGGACGCCCTGGGCGCGACAACCCACTGGGAGTGGACGGTCGAGGGGCACCTCTCCCGCCGCACAGCACCCGACGGCACGACGGAATCCTGGACGTACGACGGCGAGGGCAACTGCACAAGCCACACGGACCCGTTGGGCGGCATTTCCCATTTCGAGTACACGCACTTCGACCTGTTGACGTCACGCACGGGCCCGGACGGAGTGCGCTACGAATTCAGCCACGACGCAGAACTGAACCTCATCCAGGTCACCAACCCCCAAGGCCTGACCTGGAGTTACGACTACGACACGGCCGGCCGTCTGATCGCGGAGACGGACTTCGACGACCGCACCCTCACCTACACCCACGACGCCACAGGCCGCCTGGTAACCCGCACGAACACCCTCGGTCAGGTCATCGCGTTCGAGCGCAACGAACTGGGCCAGGTGATCCGCAAGGACGCGGCCGGCCAAGTCACCACGTACGCCTACGACATGACGGACGGCCTGGCCCAGGCAACGGGCCCCGACATAACCCTGACGATCCTGCGCGACCGCCACGGCCGAGTCCGCTCGGAGACGGTCGACGGCCGCGAATTGTCGTACGCCTACGACGAGTTCGGTCGCCGCACCGCCCGTACGACTCCTTCCGGCGCGACCACGACGTGGACGTACGACACGTCCGGCCGCCGCACCGGCATGACGGCCTCGGGCCGCTCCATCGACTTCACGTACGACGAGGTCGGCCGCGAACTGACCCGCCAGGTGGGCGAGATGCTCACGCTGGAGCACACTTTCGACGCCCTGGGCCGCCTGACAACCCAGTCGGTCGTCGGCGCAACAGGCACTTCACTCCTGCACCGCGCGTACACCTACCGAGCCGACGGCAATCTAACGGCGATCGACGACCAACTCGCCGGCTCGCGCCGCTTCGACCTGGACGCGGCGGGCCGGGTAACGGCAGTCCACGCGGCGAGCTGGACCGAGAGTTACGCGTACGACGAGGCAGGCAACCAGACGCAAGCACACTGGCCCGCGGGGCACCCAGGCCAGGAGGCGACGGGCGACCGCACCTACACCGGCACCCGCATCACCCGCGCGGGCAACGTCCGTTACGAACACGACGAACTCGGCCGCATCACCCTGCGCCAGAAAACCCGCCTCTCCCGCAAGCCGGACACCTGGCGCTACGAGTGGGACGCCGAGGATCGCCTGACGTCGGTGACGACTCCGGACGGAACGCGGTGGCGATACACCTACGACGCGCTGGGCCGCCGCACGGCGAAGCTCCGCCTCGCCGCCGACGGCGAAACGGTCGTGGAGAAGGTGGTGTTCACCTGGGACGGCACCATCCTGTGCGAACAGACCGCCACATCCCCGTCCCTTCCCGACCCGGTCACCCTCACCTGGGACCACCAGGGCCTACGCCCCATCGCCCAAACAGAACGCATCACCGCTGCGGACGCCCCCCAGGACGAGATCGACTCCCGCTTCTTCGCCATCGTCACCGACCTGGTCGGCACACCGACCGAACTCATCGACGAACAGGGCGACATCGCTTGGCGCACCCGCAGCACCCTGTGGGGCGCCACCGCCTGGGCGACCAATAGCAGCACGTACATACCTCTCCGTTTCCCGGGCCAGTACTACGACCCCGAAACAGGCCTCCACTACAACTACTTCCGCCATTACGACCCGGAAACGGCGCGCTACCTCACCCCGGACCCGCTCGGCCTTGCGCCCGCCCCCAATCCAGCAACTTACGTACGTAACCCCAACATCTGGATCGATCCGCTCGGACTGGCCCCCGGATACCCGGAAAAGGTCGGCCGATCTCTCGACGAGACCAAGGTACTCGCATTGCAGGAGGCGGGAATTCCCGAGGGCGCCGAACCTCTGGAGGTGAACCGTCATGTTCCGGCCACGACACCGGAATGGCAAGGGTCCAAGCAGCTCATGACCGAGGACCACAAGCCGATCTACTACACGGAAGAGGTGTACGAGCATCCCAACGGGCAGGACCTTATAGTGTTCCAGGACCACTGGTTCGGACATCAGAAGCCCGGCGAGCCTGGTTATCAGCCCTCGCACGTCCATGTGCGACCGTTCGAGGACACCCGCAATGGACAGATTCCCGGCTGCGAGGAGCATTACTACTATGACCGTTGACGCTTTTCTCGTGAATCGGGAGGTACTGCAATCGCTCTACGGGAAGGTCCCGGACCTGAGCGAGGTCAGGATCCGTTCGATCAATCTGAACTGGCGTGGTCCCAGCGTGACGTTGCGCGTCGATCTGCCCCGCTTTCCCGACTCCGCACCTCAGGAGTGGATCGACGAGCACATGGACACGGTCCAGTGCCAGTTCCGCTTCCTGGCCGTGGACACCATCTCCCTGACCGAGTGGGACCCGCCGGCCACGGCCGGAATCGAGATGATCCCTCATGGCGCAGAACGACGTATACGGGTACGGGCCGATGGCCGCGGAGTGAAACTCGAATTCGACTGCAGCGACTCCATCACCGTCGCCCATATGAGCGCCTTCAGGAAACAGGCAGACGGATCGGACGCCGAGCGGCATCTCTTCACCAGCAAAATCGATTCGTTGCGTCACAACCACCTTCCCGCAATGGACGAGAAGACTTTCTATGAGCGCTGACTGGTTGCAACTCCTCACCTTGCCGGAATCGTGTGATCTCTTCTATCTGCACATCGATGAAAGGGAAAACTCGGCGACCATTGGATTCGACACAAGAAGTCTCCCTTCGAACCCTCCCGCCGACTGGGAGGGAAAGGGGTTCAACGCTTTCGAGTACTACCTCGTCTTCGTGGATATCGCGGGGCTACGAGTCACCGGGTGGGGCCCCGCCGAAGCCCGTGAAGTCAACCTGACCGCCCAGGAGGACGGATCGATCAAGGTTGTACTCGGGACCGAGACATCCGGGGTCAGATTCCAGGCGTCAGCAGTTCGCCTGACCAAGACACGCGGTTACCACGCTTCAGACACCCCGTGAAGTGACAGCTCGCACCACACCGTCCATCGACGCCCACCCCTACTCCGCCCCCGGAGCCTGCAGAATCGCGGGCAATCCAGCCCCAACCTCGCACAAGTACGCAAGGGCCGCAGCGAATGAATAGCAGTCGAAGAGTGCGGAATGTTCCTCGCCCGTCGCGGGCTTCGGGAGGCCCAGGTCCCGCCACAAGCGGCCGACGTTGGACGCGGACGTCGCCGGTGCGACGGAGTTCAGCCAGGGCCTAATGTTCAGGAAACGGGCGTCGAGGAAGCCGTTCTTGACCTCTTCGCCCCGGGATCGTGCCCAGCCGATGTTCTCGCCGAGGACGACCATGTCGTTGCCGTACGAGAGGACGGACCGCCCCCGGCAGAACCCCAGGAAGTCACCGAGCGCTTCCGCTGCGGGGAGTCCCTCCCGGTCCAGCGTCTCCTGGTCGATGCCGGTGAGTTCGCAGAAATATGCGGACAGTTGGGGATTGGCCACCGGCCGGACCAGCGCCTCGTACTCCTCGACGACCGAGCAGTCCTCACGCAGCCGCAGCGCGCCGATCTGCACGATCTCGCGAAGCTGTCCCGGCGACCCCCAGTCCTGCTCAAGCGCCCCTGGCCATGACGTGAATTCAAGGTCGAACACGACGAACGTGGGCACAGCGGCTCTCCCTCCGGCGCGGATCTCCACCACAGTTTCCGGTACGACGACGGCAACCTCATGACTTCGACCCATTGAGCGTTTTCAGCGGAAGATCCTTCAGGACTTCAGTCGTGCGTCGGCGCGAACGCGGTGCGTACTTCACGCCCACGGACCCGGATCAGCTGCTCGCGCACATCAGCTGAAATCCGCCGGCCCGAGCGGGCGGCGCGGGCGGCGCGGGCGGCGCGGGCGGCGCGGGCGGCGCGGGCGGCGCGGGCGGCGCGGCGATAAGGGGGTTTCTCATGCGATTCCTGGACTGTCCTCAGACAAGGTTGCGAGCGTCAGGCTCGTCAACCGCTCGTATCGGTCCGCCTATGACCCGGGAGCCCTCATGTCCAGTCGCCTTCGCCGCTGTCGCCGCTCCCTTCTGCTGAGCGCGGTCGCGCTCGCCGGACTGGCCGTCGGCACACAAACCATGGGCACCGCTTCCGGTGCCACCGCGCCGCTGAGCGATGCGCGCGAGGTCGTCCATTTCGACATCGCCACCCTGCAGCAGCCGGAGAACATCACGCTGGAGCCGGGTGGGGCCGCCGATGTGACGTTCCAGAAGTCCCGGCAGGTGGCCCAGGTGACCACGAGCGGGGCGATCACCGTACTGGCGACCCTTCCCGCGCCGACCACCGGCAGCGCGACGGCGTCCGGCATCGTACGCACCGCCGACGGCACGCTCTACGTCAACTACAACGCGGGCGCCAATTCCGGCATCTATCGGATCCCGGCGGGCGGTGGCACTCCCGTGCTGGTGGTGGCGATGCCCGAAGTGAAGGTGCTGAACGGCCTGGCGATCGACGCGAGCCGTGACACCTTGTACGCGACCGACTCCTCGTCCGGCACCGTGTGGAAGGTGTCGCTGAGGACGAGGGTCGCCTCCCTGTGGACACAGGGAGGCGACTTCCAACCCGGTGCGACCTCGACGTCCTCGTTGGGGGCCAACGGTGTCAAGGTGCACGACGGCGCCGTGTGGGTGAGCAACACCGGCAACGGCACGTTGCTTCGGGTACCGATCGACAAGGACGGCACGGCAGGTACGGACACCGTCAAGGCGACCGGCCTGCCCGGGATCGACGACTTCACCTTCACCGGCCGCGGCGACCAGGTGCTGGCCGCCCAGAACGGCACCAACCAGGCCAGTATCGTCAGCTCGGACGGCACGGTTCAGACGGTGCTGACGGCGGCGGACGGGATCGAGAACCCGACCTCGGTGGCGGTCAAGGGCTCGACCGTGTACGTGGCGAGCGGGGCGTACCTCACGCGCACGGATCCGAATCTGCTGCTCGCGCGGCTGCGCTGAACGCGGGCGGGCCGGGTCGGCGACAGCCGGGCCGACTTCTCCCAATAACACCTACGCCACGGCGTGAACGTACAGGTGGTGACCGACCCGGCCGGACGACCGCTGTGGATCTCACCCGCACTGCCCGGCCGCACGCACGCCCTGACCGCGGCCCGTACTCACCGGATCATCCGGATCATCCGGATCTGGGAACGCCAGCGTGTTCCGGTCCTCGCCGACCGCGCCCACATGGGAGCCGGCCCATGGGTGACCACACCCCTCAGACGCCCGCCGAGCCGTGACCTCACGCCCACCCAGCAGACCGTCAGCCGTGCGCTGTCGGCGGCGCGGGCACCGGTCGAGTCCGGCATCGCAGGACTGAAGTCCTGGCGCGTCCTCCGCAAGGCCCGGTGCGGCCCGAGCCGCATGTCGTCAATCACCGCCGCCGTCCTCGCCCTGGAGCGGCACCGCTGAAAGGCTCGGTGTTTCGACCCCGTGTTACGGCACCACCGGCGAGAGGACCCCCAGCCATGGCACCAGCCGAGCAGCACCACCTGACGGGCAAGGGACGCGCGGCGATCGATGCGTTTCTGTACGACCGAGGAGCCGATGGGATGCCCCATCCCGGTGGCACGCTGCTGGCCCATCTGGGGCGCGTTCAGGGGCTGTTGGCGGACTGGGAAGCGGATGCCGTCGTCCAGACCGCTGGGCTGTGCCACGCGACGTACGGTACGGACGGCTTCGCACCGGCGCTGCTGCCCCTCTCCGACCGGGCCACGCTCGTCGCGCTGATCGGCGAACAGGCGGAGGCGCTGGTCTACCTCTACGCCAGCTGCGACCGTGCCGCTGTCTACCCTCGCGTCGACGGCACCACGGAGTTCGCCTTCCGGGACCGCTTCACCGGCCGCGAACTCAGCCCACCCGCCGACCAGTTGCGGGCGTTCTTCGACATCACGGCCGCCAACGAACTGGACGTACTGACGCACAACACGGAACTGGCCGAGCGCTACGGCCCAGCCCTGCATGCCCTCCTCACCCGCGCGGGCACCCTGCTCTCCCCCGCCGCACGCGAGGCCGTGGCCCGCCAACTGGGCTGACCTCGACACCAGGCAGCGAAAAGGCGGTCACCCCCAGTCGGGGGCAACCGCCTTCAGGTGGAGCTGAGTTGGCCGGTCAGATCAGACCGCCGAGCCCGCCTTCCACTGCGCCCAGTCCATGTTCCAGCCGTTGAGGCCGTTGTCCGGTGCCACCGTCTTGTCGCCGGTGTTGGAGATGACGACCACGTCGCCGACCATCGAGTTGTTGTAGAACCAGGCCGCCGGCATGTTCTTGTCGCCCGCGCCCTTCACGTCCTGGAGGCCCACGCAGCCGTGGCTGGTGTTGACGGAGCCGAACACCGAGGGCGAGCCCCAGTAGTTGCCGTGGATGAACGTGCCGGAGCTGGTGAGGCGGATGGCGTGGGGGACGTCCTTGATGTCGTACTCGCCCTTGCCGTCGTCGTCCGTGAAACCGACCGTCGCACCGTTCATACGCGTCTGCGTGAACTTCTCGGACATGACCATCTGGCCGTTGTACGTGGTGTGTTCGGGCGAACCGGCGGAGATCGGGATGGTCTTGACGACCTTGCCGTCCTGCTCGACCTTCATCTGCTTGGACTTCGCGTCGACGTACGAGACCTGGTTGCGGCCGATGTGGAAGGTGACCGTTTTCTGCTGCACGCCGTAGACCCCGGAGGCGCCCTCGACGCCGTCGAGCGCGAGCTTCAGCGTGACGGTGGAGTTCTCCTTCCAGTAGTCCTCGGGGCGGCAGTCCATGCGCTGGGTGTTGAACCAGTGGCAGACGACTTCCTGGCCGCTGGTGGAGGTGACCGTGATGCCCTTCTGGACGGCGGCCTTGTTCGTGATCGCCTTGTTGAAGTTGATCGACACCGGCATGCCGACGCCGACCGTCGAGCCGTCCTCGGGGGTGAAGTTCCCTATGAAGCTGTTGGCCGGGGAGACCGTGGTGAAGGAGGCGTTCTCGTGGGCGGCGAGCCCGGCGGAGTCCTTCGCGGTGGCCGCGACCTTGTACGTGGTCGAGCGCTCCAGCTGTGCGCTGGGCTTCCAGCTGAGCTTGTCGGCGGAGATGGTGCCCGCGACGGCCTTGCCGTCCGCGGTCGTCATCGTCACGGCCGTGAGCGTGCCCTTGCTCACCGTCACCGCGGCCGAGTTGTTGATGGAGGCGTTGTCCGAACCGTCCGCCGGCGTGATCTTGATCTGCGCCTCGGAGGACTTCTTCGCGGCCGCCTCGTCGGCCTTGGACTGCGAGCTCTGGCTCGCGTCGCTCCCGGAGGACTTGTCGTCGCTGCCGGAACACGCCGTGAGCACGAGCACACCGCCGAGCAGTGCGGACGCGGCCACAAGACCCTTGCGCCGCTTACTGTCCGTCATCACACGCTTCTCCATCGTTGCCGAAAAACCTGAAAACCCCGAGTGACCCCGTTGGCTCCGTACGTAGTCCCCGTAGTCGCCGCAGTCCCCGTTAAACAATTTCTTAAGAAACCAACGCTACGGCTGATGCGTACCGTTCCGCCTGTCGCCCAGATGTGGGGCACACCACGTCCATGACGAAACCCCGGGCAGCTATTGCCGCCCGGGGTCACATTCTCCCGCGCACGGCTCAGCCGACCACTGCCACCCCGTCTGCTTCCTCATCGCCGTCGACATCATCCTCGTCGATGTCCCAATCCGGCGAATCCGGGTCGTAGTCGATCTCCTCACTGCTCCACGAGGCCTGGGCCAGCTCGACCCCGGGCATCTCACTGACCAGGTCGAACGGGTCCACGAGATAGGCGAGCGCCTCGGCGGTGTCTTCCGTCACAGCGGTCTCGGCGTGCCCGCGCTCGTCGCCGGGCAGCTCGGGATCCTCGGCGATCTTGGCCAGCGCGGCCTTGGTCACGGCGTCCTCGTTCTCGACTTCAAGAACGAGTTCGACACGAAGGCGTACAAAACGTGATGTCTCTGGAGTGCTCATGCCGGGAGCGTACGGCCCACAGCTCCCGTGACTTTCCCGCGACCCGCACAGTTCATTAGCATCGCTCCACACGGCCAATTCGCCAGCGCCACAAGGGGATCGATATTCCGTGTCAACCGCTCGCCGAACGATGCTGACCGCCACCGCCGCGGGCACCCTGCTGGGCGCCCTCTGGTTCGTCCCCTCCGCCAACGCGACGGTGACCGACCAGGCCAGAGTGGAGACTTCGGCGACACCTGCCCCGCAGGTCACCCAGCAGGCACGGGTCACCTCGACAGCCGTCACCGCCTCCTCCGACGGCACCCAACTCGCCGACACCGGCAGCCCGAACACCACGCCGTACATCGTCGGCGGCACGGTGTTCCTCGGCCTCGGCGCCGGTTTCGTGGCGTATTCGGTACGACGGGAACGCCTCGGCTTTTAAGTTGCTTGACGTTTCCTTGACTTAAGCTTCATAGTCCGCTCATGAAGAGATCATCGGGCATACGGCTGTGCGTCACCGTCGCGGTGGGCGCACTGTCGCTGGCCCTCATCACCGGTTGCTCCGACGGCGGTTCGGACAAGGCCGAGAGCAACACCGAGAACGCCGCGCAGGGTTCGGAGAAGAACACTGCCAAGGCGCTCTCCGCCGCCGAGTTGAAGAAGCTGATCCTCGCGAAGAGCGATCTCGTCGGCTACGAGATCGCGCCGGTCGACAAGTCGGTCCCGGCCGCCAAGACCGCTGTCACCGTCGACAAGCAGCAGTGCGAGCCGCTGGCTTGGGCCATGTCCGCGCAGGCGCCGGGTGACGCCGCCTCGGCCACCAACGAGACGGCCACCGAGACGAAGAAGGCCTCCGCCTCTCCCTCCAAGTCCGTGGAGGACATGACCGAGAAGGAGATGGAGGACGCGTTCAACGCCTCGCTGGACCACCCGGTCACTCTCATCGGACTGTCCTCGTACGACGGCGACGGCGCGGAGAAGGCCTTCAAGTCCGTCTCCGACGGGATCAAGAGCTGCTCCGGCGGCTTCGCCCTCACCGTGGGCAAGGACAGCACGAAATACACCGGGGTCGTCGCCGAGAAGGCATCCAACAGCGGTGACGAATCGGTGGCGTTCGGCGCGAGCAGCGTCATGGAGGACACCGGCGGCCAGAAGGGCACCGTGCACACCGAGGTGGTGCGCCACGGCAGCACCCTCGTCACGTACTACACGGTCAACATCGGCGCCCTGATCGCGAACAAGGCCTACACCGTGCCGTCCGGCGTGATCGACGCACAGTCCGCCAAGCTGAAGTGACGTACGGGGCCCGGCCATTGCCATGGCCGGGCCCCAACTGCCCTACCTCAGCGGCCCGGTGACCTTCTCCACGGCCTCGACCACATGCCCGCCCCGCACGAACGCGTCCGCCGCCGCGAGGTCGGGAGACAGGAACCGGTCCGGCCCGGGACCCTCGACTCCCGCCGCTCGTACGGCGTCGATGACCGCCCGGGACGCGGGCGCCGGCGCCAGGCCCTCGCGCAGCTCCACGGCGCGCGTCGCGGCGTAGAGCTCGACGGCGATGATCCGGGTGAGGTTGTCGACGGCG
Source organism: Streptomyces sp. NPDC048504 (assembly GCF_043200035.1). Taxonomy (NCBI): domain Bacteria; kingdom Bacillati; phylum Actinomycetota; class Actinomycetes; order Kitasatosporales; family Streptomycetaceae; genus Streptomyces; species Streptomyces sp. NPDC048504. Next base: position 189,812 of record NZ_JBICXA010000018.1, read on the forward strand.
GTGCGCAGCTTGCGCGCGGCCGACCAGCCCATGGAGACGTGGTCCTCCTGCATCGCGGAGGACGGGATCGAGTCGGCGGACGCCGGTACGGCCAGCCGCTTCATCTCGCTGACCAGCGCGGCCTGCGTGTACTGGGCGATCATCAGCCCGGAGTCGACACCGGCGTCGTCCGCGAGGAACGGCGGCAGCCCGTGCGAGCGGTTCTTGTCGAGCAGCCGGTCGGTACGGCGCTCAGTGATCGAACCGAGGTCGGCGATGGCGATGGCGAGGAAGTCGAGGACGTAAGCCACGGGCGCGCCATGGAAGTTGCCGTTGGACTCGACCCGCCCGTCGGGCAGCACAACGGGGTTGTCGACGGCGGACGCCAACTCCCGCTCGGCGACCAGGCGTGCGTGCGCGATGGTGTCCCGACCGGCACCGGCGACCTGCGGCGCGCACCGCACCGAGTACGCGTCCTGGACGCGGGGCGCGCCGTCCTGGTGGTGCCCGGTGAGTTCCGAACCGGCAAGCACGGCAAGCATGTTGGCGGCGCTGGCGCCCTGCCCGGGGTGCGGGCGGATGGCGTGCAGCTCGGGCGCGAGGACCTTGTCCGTGCCGAGGAGTGCCTCCAGCGACAGCGCGGCGGTGACGTCGGCGGACTTGTAGAGCATGTCGAGGTCGGCGACGGCCATGACCAGCATGCCGAGCATGCCGTCGGTGCCGTTGAGAAGGGCGAGGCCCTCCTTCTCGCGCAACTCGACGGGCGCGATGCCGTGTTCGGCGAGCAGCTCACCGGCGGGCCGTACGACCCCGTCCGGGCCCTCGGCGTCACCCTCGCCCATGAGCGTCAGCGCGCAGTGGGAGAGCGGCGCGAGGTCGCCGGAGCAGCCGAGGGAGCCGTACTCGTGGACGACGGGGGTGATCCCGGCGTTCAGCACGTCGGCCATGGTCTGCGCGACCTCGGGCCGTACACCTGTGTGACCGGAGCAGACGGTCTTCAGCCGCAGGAACATCAAGGCCCGTACAACCTCCCGCTCCACCCGCGGCCCCATCCCGGCGGCGTGTGAACGAACGATGTTGCGCTGCAACTGTGCCCGCAGTTCCGGACTGATGTGCCGCGACGCCAAGGCCCCGAACCCGGTGCTCACCCCGTACACGGGCTCCGGCTTGGCGGCCAGCGCGTCCACGATCTCCCGCGCCGCGGCGAGCGCCGCGACGGCCTCACCGGAAAGCTCGATCCGGGCGCCTCCACGCGCCACGGCAAGAACGTCGGACGCGGTGACCCCGGACGTCCCCACCACCACAGTGTGCATATCCATATTCAGGAGCGTACGCATTGAATGCGGCGGTGTCACTACCGGGTGACCGCTTAGACCCTTACAGGTAGGTCACGTCCGTCGCCCCCGGAACCGCCGTCGCTCGGCAGGCATCTCCGGCGTGGGGGAGTCCGCAAGCTGCACCACAGGATCATCCGGCCCGTCCCGCCCGGCGACCACCGGCTTGTCCGCGCGGAGGGCCTTCGCGCGGTATTGGGCCGCGTCCGCCAGCCGGAACAGCCGACGGCCGCTGCGCACAGCCCCGATCGGATCCTCCGTCGACGCGACCCCGCACGCGACGCCCTCACCCAGCTCCAACTCGGCGGCGCGGCGGCACAGTTCGACCGCCGCGTCGACCACCTCGTCGGCGGGCGGCCCGACCGCGAGCAGACAGAACTCGTCCCCGCCGAGCCGCGCGGCGAGCGCGCCGGGCAGCATCGCCCCGCACAACGACAGCACCGACCCGAACCGCTCAAGCAGCCGGTCGCCGACCGCATGCCCCCGGGTGTCGTTGACGCGCTTGAGCCCGTTGAGGTCGCAGACCACGAGGCTGACCACGACCCCGTCGCGCCGGTGCCGTTCGATCGCCTCGTCGAGCCGTACGTCGACGGCACGGCGATTGGCGAGCCCGGTGAGCGCGTCCGTGAAGGCGAGCCGCCGCGCCTCCTCCAACCGCTCGGTCTGCGCGATCCCGGCCGCGACGACGGAGGCCAGCACGGTCGCGAAGTCGGCGTCCTCCCGGTCGAACACGGCCGCCCCGACCGGCCGCGCCACATACAGCTCGCCCCACGCCCGCCCGTGCAGCACGATCGGGGCGACGACACAGCATCCGCGCCTACGACGCCGTAGGGCGGCCACGCGCTGGTGGCAGTAGCCGGGGCTGCCCGCGGCCGGGCCCTCGGCGGTCTCGACCCAGGCGTTGGGCTCGCCGCCACCGGCCCACCGTTCGTGCAGGAACTCGGTGATCTCGGCGAACTGGTGCACGGGGTAGGTCTCGCCGTCCGGGAACTCCTCCTCGCCCGCAGCCCGCTCCCCCACGTTCACCAGGACCCGCAGCCGCCCCAGCTCCCGCTCCCACACCGACAGCGCCGCGAAACTCCCGTCCAGCGCCCGGCACGCCCCGGCTGCCGCGGCCCGCCAGGACTCACGCGGGGTGTGCGCCGCCGCCATCCCCTGCGCCAGCTCCACCACGGCCGCCAGCCGCCTGTCCTCACCCATCACTCCAGGCTAGGGAGGTTTGGTGCATAGCGGGACATTGATGCGGCGAACAGGTGTCGTGAACGTTGGGCTGCCTGCCGGGTGTGGGGAGGAAGGGGGCTTGGGATGGTCTGTCGAGTGCGCGTCCGGTGGGGGCTGGTCGCGCAGTTCCCCGCGCCCCTGGGGGGTCAGCGCCGGCGGCGTCGGCGGGTGGGCCTGCATCAGACGCGCCCACGCGGCGGAGCCGCACGTGTCACAGCCCCGCGCCCCTAGGGGTCGGTGTCCTGAGCGGATGAACGACAGCGGGGGCCGCCCACCAGCGCGGCCAGCCCCAACCCCCTAGGGGCGCGGGGAACTGCGCGACCAGCCACAACGCACCCGCACCCGGCAACGCACCCAAGCCCCCCTTCCTCCCCCGCTACTCCCCAGGCCACACCGGCGCCCGCTTCTCGTTGAACGCCGCCACGCCCTCCACCCGGTCCCCCGAGAACGCCACCGACCGCCACGCCGCGTCCTCGACCTCAAGACCGGCCCGCAGATCCAACCCGTGCCCCAACCGCAGCGCCCGCTTGGCCGCCCGGAGCCCGACGGGCGAGTTCGCGGCGATGCGCGTGCCCAGCGCCAGGGCCTCCTCGCGGTCCTGGCCCGGCTCCACCAGGACGTCCACCAGGCCCAGTTCCGACGCCTCGGGTGCCTCCAACCGCCGTGCGGTGAAGATCAGTTCGGCCGCTCGGGCCGCACCCACCCGGCGGGGCAGCAACTGTGTACCGCCGCCGCCCGGAATCACGCCCACCGACACCTCCGGCAACCCCACCACAGCCGTACCGTCCGCCACGATCAGGTCGCAGGACAGGGCGAGTTCGAAGCCGCCGCCGAGAGCGAAACCGTGCACGGCGGCGATCGTCGGCATGGGGAGCTCCAGGACACCGGTGTACGCGCGGCGTGCGAGCGGGCGCTGCCGTACGAGTTCCGCGTCCGTGAGGGAGTTGCGCTCCTTGAGGTCCGCGCCGACGCAGAACGCCCGCTCGTGCGACGAGGTCACCACGGTCACGCGTACGTCCCGGTCCGCCGCCAGCGCCGCGCAGGCCTCGGCGATCGAGCCCGCCATCGCCGTGGAGACCGCGTTCATGGCCTTGGGCCGGTCCAGGACCAGTTCCGCGACGTACCCGTGCCGCCGCACCAGCACGAACTCCCCGAACCGCTCCTCGCCCATGACCGCCTCCTGGTTAACGTGGGTTAACAGACCTCGCCCCGATCATCGCACGCGCCTTCCCCGTTCGGGTGACATCCCGCCCAACTCCCGCCGCACCGCCCGTAGAAGCGCATAACGTGCGTCCGCCACACCACAGGGGAGGGATCGTGACGACGACCACGAAGGCGGAGCCGGCCGAGGGCGCTGCGGACATAGCGCCGCCGCCCCTCCCCAGGGGCCGGCACCGCCGCCCCCGGCCCCGCAAGGTCCTGCTCGCCGTGGGAGGGCTCGCCGTGGCCGCCGGGGTGCTGAGCCTCGTACGCCTGGCGCCCGAGTCGGGAGTCGGCGGGCTGGGCACGGCGGAGGCGGAACCCCGGCCCGACCCTGGCACCGGCGCCGACGACGGCACCGACCGGCCCGCCAACGCCGCCGCGACCATCAGCGCCGACCCGACCGCGATCCCCTCCGCGACCTCGGTGATGGGCGGCATCACTCCCACCCCGACGACGACCTCCGGGGTCGTACCGACTCCGTACGCGACCGCGACGCCGACGACACCCGCGGACGCGAACCCGACGACCGTCCCGGAGACGACGACGGCCACCACGCCACCGCCTCAGGCACCGGCTCCCCGGCCGGCCTCGACTCCCACGTCGACGCCCACGCCCACACCCAGCCGTGCCCCCAACTCCCCTGCCCCCGCGCCGAGTCGGCCGAGTCTGTGCGTGCCGATCATCGGGCTCTGCGTAGACCAATTGGTCCATCGCGACTGAGGTGCTACGCCGGTGACGAGTCCCGGCGGGTGAGGAGCCAGGGTTCGACAACTCCCAGGCCGCGCACGGGGCGTTGCCACATCGGCTGGAGGGCGAAGCGGTAGGTCGGGGGCTCCTCGCCCTCCTTCTCGGCGGTGGCCGCGGCTTCCGCCGCCTCAGCCTCGGAGGCGGGGGCCTCGCCGCTGCGGATGAGTTCCTCGGCGAAAGCGCTGTCGACGAGGACGGCGTCGCGAGGAGCTATCGACGTCAGGCGGGAGGCGAGGTTGACCGTCGTGCCGAAGACGTCGCCCATGCGGGTCGTCACCGTGCCGAAGGCGATGCCGACGCGGAGTTCGGGCATCGTCTCGTCGTTGGCCATGGTCTCGATGAGGCGCAGGGCGATCTCGGCGGCGACCGCGGCGTCGTCGGCGGAGAAGAGGACCTCGTCGCCCAGGGTCTTGATGAGGCGGCCGCCGCGTGCTGCCACGAGGTCGGCGGCGGTGGTCTCGAAGGCCTCGACGAGTTCGCCGAGTTCCTCCTCCTCCATGCGGCGGGTCAGCCGCGTGAACCCGACCAGATCGGCGAAGCCGACGGCCAGACGCCGGTCGACCATCTCCTCGTCGTCGCCGGCCTGGACGACCCGGCCGGCCGACGCGGCGAGCTGGCGCCGCCAGACGTAGACGAGGAATTCCTCCAGCTCGGGCAGCAGCAGCTCGATGATCGGGTACGTCACCTCGGTGCGGGACATGCCCGGCTCCGGCGGCTCGGTCAGGCCCTCCAGGAACGAGTCCATCTGCCAGCCCGCCAGCCGCGCGGTGGTCTGCCCGGTGGAGCGGGCCACCTGCACCGCCATCGCCTCGCTCAGCAGCCCCGCCTCGACGAGACCGGCGAGGCGCCGCAGCGCGAGGACGTCCGCCTCCGTGAACGCCTTGGCCTGGCCGACGTCGGCGAAGCCCATGGCCCGCCAGAAGCGCGTGGCCAGCTCCATGGAGACGCCGGCGGTGCGGGCCGCCTGGAAGGGGGTGTAACGGCGCTCCGCGCCGAGGATGAGTCCTTCGAGACGCAGCGCGAGCGGATCCTCGCCGGGTTCGGCGGCATCGGGGGCCACCCGGCCGTCCGCGTCCGCGCCGGAGCCCGTGTCGTCGACGGTCACGCCTGCTGCCCTTCCGATCTGCCACGGTCAGGTATCGACCGGGCCCAATGCTACGGCAGGTGTGGGCCAGCTCACTCCTTGAGTCAGACGGGAAGAGCCGCCACAAGAGCGGCCGGGGTCACGCGGGGCGCAGGTGGACGATGTCGCCCGCCCCCACGGGCTCCTGCACGCCGTCCTCCGTGGCCAGCACGAGCCGCCCGTCGCCGTCGATCGCGACGGCCTCGCCGGTGATGGACCGGTCCCCGGGCAGTTCGGCCCGGACGACCCTCCCGAGCGTCGAGCAGCCGGCCGCGTAGGTCTCCTGGAGGCCGCTCTCCAGCGGGTCGCCGCCCGCCGCGCGCCACTTGTCGTACCAGTGCTCCAGGGACCGCAGCACGGCCCGCAGGAGGGGATCGCGGTCGGTCGTGACCGCCCCCGCCAGAGCCAGGGAGGCCGCCTGCGGAACGGGCAGCTCGTCCTCGCGCAGGGTGACGTTGATGCCGACGCCGACGATCACCGCGTCGTCGCCCGCGCGCTCGGCGAGGATGCCGCCGGCCTTGCGTTCCTCGCCGCCGACAGTCACCAGGAGGTCGTTGGGCCACTTGAGTGCCGTGTCCACCCCGGCCGCCCGGGACAGGCCCGTCGCGACGGCGACCCCGGTGAGCAGCGGGAGCCAGCCCCAGCGGGCCACGGGAACGTCGCTGGGCTCCAGCAGCACGGAGAAGAACAGACCCGAGCGGGCCGGTGCCGTCCACTGCCGGTCGAGCCGCCCGCGCCCGGAGGTCTGCTCCTCAGCGACCAGGACGGTGCCCTCGGCGGCCTTGCCGGCGGCGGCCAGGGCGACGAGGTCGGAGTTGGTGGAACCGGTCTGCTGCACGACCTCCACGCCGGTCCACAGCCCGCCCGCCCGCACGAGTCCGCGGCGCAGCGCGCCGGCGTTGAGGGGCGGCCGTTCCAGATCGGACCAACGGCTGCTGTCGTCTGAGGCATCTCGCGGCGTCATGCAATCCACCCTAGGTGTGTGTCGTGCAAGCCACCCAAGGTGTGTTGTACGCCGCACTGCCGATCGGTAGGCCCGCCACTACTCTACGGATGAGTAACCCGTCCCCCTTTTGAGCAGGCAGGGAGCCGCAATCCCGATGTCCGAGCCGGAAGCGCCTCAAGAGACCGACATCCACACCACTGCCGGGAAGATCGCGGATCTTCAGCGCCGTATCCAGGAAGCGACGCACGCCGGCTCGGAACGTGCGGTCGAAAAGCAGCACGCCAAGGGCAAGTTGACGGCCCGTGAGCGCATCGACCTGCTCCTCGACGAGGGGTCCTTCGTCGAGTTCGACGAGTTCACCCGGCACCGCTCCACGGACTTCGGCCTGGAGAAGAACCGCCCCTACGGCGACGGAGTCGTCTCCGGCTACGGCACGGTCGACGGCCGCCCCATCGCCGTCTTCTCCCAGGACTTCACGGTCTTCGGCGGCGCCCTGGGCGAGGTCTACGGCCAGAAGATCGTCAAGGTGATGGACTTCGCCCTCAAGACGGGCTGCCCGGTCATCGGCATCAACGACTCCGGCGGCGCCCGCATCCAGGAGGGCGTGGCCTCCCTCGGCGCGTACGGCGAGATCTTCCGCCGCAACACGCACGCGAGCGGCGTGATCCCCCAGATCTCCCTCGTCGTAGGCCCGTGCGCGGGCGGAGCGGTGTACTCCCCCGCGATCACCGACTTCACGGTGATGGTCGACCAGACCTCGCACATGTTCATCACCGGCCCGGACGTCATCAAGACGGTCACGGGCGAGGACGTGGGCTTCGAGGAGCTGGGCGGCGCGCGCACCCACAACTCGGTCTCGGGCGTGGCCCACCACATGGCGGGCGACGAGAAGGACGCGATCGAGTACGTCAAGCAGTTGCTGTCGTACTTGCCGTCCAACAACCTCAGTGAGCCCCCGGCGTTCCCCGAGGAGGCGGACCTCACCGTCACGGACGAGGACCGCGAGCTGGACACCCTGGTCCCGGACAGCGCGAACCAGCCGTACGACATGCACACGGTGATCGAACACGTCCTGGACGACGCCGAGTTCTTCGAGACACAACCACTCTTCGCCCCGAACATCCTCACCGGCTTCGGCCGGGTCGAGGGCCGCCCGGTAGGCATCGTGGCGAACCAGCCGATGCAGTTCGCGGGCTGCCTGGACATCGACGCCTCCGAGAAGGCGGCCCGCTTCGTCCGCACCTGCGACGCGTTCAACGTCCCGGTCATCACCTTCGTGGACGTCCCCGGCTTCCTCCCCGGGGTCGACCAGGAGCACTACGGCATCATCCGCAGGGGCGCGAAGCTGATCTACGCCTACGCGGAGGCAACAGTCCCGTTGATCACGGTGATCACCCGCAAGGCCTTCGGCGGCGCCTACGACGTCATGGGCTCCAAGCACCTCGGCGCCGACCTCAACCTCGCCTGGCCGACCGCCCAGATCGCCGTCATGGGCGCCCAGGGCGCGGTCAACATCCTGCACCGCCGCACGATCGCCGAGGCGGAGGCGGCAGGCGACGTCGAGGCGACGAGGGCCCGCCTGATCCAGGAGTACGAGGACGCCCTCCTCAACCCCTACATCGCGGCCGAACGCGGCTACATCGACGCGGTCATCCTCCCCTCCGACACCCGCCGCCACGTCGTCCGGGGCCTACGCCAACTCCGCACCAAGCGCGAGTCGTTGCCCCCGAAGAAGCACGGCAACATCCCCCTGTAAAGGAGCGCCCCCCATGAACATCAAAGTCGTACGGGGCAACCCGACCCCGGAGGAACTGGCCGCCGCCCTGGCGGTAGTAAGAGCCCGAGCAGCGGCGGCGGCCACCCCAACACCGGGCACCCCAAGACAGCGGGACGCCTGGTCCGACCCATCACGCATCGCGAGCGCAAGGCTCCCCCACCCGGGCCCAAGCGCATGGACCCGCACTTATTGGCCCGGCTAAGGGAAGTCCCCCAGGGGCGCGAGGAACTGCGCGACAAGCCCCCACCGGCCCGCGGCTTACAAACAACGCAACAAAGCCTCAGCCATCACCTCGTACCCCTCGTCATTGGGGTGCAGATGATCCCCGAAGTCATAAGCAGGGTGCAGCCGATCCGAGTCCCCCGGGTCGGCCATCACCCGATTCAGATCTACGACCCCATCGAACTCCCCCGAGCAACGAACCCACTCGTTGACCTCATGACTGACCTTCGCCGCCCGCTCCCCCCAGTGATCAGACCCCCCAAACGGCAACAAGGTCGCCCCCATCACACGGAGTTCACGACTCTGCCGTATCAACTCCCGGTACCCACCGATGACTTCACCAGCCGAAACCACCGGCGCCGGCTTGTACGTAGGCTGCGCATCCGTCTCGCTGAACCCGATGTCATTGAGCCCCAGCAACACAACGACCGTGTCCACCCCGGCCAGTTGAAGCACATCGCGCTCAAACCGGCGCACCCCCCGCTCCCCGTACCACGCGGAGTCGTTGAGCAGCAGATTCCCCCCGATCCCCGCGTTCAACACGGCCCGCCCCGTCCGCGAGGCCGCCGCGTCCGACCACCGCCGGTCGGCCCCCGGCGTGGACCCGAACCCATCCGTGATGGAGTCACCGAAAAGAACAATCCCGTCCCCCCGCCCGGAGTCGGTCTCGACGGCGGACAGGAAATACCAGGACTCACTCGACTCGGTGAACCCGTCCTCACCCAGCAGGCACCCCGCACCCCGATAACTGGTCGCGAACGCCTGCGCATGGAAGGTAGCCGGTCCGGTAGCGGAGTCGAAGTACAGCGTGACAGCCACCGACTCCCCTGCTGCTACGGCGAGTTGGACCGCGTCGCTCACCAACTCCCCGCGCGCGGGCATCTCCCCCTCCGCCGAGCCCTCGAAGGCCAGCCGCACCACAACCCCACCGGCGGCCACAGAGCCCGCGGCGATCCGCACGGGCGAGTTCCCGTACGCGTTGGAGAACCGCACCCGCACCCTCTCCCCGCCCGCCGTCAACCGCACGACCTGCCGCACGGACTGGCGCCAGAACCCCTCACGGGACCAGTTCGGAGTGAAGCCCTCGCTAGGGAGCTGGGGTGACGCGGTCCAGGCAGCAGTGAACATGACACACCTCTCCAAAAGGAACCACAGTCCCATTACCCTAACGGAACCGCGGACCCTTTTGGAGGCATCGAAAGGAAGCCGGGGAAGTTGAGTACCCGTACTCAGGCGCCCCGGCCCAAACCGCCGCAAGCTCGGAAGCATGTTGTGGTCCGACCCCGATGACAAGCCTCCCAAGGACCTCCGGGAGACGGAGGTCATGTTGCGGCGGCTCGGAATCCTCATGGCGCTGGCGATGGTGCTGGCGATGATCGTGCTCGGGTTCTCCGGCTGAGGCGAGCGCGGCGAATTCGCGCCGATACCCTGAATGCATGACAGATCAGCCGCGCCGCCGACTCGTGCTCGCCTCCCAGTCCCCCGCCCGGCTGGGCCTGCTGCGCCAGGCCGGACTCGACCCCGAGGTGATCGTCAGCGGGGTCGACGAGGACGCCGTCAGCGCCCCCACCCCGGCCGAACTCGCCCTCGCGCTCGCCGAGGCCAAGGCCTCCGTCGTCGCCGCGAAGCCCGAGGTCAAGGGCGCCCTGGTGATCGGCTGCGACTCGGTGCTCGACCTGGACGGCGAGGCCCTCGGCAAGCCCGCCGACGCCGAGGAGGCCACCGCCCGCTGGAAGTCGATGCGCGGGCGGGCCGGGACACTCCAGACCGGCCACTGCGTCTACGACACGACGAGCGGCCGGTACGTCTCGGCGACCGCGTCCACCGTCGTCCGCTTCGGCGAACCGACCGACGCCGAGATCGCCGCGTACGTCGCCTCGGGCGAACCCCTTTACGTCGCCGGGGCGTTCACCCTCGACGGCCGCTCCGCACCGTTCATCGAGGGCATCGACGGCGACCACGGCAACGTGATCGGCATCAGCCTGCCGCTCGTTCGCCGCCTGCTGGCCGAACTGGGCGTCGGCATCACGGAGTTGTGGACGCCCCGAGAGGGATGATCAGGAGGGGCTGGGAGCGGCCGGGGGCGCGATAGGCCCCGGGCCCTCGCTCTCGCCGCCCTTGTCCACGCTCTGCCCGGCACCGCCCTCGGACGGTCCTTCAAGGCGGTCGTACGTCATCAGGAGCAGGACAACCAGGCCGAGCACCACCACCATGGTCACGAACGCTCCCGGGCCCACCAGGCCCCACGCGAACGCGCCCAGCAGGCCGTGCACCACGGCCACGCTGATCAGCAGGATGCGGCCGAAGCCGGCCGGGGCCCGGTCGCGCAGGGCGACGAGCAGGGCGACCACTCCGCACAGGGCGAAGTAGAGGCCGAAGACTATGCCGCCGACCTTCGAGGAGACGGACATGGCGTCCGGGTCGAGGCCGGCCAGGGACATGTCCTGACGGTCGACGACGATCCCCAGAAACCAGTTCAGCGCGGCCACTCCGAGCGCCTCCACGAAGAGGACGAGCGCCAAGATCCATGCCACCGGCCTGCGCACCACCGGCCCCACCCACTTCCGACTACCGCTCGATCAAGAGCCTTGTTACCTCAAGTACGTTCGAGACAACCCGAACGCTACTAACGGGTAAACCGCGGGACAAGGGTTGTGTTGGGGGCAAAGAATCATTGGGCCATTCGTAGGGTCTCCACAAAGAAACGGCGTGGCGCGCGGCACGCTCTCACAGAGACCTTGCCCACACCGGAGAGCTAGGGTTTCCACGAGGAGTCCTGCGTACCGAGGTGCGACAAGGGATTTCGCGGGTCGAGCGAGCCTCGCATCACGCTCCGTGTGGGCAAGCTCACCACTGGGGACGGGTCGATGCGCCGTGTCGGCAGTCCCTAAACTCGGCTTGTTTCAAGGAGGGAGCCTCAATCGTGCGCAAGGTGCTCATCGCCAATCGTGGCGAAATCGCTGTCCGCGTAGCCCGGGCCTGCCGGGACGCCGGGATCGCGAGCGTGGCCGTATACGCCGACCCGGACCGGGACGCTCTGCATGTCCGCGCCGCGGATGAGGCATTCGCCCTGGGCGGTGACACACCCGCAAGCAGCTACCTGGACATCGGCAAAGTCCTGACCGCGGCCCGCGAGTCCGGTGCCGACGCCATCCACCCCGGCTACGGATTCCTGTCCGAGAACGCGGAGTTCGCGCAGGCGGTCCTCGACGCGGGCCTGATCTGGATCGGCCCGCCGCCGCAGGCGATCCGGGACCTCGGTGACAAGGTCGCCGCCCGGCACATCGCCCAGCGCGCCGGCGCCCCGCTGGTGGCCGGTACGCCGGACCCGGTGTCGGGTTCGGACGAGGTCGTCGCGTTCGCCGAGCAGCACGGCCTGCCCATCGCGATCAAGGCCGCCTTTGGCGGCGGCGGCCGCGGTCTGAAGGTGGCCCGCACCCTCGAAGAGGTCCCCGAGCTGTACGACTCCGCGGTGCGCGAGGCGGTTGCCGCCTTCGGCCGCGGCGAGTGCTTCGTCGAGCGCTACCTCGACAAACCCCGCCACGTGGAGACCCAGTGCCTGGCCGACGCCCACGGCAACGTGGTCGTCGTCTCCACCCGTGACTGCTCGCTGCAGCGCCGCCACCAGAAGCTGGTCGAGGAGGCGCCCGCGCCGTTCCTCTCCGAGGCGCAGGTCGCCGAGCTGTACGCCTCCTCCAAGGCGATCCTCAAGGAGGCCGGCTATGTCGGCGCCGGGACCGTCGAGTTCCTCGTCGGCCAGGACGGCACGATCTCCTTCCTGGAGGTCAACACCCGCCTCCAGGTCGAACACCCGGTCACCGAGGAGGTCGCCGGCATCGACCTGGTGCGTGAGATGTTCCGCATCGCCGACGGCGAGGAACTCGGTTACGGCGACCCCGAACTGCGCGGCCATTCCTTCGAGTTCCGCATCAACGGCGAGGACCCGGGCCGCGGCTTCCTGCCCGCCCCCGGCACCGTCACCACCTTCGCGGCCCCGTCCGGCCCGGGTGTCCGCCTGGACGCCGGTGTCGAGTCCGGCTCGGTGATCGGCCCGGCGTGGGACTCGCTGCTGGCCAAGCTGATCGTCACCGGCGCGACCCGCGAGCAGGCCCTCCAGCGCGCGGCGCGGGCGCTGGACGAGTTCACCGTCGAGGGCATGGCCACCGCGATCCCCTTCCACCGCGCGGTCGTCACCGACCCGGCGTTCGCTCCCGAACTCACCGGCTCCGCGGACCCGTTCACGGTCCACACCCGCTGGATCGAGACCGAGTTCGTCAACGACATCAAGCCCTTCGCGGCCCCCACGGACGCCGAGGCGGACGAGGACACCGACCGCGAGACGATCGTCGTCGAGGTCGGCGGCAAGCGCCTGGAGGTCTCCCTCCCCGTCTCGCTCGGCATGTCCCTGGCCCGCACCGGTCTCGCCGCCGGCGCCAAGCCCAAGCGCCGCGCGGCCAAGAAGTCCGGCCCCGTCGCCTCCGGCGACACCCTCGCCTCGCCCATGCAGGGCACGATCGTCAAGGTCGCGGTCGAGGAGGGCCAGGAGGTCAAGGAGGGCGACCTCATCGTCGTACTCGAAGCCATGAAGATGGAACAGCCGCTGAACGCGCACAAGTCCGGCACCATCAAGGGACTCGGCGCGGAAGTCGGCGCGTCCATCACCTCCGGCGCCGCGATCTGCGAGATCAAGGACTGACCCACCGCACGTCCAGAGGTGCCCGGCGGACAGGAACAGCCTGTCTCCGCCGGGCACTTCTGTAATGAACGCCTGGCATGCTGACGGAAACGAGCCGAGGAGGGCAGGTGGGAACCATGGCCGACACAGCCAAGCCGCCGGCGGGGCTGCGTGCCGATGCCCGCCGCAACTACGAGCGGCTGCTCGCCGAGGCCCGGGTGTGCTTCGCCGCGCACGGTACGGACGCGTCCCTGGAGGACGTGGCGCGGCGTGCGGGTGTCGGTATCGGCACGCTGTACCGGCACTTCCCCAATCGGCAGTCCCTGATGAGCGCGGTGTTCGAGGACGCGGTGAGTGAACTCCTCGCGCGTTCCCGGGAGTTGCTGGCCGCGCCGCAACCGTGTGTGGCTCTGGTGACCTGGTTGCGGGAGATGGTGTCCCACGCGAGTGAGTACCGGGGGCTTTCCCGGGCGTTGATGGCGGTCGCCCATGACGGGACGTCCGCGCTGGCCCGGTGCAGCGATCCGATCCGGGAGGCGGGGGGTGCGTTGCTGTTCCGGGCGCAGGAGGCCGGTGACGTGCGTGGGGATGTCGAGATCGGGGACCTTCTCCAGCTGACCCATGCGATCGCGTTGGCGGCTGAGGGAAATCCTGGGGACCCTGAACTGGCGGACAGGTTGCTGACGTTGACGTTGCGGGGACTGAAGCCGTAGCGCTGGTTCGGTTTTCGGGTGCGGCGCCGTCGTGGCTGGTCGCGCAGTTCCCCGCGCCGCCCCTGAAAGACATGGGCCAGCCCGCGTTTTTAAGGGGCGCGGGGAACTGCGCGACCAGCCCCCACCGGCCTGCAAGCCGAAATCGAACCGATCAACGCCTCCGCAGATCCGCCACCCTAGCCGCACGCTCCCGCTCAGGTGACTCCCCGCCGAGGACACCCGCTGCCCTCAACCCCGGTCCCCCGCCCGGTACTTGACCCCGTCGCGGTGCCGGGAGGGGTACGTCTCGGCGGCGCTGGTCCCGCGTCGGGGTCTGTTCACCCCCCTGGCTTCCCGATGCGCCGGCCACGGCGATCTGCACCCCCTGGTCGGCCAGCGCCTGCAACTCCGTGGCCGCGCGGTCGTCGTGGCCCGGGGGCTCGTCGGTGACGAGGCGGGTGATGACGTCCGTGGGCACGGTCTGGAACATGGTGTCCGTGCCGAGCTTGGTGTGGTCGGCAAGGACGACGACCTCGGCGGCCGCCTGGACGAGGGCCCGGTCGACGGACGCCGACAGCATGTTGGACGTGGAGAGGCCGCGTTCGGCGGTCAGGCCGCTCCCGGAGAGGAAGGCCCGGGAGACGCGCAGGCCCTGGAGGGACTGTTCGGCCCCGCTGCCCACCAGCGCGTAGTTGGAACCGCGCAGGGTGCCGCCGGTCATGACGACCTCCACGCGGTTGGCATGGGCCAACGCCTGGGCCACCAGAAGGGAGTTGGTGACCACGGTCAGTCCGGGCACCCGGGCGAGCCGGCGGGCCAGCTCCTGGGTGGTGGTACCCGCCCCCACCACGATGGCCTCGCCCTCTTCGACGAAGCTGGCGGCGAGATCGGCGATGGCCGTCTTCTCGGCGGTCGCGAGATGCGATTTCTGCGGAAAGCCGGATTCTCGCGTGAACCCGCCCGGCAATACCGCACCGCCGTGCCGGCGGTCGAGGAGTCCTTCTGCCTCCAGTGCGCGCACGTCCCGCCGTACGGTCACTTCGGAGGTCTGGACGACGCGGGCGAGCTCACGGAGCGATACGGCCCCATTCGCTCGCACCATTTCGAGGATCAATTGGCGACGTTCTGCAGCGAACACGAAACTGACAGTAACCCCAACGACCGTCTGCTTTCAGGTGTTTGCGCCGAATAACGGAAGTTGTTCGTACAGCAGGACAGGAAGTGGTATAGGGCCTAGTCTCGCCGCCTATGCCGCCCGAATGGTCGACAACTCCCCGTGACCAGCGGGGAGTCCGTTTCGGCTCAGACTTCGCCCGTCGCCTTCCGCGTGTGGAGCTGCCGGGCCACCTCGGCGATCGAGCCCGAAAGAGACGGGTAGACGGTGAAGGCGTTCGCGATCTGTTCGACCGTCAGGTTGTTGTCGACGGCGATCGAGATCGGATGGATCAGTTCCGAGGCGCGCGGCGCCACGACCACACCGCCGACGATGATGCCGGTGCCCGGGCGGCAGAAGATCTTGACGAAGCCGTCCCGGATCCCCTGCATCTTCGCGCGCGGGTTGCGGAGCAGGGGGAGCTTGACGACGCGGGCGTCGATCTTGCCGCCGTCGACGTCGGCCTGTGAGTAGCCGACCGTGGCGATCTCCGGGTCGGTGAAGACGTTCGACGACACCGTCTTCAGATTCAGCGGGGCCACCGCGTCGCCCAGGAAGTGGTACATCGCGATACGGCCCTGCATCGCGGCCACCGAGGCGAGCGCGAAGATCCCGGTCACGTCACCGGCGGCGTACACGCCCGGAGCGGTCGTACGGGAGACCTTGTCGGTCCAGATGTGGCCCGAGTCGCGCAGCCTGACGCCCGCCTCCTCCAGGCCCATGCCCTCGGAGTTCGGGATGGCGCCGACGGCCATGAGGCAGTGCGAGCCGGTGATGACACGGCCGTCGGCGAGGGTGACCTCGACCTTGTCGCCGACGCGCTTGGCGGACTGGGCGCGGGAGCGGGCCATGACGTTCATGCCGCGGCGCCGGAAGACGTCTTCGAGTACGGCGGCGGCGTCCGGGTCCTCGCCGGGCAGGACCCGGTCGCGGGAGGAGACGAGGGTGACCTTGGAGCCGAGGGCCTGGTAGGCGCCGGCGAACTCGGCGCCGGTGACACCGGAGCCGACCACGATCAGTTCTTCGGGGAGTTCGGTGAGGTCGTAGACCTGGGTCCAGTTGAGGATGCGCTCGCCGTCCGGGCGGGCGTCGTCCAGCTCACGGGGGTGGCCGCCGGTCGCGATGAGGACGGCGTCGGCGACGAGGGTCTCCTCGGTGCCGTCGGCGGCCTTGACGATGACCTTGCGGGAACCGTCGATCGCCTGCATGCCGTCGAGCCGGCCCCGGCCGCGCATGACACGGGCGCCGGCCCGGGTCACGGACGCGGTGATGTCGTGCGACTGGGCCAGCGCGAGGCGCTTCACACGGCGGTTGACCTTGCCGAGGTCCACGCCGACGACCCGGGCGGCCTGCTCCAGGGGTGGAGTGTCGTCCGCGACGATGATCCCCAGCTCCTCGTACGACGAGTCGAAGGTGGTCATCACCTCGGCCGTCGCGATAAGGGTCTTCGACGGGACGCAGTCGGTCAGCACCGACGCCCCGCCCAGACCGTCGCAGTCGACGACGGTCACCTCCGCGCCGAGCTGCGCTGCCACCAGCGCCGCTTCATAGCCGCCGGGTCCGCCACCGATGATCACGATCCGAGTCACGTACCCCATTGTCCCGCACGCTTCAAGGTGCTTCCGCCCGGGGGCGACGGGAGTGGTGTCGGCGGGGGGGGCCGGGGGTCCCCTTGTCGGTGGGCTGGAGTACCCACGGTTACGGGAGTGGCGGGTGGTTTCGCTGCCGTACTCTCGAAGCATGTCGCTCTACGCCGCGTACGCCGGCAATCTCGACGCGCGGCTGATGACCCGCCGCGCCCCGCACTCGCCGTTGCGCGCCACGGGCTGGCTGAACGGGTGGCGGCTGACCTTCGGCGGCGAGCACATGGGCTGGGAGGGCGCGCTCGCGACGATCGTGGAGGCCCCGCGCTCCCAGGTCTTCGTCGCGCTGTACGAGATCGCGCCGCCCGACGAGGACTCCATGGACCGGTGGGAGGGCGTCGGCCTCGACGTCTACCGCCGGATGCGGGTACGGGTGCACACCCTGGAGGGCGAGGAACCCGCTTGGGTGTACGTGCTGAACGGGTACGAGGGAGGGCTGCCGTCCGCCCGTTACCTCGGCGAACTCGCCGACGCCGCCGAGTCGGCAGGCGCCCCGCACGACTATGTGATGGAGCTGCGGAAGCGGCCCTGCTGAGGATTCCCCCGCGATTCCGCTGAGGGCTTCCCACACATAACGCCCGTCACAGGTCTCGTTGGAAACGACAAGACAACGATCGCAATCCCGTGAGCTCTGTCATCTACGCGCGTAGGCCCAGACCAGCTACGCTCATCCGCGTGAACGCATCTCTTCTTCCGGACGACATCCAGGGCGACCCCCATGCCGCCGCTGACGCCGCCGCCACGCGCCTGCGCGAACTGACGGGCGCCGAGACCCACGACGTCGCCCTTGTGATGGGCTCCGGCTGGGGACCGGCCGTCGACGCGCTCGGCGTACCCGAGGCCGACTTCCCCGTCACCGAGCTGCCCGGTTTCCCGCCGCCGGCCGTCGAGGGCCACGGCGGTCGCATCCGCTCCTACGGCATCGGTGACAAGCGGGCGCTGGTCTTCCTCGGACGTACCCACTACTACGAGGGCCGCGGGGTCGCCGCCGTCGCGCACGGCGTGCGTACCGCCGTCGCCGCCGGCTGCAAGACCATCGTCCTGACCAACGGCTGCGGTGGCCTGCGCGAAGGCATGCGTCCCGGCCAGCCGGTCCTGATCAGCGACCACATCAACCTCACCGCCACGTCCCCCATCGTCGGCGCCAATTTCGTCGACCTCACGGATCTGTACTCGCCTCGGCTGCGCGCCCTGTGCAAGGAGATCGACCCGGCGCTGGAGGAGGGGGTCTACGCCCAGTTCCCCGGGCCGCACTACGAGACTCCGGCGGAGATCCGCATGGCTCGGGTGATCGGGGCGGACCTGGTGGGCATGTCGACCGTGCTGGAGGCCATCGCCGCGCGCGAGGCGGGTGCGGAGGTGCTGGGTATCTCCCTGGTGACGAACCTCGCCGCGGGTATGACGGGTGAGCCCCTCAACCACGAGGAAGTACTCCAGGCGGGCCGGGATTCCGCCACGCAGATGGGGTCACTGCTGGCCCAGGTGCTCGGCCGGCTGTAGGCACCGTCCCAGGGGGCTCCGCCCCCTGGACCCCCGGATGTCTGCCACCCACCCACCCGTCTCGGGCATCGAAGAGGCGAGGCAACAGACCGTCCCGCTGGACCGGGATGCAGACGCGACAGACCATCTCGGTGAGCCGAGAAACAGACGCAACAGACCGTCCCGGCGAGCCGGGAAGCCGACGCAGCAAGCCAAGAAGCTGACGCACCACCCACCCACGAGAGGTTGCCCCGACGTGCACGACGACGAACTCATCGCGCGGGCCAGGACCTGGCTCGCCGAGGACCCCGACGCGGACACGCGCGACGAGCTCGCCAAGCTCATCGACGCCGGGGACGTCACGGAGCTCGCGGAGCGCTTCCGCGGGACGCTTCAGTTCGGGACCGCCGGGCTGCGAGGCGAACTCGGCGCCGGGCCCATGCGGATGAACCGCGCGGTCGTCATCCGGGCCGCCGCCGGACTCGCCGCGTACCTGAAGGCGAACGGGCACACCGACGGGACCGGAACCGTCGTCATCGGCTACGACGCCCGCCACAAGTCGGCCGACTTCGCCCGCGACACCGCCGCCGTGATGGTCGGCGCGGGACTCAAGGCGGCCGTACTGCCCCGCCCCCTCCCCACCCCCGTACTCGCCTTCGCCATACGGCACTTGGGCGCGATCGCGGGCGTGGAGGTCACCGCCAGCCACAACCCGCCCCGGGACAACGGCTACAAGGTCTACCTCGGCGACGGCTCCCAGATCGTGCCCCCGGCCGACGCGGAGATCGCCGCCGAGATCGAGGCGATCGGCTCCCTGCACGACGTGCCCCGGCCGACGGAAGGGTGGGAAACACTCGACGACTCCGTCCTCGACGCCTATCTCGCCCGCACGGACGCCGTCCTCGCCCCCGGCTCCCCCCGTACCGCCCGCACCGTCTACACGGCGATGCACGGCGTGGGCAAGGACGTGCTGCTGGCCGCGTTCGCGCGGGCCGGTTTCCCCGAGCCCGTGCTCGTCGCCGAACAGGCCGAGCCCGACCCGGACTTCCCGACCGTCGCGTTCCCCAACCCGGAGGAGCCCGGCGCGATGGACCTCGCCTTCGCGCAGGCCCGCGCCACGGACCCCGACCTGATCATCGCCAACGACCCCGACGCCGACCGTTGCGCCGTGGCCGTGAAAGCGGACGGGGACTGGCGGATGCTCCGCGGCGACGAGGTCGGTTCGCTCCTCGCCGCCCACCTCGTCCGTCGCGGCGCCCAGGGCACCTTCGCCGAGTCGATCGTCTCCTCGTCCCTCCTCGGCCGTATCGCCGAGAAGGCGGGTCTGCCCTACGAGGAGACCCTCACCGGCTTCAAGTGGATCGCCCGGGTGGAGGGCCTCCGCTACGGCTATGAGGAAGCCCTCGGTTACTGCGTGGACCCGGACGGCGTCCGCGACAAGGACGGCATCACGGCCGCCCTGCTCATCACCGAGCTGGCGTCCGAGTTGAAGGCCGAGGGGCGCGATCTGCTCGACCTCCTCGACGATCTCGCCGTGGAGCACGGTCTGCACGCCACCTATCAACTCTCCGTGCGCGTCGAGGACTTGACCGTCATCGCGGATGCCATGCGGCGGCTGCGCGAGCAACCCCCGACCGCGCTCGCCGGGTTGGCCGTCACCAAGGCCGAGGATCTGACCGAGGGGACGGACAAGCTGCCGCCCACGGACGGGCTGCGCTACACGCTCGACGGAGCCCGCGTCATCGTCCGTCCGAGCGGTACCGAGCCCAAACTGAAGTGCTACCTGGAGGTCGTGGTGCCCGTCGCCGCGCACGCCGACCTCCCGGCGGCCCGGGCGCGGGCCGCCGAGACCCTCGCGACGATCAAGCGGGACCTGTCGGCCTCGGCCGGTATCTGAGCGGCATCCGAGCCACCGTCACTTCAGCCCAGCTCCCGCTGATTCACCGGGAGTTGGGCTGTCGCATGCTCCCCGGCCGCCCTCTCCCGCCGCATCCGTTCCATGCTGGAACAGCTAAACGGATGTGCTCCTCACCCCCCCTTGGAGACATCCGCCGGTCTGCGCCCCGCCTGCCCCCTAACCGGGCGGGCCGCGTCCGCGCACGAGCCGCGCACGGGGTTCAGTCACGCATCAGGTAACTGAACCCCGTGTCCGGTCCCACGCAGGACTGGAGGGTGAGGTCGCCCCAGTAGAGGCCTGCCGCCGGGACGCCCCGGCCCGGGGTGACGTAGTGGGCGTAGACCCGGTAGGTCCAAGTCCCGCGCGGGGTACTGATGTTGACCCTGGTGCCGACGGGCAGCGTGGCGAACCGGTCGAAGCCGCAGTAGTCGTGGCCCACGATCACCACGGTTCGCAGCTCGTAGCCGTCCTCGGTGCCGATCGCGGGGCCCGTCCACTGCACGGCGTGCCGGCAGGCGTCGACCTCCGCCTGGTCGCCCCGGACCACGGTCGAGGACCAGCTGCCGATCCGGATCGTCGTGGACGTGGGACGCCCGGTCGTCGCCGTGTCGGTGCCGGACGCGGCGGACCGCGTGGGCGTGCGGCGGGGAGCGGCGGACGGAACCTTCCGGGAGAGGTCCGGGCCGGGTACCCGGGCGTCGGAGGCGGACGGGGACGGGACGGCCGGGACCGATGCCGGTGTGCGGGGGCGCGGAGTGGCCGAGGGGGTCGTCGGGGCGACGGACCGTGGCGGCGCGGACGGCGAGGGTAGTACTGAAGCGGCCGGGGCGGCCGGGGCGGCCGTCGGGCCGGCCGCCCTGTCGGTGGCCCCTGCCCCGCCCCCGCAGCCGGCGACGAGCAGGAGCGTCACGGCGACACCGCCGGCCACCCGGACCACCGCACCCGGCCGTGCCGTCATCCGAACCGTCCGTTCACGTAGTCCGAAGTCCGTTCGTCCTGAGGCGAGTTGAACATCGCCTGGGTGTCGCCGTGCTCGACGATCACGCCCGGGGTGTTCTGCGAAGCGAGGAAGAAGGCGCAGCTGTCCGAGACGCGAGCGGCCTGCTGCATGTTGTGGGTGACGATGACGATGGTCACCTCGGACTTGAGCTCGGCGATGGTCTCCTCGATGCGCCGGGTGGAGGTCGGGTCGAGTGCCGAGCAGGGTTCGTCCATCAGGAGGACCCGGGGTCGTACCGCCAACGACCGTGCGATGCACAGGCGTTGCTGCTGCCCGCCGGAGAGGGCGCCGCCGGGCTGGCGGAGGCGGTCCTTGACCTCCTTCCACAGGCCCGCCTTGATCAGGCACTCCTCGACCAGGCCGTCCTTGCCGTCGCGGGTGGCCTTGATGGCGTTGAGCTTGAGGCCGGCGAGGACGTTGTCGTAGATCGACATGGCGGGGAAGGGGTTCGGCTTCTGGAAGACCATGCCGATCTGGCGGCGGGCGTGGGTGATGCGGCGGCCGCGGTCGTAGATGTCCTCGTCGTCGAGGAGGACGCGGCCGGCCAGGGAGGCGGAGCCGATCAGTTCGTGCATGCGGTTGAGGATGCGCAGGAAGGTCGACTTGCCGCAGCCGGAGGGGCCGATGAGTGCGGTGACCTCGCGGGCGGGCATGGTGAGCGAGACCCGGTCGAGGACCTTGTGGTCGGCGAACCAGGCGGAGACGGAGTCGGCGCGCAGGCTCGCGGGGCCCTGACCGGTGATGGCGAGCGGTGGCTGGAGGAGTGTGTCGGTGAGGTCGGGGCGCGCGGCCGAGGGGGCGTTCCCGGTGATGTCGGTGGACATGGTGGTGAGGTCAACTCCCGTACGGGGTCGGGTGGTTCAGAGCAGGTTGGGCAGCAGGGAGACGATGGCCCCGGAGTCGGAGAGGCCCAGGGCGAGCAGCAGGGGGCCGGCGCAGATCCAGGTCTGCCAGCGGCCCCAGACCCGGTGGGCGACCACCGCGAGCAGGGCGGCGAGCAACAGGCCCTGGGACCACAGGAAGACGCGGAGCCAGGCGCTGTCGTCGCCGCCCAGCGCCTCCTCGGACGCGGAGATCCAGCCGGCCCGCAGGTCGCGCGGCGGGTTGGCCTGCACGGGGGTGATCAGCTGGGCGTCCACCCGCAGCACACCGCTCGGTGTGTACGGGCCTCCGGTGGCGGTGATCAGGGTGAGCCGGCCCTGTCCCTGGCCGATGGGGGCGGGCAGCGGGTCGCCCGCGCGGCGGATGCCGGTGACCTGGTAGACGGCCTTGGCCTGGCCGGTGGTCAGCTCGATGCCGGCGCCGACGGGCAGGTTGTGCAGCTCCAGGAAGGGGCTGCCGTAGCCCCACTGGCGGCCCATGATCACGGCGGTGCCGGCCTGGCCGGGCAGCGGGGTGTCCCGGCGGTGGCCCGGGCCCGACATCAGCACCTCGGAGGTCGTGCCCTCGGCGACGACCTCCTTGATGCCGAGGGCGGGGATGCGCAGCAGGGCGACGGGCTCGCCCGGCTTCAACATCCTTCCCTCGTAGTCGCGTTGGCCCACGGGGGCGGTGCCCAGGGCGAGTTCCTTGCGCAATTCGTCATACGCGGTCTGCTGGTTCCTGGCGTGCTGGAGGTGGCCGACGACCGTGAGGTTCGCGGCGAAGCCGAGGAGCACGGCGGCCAGGACGCACAGGGCCGCCCCGGCGAGTGCGAGCCCGGGGCGGGCCGGGGGCCGCGGGGTCTCCTGCCGCGGCTGTGTGGTCGGCGGGGGTGGTGGCGGGTCGGGCGGGCCGTCGGCCGGCACCGACGCGTCGGCCGTGGGCGGGGCGAGCGTGGTCACGGGGTGCGCTCCTCGAAGCGAGCGGGACGGTTTCCTTCGTACGGCGTCTCTCGTACGGCGCCTGTCGTGCTGCGTCTCTGGTGCTGCGTCTCTCGTACGGCCGGTGGGCGGGTCCGGGGGTGCGTCGGCGTGCGCCCCCGGACCGCCCGGGCGGTCAGCGGTGTTGCGGGGTGTCGCCGCCGCCGAAGGTCAGCAGACCCTTGCGGCGCATGTGCAGGACGAGCGCCGAACCCGCGGCGAGGAACGCGAGCGAGGCCAGGCCGATCGCGCCGACTTCGGTGCCGGTGGCCGCCATGGAGCCGGTCCCCGTGCCGGTGCCGCTGTCGCCGCCGGTGGTGCCGCCCGTGTCCGAACCGCCGCTCGTGGAGCCGCCGGTGTCCGTGCCGCCGGAGGCCGAGTCGGACGCGCTGGGCGAGGGCGACTCGCTGGAGTCGTCACTGCCGGTCGTGAACGCGAAGGCCACGCTGTGCCCGTCGGTCTTGTCCTCGGCGAGCGTCAGCGTGTGGTCGCCGTCGGCGATGTCGCTCGGCACGGTGAACGCGTAACTGTCCACGGTCCCGGCGGAGTTGGCCTTGGCGTCCGCGAAGGTCGCGTCGCTGTCGGCGAGGGTGACCTTGACCGCGGCGCTCGCGGTGTAGCCGCGGGCGGTGATCTTCACCTTCTGGCCGGGTTCGAGCGCCGGGTCGGTGCCGAGGTCGGTGCCGTCCTCGTCGGTCACGGTGAGGTCGGGGTTGTCGCTGGGGCTGGGGCTGGAGGTGGCCGCGTCGGTGCTGACGAAGTCGAAGGACCCGAACACGCCCGACTTCTCGGTGAAGTGGAGGCCGTGGTCGCCGTTGGGCAGGGCGTCGGGCACGGTGAACGCGTAGTCCGTGACGGCGCCGTCGGCGCTCGCGGTCACGTCGGGGTAGGTCGCGTTGGAACCGGTGAGGGTCACGCCCACGATGGCCCCGGGTGTGAAGCCCTGGACGGTGACCTTCACCTTCTGGCCGATGGACAGCGTGGGATCGGCGGCGAGGGCCTTTCCGTCGGCGTCCTTGGCGGAGATGGCGTAGTCGATGGTCGGGGTGACGGTGGCCTCGGAGCCGGCGTAGGCGTCGAGGTCGGTGGGGGTGAACACGGCGCTGTACGTCGTGAGGCCGCCGATCGCCGGTGCCTTGACGGTGAGTTCGGCCTTGCCGTCCGCGACCGCCGACGTGCCGAGTGACGTGTCGCCGTTCTTGAACTCGACGGAGCCGGCCGCGGCGGGGGCCACCGTGGCGGTGAGCTTGAGGTCGCCGCCGACAGGGACGCCGGAGGCCGCGGTCAGGGCGAGGGACGTGGGCTGCTGTTCGAGCAGGGCCCAACTGGTGCCCGTGACACGGACCTTGGCGAGGAAGCCGTCGGCGGTGGTGCCGCCGCCGCAGCCCAGGCCCAGGGTGTAGGTGCCGTCGAGGGATCCGTCGGGGATCCACTGGCGCAGCGCCTGCTCCAGGCTCTTCGCGGTGGTCCCGGCGAGCGCCTTCATGTCCACGGTGAACGGGGCCGTGCCGAGCGGGGGCTTGGTGACGCTCTGGGCGAGGTTGGTCTGCACGGCGGAGTCGGTCGGCTTGTACACCTTGAGGACGGCCGTGACCTGGGTGGTGTTCGGGCACCCCGCGCTCGACGTGACCGAGGTGGTCATGGGGTTGTCCGAGATGCTGCCGGTGGCCGGTGCGACCGTGAACTTGCCCAGTGTCGTGGCCGCTTGTGCCCGACCCGAGAAGGCGAGGACCCCGGCCAGGGCGGCGAACAGCAACGCGCAGCAGCTCAACAGCGCCACGGGTGATCTGAGTTGTGCGAGACGGTGAGTCATGTGGTGGTCCCCCCACGGGGTTCGGGTCGTGGATGAATACGCCGACAGGGCCGGGCACCCACGGGGGTGCCCGGCCGTTGCGCGGCTACTGGACGGTGATCAGCTCTCGCCCTTGAGGGTCGTGCTGCCGCAGTCGCTGCCGAGGCCGCCGAAGCCGTAGTCGGTGATGGTGGAGGTGTTCTGGCAGACCGCGGAGCCGGTGCCCACGAAGGTGGCCGCGATCAGGGAGTCCGACAGCTTGGCGGTCGGGACGACGTTGTAGACGTTCCGCAGGTAGGGGAAGCCCAGGTTCAGCGTGAGGTCGTCGTTGCGCGCGGCCGCGCCGTTGACGGAGCCCAGCACGGCGGAGCCGCGGCGGTCGTCGACGACGAGGGTCTCCTGGGCGGTGTACTGGGCCACCGAGTACGGGAAGATGTCACCGGCGCTGTCGACGGCCGAGCCGTCGTTCTCCTGGATCGTGGAGTCCGAGGTGACGCAGGAGCCGGGGGCCGTCACACCGATGGAGCTGAGGAAGAAGGCGCGGGTGCCGGAGGCCGACTGCGGCAGGATCGGGGTCAGCGTGACACCGTTGAGCGTGGTCAGGGTGCACTCGTAGATCGCCTTGAGCTGGGCGGTCGTCAGGTTGTCGGGCAGCGCGCTGCCGTCCTGCTTGACCCAGGACACCGCGTCCTTGGCGTACGGGATGAACGTCAGGTCCGTGGTGGTGGTGTTGTTCGGGCCGCGCGAGGAACGGGCGAAGTCCACACAGCCGGTGGAGCCGTCCAGGGCGGTGTTCAGGGCCGTGATTCCGGCGCCGGAGCCGTCGGGGCGCGGGATCGTGCAGCTGCCGGTCGCCTTGGTCGTGATCGGGGTCGTGCCGGTGGCGTTCCACGAGGCGATGACCTTGCCGCTGCTGTTCGTGATCGCGTCGCCCAGGGCGTTCACGACGTCCTGGGTGGTGTCGGAGCCGACACCGGCGAGCTGACGGTAGTCGGTGGCCGAGCCGGGGTCGGCGTAGGCGGGGGCGGCCAGGGCTCCGAGGCCCAGGGCAACCGCACCGACACCGGCACCGATACGCAGGCGGGTCTTGACGTTCACTTGAGTTCTCCTCCGTGGAAACGGATCGAGCAAAGGACGTACAAGCGGAAGACGTACAGGCAGAATCCGGATCTCTTTCGCCGCCGACCCGTCGGCCGGCCACGCAGAACAATTCCGTAGAATCGCGCCCCGGGACCACTAATTCCAGCCGGTCATCAGGTTACGACTCCATTTCCTAATCGACTCCAAGGGAATTCACTTGACGGTGTGCGGATTTCCCGGGACGTGAATGCGTCCCGGGAATCCGGACACCCGGGAAACTCAGCCGCCGGCCGCCCGGCGGCGCATGGAGAGGCGCACCATGACCGGGCCCGCGAGGGCTGCCGCTCCGCCGGCGACGAGGACGCCGAGCAGCACCCAGCGGACGATCCCGAGCACGTCCGAGGGGGTGTAGCCGCCGGACTGGGCCACGTTCTGCTTGGCCGGGTCGGTCTCCGTCGGGGCGGTGGAGGGCCTGGCGGTGTCCGAGGCGTCGGCGGTGGCGCCCGACGTGCCGGTGGCGCCGGTACCGGTGGCGCCGCCGGTGCCGCCGTCCACGCCGCCGGACACCGAGCCGCCGCTGCCGGTGCCGCTCAGGTCACCGCTCCCCCCGGACGTGCCGCCGGCGGACTCGTCGGCGTCCGGCACGCCCTTCTCCAGCCGGGCCGCCGCCTGCTGCGCCCGCGTGCGCATCGCCGCGGGCAACGGGGCGTATCCGTAGGGCAGTTGGCCCTTCACGGTGCCCTGGGTCTGGCCGTCGCCGGCCGCGTAGCGCATCACCCTGGCGTAGTCGAGGCGGGCGTCCTTGGCCTGGTCTAGGGAGGCCGCCGCGTAGACCACGGCGGTCAGCGGATAGGCGCCGTCCCTCATGCTGCCGGGGGCGGGCGCCTTGACTCCGGCCACGTCGGAGTCGGGCATCTCGGCGACCGCCTTGAGCAGGGAGTCGTTGGTGGGCTTGACGTACTGTCCGTCGGCGTTCGGCAGGGCGGCGGCGCCCAGCAGGTAACGCACCGCGGACGCGTTGTCGACCAGGCCGAACTGGCGCTGTTGCGTGGGGATCGGGCGATCGATCGCCGCCGGCTTCGTGGGGAGCGTGGTGAAGTCGCAGTTGTACGCGGTGCCGATGGAGCCACGGCGTATTTTCAGCGCCGCGTCGTGCATGTCGTTCATGTACGGGACCACGTCGAGGCCGGTGTACGTGAAATCGGGGTAGCCTCCCCCGCACTGGGTGGTGGTGGGCGCGAGGTCCGTCTTGGGGAAGAAATCCAGGGAATCCGAGAGCACCCCGTTCTCGTACGCGGGGTTCACCTTCATTCCCCAGGGATCGGCCTTCCCCGCGATGAATTCCTTCGCATCGGTGTCCGCCAGAATGTATTTCCACACCAGGTTGGCGGAGTCGGTGTTGTCCACGGCGACGGCCAGACCCAAGGGGGTGTTGGCGGCCGCCTGGCCCGCGAGACCCGGATTGAGCTTGAGGAATTCCGGGTCCTTGACGAGGGAATCCGGGTTGGCGGCGAGGTAGTCGGGCACCTTGTCGCCCGGCTTGATCAGGCTGAGGGGATAGGACTGCGTGAGCACCTTGGCCAGCAGCCTCTGGTTGAGCTTGAGCTCCGTCAGCGGCACGGTGCCGCCCGTGACGTCGTACATCCAGACGAAGCCGATCGTCAGCCCGGTGACCGCGACGGGCGCGTGCACCACCTGGGGTCCCCCGTCGACCGGTTCGACGGGATCCACCGTCATGGCGAGCCCCGCCAGCGTGTCACCCGAGGTCACGGCGTCCCGGGCCTGCTGCTCGCCGGACTGGGTGTAGTTGAACCGGTAGGTTCCGGTCCGGCACAGCGCGCTCTGCCAGGACGTGACGGCGTCGGTGGCCAGTTCGGAGCCCATGATTCCGCGCTCGGGCTTGCTCGGGTCGCAGCTGTCCGTGACCGGCGCGAACCCGAGCCGGAACGCTATGCGCTGATCCCAGTTCGACTGGCTCAGCGAGGAGGAGACCGCGTCGCCCGACTTGTACGGACTCCCGTTGGCGTTGTGGGTACCGCGGGGCACCACCACCAGCCAGCAGGGCTGGATCGTGCCGGCCGACGTGGTGCGGGCGCCGCAGCCCAGGGCGGGTTGTTCCACGGCCGACTTCAGCTCGAACGACATGTCGCCGCCGCCGTCTCCGTCGTTCGGCAGGAACGCGACGGCGTTGGTGTCCCCGTCGTTGAAGTACGTGATGTCCGTCCCGCTCGTGGTCGGGTCGCCCTGCCCCTCGACCGGCCGGAACGGCGCGTAGTGGGTGCCGTTCCTGTCGACCGGGGTCGAGGACCCGGTCTCCAGCGGGTCACCGACCGAGGTGCCGCCCTGATACACGAACCGGCCGTTCCCCGCCTGTGCGCCGGACGCCAGTCCGTACTCGCACTGGGTACGGTCCGGCCCGGACGCCTCGTCGCCCCAACACTGCATGACCGAAAGGAAGTTGGAGTACGAGTTGTCGGACGGCGCCCCGCCCGTCCACGTCACCCGCACGCCCTGCCCGGTCAGGTCCTTCGTCTGATGCACCGTGACCTTGAGGTTGGAGAAGTCGTCGTACGGCCCCTTCGTCCCGCTCTTGGTCACCGCCGATGCCTCGGTGGTCGCCGCCTGCGCCCGGTCCGCTCCGTGGGGCAGCGGCAGCACCGCCAGCACCAGGGCGGACAGCAGACAGCCCACGCCAGCGGTCACCCGCCGCCTTCCGGGCACCGTCCGTACCGTCAGCCGTCTCATCAGAACTCCCTCTTGCGGCGCGAGCGGGCGGCCAGCATCCGCGCGGTGAGCGGCGGTCCGACGACCACCGCGACGAGCAGTACGGCCGACAGGGCCATCAGGGCGCCGCGCATCCCGAGGGCGTTGTCGGAGGCGAGGGCGACCGGGTTGGCCACGACGGACGTGTCGCCGGTGCCGGTCCCGTCGCCGCTGACCACCTCGCCGGTGTCGGGGTCGATGGACGCCCCGGAGGTGCCGCCGGCCGCGGCGCTCGCGGTGCTGTCGGGCTTTCCGTCGCCGTTGGTGTCGGTGCCTGCGGTGCCGCCCGAGGCGGAGGAACCGCCCGAAGTGGAGCCGCCGGTCGACGAGTTGGAGCCGCCCGATGTGCTACCGCCGTTTGCTGCGGGCTTCACCGGGGTGTCGGTGCCGGCCGCGCCGGCCGTGCCGGTGGTGCACTGCGTCGACCCCTTCTTGTCGCAGGACTTGGGGTAAGGGGCGTTCTTGGTCAGGGTGTTGACGCCACCGGAGAAGGTGGGGTTGCGGCAGTCGTTGATGTTGATGGTGCTCGTGGGGGCGCCCGGGACCCTGCGGATCTGCTCGAAGCCCGCCTCGACGAGGTTCTTCGGCAGCGGCGAGTAGCCCAGGTCGTCCGCCTGCTGCTGTCCGTCGCACAGGAAGTAACGGGCGAACGTGCCGAGGGAGTTGCCCTTGGCCGTGGTGAAGCCCGCCTCCACCTTCGTCGGCAGGATCATGTAGCTGTAGCTGGAGAGCGGGTAGGTGCGGGCGTCCGGGTTCGTGTAGACGTTGTCCAGGATCTGGGTGAGGTAGTTCGAGGACTGCTTGTTCTCGTTGATCTCGGCCTTGGTCAGCGCCACCGCGACGCTTGCTGCGGTCGGCTCGACGTAGTAGTTGTCCTTGTTGAGCACCTTGGCCACCGGGAAGCCGGTGTTCTTCGCGTAGGAGTACTCGACGTAGGTGATCGCGCCCTCGCCGGAGGGCTGGCGGACATGGCCGGAGACACCGAGCGAGCCGGACTTGGAGACCATCGTGGAGCCGCTCAGCAGCGGATAGAACGAGGTCATGCCGCAGTTGCCGCTGCCGCGCCCGGTGCGGGAGCAGTAGTCGCTCCACAGGGCGGGGTACTCCTTGGACATCCAGGTGGTGAACTGCGCGCTGGTGCCCGAGCCGTCGGAGCGGACGACCGGGACGATCGCGCGGGCCGGCATGGTCAGGCCCGGGTTGTCGGCGGAGATCGCGGGGTCGTTCCAGCGGGTGATCTTCCCGGTGAAGATCTTGGTGAGTACGTCCCCGGACAGCCGCAGATTGGTGACCATCTTGCCGTTGATCTTGAGGTTGTACATGAACGCCGTACCGCCGGCCACGATCGGCATGTAGGCGTAGCCGCGGCTCGGCGGCACCTCGGTGACGCCCTGCTCCTTGAGGCCGTAGGGGATCTCGGAGACCGCGAAGTCGACGGTGTTGTTCTTGAACTGCTGGCGGCCCTGCGAGGAGCCGTTGGCCGAGAAGTTCACCGTCATGCCGTAGTTGGCCTTGACGTTGCGGACCCACTGCTGGACCGCGTTGGAGCTCCAGGTCGAACCGGAGCCGGTGATCTTCGCGTAGGAGGCGGCAGCGGCGGACGGCGGTTGGGCGGCGAGCACGGCGCACAGCAGTGACAGCACGGTGGCCGCCAGACGGAGACGAGTGGCGGGTTTCACGACGAACTCCCGTTTTCGGTAAGGGCGTTGGGGCTCGGGGTGGAAGCGAAGACGGCCGCGCGACTGTCGAAGCGACGCGCGTCACGTCGCGACGCGAGGACGCGCCGGTGTTCCTGACGGCGGCTCAACTGGCCCGGTCCGCGCCCTCCGACGATGCGCGCGGCGACGAACAGCAGCAGCACCAGCGTCATCAGCAGGGCCGCCGTACCGAAACCGCGCGAAATCATGTTCGGCTCGGGCGACTTGACGTACTCGAAGGTGACGAGCGGCAGGGAGACCATCGGGTCGTGCAGCGGATTGAGGTTGAGGTCGTTGGTGTAGCCCGCGGTCAGCAGCACCGGTGAGGTCTCGCCGATGCCGCGCGCGGTGCCGAGGATCACGGCGGTGGTCAGGCCCGAGCGGCAGGTCGGCAGGACGACGTGCCACACCGTGCGCCAACGGCTGGTCCCCATCGCGTAACTGGCCTCGCGCAGGGTGCCGGGCACCAGCCGGATGACGACGTCGGCGGCCCGGATGATGATCGGCAGCATCATCACCGAGAGGGCGAGACCGGCGGCGAGCCCGGACTGGCTCAGGCCGAGGCCCAGGATCACGGTGGCGTAGATGAACAGGCCGGCGACGATCGACGGCAGCGCGGTCATCGCCTCGACGATGGTGCGCACGAACCGGGCGTAGCCGCCGGGTACTTCGGTGAGGAACACCGCGCAGACCAGTCCGGCCGGCACGGTGATCAGCAGCGCGATGGTGATCATGATGAGGGTGCCGGCCGCCGCGTGCAGCGCGCCGCCCACACTGAGCGGCTCCAGCGGGCCGGCCAGGTGCATGTCCTGGGTGAAGAAGTTCAGGTGCACCAGCGCCTTGCGGCCCTCGACGAGCGCGTATACGACGACGAACGCGAGGATCACCACCAGCAGCACGCCCATCGACCGGACGACCGCCGCGGCGATCCGGTCGACGATGGCGGGCCCGTCCTCGTCGAAGGAGACCAGCAGGGCGTAGATCAGCAGGAAGAGGCCGTAGGCCAGGACGACGAAGCCGACCGCGCCGTTGAAGGGGAGCACCCAGGCGAACAGCAGCCAGGTCAGCGACAGCGCGGAGGCGGCGGCGCCGACCACGGCGTACGTGTCGGTGGCGCGCAGCCGGGTCAGGGTGCGGCGGCGCTCCCCGCCCGGCTCGGTGCCGCGCGCGGGGCCCGGCAGCGTGGTGCGCGGGCGGCCGGTCGCCTGACGCGCGCCGGGCGCTTCAGGGGCAACGGTCATGGTCGCTCATTCCTGTGTGGCGTACCGAGGGCGGTGAAACGGACGAGGGCCGTTATCAGGCGTCGCTCGTCGCGCCCGAGCGCGAGCGGGCGACGATGGAGGAGGCGGCGAAGTTGACGATCAGCGTCATGAGGAACAGCGCGAAGCCGGCCGCCATCAGGGCGGACATGCCGAACTCGCTGGCCTCGCCGTAGTGCAGCGCGATCAGCGAGGCGATCGAGCTGGTCCCGGACTGCAGGACGTGCCACTGGATGTCGAAGGTCACCGAGATGATCATGAAGATGGCGATGGTCTCGCCGAGCGCCCGGCCGAGCCCGAGCATGGTGCCGCCGATCATCCCGCCGCGCCCGAAGGGCAGCACGACGCTGCGGATCATGCCCCAGCGGGTCGCCCCGAGCGCGTAGGCGCCCTCGCGCTCACCGGCGGGGGCCTGGGAGAAGACCTCGCGCATGATCGAGCAGACGATCGGCGCGATCATCATGCCGACGACGAGTCCCGCGATGAACGTCGAGGACGTGTACAGACTCTCGGGCGCCAGCGGGTCGGCCGGGTCGGCGCCCCGCACGTCGAAGACCGGGATCCAGCCGAAGTAGGTGGAGATCCAGCGGGCGACGGGCAGCACCTTGTCCTGGAGGAAGAACACGCCCCACAGGCCGTAGACCACGGACGGCACGGCGGCCATCAGGTCGACGACGCTGATCAGGGTCTGCCGCAGCCGGGGCGGCGCGTACTCCGAGATGTACAGCGCCGCGCCGGTGGCCAGCGGTACGGCCACGGAGACGGCGACGATCGCGATCAGCACGGTCCCGACGAGCACGGCCGCGATCCCGAAGTTCCCCTGGTCCGGCGCCCATTGAGCGGTGGTGAGGAAGGACCAGCCGGCCTTGTCCAGCGCCAGCCACGCCCGGTAGAGCAGGAAGCCGCCCACGAGCAGCATGACGCCCAGCACGAAGGTGCCGCCGGAGCGCAGCACCGCGCGGAAGACCCGGTCGGGCAGACCCGGGTCGGCGTACAGGCGTCTCGGCACGTCGTCGTCGGGCCCGGCCGCGAGAGCGGTCACGGGCTGCGGCTGTCTGGTTCGTCTCGGCACAGGCACGGCCCCGACGCTCCGGGCCCACGATTGACTTGCTCACCCCGAGGTGTGAACGAGAGGTTCCCTGGGGGCAACAACCGTTGCGCCGACCCCGCCCGCACCATGGACAACTCGCCGATGGGCAGTATCAGTTGATGAACTCACCTACGGAGTAGGCAAGTTGACCGAACGTCAGCTACTGTCCCCGAATAACTCAGGCCCCGCACCCACCAGTTCGGGCAGCATCGCGCGGAAACGGTCGTACGCGGCACGGCATGTGGCATGCCGCTCGTACGTCCGCGCCGCGCCGGCCAGATGCCGCCCGGACGTCTCCCACACCACCCACACCCAGCCGCCGCCCTCGGTGCTGTGCTGGATGCCACCGCCCATCTCGGCATGGCGCGCGCACAGCCGCACGAAGGCCGTACGACATCGCGCATGACTGTCGTGCGAGGTCAGCGACACCGCCACCGCCCGACCGTTGGGGGCGACCAGCCGCCAGCCGAACCCGCCCCGGCCGTCGATGTCGATCTGACATCTCATGCCCATCACCGCGACGGCAGGTCTTGCCGCCTCATCGGACCGCTCCATGTCCCCACCCCTGCCGCCCATTGATGAGTAAAACCCGCAGGTACGGCGCTATGGACGGCATCAGCAATCTACTGAGGCGGAGATGAACGCGACGAGACAAACGTGACGCCCGGGCCCACGCTTCATGTCGAAGTATCCCCTAGGTAACCCCTAGGACAGGCACAGGGAAAGCGCTCACCTCGCGGTCTGGACAACGTTGCCAATAAGCGGACGGAAGCGTCGGCATGGGGGCACCGCCCCGCACAGCGGTCAGGACAGCCAGCGCGTGACGAGCACCGCGATCCAGGCGATACCGAGACCCACGGCGAACGGCCACAGCGGCCGCCCGCGCTCCTTCTCCTCGCTCTCGCCGGTGGGGCGCAGCGCGGGGTCGGCGATCATCGCGGCGAGTTCGGCGGCCAACGCGTCGTAGGGGTGGACGAGTTGGCGTCTGCGTTGCAGCCAGGGCCAGCGGGGCGCGGCCACCGACCAGTCGTCGCCGTCGCGCACCCTCAGTTGCAGTTCGAAGGACTCCCGACGGACCGAGCGGAGGTCGTCCCAGGGAACGTGGCGCGGGGCGCGCAGCCGGTTCAGCCAGATGCCGGTGCGGTCGGCGGTGACGCGCCAGCGGAGTTTCACGGGGACGCGGACGGCACACAGCAGGCCGGTGAGGAGGAGCAGCCCTTGAAACCAGAGGCTGTCGTCGACCCCCAACAGGAAGTACCCCGCGCACCACAGCATCGTCAGGAAGCTCGCCAGCCAGTCCACCGGCCCCGCCCGCCAGCGCCGTACCGGCACCACGGTGGTCCCCGCCCGCACGGTCGCGGCGAGTTCCTCGTCCCGCGCCGCCCGCACCGCCGCCCGCTCCTCCCGGGCGAGCCGCCGCCGCGCGTCGCCCTCGGGCAACGGTCGTACGGGCCCGGTGGACCATTGCGTCACGGGCGGTTCACCGGGCTTCTCCGGCGCGGTGAACAGCAGGATCTCGGCGCCGTCGTAAGGGGTGCCGTACAGGACGGCTTCCCGTAGGGGGGCGGGATCACGGGGCGGGTGCGCGTCGAGGAGTTCCTCCAGTTCCTCCCGCGCCGCCTCGTCGTCCTTGTCGTCCCCGTCCCCCTCCCCCTCGTCGTCGCCCACCGCCCTCGTCGCGATCGTGAACAGCGGCCGTAGCGCCTCCGTGTCGTCCGTCGCGTAGATCACGGCGTCCTCGTGCTCGTCCTTGCCGACGAGGACGCGCAGGACGGGTGCGGGTGCCGCGCGCAGGGTGACCGCCCGGCGTCGGCCAAGGGCGCCGGAGAGGAGCAGGGTGAGTGCCAGGCCCAGCGTGAACAGGCCCTCCGCGACGGCCAGTCGGCGGTCGTCCGCCGCGTGCCACAGGCCGGAGGTGGCGAGCAGGACGACACCGGGTACGGCCATACCGGCCCCGAACTTGAAGAAGAGCCCGCCCCGCCGCACCGGCCCGTCCGCGTCCGGCGGTACGGCCGTGACCCCGTCGGTCGCGGCCAGGGCGCTGTGCCGCTGGCGTGCACGCGCGCGTGCCCGTAGCTCGGTGGCCGTCACGGAGGCCAGGACCAGCAGGGCGGCGCACACCGGGACCGGCCACGGCAGCGCGGTCCCCCGCACCGCCACCAGCACGATCAGCGCGGGGGCGGAGAACCGTACGGCCTCGGGACGCCACAGCCACCAGACGACCTGGAGCGGCAGCAGCGCGACCAGGTCCGGGGGCAGATCGGTCGTCGCCAGCAGACCGAAGGCGGCCGGCACGGCGCACCAGACGGCCAGCTCGACAGCCCAGTGGCGCGGCCGGACCGGCACCCATCGCGGGACCACCGCACCGGCCCACACGCGCGTGTGCTCCCCGCTCCAGTCCACGCACCCCTCGGGTATCGCGGTAGCGGGCAGCGGCGACGACTCCCGGACGTTCGTGGTCATGACATCCCAGAGAGGTAGGGGTGGGGAGGTGTGGGTGCGAGTGATCCAAGTGCGGGCGGTGCGATTGGGAGCGGTGCCCGTCCGGTCAGCCCGTCGCCAGCAGGATCGCCAGGAGTACGGCACCGGCGACCACCGGAGCGATCACCTCGTACGCCCAGCGCACGGTGACCTCGCCCTGTGCCGACTCCGCCTGCTCCCTGGTCTCCAGCAGTTCGCGCAGGTCGGTCATGATCTGGTCGGACTCCGCGCGCGTGGGCCCGGCCGACATGGCGCCGCCCCGCATGCCGCTGCCCGCGCCCATGCCGCCGCCGAACCCACCGAGCCCGCCGCCGAAGCCCAGCGCGCCGGACCTGCCGCCGCGCTGCGCGCCAGCGGCCTCCGCCGCGGCCTTCGCCTCGCGGCGTGCCGCCTTCTTGCGCGCCCGCAGCGAGACCGGCACGGACCACAGCTGGAACTTGGCGCCCGCCTTCGTGACGACCTCGTTCGAGAACCCGGACCGCAGGCTGGCGATCTCGCCCCACGGCAGTACGACGACCCGGAACGGGTTGCGGACGCGCAGCCGGTCCGGGCCCGCGTACACCGCCGGGCGGAGTGTGAACGCGGCGATCGCCGGGACGACGAGGATCAGGCCGGCGAGCGCGAGCCACGGGGTGCGGCCGTGGCCGGACACGAGGGCGTCGATGCCGAGCCAGCAGGCGATGGCCAGCAGCAGGACACCGCCGATGAGGCCCGCGGGTGAGCGGTAGATCCGGTCTTTGAGCTCGGGGTGCGGGGTCGTCATGACGCCGATTGTGCCTCAGGGGTGCGCCTGCTCACCGTTGGGGCTGTGTGCGTTCGCGACTGCGGGTGCGCTGTGGCTGGTCGCGCCCACGCGGCGGAGCCGCATATAGATACAGCCCCGCGCCCCTTAGGTGGGACCACTTGCCCGGGGTGTACAGCTGCTACGCGCGTAGATATGCTCGGGTGGTGACCATGCCCACCACTGCACCTGCTGCTGCACACGCACTCGGCGAGGTAACGGCTTCCGACAGCACGCTGCGCCGTTTCCTCCACGGGCTGCCCGGCGTCGACGCGGTCGGCCTGGAGGCGCGCGCCGCCTCGCTCGGGACCCGTTCCATCAAGACCACCGCGAAGGCGTACGCCATCGACCTCGCCATCTCGATGGTCGACCTGACGACGCTGGAAGGCGCGGACACCCCCGGCAAGGTCCGGGCGCTCGGCGCCAAGGCGGTCCGCCCCGACCCGACCGACCGCACGAGCCCCTCGACCGCGGCCGTCTGTGTCTACCCCGACATGGTGGCCACCGCGAAGGAGGCCGTCGCCGGTTCTTCCGTGAAGGTCGCCTCCGTCGCCACAGCGTTCCCGGCCGGCCGTGCCGCGCTCGACGTGAAGCTGGCCGACGTGCGCGACGCGGTCGCCGCGGGCGCCGACGAGATCGACATGGTCATCGACCGCGGGGCGTTCCTCGCGGGCAACTACATGAAGGTGTACGACGAGATCGTCGCCGTGAAGGAGGCCTCGGGCGCCGCCCGCCTGAAGGTCATCTTCGAGACCGGCGAGCTGTCGACGTACGACAACATCCGCCGCGCGAGCTGGCTCGGCATGCTGGCCGGCGCGGACTTCATCAAGACGTCGACGGGCAAGGTCGCCGTCAACGCCACACCCGCGAACACCCTGTTGATGCTGGAGGCGGTGCGCGACTTCCGCGCCCAGACCGGCATCCAGGTCGGCGTGAAGCCCGCGGGCGGTATCCGTACCTCCAAGGACGCCGTCAAGTTCCTGGTCATCGTCAACGAGACGGCGGGCGAGGACTGGCTGGACAACCACTGGTTCCGCTTCGGCGCGTCCTCGCTCCTGAACGACCTGCTGATGCAGCGTCAGAAGCTGGCCACCGGCCGCTACTCCGGCCCCGACTACGTGACGGTGGACTGATCCACATGGCATCCGCATTCGAGTACGCACCGGCGCCCGAGTCCCGCTCGGTCGTCGACATCGCGCCTTCCTACGGCCTGTTCATCGACGGCGAGTTCACCGAGGCGGCCGACGGCAAGGTCTTCAAGACCGTCAGCCCCAGCACGGAGGAAGTCCTCTCCGAGATCGCCCAGGCCGGTGAGGCGGACGTCGACCGCGCGGTGAGGGCCGCCCGCAAGGCCTTCGAGAAGTGGTCGGCGCTGCCCGGCTCCGAGCGCGCGAAGTACCTGTTCCGCATCGCCCGGATCATCCAGGAGCGCAGCCGCGAACTGGCCGTCCTGGAAACCCTGGACAACGGCAAGCCCATCAAGGAGACCCGCGACGCCGACCTCCCCCTGGTCGCCGCGCACTTCTTCTACTACGCGGGCTGGGCCGACAAGCTGGACCACGCCGGCTTCGGGCCGAACCCCCAGCCGCTCGGCGTGGCGGGCCAGGTCATCCCCTGGAACTTCCCCCTCCTGATGCTGGCGTGGAAGATCGCCCCGGCACTGGCGACGGGCAACACGGTCGTCCTGAAGCCGGCCGAGACCACCCCCCTCTCGGCCCTCTTCTTCGCGGACATCTGCCGCCAGGCGGGCCTCCCCAAGGGTGTCGTCAACGTCCTTACGGGATACGGCGATTCAGGCGCCGCGCTCGTCGCGCACCCGGACGTCAACAAGGTCGCGTTCACCGGCTCCACGGCCGTCGGCAAGGAGATCGCGCGGACGGTCGCGGGCACCCGCAAGAAGGTCACCCTCGAACTCGGCGGCAAGGGCGCGAACATCGTCTTCGACGACGCCCCCATCGACCAGGCGGTGGAGGGGATCGTCACCGGCATCTTCTTCAACCAGGGCCAGGTCTGCTGCGCGGGCAGCCGCCTCCTCGTCCAGGAGTCCATCCAGGACGAGCTGTTGGACTCCCTGAAGCGCAGGCTCTCCACGCTGCGCCTCGGCGACCCGCTCGACAAGAACACGGACATCGGCGCGATCAACTCCGCCGAGCAGCTCTCCCGCATCACCACACTCGTCGAACAGGGCGAGGCGGAGGGCGCCGAGCGCTGGTCCCCGTCCTGTGAACTCCCGTCCTCCGGCTACTGGTTCGCCCCGACGCTCTTCACGAACGTCACCCAGGCGCACACCATCGCCCGCGACGAGATCTTCGGCCCGGTGCTGTCGGTGCTGACCTTCCGCACCCCGGACGAGGCGGTCGCGAAGGCCAACAACACGCAGTACGGCCTCTCCGCCGGCATCTGGACGGAGAAGGGCTCCCGCATCCTGGCCGTCGCCAACAAGCTGCGCGCGGGCGTCGTTTGGTCCAACACGTTCAACAAGTTCGACCCGACCTCGCCGTTCGGCGGCTACAAGGAGTCGGGCTTCGGCCGCGAGGGCGGTCGCCACGGCCTGGAGGCGTACCTCGATGTCTGAGAAGTCTGAACCGCAGCGTCTGAGCGTCTTCAAGACCTACAAGCTGTACGTCGGGGGCAAGTTCCCCCGTAGCGAGAGCGGCCGGGTGTACGAGGTGACCGACTCAAAGGGCAAGTGGCTCGCGAACGCACCGCAGTCCTCCCGCAAGGACGCCCGTGACGCGGTCGTAGCGGCCCGCAAGGCGTTCGGCGGCTGGTCCGGCGCGACGGCGTACAACCGCGGCCAGATCCTCTACCGCATCGCCGA
The DNA here is from genome assembly GCF_043200035.1 of Streptomyces sp. NPDC048504. NCBI lineage: Bacteria > Bacillati > Actinomycetota > Actinomycetes > Kitasatosporales > Streptomycetaceae > Streptomyces > Streptomyces sp. NPDC048504. The sequence goes on from NZ_JBICXA010000018.1 coordinate 228,508, forward strand.
GATGCTGGAGGGCCGCAAGGACCAGTTCACGCGTGAAGTCGCGGACGCGGAGGGCCTGTCGAAGTCCAAGGCGGCCGCGGTGGTCGACGCGGCGATCGACCGCTGGGTCTGGTACGCGGGCTGGACCGACAAGATCGCGCAGGTGGTCGGAGGCGCGAACCCGGTAGCGGGCCCGTACTTCAACCTGTCCTCCCCCGAGCCGACGGGCGTCGTCACCGTCCTCGCCCCCCAGGAATCATCGTTCCTCGGCCTGATCTCCGTCATCGCCCCGGTGATCGCAACGGGCAACACAGTCATCGTCATCGCGAGCGAGAACTCCCCGCTCCCCGCCCTGTCCTTGGGCGAGGTCCTGGCCACCTCCGACCTCCCCGGCGGAGTCGTCAACATCCTCTCCGGCAAGACGGCGGAGATCGCGGCGCCCCTGGCGGCACACCAGGACGTCAACGCGATCGACCTCGCGGGCGCGGACGAAGTACTGGCGAAGGACCTGGAGATCGCAGCGGCCGACAACCTCAAGCGGGTCCTCCGTCCACAGCCTGTGGATCACGCGGAGACCCCGGGCACAGAGCGCCTGACAGCCTTCCTGGAAACGAAGACGGTCTGGCACCCCACGGGTTCGCTGGGAGCAGGCGGCTCCTCGTACTGAGCGGCCGAAGGCCCGCTCTTCAGGGGCGCGGGGAACTGCGCGACCAGCCACGACGGACGCGCACCCGGCAACAAGTCCGCAGTTCCCCGACGGCCCCCGCAAATCAACCCCCGAGCAGCCCCGTAACCTGCCCCACCACCGGCATACTCCCGATCGACTGAGCCTCAGCCACCGGCCCCGTCAACGCCTGCGAGGCCAACGGCTGAAAGTCCGCGAGCTGGGTCGCAACCCCGTTGTCGAGGGGGTCAACACCCGTCCCCGCGAGCGGATTCGGCTTGAGACCGGCAACAGGCCCGGTGACATACCCGACCGTGCCGGTGAGCGCGCCGAGCCCCGCCGCGGGGTCGATCTTGCCCAGAGACGTGGGCCGAGTCCGTACCACGTCAGCCACCGGCGAGGTGTCTGCGGCGGCCGACGCCGCCCCCGCACCGAGGGCGACCCCGGCGGTCGCGAGGGCGACGAGGGCCCGCTGGGCGGTCGGATGCTGGGGGGACGTGTGTCGTGCCATTGCTGGTGCCACCTTCTGGTGCGCAGGGTAATCAGGTCAGCACGAAGGGTAGTTGACGTGTGATGCGCGTTCCACTGGCGACCCGCGGGGTCGGCAGGACGTACGGAATGCGTCAAACTGGTGTCCCGTGAGCATCCTTTCCCCGTCACCGGCCCGTGTCGTGCTGCTGTGCGGCCCCTCGGGTTCCGGCAAGTCCCTCGTCTCCGCCCGGTCCGGCCTGCCCGTGCTGCGGCTCGACGACTTTTACAAAGAGGGCGACGACCCGACGCTGCCGCAGGTGGCGGGGAGTTCGGACATCGACTGGGACCACCCCGACTCCTGGGACGCGGACGTCGCGGTCGCCGCGATCGTCGAACTGTGCCGCACGGGCCGTACGGACGTGCCGGTCTACGACATCTCGCTCAGCGCCCGCACGGGCACGGAGGCGGTCGATGTGGGCCGGACCCCGTTGTTCATAGCGGAGGGCATCTTCGCCGCCGAGGTCATCACCCGGTGCCAGGAGCTGGGCGTCCTCGCGGACGCGCTGTGCCTCAGCCGCGGCCCGATGCGCACCTTCCGGCGCCGCTTCCTGCGGGACCTCAGGGAGGGCCGTAAGTCTGTGCCGTTCCTGTTGCGGCGCGGCTGGCGGCTGATGCGGCTGGAGCGCTCGATCGTGGCCCGGCAGACCGGACTCGGCGCGTACGCCTGCGACAAGGACGAGGCGCTGGGCAGACTCGCGGCGGCGGCGGTCGGCCGGCGCCCGGCTGCGGCTTCCACGCCCGCCCCGACCCCCACCAGCTGAGGGCACAGAAAAAGCGGGACTGGACGGACCCCCCGGCCCTCCAGTCCCGCTCTCCCCGTTCCCCCGTGGTGCTCCCCCGTGTTTCCCCCCATGGTCCCCGTGACCCCGTCGGCACCCCCCGGTACCGATCCCCCGTGGCCCCCCGGACCTCCCCCGTTACCTATTCCCCCCCCCAACCCTCAGGCGACAAGCTCCCCGAAGGCGTCCTCCTCGTCACGGCCGAAGCTGAGGACCTCGTCCTCGCGCATGCGGCGGAGCGACCGCCAGATGCTGGACTTCACCGTGCCGACACTGATGTCGAGGATCTCCGCGATCTCCGGGTCCGTGCGGCCCTCGTAGTAGCGGAGGACCAGCATGGTGCGCTGGAGTTCCGGCAGCCGGGACAGCGCCTGCCACAGGACCGCGCGCAGTTCCGTGCCGCGCATCGCGTCCGTGTCGCCGGGCGTCTCCGGCAGTTCCTCGGTCGGGTACTCGTTCAGCTTGCGGCGGCGCCACGCGCTGATGTGCAGGTTCGTCATGGTGCGGCGGAGGTAGCCCCCGACCGCGGCCTTGTCGCTGATCCGGTCCCACGCCTTGTACGTCGAGAACAGCGCGCTCTGCAGCAGGTCCTCGGCCTCGAAGCGGTCACCGGTCAGGTGGTACGCGGTGGCGTACAGGGAGGCGCGGCGCTCCTGGACGTAGGCGGTGAACTCCGCCTCCGACAGCGAGCGACGCTCCCCCGTGTCCTCCCTGTACGCGCTTCCCCCGTGCGCTTCCCCCGTGTGTGCGTCAACCACCGTCATGTAACCGGTGTGCTGACGCCCGGCACCGCGAACGCACCCCCGCCCGCTCACGGCACCGGACTTCTCTGAACCCCGGGTGACATCGTGCAGACGCGTGATGACTGCGTTGTTGCTGGTGCTGTGCAGCGTGTTCATCTCGCGCCCCCCGTAGTGGACTTGCCCGGTGTTCGGATGTTCCGGCTCGGTTCCCTCGTGGTTCCTTGCCTGTGCCGAAAATCCTGCCGGGGGCACTTCATGGACGTGTCCCCCGACTGTCACAGACCTGTCACAGGGGTCGGTCTCAGTAGCCTGCCTCAGAAAACGGACAGTCCGGTCACAGAAAAGGGCGCTACAGGTGCGCGCACACACCTGCGAAAGCTACGTACACGTACAGGTGTCGAAACCCCGGCCCGCCATGGGCCAGAATGAGCCCCGTGCCTTCCCTGTTGCTGATCGAGGACGACGACGCCATCCGGACGGCCCTGGAGCTCTCGCTGACGCGCCAGGGACACCGGGTAGCCACCGCTGCCAGCGGCGAGGACGGTCTGAAGCTGTTGCGTGAGCAGCGGCCGGACCTGATCGTGCTGGATGTGATGCTGCCCGGCATCGACGGTTTCGAGGTGTGCCGTCGTATCCGGCGCACGGACCAGCTGCCGATCATTCTGCTCACCGCGCGCAGCGACGACATCGACATCGTCGTCGGACTGGAGTCCGGCGCCGACGACTACGTGGTCAAACCCGTGCAGGGGCGCGTGCTCGACGCCCGGATCCGGGCCGTGCTGCGGCGCGGGGAGCGAGAAGCCAACGACGCGGCGACGTTCGGCTCGCTGGTGATCGACCGGGCCGCGATGACCGTCACGAAGAACGGCGAGGACCTCCAACTCACGCCCACCGAGCTGCGGTTGCTCCTGGAGCTGAGCCGGCGGCCCGGACAGGCCCTGTCCCGGCAGCAGTTGCTGCGGCTGGTGTGGGAGCACGACTACCTCGGTGACTCGCGCCTGGTGGACGCCTGTGTCCAGCGGCTGCGCGCCAAGGTCGAGGACATCCCGTCGTCCCCGACGCTCATCCGTACCGTGCGCGGCGTCGGCTACCGCCTGGACTCGCCTCAGTGACCGACGCACCAGGGGGGATCCGCGGCTGGCGCCCGGGTCGTAAGGGAGTTCTGTGGCGGCTGCGGTTCACCAGCCTGCGCCTCAGGCTGGTCGTGGTCTTCGGTCTCGTCGCGCTGACCGCCGCCGTGTCCGCGTCCGGCATCGCGTACTGGCTCAACCGCGAGGCGGTCCTCACCCGCGCCCAGGACGCCGTCCTGCGCGACTTCCGCCAGGAGATGCAGAACCGCGCCGGCGCCCTGCCCGTCCACCCCACGCAGGACGAACTGATGCGCACGGCGGGCCAGATGGCCAACAGCAGCCAGCGCTTCAGCGTCCTGCTCGTCGGGGAGGACGCCAACGACAAGACGGTCTACGGCAACTCGGGCGGCCTGAACGGCTTTTCGCTGGAGGACGTGCCCAAGTCGCTGCGGACGGCGGTGAACAAGCAGCAGTCGGTGTCCGACGGCAACAAGGAGCCGTACCACCTGTACTGGCAGCGGGTCACCGAGCACGGCACGCCGTATCTGGTGGCCGGGACCCGGATGATCGGCGGCGGGCCGACCGGCTACATGCTCAAGTCCCTTGAGCCGGAGGCGAAGGACCTCAACTCCCTTGCCTGGTCGCTGGGTATCGCGACCGGGCTCGCGCTGATCGGTTCCGCGCTGCTCGCGCAGGCCGCCGCGACGACCGTCCTCAAGCCCGTGCACCGGCTCGGCATCGCCGCGCGCCGGCTCGGCGAGGGCAAGCTCGACACCCGGCTGCGGGTCTCCGGCACCGATGAACTCGCCGAGCTGTCACGGACGTTCAACCAGACCGCCGAGGCGCTGGAGAAGCGGGTCGCCGACATGGCCGCCCGGGACGACGCCTCGCGCCGGTTCGTCGCCGACATGTCGCACGAGCTGCGCACCCCGCTGACCGCGATCACGGCGGTGGTGGAGGTGCTCGAAGAGGAACTCGACGCCGAGACCGGCAGCGTGGACCCGATGATCGAGCCCGCCGTACGCCTCGTCGTCAGCGAGACCAAGCGGCTCGGCGACCTCGTCGAGAACCTGATGGAGGTCACCCGCTTCGACGCGGGCACCGCCAGGCTGGTCCTGGACGACGTCGACCTCGCCGACCAGATCACCGCGTGCATCGACGCCCGCGCCTGGCTGGACGCCGTGGACCTGGACGCCGAGCGGGGCATCCACTCGCGGCTCGACCCGCGCCGCCTCGACGTCATCCTCGCCAACCTCATCGGCAACGCCCTCAAGCACGGCGGCTCGCCGGTCCGGGTCTCGGTCCGGCTGGAGGACGACGACCTCGTCATCGCGGTCCGCGACCACGGGCCCGGCATCCCCGAGGACGTCCTGCCGCACGTCTTCGACCGCTTCTACAAGGCGAGCGCCTCCCGGCCCCGCTCCGAGGGCAGCGGCCTCGGCCTCTCCATCGCCCTGGAGAACGCCCACATCCACGGCGGCGAGATCACCGCCGCCAACTCCCCCGACGGCGGCGCGGTGTTCACCCTGCGGCTGCCCCGGGACGCCTCCACGCTCACGGAGGAGACCGACAAGGGCGAGGGCGACGGCCCTGACGGATCGGTCGGCTCCGAGGGGAACGCGCGATGACCGTACGACAGTTGACGGCCCGGCCCGGGGAACGAGGCGTCGCCGTACGCCGGTTGATGGCTCTCCCCCTGCTCGCGCTGCTGCTGACGGGGTGCGGGATCCGGGCCACGGAGGTGCCGACCGACTTCGGGCCCGCGCCCTCGATGGTGCCCTGCACGCTCACCGAGCCGGACGTGTCGCCGCAGGCCGCGCGCGGGGTGCCGGTGCAGGTGTTCCTGCTGTGCGGGTCGTCGCTGGTGACCGTCGACCGGGCCGTACAGGTGCCGGACGGCACCGCGGACGTGCAGCGGCGCGTGATCGTGGCCCAGGGGCTGCTGGACCAGCTCGCGCAGTCGCCGTCGCCGGGCGAGAAGGACGCCCGGTACACGACCGACGTGCGCGGCGGCATGACGGTCAGCGGGCCGCGCCCCAAGGACCCCAAGGACGCGCTGCGGCTGAGCAATGCACCGGCCGATCTCACGTCGTACGCGCTCGCCCAGATCGTCTGTACGTTCTCCGACTCGGCCGCGGCCGAGGGCGACGGCTCCGTGATCCTCGGCGGCCCGGACGGCTCGCCGCTGCGCCGCTACGAGTGCACGGACGACGTCCGCTCCGACCCGGGCACCAAGGCACCGCCGTCCAGCGAGGTGACGGGCGGCTGAAGCCGCGTGCGCCCCGGGGGCGAACGAGGCGCGAAAAGGGGCGTGTGGCGCATGCCTCACCCTGGTGCTCGGTGCCTACCCGGAACCGATCGTGCCGGAGAGGGCGTCTTGTGGGGCGTGCAGCGTCAAGGCTCCATCGGCGGCAGCGCCGCGATTCGCATCCGTGTGGCAGGAGGTGTCCTCCTCGTCGCACATCTCGTGCTCGTCGCCTGGGTCACGCTGCGTCCCCGGGACGTCCCCTGGGTGATGCCCCCGAACCTGCACCCGCTGGCCAGCATCAGAGCCGACCTGGCCATGGGCTGGCCGGAGGCGTCGAAGCGGATCGGCGAGGGCCTCGCGCTGCTGGCCCCGCTGGGCGTCCTGCTCCCGATGGTCAGCGGCAGGCTCCATGTCTCCCCGCTCGCGTCCTTCATCCGTACGGTCGCCGCGGGCGCCCTGATCTCCCTGGGCATCGAACTGCTGCAGACCGGGGTACCGGGCCAGGTGGTGGACATCGACTCCCTCCTGATGAACACGGTGGGAGTCGCCCTCGCGCACGCCGCGATCGTCCCGGCGGCCCGCTCCTGGCTCCGCCGCAGGACCGAGAGCCGACGGCCCCTGACCGTCCTCCAGGAGGAACCGGCTCAGGGACGGACCCCGACGATTCCCAGGGTCGGCATCGCACCGTAGAGCGACGCCGGGCGGGCCGCGGCTCCGTACGGTTGAAGGCAGATGGGGCAACCACACGGGGGGCCTCGGACAGCCGCTCGCGAAGGAGCAAACAATGACCGCCATTGCCCGCCCCACCCAAGGCCGCATGATCGGCGGAGTGTGCGCAGCGCTGGCGCGGCGCTTCGGTACCTCCGCGACCACGATGCGGGTGATCTTCCTGGTCTCCTGCCTGCTGCCCGGCCCGCAGTTCCTGCTCTACATCGCGCTGTGGATCCTGTTCCCCTCCGAGGACAAGGTCCGCACCCAGGCCTGGTAGGACCCGGCGCACGTACGCCGATGGGGCGCACCCTCGTCCAGGGTGCGCCCCATCGGCGCGTTCAGGGGTGGGCTCAGCCCAGCGGGATGCCGTTCAGCGGCAGGCCGTGCGTGGGCAGGCCCGTGTTCGACAGCGGCAGACCGCCCAGCAGCCCGGCGACGGGCGCGGTCGGACCGTCGGACAGCACCTTCTCGGCGGCCGGCTGCACGGCGGACAGACCACCCGCGAGCGCGGGCTGCGCCTGGCTCAGCGCCTCGCCGGCACCCGGCAGCGCCTTGGCGACGTTCTCCGCGGGCAGCGTGTGGGTCACGGTGCCCAGCGCCTGGGTGGCGTCCGGAACCGCCGGGGCGGCGCTCGCGGCACCCGCGCCTACGGCGGCGAAAGCGGCACCGAGGGCGGCGACACCGAGGGTCTTGGCAGCAGACTGCTTCATGGTGAATGCGTCCTTGAATGGGATGACGGGGATGTGAGCGGTCCACGACCGTAAACACGCGAAGGCACCCGCCGCAAACATCGAAATGCGGACGGATTGTGAACGCCCGCCCGCATTCCGGTCCCGCCCCTCAGCCCCGCTCAGCCCTCATCTGCCGTAGAACCGCTGGTGGAAGCGGTCTGCCGGAACAGCCATTCGGATTTCAGCTCGGCATATCCGGGCTTGATCACGTCATTGATCATGGCAAGTCGTTCATCGAAAGGAATGAATGCTGACTTCATAGCATTGACGGAGAACCACTGCATGTCGTCGAGCGAATAACCGAACGCCTCGACAAGGTGCTCGAATTCCTTGCTCATGCTGGTGTGGGACATCAATCTGTTGTCCGTGTTGACCGTGGCGCGAAAATGCAGCCGGCGCAGCAGCCCGATCGGGTGCTCGGCATAGGAGTCGGCGGCCCCGGTCTGGAGGTTGGAGCTGGGGCACAGCTCCAGCGGGATGCGCTTGTCCCGTACGTACGACGCGAGCCGGCCGAGCTCGACCGAACCGTCCTCCTTGACCTGGATGTCGTCGATGATGCGCACCCCGTGCCCGAGCCGGTCGGCGCCGCACCACTGCAGCGCCTGCCAGATCGACGGCAGCCCGAAGGCCTCACCGGCGTGGATCGTGAAGTGGTTGTTCTCGCGCTTCAGATACTCGAAGGCGTCCAGGTGCCGGGTGGGCGGGAACCCGGCCTCCGCACCCGCGATGTCGAAGCCGACGACGCCCAAGTCGCGGTAACGGTTGGCGAGTTCGGCGATCTCCAGGGACCGGGCCGCGTGCCGCATCGCGGTGAGCAGCGCCCCGACGCGAATCCGCCGCCCGCTCTCCCGCGCGAGCGACTCCCCTTGCCGGAAGCCCTCGTTGACGGCCTCGACGACCTCTTCGAGGCTGAGCCCGCCGTCGAGATGCTGCTCGGGCGCGTACCGCACCTCCGCGTAGACGACGCCGTCCTCGGCGAGGTCCTCGGCGCACTCACGGGCCACCCGGATCAGCGCGTCCCGGGTCTGCATCACGGCGACCGTGTGCGAGAAGGTCTCCAAGTACCGCTCCAGCGAACCGGAGTCGGCGGCCTCGGCGAACCACACGCCGAGCTTGTCCGGGTCGGTCTCGGGGAGTCCGGTGTACCCGGCGTCCCGGGCGAGTTCGACGATCGTCCCCGGGCGGAGACCGCCGTCGAGGTGGTCGTGCAGCAGAACCTTCGGCGCCCGGCGGATCTGGTCCGGCGTCGGGGTGTTCGGGGTGCTCTGGCTCGTCATTTCCGCACTCTAACTCCTACGCGCGTAGATCACCCGTTGTACGAATCCGTCGATACGTAACGGTGACCGCGCGGAAGGATGGCGTACACGCTCACTTCTGACACTGTTCTGTCATGGCACAGCAAGCGACGCCGGTCAGGACGGCCCGGCTGGGGAGAGCGCTCGGTCCCGAACCGACCTCGGTGAGCGGCGTGGTGCTGCTGCTCCCCGGCGGCGAGGAGGTGTCCAGCCGTAGGCCCTCCCCCATGTTGGCGACGGCCTCCGTACGGGCGTTGGGCCGCCGGCTGGCCCGCGCGGGCGCCGGTGACGGGCTCGCCGCGCATGTCGTCCACTACCGCCATCGCGGCTGGAACGGCAGCGAGGCGTCGCTCGCGCACGACGCGGCGTGGGCGGTGGAGGAGGTCGTACGGCGGTACGGGGACGTGCCCGTGTGTCTCACCGGGATCGACATGGGCGCCCGCGCGGCGTTGCGCTCCGCGGGGCACGAGGCGGTGAACTCCGTTGTGGCGCTGGCTCCTTGGCTGCCGGAACAGGATGTGGCCGCGCCGCCCGAACCGGTGAAGCAGCTGGCGGGGCGGCGGGTGTTGATCGTGCACGGCACGAACGACGAACGGACCGATCCTGAGTTGTCGTTCCGGTTGGCGGCTCGGGCGAAGAAGGCCAACCGGGACATCTGTCGGTTCGAAGTGCACTCTGACGGGCACGGGTTGCATCAGCATCGGCAGGAAGTGCAGGCGTTGGCCGAGGACTTCGTGATGGGGGCGTTGTTCGGGCGTTCATTTTCTCGGCCTGTTGAGGATGCGTTGCAGGCTCCGCCGCCGTTGGGGTTGAGGATGCCGTTGGCTGCGGGGTTTGGGCGGTCGCTTCGTAGGGGTTGAGGGTTCGTTGCGGGGTGCGGGTGCGTTGTGGCTGGTCGCGCCCACGCGGCGGAGCCGCAAATTGACACAGCCCCGCGCCTCTTAGCGTGAATACGCCTACGTTGGTAGCAAGTTGCCCTTTCTTGCGAGTAGGAACTGCTTGAAGGCTGCCACCGGCGGAGTGTCTGGGTGGCCGTCCAGCCATGCCACGCCGATCTCCCTGACCGCCCTCGGGGCCGTTACCGTCAGTTCTGCAACTCCTGGGCGGGGGACGGCCGGTGGGGGCAGGAGCGCGACCCCCAGACCCGCCGCCACCAGGCCCCGTAGGGTCTCGGCCTCTTCCCCCTCGAAGGCGACCCGAGGCTTGAAGCCGGCCTCTTTGCAGACGTCGTCCGTGATGCGGCGCAAGCCGTAGCCCGGTTCCAGCGTCACGAAGGTCTCGTCGGCTGCCTCCGCGAGGCGGACCCTCTTCCGCGTCGCCAGGCGGTGGTCGGCGGGGACGACGAGACGGAGTTTCTGTTCGTCGAGGCGGCGGGCGATCAGGTCGGGGGCGTCGGGGACCGGCGAGGTCAGGCAGAGGTCCAGTTCGCCCGCGCGCAGCCGTTCCAGCATGGCCTCGCCGTAGTTCTGGACGAGGCTGAAGCGGACGCGGGGGTGGTCGGCGCGGAAGGCCCGGATGAGGCCGGGGACGGTTTCGGAGCCGAGGGTGTGGAGGAAGCCGAAGGCGACCTTGCCGGTGGCGGGGTCGGCGTCGGCGCGGACCTCGTCGGCGGCCTTCTCGATCTCGGCGAGGGCGCGGTCGACCGAGGTGAGGAAGGTGCGGCCGGCCGGGGTCAGTGACACCGTGCGGCCTCTGCGGGCGAACAGGTCCACGCCCAGGTCCTGTTCGAGGCGGACCATCGCCCGCGACAGGGTGGACTGCGGGACCTGCATCTCCTGCGCGGCCCGCGTGACGTGCTCGGTGCGGGCGACGCCGGCGAAGTACGCGAGGCGGGGCGCGAGCAGCGCGACGATGTCTTCTGTGTCACCGGACGGTGACAGGTGAGCCTGTGAGCTGTACTGATGCGCCATGGGAACGATTATGGCGTTTCCGTGCATTGGACGGATCAGCGGGCGTCTACGTACCTTCGAAGCATGCCTTCCGCCGATACCGGGGCGTCCACGGTCGTGGCCGCCACCAGCCCTGTCCCCGACTCCGACGCACGGCTGACGCCGGGTGGTCCCGGCTATCGCCGGATGAGCTTCGCGCTGTTCCTCGCGGGCGTGGCGACCTTCGCGCTCCTCTACTCCACGCAGGCCCTGCTGCCGCTGATCTCCTCCGGTTTCGCGGTGTCGGCCAGTGCGGCGAGCTGGACGGTGGCGGCCGCGACGGGTGGGCTCGCGTTGTTCGTCCTGCCGATGAGCGCGCTGTCGGAGCGTTTTGGACGTCGTACGGTCATGACGGCGTCGTTGGTGGTCGCGGTGAGCCTCGGGGTGCTGGTCCCGTTCGCGCCGTCGCTGGGCGCGCTGGTGGCGCTGCGGTTCCTCCAGGGGGCCGCGCTGGCCGGGCTGCCTGCCTCCGCGACGGCGTATCTGGCGGAGGAGGTCCGGCCGAAGGCGCTGGTCACGGCGATCGGCCTGTTCGTGGCCGGCAACAGCGTCGGCGGGATGAGCGGCCGGGTCATCACCGGGTGGGTCGCGCAGGAGTGGGGCTGGCGGGTGGCTGTCGGGGTGATCGGGCTGATCGCGGTCGGCTGCGCCGTCGCCTTCCGGCTGCTGCTCCCCGCCCCGCAGCACTTCACGCCGGGCTCGCTGCGCCCGCGCGTCCTGGCCCGCACGGTCCGCGACCACCTCGCGAACCCGCTGCTGTGCCGGCTGTACGCGATCGGCGCGCTGTTCATGACGGTCTTCGGCGGCGTGTACACGGTCATCGGCTACCGCCTCACCGAAGCCCCCTTCTCCCTCCCCCAGGGCATCATCGGCTCGATCTTCCTCGTGTATCTGGTGGGGACCGTGTCGGCGTCCACGGCGGGGCGGCTGGTGGGCCGGCTGGGGCGCCGGGGGGCCTTGTACCTGGCGGGCGGTACGACGGCTGCGGGTCTGCTGGTCTCCCTCGCCGACGCGCTCCCGCTCGTACTGCTGGGCCTGGTCCTCATCACGGCGGGCTTCTTCGCGGGGCACGCGGTCGCGTCCTCGGCGGTCAGCAAGACGGCGACGACCGGGCGCGCGCAGGCCTCCGCTCTCTACCAGTCCGCCTACTACATCGGCTCCAGCACCGGCAGTACGGTCGGCGCGATGGCGTTCCATGCGGAGGGCTGGGCCGGGACGGTGGGTGTGGGGGTTCTGGCGGTGGCGGGGGTCGTGACGATCACTGTGCTGGGGTCGCGGGCGGCGCGGACGCAGCAGGGGCTGGCGTCGATGAGCCCGTCCGGCGCTTGAGGGCGACGCCCACACCCATACCGGCCGACCTGTAATCGCCCTGACCTGCGCGTTCATCCACTTCCCGCGCCATTGTCAGTGGGCTGCGCTACGTTGCGGGGTAAGGGAAGAACGGCCACAGGGGTGGGTGGGCGAGACCATGAGTGACAGCGTTGTGACTACGACGGACGACCTCGATGTCAGGCTGGAGAAGCACCGTGTCGAGCTGACCGGGTACTGCTACCGCATGCTCGGCTCCTCCTTCGAGGCCGAGGACGCCGTTCAGGACACGATGGTCCGCGCGTGGCGGAACTACGAGAAGTTCGAGGGGCGGTCCAGTCTCCGTTCGTGGCTGTACCGGATCGCCACGAACGTCTGCCTGGACATGCTGTCCGCCGGCAACAAGCGGGCGCGGCCCGTCGATCTCAGCGACTCCACCCCCCTCGCCCAGGCCGCGCTGTCGCCCCGCGCGGACAACACGTGGCTGGAGCCGATGCCGGACGCGCGCGTGCTGCCGACCGTCGCAGACCCCGCGGAGGCGGCCGTGGCCAAGGAGTCCGTACGGCTCGCGTTCATGGCCGCCCTGCAGCAACTCCCGCCCAAACAACGGGCGGTGCTGATCCTGCGCGAGGTGCTGGCCTGGCGGGCGACCGAGGTGGCCGAGCTGCTCGACACCTCGGTCGCTTCGGTCAACAGCGCGCTGCAGCGGGCCCGGGCGACCCTCGCCGAGCGGGACGACAAGGCGGCCGACGCCGCCGTCTCCGACCCCCTCGACGAGGAGCAGCGCAAGCTTCTTGAGCGCTACGTCGCCGCCTTCGAGGGCTACGACATGGCCGCGCTCACCGCGCTGCTGCACGAGGACGCCGTCATGACGATGCCGCCGTTCGACCTGTGGCTGACCGGCCACGACGACATCACGGGCTTCATGACGACGATCGGTTCCGCCTGCGAGGGCTCTCGCCTGATCCCGGTGCAGGTGAACGGTCTGCCGGGCTTCGCCCAGTACAAGCCGGACCCCGAGACGGGCGGTTACGCGCCCTGGGCGGTCCAGATCCTGGAGATCTCAGACGGCGGGCTCACCGGGTTCCACTTCTTCCTGGACACCAAGCGCTGGTTCCCGCTGTTCGACCTGCCCCTCCATCTCGAAGCGGAGTCCGACGAGGTCGAGGAGGGCGCGTAGTCCGGGGCCGGGGTCGCGGAGCCTGATCCGCCCGCCGGCCCGGCGGGCGGTCAGCGCGAGGCGGGCCAGGAGATCGACAGTGCCGAGCCCCGGTGGTCCCGGTCCCACGATCTCGACCAGGACCACTCCGGCACCGGCCGTCGCCTCCAGCAGTGCCCGTACCTCGGCGCACAGCCCCGCCACCTCGTCACGGGTGACGGGGCGGGCCGGCACGAGTACAGCGGGTGTCTTGGCGTCCACGATCGGTAGACCGGGTGGGCGGTCGTAACTCATCGGGGGCGACCGCCTAGGTTTGCTGTATGCCCCACGGATCAGCCCCGCCCTGGATACCCGACGCCCTCTCGCGCGCCGAAGCCGCTGCCGAGGGGGTGCCGTGCAGGGGGTTCTGACCGGGTTCGCGGTCATCGGCGTGGTCATCGCGGTCGGCTATCTGATCGGCCTGCGCGGTTCCCTCGGCGAACACGGGCGGGACGTCCTGACCAAGCTGGCCTTCAACGTCGCGTCCCCGGCACTGCTGTTCACGACCCTCGCGCGGGCCGACCTGTCGGTGATCTTCTCCAGCGGGCTGCTCGTGACGATGCTGAGCACGGCGGCGGTGGCGGGGCTGTTCGTGGCGGTCGGCGCCGTACGGGGCTGGGGTGTCGGCCGTACGACGATCGGGGCGCTCTCTTCGAGTTACGTCAACTCCGGCAACCTCGGTATCCCGATCTCGGTGTACGTCCTGGGCAACGCCTCGCTGGTGGCGCCGGTGATGTTGTTCCAGCTCGTGGTGGTGAGCCCGCTCGCGTTGACGATCCTCGATCTGTCGGGGGCGGGCGAGAAGGGGCCGCTGTGGCTACGGCTGCTCACGCCGCTGCGGAATCCGGTCGCGGTGGGTTCGCTCGCGGGGGTCGCGGTCGCCGCGAGCCGGGTTCATGTGCCGGGCCCGGTGATGGAACCCCTCACCCTGATCGGCAACATGGCTGTGCCGGCGGTGCTGATCGGGTTCGGGATTTCGCTGCGGGGCAGCAAGATGCCGGGGCGGGGGGAGGATCGTCAACCGGTGCTGCTGTCGGTCGCGTTGAAGGTCGTGGGGCAGCCGGTGATCGCGTGGGCGTTGGCGGGGGCGGTGTTCGGCATTCACGGGGCGGCGTTGCTCGACGTGGTGGTGACCTCGGCGTTGCCCGCCGCGCAGAACCTGTACACGTACGCGAGCCGGTACGGGGTGGGTGAGGGATTGGCCCGGGACTCGATCCTGCTGTCCACGGTGTTGTCGGTGCCGGTGTTGGTGGGGATTGCCGCGCTGCTCGGGTAGGTGCGGTCGTCGTTTGTCCGCGGGTGCGTTGTGGCTGGTCGCGCCCACGCGGCGGAGCCGCAAGTCGATACGGCCCGGCGCCCCTGAACGCGCGTCGAGGGTGTGGTCGGCTGTCGTCGCAGCCTGCCGTCCGTCCGGCGAGGTTGAGGCCGTGGAGGCGGGCGAAGACGTGCTCGACGCGGGCGCGGACTTGGTTGTGCGAGCGGTTGTGCTCCTGCTTCCACTCGGGCAACTCCCCGCCCGGGGGCGGCGGTGGGCATGAGGAGTCCGGTGCCCGGACAGCCGCCGTCAGGGTCTTGACCACAGCGGCCTTCGCGCCGGATTCCTCCCACGCCTCGCTCCGGTTTTGATGGTCGGCTGACGTTGGAAATTCACATCTGTACGACGACCTTGCCCTTGGCGCGGCCCTGTTCGATGTACGCGAACGCATCGGCGATCCGCTCGAACGGGAAGACCCGGTCGGTCACCGGCTTCAGCTCCCCCTTGTCGACCAGGCCGGCCAGCAGACCGAGGTCCGCTCCGCTGGGATGCATGAACAGGAACCGGTAGCCGACGCCCTTTCGCCGCGCCTGGCGGCGGATCTTCACGCTCATTGCCCACAGGACGGCAGCCATCAGTGCGCCCTTGTCCATGTCCCTGGCGGTGGCCGGCTCGGGGACTCCCGCGACGGAGACCGTTTTGGCTCCCGGCCTGAGGATGGCGAAGGCGTCCGGCAGATCCTGACCGCCGGTCAGGTCGAATGCGGCGTCGTAGTCACTCAGGACGTCCTTGAACTTCTGCTTCTGGTAGTCGATGACCGTCGTGGCCCCGAGGGAGCGCACCAGCTCCTCGCCCCTGGAGGACGCGGTGGTGGCCACCTGCGCCCCCATCCAGACGGCCAGCTGGATGGCGAGGGTCCCGACGCCCCCGGCTCCGCCGGAGATGAACACCTTCTCGCCCGCGGTGAGGCCCAGCTCGTCGCGCAACGCCTGCAGCGCGGTCAGCCCGGCCAGCGGCAGCCCGGCCGCATCGGCGAAGTCCAGCGACTCGGGCATCTTCGCCACCAGGCTCTCGTGGACGACGGCATAGGTGGCATAGGCGCCCAGCTTCTTCTTGTCCACCCTCGCGAAAACCCGGTCCCCGGGCGTGAAGCGAGTGATGCCGGGGCCGACCGCCTCGACCGTCCCAGCGAGTTCGCTGCCCGCCACCTGGGGCAGTTCGAAAGGGGTCACCATCCTCAGCTTGCCCTGGCGAATCCCGTAGTCGACGGGGTTCAGTCCGGCAGCCCGTACCCGGATGAGCACTTCTCCCTCGCTCGCCGTCGGCTCGGGGACATCCCGCAGTTCCATCGCGCTCGCGTCCCCGTATCGGGTCAGTACGTATGCCTGCATATCCGGTACCTGCTCTCGCTGCCTGGCCGAATTAGGTTACTTAGTTGATTTAATGGTCATGGGTCGAAGACCCTCAGAAGGTGAGGGCGATCTTCCCGATCTTGCCGCCGCCGGCGAAATGGGCGTACGCGTCGGCGACCTGGTCCAGCGGGTAGGCGGCGGCGAGCGGCACCCGAAGACGCCCCGCGCTCACGTTCGGCAGTACGTACCGTTCGATCTGACGTGCCAGCAGCGCCTTTTCCTCCGGCGAGCGGGTGCGCAGGTTGGTACCTGCGATCGTGGCGCGCCGGTACAGCAGTTCGATCAGGTTGAGTTCGGCGGCGAAGCCGCCACCGACTCCGATCACGACGATGCGGCCGCCGACGGCCAGCGACCGCAGGTCCGTCGGGATGTTGGGGCCGCCGACGAGTTCGAGGATCACGTCGTAGGAGCCGCCCGGTGCGCATTCCTCCGGAGCGATCACGTTCGCGCCGAGCGCGGCCACGGCGGAACGGGCGTCGGGATCGCGGACCGTGGCGGTCACCCGCGCTCCGAGTGCGACGGCGAGCTGGACGGCGGCGGTGCCCACGCCTCCGGCCGCGCCGTGCACCAGCAGATGCTCGCCGGTCCGCAGCTTCACCTGATGGAACAGGGCGTCGTAGGCGGTGGAGAACACCTCGGGGAACGCGCCGTCGTGCGGGCTGTCGAGTGCTTCGGGAACGGGCATCAGCTGACGCTCGGGGACGACGGCGAGTTCCGCCTGCCCGGCGCCTGCGACCAGGGCCATCACCGGGTCCCCGACGGCGAATCGGGTCACGCCGGGCCCGGTCGCGGCGACCTCGCCGGCCAGCTCAAGGCCCGGAATGTCGTCCGGGACGCCGGAGCCGGGCGGCGGCGGGTAGAGGCCGAGCAGCTGCGCCTGGTCGGCGCCGTTGAGCCCGGCGGCGTGGACGCGGACGAGGACCTGTCCGGCGCCCGGCTCGGGATCAGGATGTTCGGCGACGACGATCTTCCCGTCGCGGATGGTGGCGGCACGCATGACGGTCTCCGGATTCGGCGGGTGTATACACTGCTCACATCACCGTACGAGGAGGATGTGAGCAGTGTCAACTTCGGAGAAGCCCCGGTATCACCACGGCGATCTGCACGCGGCTCTGCTCAGCGCTGCCACGGACCTGTTGGAGGAGGACGGCGCCGGCCTGTCGCTGCGCGCGGTCGCCCGCCGCGCCGGCGTCTCGCCGACCGCGCCGTACCGGCACTTCGCGGACAAGGAAGCACTGGAGAACGAACTCGCGGCCCAGGGCTTCGCCGACCTCCAGCAGCGCCTGGGCGCCACCGGCTCGCAGCCGGTCGCCCTGGACCGCCTCGCGCTGATCGCCGTCAGCTACGTCCGATTCGCCCTGGACCGGCCCGCCCTTTTCCGGCTGATGTTCGGCACCCCCTGCACAAACACGCAGGACGCGCGGACCGCCGCCGCGGCAAAGCTCCACGAATTCGTCATGGCCGGCGTGAACGAGGCGTTCCCGCAGGCCGACGCCGAGGCTCTGGCCACGGCCTGCTGGTCGCTGGTCCACGGCCTCGCGTTCCTGCACCTGGACGGCAAGCTCCCGTCGTCGAACCCGGCGGAGGTCGACGCCCGCGTGATCGCTGCGATCACCGCGATCCTCACCCTGCGACCGAAGACCTGACGGCAAGCCGCTGTCGATCCACGAACGAACGGACCAGCGGATTCGTATCGCCCTCACGCCAGGCCGTCGCCACACGGCTCGGCGGCCCCTCAGGTCTCCGGAGACAACGTGCGGAACATGCCTCGCGGTCTCACTCCACCCGAGCAATGACTTGAAGCGAAAGGGGCCGGAACCCGAAGGCCCAGCCCCTCCCCGCACCCCGAACCACCGGTCAGGCGATGCGCTCCAGCACCACCGGCGAAGCCGTGAACTTGGTTCCCTCAGTACCGATGTCGTAGGAGCCCTCCACCGCCTCCAGGGCGTACTCGAAGCGTTCGGGGGTGTCCGTGTGCAGGGTCAGCAGGGGCTGGCCCGCCGTCACCACGTCTCCCGGCTTGGCGTGCATCTCGACTCCCGCGCCTGCCTGGACCGGGTCCTCCTTGCGCGCACGCCCCGCGCCGAGGCGCCAGGCCGCGATGCCGATGTCGTAGGCGTCCAGGCGGGTCAGGACGCCCGACGTCGAGGCCGTCACCACGTGTTGCTCGCGTGCCACCGGCAGTTCCGCGTCCGGGTCTCCGCCCTGGGCCGCGATCATCCGGCGCCAGACGTCCATCGCGGAACCGTCGGCCAGGGCCTTCGCCGGGTCGGCGTCCTTGATGCCGGCCGCGTCGAGCATCTCGCGGGCCAGGGCGATCGTCAGCTCGACGACGTCCGAGGGGCCGCCGCCCGCCAACACCTCGACGGATTCCCGGACTTCGAGGGCGTTGCCGGCCGTCAGGCCCAGCGGGGTCGACATGTCCGTCAGCAGCGCCACCGTCTTCACGCCGTGGTCCGTGCCCAACCCGACCATCGTGGACGCCAGTTCACGCGCGTCCTCGATCGTCTTCATGAACGCGCCCGTGCCGACCTTCACGTCCAGGACCAGCGAGCCCGTGCCCTCGGCGATCTTCTTCGACATGATCGAGGAGGCGATCAGCGGGATCGCCTCGACCGTGCCCGTGACGTCCCGGAGTGCGTACAGCTTCTTGTCCGCCGGAGCCAGGCCGTCGCCCGCCGCGCAGATCACCGCACCGGTCGTGTCCAGCACGTGCAGCATCTCCTCGTTGGAGAGCAGGGCGCGCCAGCCGGGGATCGACTCCAGCTTGTCGAGGGTGCCGCCGGTGTGGCCGAGGCCTCGGCCGGAGAGCTGGGGGACGGCCGCGCCGCAGGCCGCCACGAGGGGCGCCAGGGGCAGCGTGATCTTGTCCCCCACGCCACCCGTCGAGTGCTTGTCGGCCGTCGGGCGGGAGAGGGACGAGAAGTCCATGCGCTCGCCGGAGGCGATCATCGCGGCGGTCCAGGTGGCGATCTCGCGGCGGTTCATGCCGTTGAGGAGGATCGCCATGTTGAGGGCGGCCATCTGGTAGTCGGCCACGTCCCCGCGGGTGTACGCGTCGATGACCCAGTCGATCTGCTCGTCGCTCAGTTCACCGCGGTCCCGCTTGGTGCGGATGACGGAGATGGCATCCATCGAGACTTGCGCCATGGCTGGGGTTTCCTTCCGAACGTTCAGAAATGCGCGGCCCCCCTGAGTCGTGGTTGCCAACTCAGAGGGGCCGCACGGGAGTTATCTGGTGAGATGGTCCGGCCCGAAGGCCTGCGGGAGCATCTCCGAGAGCGGCAGGATGCCCGCCGGTGTCTCCACCAGCAGGCCGGGGCCGCCGAACTCGTACAGCAGCTGGCGGCAGCGGCCGCACGGGACGAGGATGTCGCCCTTGCCGTCGACGCACGTGAAGTGCGTCAGCCGGCCGCCGCCGGTGCGCTGGAGGTCGGAGACCAGCCCGCACTCGGCGCACAGGCCGAGGCCGTACGACGCGTTCTCCACGTTGCAGCCGGAGACCGTGCGGCCGTCGTCGACCCGGGCGGCGACCCCTACGGGATAGCCCGAGTACGGCGCGTACGCGTGGGACATCGCCTCCCGCGCCTCCGCGCGCAGCTCGTCCCAGTCGACGGCCGACTCGGCGGCGGGCGAGGTCACTTGCCCTGTCCCTTCCGGTACGGCAGGCCGTCCGCCTTCGGCATCCGCAGGTGCTGCGCGGACAGCGAGAGCACCAGCAGGGTGACGATGTAGGGGCTGGCGCCGACCAGTTGGGTCGGGACGGAGTCGGTGGTGGCGTACCAGACGAACATCAGGGCCGCGATGGCGGCGGTGATGCCTGCGGGGACGTACCGCTTCTTCCAGACCAGGTAGGCGACGCCCGCGACCAGCAGGAAGCCGAGCAGCAGGATCAGGGCGTGCACGTTGGTGGAGCCGCCGCGCAGGTTGAGGCTGTCGGTGTAGCCGAACAGGCCCGCGCCGAGGGCGAGTCCGCCCGGCATCCAGTTGCCGAAGATCATCGAGGCAAGGCCGATGTAGCCGCGGCCGCCGGTCTGGCCGTCGAGGTAGACGTTGGACGCGACGATCGACAGGAAGGCGCCGCCGAGGCCGGCGAAGCCGCCGGAGATGATCACGGCGATGTACTTGTACTTGTAGACGTTGACGCCGAGGGACTCGGCGGCCACCGGGTTCTCACCGCAGGAGCGGAGGCGGAGGCCGAAGGCGGTGCGCCACAGGACCCACCAGGTGGCCGGTACGAGGGCCACCGCGATGACGGTGAGCGGGGAGAGGTCGGTGATCAGACCGCCGATCAGGCCCGCGATGTCCGAGATCAGGAACCAGTGCTTCCCGTTCAGGGTGTTCAGCCAGCTCGACAGTCCCGGGATGTCGAAGGTGCCGAGCGAGTCGATCGGCGGGGACTGCTTGGCGGAGCCCTGCTCGGTGTTGGCGAAGGTGAACTTCGACAGATAGCGGGTGGTGCCGAGCGCCAGGATGTTGATGGCGACACCGGAGACGATGTGGTTGACGTTGAACGTCACCGTGGCGATGGCGTGCAGCAGCGCGCCGAGGCAGCCGCCGATGATGCCGAAGACGACACCGGTCCACGGGCCCCACTGGTAGCCGGCCCAGGCGCCGAACCAGGTGCCGAGGATCATCATGCCTTCGAGGCCGATGTTGACGACGCCCGCGCGCTCGGCCCAGAGGCCGCCGAGACCGGCGAGGCCGATCGGCACCGCCGCGCGGAGGGCCGTGGACATCTGGCCGGTTGACGTGATGCCGTCGGCGCCCGTGATGAGGCGGACGATCGACGTGAGGATGAGCGCGCCCGCGATGATCAGCAGGAGCACGGGGAGCGAGAAACGGCGGCCGCCCTTGCCGGGCTGCTGCGCCTGCGGCTTGGCGATGGTCGCGGTACTCATCGGGCCGCCACCTCCTTCTTCTCGGAGTTGTTGCGGGCGGCCGCGGCGAGTTCCTCACCGACGAGCTTCTGCTGGCGGCGCAGGCCCCAGGTGCGGACGACCTCGTACGAGATGACGACCGCGAAGACGATCAGGCCCTGCATGATCGTCGCGATCTCCTTCTGGTACGCCACCGGAGTCGCGTAGTCCAGGGCGGGCGACGCCTTGTCGAGGAAGGCCCAGAGGAGGGCCGCGAGGGCGATGCCGCCCGGGTTGTTGCGGCCGAGGAGGGCGATGCCGATGGCGGTGAAGCCGAGGCCCTCGGGGAAGGTGAGGCTGTAGGTGTGGCTGTCGCCGAGCAGCAGCGGCAGACCGGCGAGGCCGGCGACACCGCCGGAGATCAGCATCGCGGTGAGGGTCATGCGCTTGGCGTCGACGCCGGAGGCCGCGGCGGCGGACTCGGACTCGCCGGTGGCGCGCAGGTCGAAGCCGAAGCGGGTGCGGTTGAGGACGAGCCAGTACAGGACGCCCATGATCACGGCGAGGAAGACCAGGCCGTAGATCTCGCCGACGTCCGAGCCCAGGTCGATGCCCGGGATCCAGCCGGACTTCTTCATGATGCCGGTCGTCATGTTGTTGCCGACCTGCACGCCCCATGTGTTGGTCTGCGTGAGGTAGAGGATCAGGCTGGTGGCGATCGCGTTGAGCATGATCGTGGCGACGACCTCGCTGACCCCGCGGGTGACCTTGAGGACACCCGCGATCCCGGCCCAGAAGGCGCCGGTGAGGACGGCGACCAGGAGCAGCAGCGGCACCTGGAGGACGGCCGGCAGGCCCACGTGCGCGCCGACGACCGCGGTCATCACGGCGCCGAGGCGGTACTGGCCGTCGACGCCGATGTTGAACAGGTTCATCCGGAAGCCGAGGGCGACCGCAAGGGCGGCGATGTAGTACATCGACGCCTGGTTGATGATCAGCACCTGGACGTCGGAGTACCCGATCTGCTGGAGCATCAGGTTGTACGGCTCAATCGGGTTCTTGCCCGAGGCGAGCAGCACGACCGAGGTCAGCAGGATCGCCGCGACAAGCGCCATGACCGGGCCGGCCACGGCGAGGAGCACGCGCTCCTTGTCGAACTTCTTCATCGGGCCTCGTCCTCCGGGGCGGTGTCGTCGGCGCCGTCTTCTGCGGACTCTTCGACGTGTTCGAGGTGACCGGACGCGGCGCCGGTCATGGCCGAGCCGAGCTCCTCCGGTGTGACGGTGGCCGGGTCGGCGTCGGCGACCAGCCTGCCGTCGTAGATCACGCGCAGGGTGTCCGACAGGCCGATCAGCTCGTCCAGGTCGGCGGAGATCAGCAGCACGGCCAGGCCCTCGCGGCGGGCCTCGCGGATCTGGTCCCAGATCGCGGCCTGCGCGCCGACGTCCACTCCGCGGGTGGGGTGGGCGGCGATCAGGAACTTCGGCTTGTGGCTCATCTCGCGGCCGACGATCAGCTTCTGCTGGTTGCCGCCGGAGAGGGAGGCGGCGGTGACGTCGATGCCGGGGGTGCGGACGTCGTACGCCTCGACGATCCGGCGGGTGTCGGCCTGCGCGCCCTTGATGTCCAGCCAGACGCCCTTGGAGTTGGGCTTCTCGGTGACGTGGCCGAGGATGCGGTTCTCCCACAGCGGGGCTTCCAGGAGGAGGCCGTGGCGGTGGCGGTCCTCCGGGATGTAGCCGATGCCCTTCTCGCGGCGCTTGCGGGTGGCCCACGGCGTGATGTCGTCGCCGAGGAAGCCGATGGTGCCGGAGTCGGCGTTCTTCAGACCGATCAGCGCGTCGATGAGCTCGGTCTGGCCGTTGCCCTCGACGCCGGCGATGCCCATGACCTCACCGGCGTGGATGGTGAAGGTGACGTCGTCGAGGACGCGTTTGGCGTCGCCGCCGACCGCGAGATCACCGACCAGTCCACCGCCCACGGGCTCGGACTCGGCGCCGAGGGAGGCGCCGGCGGCGTAGACGGTGAGGCCCTCGACCTCGATGACGGGCTGGTCGGTGACCGTGGACTCCGCCGTCTCGGGGGTGGGGAGTTCGCTGCCGACCATCATCTCGGCGAGCTGGCGGGGGGTCGTCGCGGAGGGGACGGCCGTGCCGACGGTCGTGCCGCGCCGGATGACCGTGATCTCGTCGGCGACCGAGAGGACCTCGCCGAGCTTGTGCGAGATGAAGATGACGGCGAGGCCCTCGGACTTCAGCTCGCGCAGGTTGCTGAAGAGGGCGTCGACCTCCTGCGGCACCAGGACGGCGGTGGGCTCGTCCAGGATCAGGGTGCGGGCGCCGCGGTAGAGGACCTTGAGGATCTCGACGCGCTGGCGCTCGGCGACGCCGAGGCTCTCGACGAGAAGGTCCGGGCGGACGTTCAGGCCGTAGCGGTCGGAGATCTCCTTGATCTTCTTGCGGGCGCCGCCGCCGATGCCGTGCAGCTTCTCGCTGCCCAGGACGACGTTCTCCAGGACGGTGAGGTTGTCGGCGAGCATGAAGTGCTGGTGGACCATGCCGATGCCGCGGGCGATGGCGTCGGCGGGCGACGAGAAGGTGACGTGCTCACCGTCGACGGCGATGGTGCCCTCGTCCGGCTTCTGCATGCCGTAGAGGATCTTCATCAGAGTCGACTTGCCGGCGCCGTTCTCGCCGACGAGGGCGTGCACGGTGCCTTTTCGGACACTGAAGCGGATGTCGCTGTTGGCGACGACACCCGGGAATCGCTTGGTGATCCCCACCAGCTCGACCGCGATCGTCGACTGATCGCCGAGTGGAGGGTTGCTGGACGCGTCGATGGCGAACTCTCCTCGTGGAAAGGGGCCTCTCTACGCGCGTAGCGCCCCTGCTTTAAATAGTGCCCGGACCTGATCGTCTTCTGTCTGGCATCCGATCCGTTCCGAGCATTCTGCCGCGCGAACGGGGCGGGCGTCCCTGCCATCGATCTCCCGTCGTCCGCCCGGAGGGCGGGCCGCGCGGCGTCTGGTGCGTGCGATCGCAAGGCGCCGAGGCGCCCTCGTGGCGGAGCCACGTGGGCGTTTCGGCAACGCAGCGAGCGTGCGTGCCAGACGCCGCGCGGCAGACGGGAGATCGACGGCAGGGACGCGAGGAGACATCCTCCCCACACCCCGTTCCGTGGCCGTAACGCTGTCATTACAGCGCTCTTTTGGCCATGGTCGTGACTGGCCTGGAACCAAGGTTCAGGAGGTCTTGACCTTGATCGAGCCGTCCTTGATGCCCGCCTCGGCCTTCTTGAGGGCGGCCTGCAGGGTGGCGTTGTTCTTGAAGGCCGGGTTGGAGTCGGCCAGGCCCACCGCGCCGTTGCTCAGCGAGCCGCGGATCTCGCCGTTCAGCGGCTTCTTGTCCTTGATGACGGACTTGGAGAGGTCGTAGACCGCGCCCGCGACGTTCTTCAGGGCCGAGGTGAGGATGTACGGCTTGTACTTGGCCAGCGCGGCCTGGTTGTACTGGTCGGAGTCGACACCGATCGCCCACACCTTGTGCGCGGCGGCGGACTTGATGACGCCCTGGCCGGAGAGACCGGCGGCCGCGTAGACGACGTCCGCGCCGGCCTCGATCTGACCGTCGGCTGCGGCCTCGCCCTTGTCGGGGCTGGAGAAGCCACCCTGCGCGGCGGTCTGGGTCAGGTACTGCGCCTTGACCGTGACGCCCTTCTTGGTGTCCTTGACGCCCTGCTCGAAGCCCGCCTCGAACTTGTGGATCAGCGGGACGTCCACGCCGCCGATGAAGCCGACGGTGTTCGACTTCGTGGTCAGCGCGGCGGTGACGCCGGCCAGGTACGAGGACTGCTCCTCGTGGAACACCATGTCGGCGACGTTGGCGGCCGTGATGGTGTTGTCGTCGATGATGCCGAAGGTGATCTTCGGGAACTTCGCGGCGGCTTCCTTGACGGCGGGGGCGTAGGCGAAGCCGACACCGATCACCGGGTTATAGCCGGACCTGGCGAGGGTCTCCAGGCGCTGCACCTTGTCCGCGTCGGACTCGTTGTCCTGCGGCTCGACGTCGCGGCCGCTGACGCCGAAGTCCTTCTCGGCCTTCACGAGACCCGCGTAGGCGGCGTCGTTGAAGGACTGGTCACCCTTGCCGCCGACGTCGTAGGCGAGACCAATACCCTTGGACGTGCCGGAACTGCTGCTGCTGGAGCTTGACTCGCTGGACGAGCTGCCGCAGGCGGAGACGGTTACTGCAAGAGCTGCGGTTGCAACGCCTGCAACCGCGATTCGGGACACCCGGCGCATGGAACGAGACTCCTTCGTGCAAGCGCCCAAACCAGGCGCTGGTTCCGCCGCAGCGTAACGCGCGTAGACCAGAGGGAAAACCCCATCTGTCCGGTCCGTTATAGAGCTGTGGCCACAGATGCTGGCCAGCGTACGGACAGCCAGGCGCCCCTTGCGGGAGGCAAGGGGCGCCTGGCTGCAACGATGCCCGTAGGGGCTAGTCGTAGAGGGTGGTGACTACTTGGTGTTGACGGTGATCTTGCCGGCGACGATGTCCGCCTTCGCCTTGTCCACCGCGGCGACGGCGGCCGTCATGGCCTTGTACTTCGGGTTGGTGTCGGAGAAGCCGACGCCGTCGTTGCTGAGGCCGTAGCGGATCACGCCGGTCTTGGGCTTGCCCTCGTAGACCGACTTCACCAGGTCGTAGACGGCGCCGCCGACGTTCTTCAGCGCCGAGCCGAGGATGGAGTCCTTGTACTTGGCCAGCGCAGCCTGCTCGTACTGGTCGGAGTCCACACCGATGGCCCACACGCCCTTGGCGGAGGCCTCGGAGATGACGCCCTGTCCGGACAGACCGGCGGCGGCGTACAGCACGTCCGCGCCCGCCTCGATCTGGCCGCTGGCCGCGTCCTTCCCCTTGTCGGGGCTGGAGAAGCCGCCCTCGGCCGCGGTCTGGGTCAGGTACTGCGACTCGATCTTGATGCTCGGGTTGACCGACTTGGCGCCCTGGTCGAAGCCCGCTTCGAACTTGTGGATGAGGGGGACGTCCACGCCGCCGATGAAGCCGATGTGGTTCTTCTTGGTCGCCTTGGCCGCGGCGACGCCCGCCAGATACGAGGACTGCTCCTCGTGGAAGACGAGGTCGGCCACGTTGGCGGCCTTGTCCTGCTCGTCGTCGATGATGCCGAACGTGATGTTCGGGAACTTCGCGGCGGCTTCCTTGACGGCGGGGGCGTAGGCGAAGCCGACACCGATAACCGGGTTGTAGCCGGCCGTGGCCAGGCTCTCCAGGCGCTGCACCTTGTCCGCGTCGGACTCGTTGTCCTGCGGCTCGATGTCGCGGCCGGAGATGTTGAACTCCTTCTCGGCCTTCTGGAAACCGGCGTAGGCCGCGTCGTTGAAGGACTGGTCGCCCTTGCCGCCGACGTCGTAGGCGAGACCGATGCCCTTGCCCGTGTACTTGCCGGACGAGGACGACGAACTGTCACTGGCCTTGTCGGCGTCCTTGCTGGAACTACCGCACGCGGTGGCCGCGAGGGCGATGACCGTTACGGCCACCGCTGCTTGGGAGAACTTCGTCCTCCGAGATGTCTGACGCACAGCAAGCACTCCTTCGTCCCCACGGCACCGTCACCGGACCGCTTCCCCAAGCCGCCGCCTCTGTGGCGATTTCCGCGCACAGTAACGCGCGTAGACGAGGAGGGGAACGGGGTTTCTCCTCGCCGTTACCGGATCGTGCCGCCGCCGCGTTACGTTCACGCGCCGGTGGTTACGCCCGGGTGACACAAGGGGACGTAGGGGTACCGAACGGGCACCCCCACGTCCCCGTCGCGCTCAGATCGCGCCGTCGATCAACGCCGCCGCGGTGAACAGCTCCACGCCGACCGTGATCGCGGACTCGTCGGCGTCGAAGTCGCCCTGGTGGAGGTCCCGCACGGTCCGCTCCCCCGGGGTCCGCACGCCGAGCCGGGCCATGGCGCCGGGTACGTGCTCCAGGTACCAGGAGAAGTCCTCGCCGCCCAGGCTCTGTTCGGTGTCCTCGACGGAGAGCGGTCCGCGGCGCGCGGTCATCGCGTCCCGCAGCAGCTCGGTGACGAGCGCGTCGTTGACGACGGGCGGCACCCCGCGCACGTAGGTGATCGCGGACTTGGCCCGGTGCAGCCCGGCGACCTCGTCGATGGCCGCGTGCACGATGTCGGGCGCCTGCCGCCAGGCGTCGAGATCGAGACACCGTACGGTGCCCGAGAGCTCGGCGTGTTGCGGGATGACGTTGGGGGCGTGGCCGGACTCGATGCGCCCCCAGGTCACGGACACCCCGCTCCTCGCGTCCATCCGGCGGGAGACGATCGCGGGCACGTCGGTGGCGACGCGGGCGGCGGCGGTCACGAGGTCGGTGGTGAGGTGCGGCCGGGCGGTGTGGCCGCCGGGGCCGTCCAGGGAGACCTCCAGCCGGTCGCAGGCGGAGGTGATGGGGCCGATGCGCAGCCCGATCCGCCCGCTGTCGACCTTGGGGTCGCAGTGCACGGCGATGATCCGGCCGACCCCGTCGAGCACCCCGCACTCGATGGCGTCGGCGGCACCGCCGGGCAGGACCTCCTCGGCGGGCTGGAAGAGCAGCCGTACCGCACGCGGCAGGAGGCCCTGCTCGTGCAGCCGGGCCAGCACGAGGCCTGCGCCGAGGACGACGGTGGTGTGCACGTCGTGGCCGCAGGCGTGGGCGCGGTCGGGCACGGTGGAGCGGTACGCGCACTCACTCTTCGTGTCCGGGATGGGCAGGGCGTCGATGTCGGCGCGCAGCGCGAGCATGGGTACGGCGGTGTCGCGGGGGCCGATGTCACAGACGAGCCCGGTCCCGGTGGCCAGGACGCGGGGTTCGAGACCGGCCTTCTCCAGCCATGCCTTGATCGCGGCGGTGGTCCGGAACTCCTGGTTGCCCAGCTCGGGGTGCATGTGCAAGTCCCGCCGGAACGCGACGAGTTCGGCACGCAAGGTCTCCGACAGGGTGCCCGGAAGCACATTCCCGACGGATTCGACCTCGGACTCTGCCTCGGACTCTGGTGACATCAATTGCTTCACCCTCTGAAGGGTAGGGCGCCCGGGTGGTCAACTGACCCTCGATCAACAAAAGTTCAACCCGTTAGTCGAAGAAAATCTGACCGCCGACCGCATAGCCGCCTGTGGGGATGGGTAAACTCCCCGCTTCTTCTGGGATACCACGCCTCACCCCGGCCCAGCCCGACCCGTCCGCATCCCGGAATCCGTACTGCCGCACGCCAGTGGCAACACCGCTACGCAGCGTGAGATTCCCGGTCCCGCGTCCCCTTGATAGGGTCCGCCGACGTGACCGACCCGAACGCGGATCTCGCCGCGGACTTCATAGAGGCCACCCGTTCCTCCTACGACGCGATCGCGCCCGCGTACAGCGCCGAGCATCCGGACGGACTGGGCGAGGGCCCCGTCGAGAGCGCCCTCCTGACCGCCTTCGCCGAGCTCGTCCGTACGGCGGCGGCGGGCGAGGCGCAGGTGGCCGACGTCGGCAGCGGCCCCGGCTATGTGACCGCACGCCTGAACGCCCTCGGCCTCCAGGCCTTCGGCATCGACATCTCGCCGCACATGGTGGCGCTGGCCCGCGAGGCGCATCCCCAACTCCGGTTCCAGGTCGGCTCGATGACCGCCCTGGACGTACCGGACGCGACCCTGGGCGGCGTCATCGCCCTCTACTCGACGATCCACATCCCGGACGCCGACCTGCCCGGCGTCCTCGCGGAGTTCCACCGGGTCCTACGGCCGGGCGGCTACGTCCTGCTCGCGTTCCAGGCCTCGGAGGGTGAACACATCCACATGACCGAGCGCTACGGCCAGGACATCTCCCTCGACTACTACTTCCGCACCCCGGCCGAGATCGCCACGTACCTCACGGAGGCGGGCCTGAGCCTGCACGCCCAGGCCCGCGTCGAGCCGCAGGGGCAGCAGAAGTGGGGGCGCGCTTTCGCGCTGGCCCACAAGCCCCCGACCACCGACTGAACCGCCTACGCCGCCGTCACCGCCGACAGCCGATGCACGTCCCGCGCCGTCCCCGTGACCCCCGAGAGGAACCCCTGCGCCCGGGGCGAGGCGTTCTCGGTCAGCCACGCGGGGTCGATGTCGCACACCGCGACCCGAACTTCCGTGCCCACCAGGGCCAGCGGCAGCGTGTGGACGACGGTCGACGGGAAGCTGAGGATCGTACGGCCGATGGGGCCGCGGCGGGCGATCAGCTCCAGCGGGAGGTCCGGGCGGACGATCTCCAGGCCTGTCTCGACCGCCAAGCGGTGAAGTTTCTCCGTGCTTTCGCGGCGGTGGGCGAAGTAGCGGGTCGCGCCGTGGGTCTTGGCGAGGGCGGCTACAGCCTCCAGGTAGCGGTCGTTGTCGACAACTCCCGTCTCCACCAAGGACGTTCCGACCATGTCCGCGCCCTTGGTGATGCGGGGCGGGCCGAAGGTGGCGCGGGTCCAGGCGAATTCGTTCGGGGTGACCGTGACGCCCTCGGGGATCGTCTCGATCGGCATGGAGGAGAAGATCTCCACCGTGCGGCGGGCGCTCGGGGTCAGACGGCGGCGGGCCGCCGAGGAGACCGGGGCGAAGATCAGGTCGCGGGGGCCCTGGCGGCCGCCCTTGCGGTGCCAGCGGACCAGGCGTTCGCCGCTGGCGAGCTGGGCGACGAACTCCATCGTCGCGGTGCCGTCGTCGACCACCACCAGCTCGCGTGCCTTGGTGATCGTCAGCAACAACTGCACATACCGCGAGAAAGGGTCGCCCATCACGATCCGGTCCGCCTTGCGGAGGAGCCGGGTGAGGCCGCCGATCGTCTGGAAGGGGGCCGCGGGTCCGCCCCGCGCCTCCTCCCAGCGCACGGTGTGGCCTTCGTCGCGGGCGAGGTCGGCCATGCGGCGCAGCTGGCCGCGGGTCATCGGGTCGGTCGGTGACAGGACCACGAGGGTGAGCCCCCCGCCGGGTGCCGCCTCGGCCCTGGGCGCACGGAGGTGCGCCCACTCCAGCACGTTCAGAAGCTGTACCGGACTCTCCACGAACGCGAGAGTGTGGGGGGTGAGGCCGGCGGTGCCGGCGTGGGGGCTCATTGTCGTACGACCGTCCCGTGACCGTAAGTGACGCTTAATGGCTCAGACTCAGACCGAGACCGGCTCGCCCGCGGCCGCGGCGATCTCGGCCTCGGCGACGACGCCGGTGACGCGGCGCAGCTTCTTCATCGGGCCGAGCTCCGACTCGTAGACCTTCTTGACGCCGTCGCCGAGGGAGGCCTCGATGGTGCGGATGTCGCGGACGAGGCGGGTCAGGCCCTGCGGCTCGACGGAGGCGGCCTGGTCCGAGCCCCACATGGCGCGGTCGAGGGTGATGTGACGCTCGACGAAGGTGGCGCCGAGCGCGACCGCGGCGAGGGTGGTCTGCAGGCCCGTCTCGTGACCGGAGTAGCCGATCGGGACGTTCGGGTACTCGGCCTGGAGGGTGTTGATGACGCGGAGGTTGAGCTCCTCGGCCTGCGCCGGGTACGTCGACGTGGCGTGGCACATCAGGATGTTGTCGCTGCCGAGGACCTCGACCGCGTGACGGATCTGCTTCGGGGTCGACATGCCGGTCGAGAGGATGACCGTACGGCCGGTGGCGCGCAGCGAGCGGAGCAACTCGTCGTCCGTGAGGGACGCGGAGGCGACCTTGTGGGCCGGGACGTCGAACTTCTCCAGGAAGGCGACGGCCTCGGTGTCCCACGGGGAGGCGAACCAGTCGATGTTCTTCGACTTGGCGTACTCGTCGATCTGGCGGTACTCGTCCTCACCGAACTCCACACGGTGGCGGTAGTCGATGTAGGTCATGCGGCCCCAGGGGGTGTCGCGCTCGATGTCCCACTGGTCGCGCGGGGTGCAGATCTCCGGGGTGCGCTTCTGGAACTTGACGGCGTCGCAGCCGGCTTCGGCGGCGGCGTCGATCAGCTTGAAGGCGTTCTCCAGCTCACCGTTGTGGTTGATGCCGATCTCGCCGACGACGTAGACGGGCTGGCCGGGGCCTGCGGTCTTCGAACCGAACTGGCGCAGACGGGAGTTGATGCTCATGACAGCGGGTTTCCTTACTTGGTGAGGGAATCGAGAGAGGGGCCGAGGATCCAGCTGGCGATCTCTCGGACAGCGCCGTCGCCACCGGCCACGGTGGTGACCGCGCGTGCGGCGCCGCGTACGACGTCGTGGGCGCTCGCGACCGCCACGGGCCAGCCCACGAGGGCGAAGCACGGGAGGTCGTTGACGTCGTTGCCGACGTAGAGCACGCGCTCCGGCGCGATGCCCTGCTCCTCGCACCACTGCTTGAGTGCGAGGTCCTTCCGGTCGATGCCGTGCAGGACCGGGAGTTGGAGCTTCCGGGCCCGGGCGGCGACGACCGGGTTCTGCTCCGAGGACAGGATCAGCATCTTCAGGCCGGTCTTGCGCAACGCCGCGATGCCGAGGCCGTCTCCGCGGTGCACGGAGACGAACTCCCGTCCGTCGGAATCGATCAGCACCCTGTCGTCGGTCTGGGTGCCGTCGAAGTCGAGTACGACCGCGTCGATGTCGTCGGCGGTCGGGAGCGAGCCGGGGCGGTCCGCGTCGAACAGCGGGGCCAACGCCCGTGCCCTGGCCAGCTCGTGGGGATCGTCGATCTCCAGCACGCGGGCGGGGTCGGTCCGGACGAGTTCCGTGCGGCCGAAGAAGCGGTGGCCGACCTCGCGGAAGCCGGCCGCGTCCATGCCGTAGACGGCGCCGGTCTCCAGAAAGTCCTGGGGGCGGTCCTGGCGGCGCGGGCGGAACGACTTGTCGTGGTTGACGCCGTAACCGCCGCTGGCCACCGTCGAGTTGGCGACCTTCGTGGCGCCGCCGACCTCTTCGCTGCGGGCGGGTTCGACGACCGCCGTCGCCTCGTCGTCGGCGTCGCGCCACACGAAGCCGTGGAAGGGGGCGACGGTGTGCGCGGTGTCGGCGCCGTTCGCGACGATCGCGTTGACGATGCCGTCGACGTCCTCGCGGACGATGAAGGGGCTGGTGCACTGCACGAGCAGGACCACGTCGACCGCGGAGCCGTGCAGCGCCTCGTGGGCGTCCATGGCGTGCAGGACGGCGGCCTCGGAGGTCGCGGTGTCACCGGCGATGGCTGCGGGGCGCAGCACGACCTCGGCGCCGGCCTGGCGGGCGGCGGCGGCGATGGCCTGGTCGTCGGTGGAGACGACCACGTCCGTCACCAGCCGCGAGGCGCGGCACTCGCGCACCGCGCGGGCCACCAGCGGTACGCCGCCGACGGGGGCGAGGTTCTTGGCGGGGACGCCCTTGGAGCCGCCGCGCGCGGGGATCACCGCGAGCACCCGGCGCACCGAAGCACCTTGGCCTGCTTGCGAGTTGGACATGGGCTCTACTCCTTGAGCGGAAGACTCGGCGTTCACAGCTCCCCCATCCGGCGGATGACGGGCGCCACGCGCTGCACGCCGTGGCGGTAGGCGCCGCGCGCGGCCCGGCGCACGATCTGCCGGACGGGCCCTGGCGCCTTGTCCGCGGCCGGGGCGCCGGGCAGCGGGGTGCCGTCCGGGCCGAGGTGGTGGCGGGCGAGGATGCCGGGCAGATAGCCGGGGGCGGTCTCGGGCGTGTAGTACGGCGTCAGGGGCGCCATCTCGTCGCCGGCCAGCAGCTTGGTGATGCGCTCCCGGGCCGCGTCGAAGGCCGTCTCGTACGACCCCTCGGCGGCGACCCCCTGCCGCGCCACCCACTCCGCGTCCGGCACCGGCTTGTACCCGGCGTCGAGCTGGTCCCAGGAGGCCAGGCACCCGGAGCCCACGAAGTGGTGGTTGCCGAGCCCTTCGCGGATGCCGAGGTCGGTCAGCACGACGGTGGGGATACGGCGGTGCAGGGACTCCAGGGCGGCCGTCGAGCTGATGGTCACCAGGAGGTCGGTGCGGTCGAGCACGTCGCCCATGTGCCCGTACACCAGGCTGAAGTTGGCGGGGAGGTCCTTGCCCTGGACCAGCTTCTGGTAGGGCAACTCCTCGATGTGCGTGGTGTGTTCGCCCGGCTTGGAGCGGAGCTTGAGCAGGACCTCGCGGTTCGGGTGGAAACGGGCGTGCTGGATCGCCCTGTTGAGCAGGTAGTCGCGGTCCCGGCGGTTGTCCGGCACCGAAGGCTGCACGGCGAAGACGACCGTGTAGGGGTCGCGCTCCCCCTGGTAGGCGTCCCCGCCGAGGAACGGCAGGGCGACCTCGGTGACCGCCGAGGAGTCGGCGCCGACCCCGTCGTAGACCGCCTTGAAACGGTCCGCGTCCTGGCGGGAGTTGGCGAGGACGAGGTCCGCGCCGTGCCGCAGCAGCAGGCCGTCGGTGAGCTTCTCGTAGACGACGCCGACATAGCCAGTGACGACCACGGGGCGCTCGGTGCGTCCGTCCCAGGCGCGGGCCAGACCGTGCAGCATCGCCTGGACCCCGCCGCCGACGAGGGAGAGCACGAGGATGTCGTACGGCTCCTTCTCCATGGCGCGCAGGAACTCGACGGCGGTCACCTCGCGGAGGGAGTCCGCGGTGACGCCGACTTCCTTCAGCTGGCGGGCTGTTGGGGTGGCACGACCCCGCAGGAGGTACCCGTCCAAAGAGATGTCCGAATTCGGCGGAGCGATGCGGTTCGCGGTGAGCGAACCCCATTTCCACCGGGTGTCGGAATCCGCGAGGACGGCGACTCGCAGGGTCTGCGTTGCACTTGCTGGCACACCGAAGACGCTAGGAAGCCATTCCGTTGATCGGCCCAACCCGAAGGCAACAAAGGGTTAACAGCACACCGCCGAATGGCGAATCAGGGCGTGGTAGGGCCGTAAAAATTCCTGGTTCACAGGTTCGCCACGTGGCGTTCACCCGACATCAAACCAATGGTAAAGACCGATGACGGAGCGCCCTCTAACGTCATGCGGGTGGTCAAGCTCTCCGTCATCGTGCCGTTCTACAACGTGCAGCAATACGCGCCCGACACCCTGAAGAGCCTGCGTGCGAACACACGGGAGGACTTCGAATTCATCTTCGTCGACGACTGTTCGACCGACGAGACCCCTGACATTCTCGCGCGCGCGGAGCGGGAGCTGCCAGGCGTCGTGCATGTCAGACACAAGAAGAACGGAGGGCTGGCGACCGCCCGCAACACCGGCATCGACAAGGCACGTGGCGAGTATCTGACGTTTCTGGACGGCGACGACTGGCTCGCCCCGGACTACTTCCCGCGACTGCTGGCCGCCATCGAGGAACTCGGCTGCGACTTCGTGCGCACCGACCACGTGGTGTGCACGGCCAAGGCGCGCTCGATCGCCCGGGTGCCGCAGGGCCGGCGCGGTGTGGTGATGAACCCGCGGGACGCGATCCTGCCCGCCGACCGCTCCACCTCCGTGGACTACGCCTACGCCTGGGCGGGCATCTACCACCGCAGACTCGTCGACCGGGGCCTGCTGCACTTCACCGACGGGCTGCGCACGGCCGAGGACCGGCCGTGGATCTGGAAGCTGCACCGGGAGGCGGACTCCTTCGCCACGGTGGGACTGCTCGGGGTGTTCTACCGGCGCGGTGTCGCCTCGTCGCTGACCCAGATCGGGGACGTGCGGCAGCTCGATTTCATTCGTGCGTTCGACCAGGTAATCGAGGAGACGGCGGCTGACCGCGACGCCGATGAACTGCTGCCCAAAGCAGTGCGCACGTATTGCGCGATCATGGCTCATCATCTCGGATCGATCGAGAGGTTCGAACCCGCCGTGGCTCGAAAACTGCGTTCACTGAGTTCCGCCGCGCTGAAGCGCATGCCGCAGGATGTTCTGGCGGAGGTAATGGACTCGATGGACCCCCAGCGCGCGAGCCGGCTGCGGCGTCTGCGCCGCCGTCCCACCTCGGCGCGGACGGTGGCCGCCTGATGCCCCGCACCACCCAGATCCTGTGCGCGTCGACCCTGTACGGCGCCGCGACGCTGGCCGCCGCGCTGGACGCCGGGCTCCTCGGCGAGGCCGATCGCAGGCTGCTGCTGATCACCAACAACGCGGCGAACCCGGAGACCACCGCGTCGGTGGACACCATGCCGGGCTTCGACCGGCTGCGGGACCGCTTCGACGACGTGCTGTCGTGGAACGAGACCATCTCCCCCTTCCACCCGAGCGGTTGGAGCCCGCGGGGCGACGACGTCCCGATGTGGGAGCGGTACGTACGGCTGCTGTGGAAGCTCGGCGACGACGAGATCCGGCTCGCCGTGGAGTCCGTCCAGGTCAATCCGTCGCTCGCGCTGTGCCAGCTGTTCACCGGCGCCCCGGTCGACGTCTACGCGGACGGCCTCATAAGTTACGGCCCCACGCGCGACAAGATCGACCCGTTGGTCGGCACCCGCATCGAGCGGCTGCTGCACCTCGATCTCGTCCCGGGCCTCACCCCGCTGCTGCTCACCGAGTTCGGCGTCCCGCCGGAGCTGGTGCCGACGGAGGCCTTCCTCAAGGTACTTGGCGAACTCGCCGAGTCAGAGAGCGAGTTGCCCGCCGTGAAGGGTCAACCGGCCCTGCTGCTGGGCCAGTACCTCGCCGCTCTCGGCATCCTCACCGACCAGCAGGAGGAGGAACTGCACCTGCGCATGGTGCGCGGCGCGGTCGCGCTCGGCCACCGCGAGCTGGTGTTCAAGCCGCACCCCGTGGCGCCCTCCCGCTGGTCGCGTCTCCTGGAGGACGAGGCGAAGAAGCTGGGTGCCCATCTCACCCTGCTGGACCGCCCGGTGCTCGCCGAGGTCGCCTTCCAGCGGATGCGGCCCGCCCTGGTCGTCGGCTGCTTCTCCACCGCGCTGTTCACGGCCGCCGGCCTGTACGACATCCCGGTCGCGCGGGTCGGCACGGACACCCTGCTGGCCCGGCTCGCGCCGTACCAGAACAGCAACCGGGTGCCGCTGACCATCGTGGACGACGTGCTGCCCGACCTCACCGACAAGAAGGCGGTGACGGACTGGCGGATGCCCTCGGCGGAGCGGGTGGACGAACTGGCCGCGCTGCTCAAGGCAGTTGGCTTCGCGATGCAGCCCAAGATCTACCCCCGGCTGCGCGAGGACGCCGAGCGCTACCTCTCGGCCCATCTCAACCCGCACACCTGGCGCTACTTCAAACGCCGTCGCCTGACCGCGCTGGCGCTGCCCGGGGCCGTACCGGCGCAACTGTCGTTCATCCCGCGGAATCAGACGGTACGGCGGATCGCCCGCCGGGCCCGTGCTTTGTCCGGACGTTAGCGTCCATTCAAATTGTTCATCCGGGCGACATGTAGGAGACCCCTGTGTGTCGCCGGTGAATTGCCTCTCATCCGTCGAACGTTCGTAGCGTCACATCGTTCCACTGCGGAACAGCCATTCGACATCGGCGAGAAAGGCCCAGGATGAACGCGGTTGACCAGGCCCTGGCACCCACCCTGAGGGGCCAGGACCCTGGGCAGGAGCCGGAGCAGCCCCCCGTCCCCCCGCCCGCCCCCCGCCGGGAGAACCGGCTGCGCGCCCTGGACGGACTGCGGCTGATGGCCGCGCTGATGGTGTGCCTGTACCACTTCACCGGCAAGAACGGCGAGATCTCCTCCTCCTGGCACCAGTCCCCCGGACGGATGTTCCCGACTCTGTCCCAGGTGGGGGTCTACGGCTGTCTCGGGGTGCAGTTCTTCTTCGTCATCAGCGGCTTCGTGATCTGCATGAGCAGCTGGGGCAAGACCCTCGGCGACTTCTTCCGCTCCCGGATCGCCCGGCTGTATCCGGCGTACTGGGTGGCCCTGCTGATGGTGGGCGCCGCGTCGGTCCTGATGCCGGTGGTCGTGCATCCGCTGCGCTCCGACGAGTTCCTGATGAACTTCACCATGCTCCAGCAGCCGATGGGCGTGCCCCGGGTCCTCGGCGTGTGCTGGACGCTGTGGGTCGAGATGCGTTTCTACGTGCTCTTCGCGCTGTTCGTGATCTGGCGGGGCGTCACCTACCGCCGTGTGGTGACCTTCTGCATCCTGTGGACGCTGGCCGGCGTCTTCGCCCGGGTCGCCGACACCGAGCTGACGGACCAGCTGGTGATGCGCGACCACGCGCCGTACTTCATCGGCGGTCTCGCCCTCTACCTGATCCACCGCTACGGCAGCGACCTGCTTCTGTGGGGCATCGTGGGGATGTCCTTCCTGTTCGGTCAGCGCTACTCGGTGACGGCACTGTGGCACCCCGGCATGACCGGTGACTTCCACCGCAACCCGCATGTCATCCAGGCGATCTCCTTCCTCGCCTTCGCGGCCGTCGCGGCGGTGGCGCTGGGCTGGCTGCGCTGGGCGAACTGGAGCTGGCTGACGCTGGCGGGCGCGCTGACGTACCCCTTCTATCTGATCCACGAGCACCTGGGCTGGTTCGCGATCCGCATCCTGCACCGGGGCTTCGGGCTCGACCCGTACCTCACGATCGTGCTGACCGTGGCGATCCTGCTGAGCCTGGCGTATCTCATGAACCGCTTCGTCGAGAAGCCGTTCGGGACCCGGCTGAAGCGGACGATGACGCTGCAGTCGAAGCAGCTGGCGGCGAAGCTCGGCAAGTAGCCGCACCGGGCGACCAGTTGAAGGGCCCCTCGACCGACAACCGGTCGAGGGGCCCTTCCGCTTGCTTGTGGCGTCTCAGGCCTGCGCGGCCCGGATACGGCGCACCACGCGCCGTACGGTCGGGTTGCGGCGCAGCGACTCCGCGCGGACCGCGCTGCCGCCGGGCAGGCGCAGGCTGGTCAGGCGGCGCTTCTTGAAGTACTGCGGGTACTCGTCGAGGTGGACGGCGAGCCAGGCCGACACCTCGTCGCGCATCGCGTGGTGCTTCAGGGCCTGCATGCAGTAGCCGACGGCTCGCACCAGCGGCGCCAACTGCTCGGCGAGAGCGCCCAGTTCGAGCGGCTGCCCGACCTTGTCCTGCTCGGCGTCCGGCAGGATCGCGTCGATGACGGTGAGCGGGATGCGGTTGCTGTTCTCGTACGGCGTGATGCGTTCGAGGAGCAGGCCGGTGCCGACGCGGGCGACGGGGATGTCGTAGAGGGCGGCGGCCGTCATCAGAGCCGTGGAGAAGCAGCCGATGACCAACTGCGGGCGGAGATGGGCGAAGACCGTCTCGGCGAGAACCGGCTCACGCAACACCGTGAGGCGGACGCCGAGTTGGTCGGCGGTCTGCTCAAGTGACGTGCTGTAGACGGCCGGTGCGCTGGGGTGGGGCTTGAACAGGACGTCCTGGTGGCCCGCCTTCGCCGCGGCGCGCAGCATGCGGACGTGCAGCTGCTCCTCCTCGTCCTGGGTGATCAGGTCGATGGCGGAGAGGTACTGGCCGAGCATCACGGCCGTGGGCCGGTTCTCCTGGGGCAGCTTGTCGGCGAGGATCGAGGCGCCCTCCTCGCCGATCTGGGCGAGGACGTCGACGATCGCCTCGTTCGGGACGGGCTGCGGCTCGACCCCGTACTCGGACAGCAGCATCGGCCGCAGCCCGGGTATCAGGTCGAGGTGCAGCACGCGCACGATGCGGCTGTTCAGGTTGTGCGGGATGCGGTTGCGGGTGGGGCCGTAGCTCATCAGGCCGTCCGCGTACACGTGCACCGGGCTGTCGGCGAAGATGTCGGCGACCGCGCGGGAGGGGTTGGCCTGGATGGACTCGCAGGCGATCTCCACGTCCTCGTCACCGAGGTTCCAGGCGAGGCGTACGGCCTTCTCCCACAGGGACGCGTCCTGGGCGCGGGGGGACCAACCCGCCGGGTGGAACGGGGAGATGAACTCGTTCCACGAGCGGACCTCGTCGAACTCGGGACGCAGCTTCTCGAAGCCGGGCATCCGGTCCAGCGGGGTGCCGACCTCGGGCACGGCGGCCGTGTTGCTGACCACGAGGATGCGGCGGTGGGCCGTGCGCGGGCCGAAGAAGCCGGCGCGGATCGCGGCGGTGACGGTCGCGGCGGCGTACTGCGTGGCCGAGAAGAAGATCTGTGTCGTGCCGCTCTTGCCGCTCTTGCCGCTCATGCCGCGACTCCCTTCATGCCACCGCGGATGCGCCGCAGCGTGTGCACACGTTCCTCGCCCATGCCGACGAGCGCTTCGTTGAGTTCGGTCTCCGTCATCCGGCCGAGCGCCTCGGCGGCCATCTGCCGCAGCTTGGCGTGCACGCTGCGCTCGAAGCGGCCCCGGTCCAGGAGCTGGTGGGCGATGACGACGCAGTAGTTGCGCAGCGCCTTCTTCCTCAGTTTCGCGGCTTCCGGGTCGTCGGCCAGTTCGGCGAGGACCAGGTCGAAGGAGCGGAAGAAGTCCAGCTGGCGGACGTCGCCGATCTGGGTCAGCGAACCGGCCAGACCCCGGCGGTAGAAGACCCCGCGCAGGCTGGCGGCGACGTAGGACTCCGCCTTGCGGTGCAGTTCCCAGATCCAGGGTCGGTCCTCGGCGGTGCGCAGGCCGTCGTGGAAACGCAGCAGGCCGCGGTCGAGGAGGCGGCGGTGGTAGATGCCGGCCCAGGCGTACGGGTAGTCGACCATCGTCGTGTCGTCGACGGGGAGGATCGAGCTGCGCGGGTCGAGCGGGGTGTGCCGGCGGCCCTCGGGAGAGCGCTGGATGGCCCGCTCGACGCCGGTGACCGTGACGTGGTCGGTGCGCACGAAGTCGACGTCGAAGCGCTCGATGACGTCCACCAGGTCGGCCAGATAGCCGGGCGCGAGCCAGTCGTCGCCGTCGAGGAACGTGAGGTAGCGGCCCTCGGCCTCGTCGATCCCGGTGTTGCGGGCGGTGGCCAGACCGCCGTTCTTCTCGTGCCGGACGACCCTGCTGTTCGGCAGCCGCTTCGTCAGCTCCAGGAGAGCCTCATAGGTCTTGTCCTTGGTCGAGCGGTCCTCGACGAACAGGAACTCGAACTCGTCCCGAGCGTTGTTGATCAGGCTGGTCACCGTTTCCGGGACATAGGCCTCGATGTTGTAGCAAGGGACGATCACGGACAGTGTTGGGGGGCGGTTGGTCACGCGTACACCTGGGCTCTCTCCGGGGCGGATTCTTGTGACCGTAGGAGATGTTCGAGCCCGGATATCAACCCTGCCGGGGCCAACAGGTGAACGTGAAGTTACGGGCCGCCCTCCATTTACAAATTGCCGTCCCGGGACACGTCCCGAACGCCCCTTCGACGATCCAACGTTCGAATGAACGTCCGATCGACCCGGGGGTCGCGTGATCAGAACGGTATTCCGGAGCGAAGGTCAGCTCCTGGATGCACGGTGGCCGCCGCCCATGGAACACACCGGCGCCTACCGCCCCGCCGACGGACCCCGGCTGGGCACCGTCCTGAGCAGCCTGGTCGCCGCCCTGCTGGCCCGCGCCGCGGAACCGGCCCCCTGTCCGCCACTGGCACCCCAGGCCCCACTGACCCCGCTCATCATGGCGTTCATCCAACAGCGCCTGGACGACCCGGAGTTGACCCCGCAGAGCATCGCCGCCGCGCACGGCATCTCGCTCAGCTGTCTGCACCGGCTCTTCGAGGACGAGAGCGAGACCGTCGCCGCGTTCGTCCGCCGCAGGCGCCTGGAGCGCGCCCGCTTCGACCTCGCCGACCCGGCCCAGGCCGGCACCCCCGTGCACGCCGTCGCGGCCCGCTGGGGCTTCACCCGCGCCACCGACTTCGCGCGCGCCTTCCGCGCCGCGTACGGGCTGGCGCCGGGCGACTTCCGCAAGTACTCCCGCGGTTTCCGTGGACGCATTGCCACATGAGTGTGCTCTGTGCGCCAACGCCCCAACTTCCTCTTCCGGGCAGGCTGTTGATCAGGACGACCGCTCCACTTCCAACTCTCCGAAAGAGGTTGCAGTGAAGAAACTCCGTCTTGCCGCAGTCAGCGCCGTGGGCGCTCTCGCCGCGGGTGCCGGGCTGATGTTCCCGGCGACCGCGCAGGCGGCGCCGACGTACTGGCAGTTCCAGAACGCCGGGTTCGGGACGTGTCTGACGGCCGGGGACACCGGGACGGCGTTCGCCACGTCGTGCGTGGGGAGCAATCGCCAGCAGTGGGACTTCGTCGGCGCTTCCGGCAGCTTCGCGCAGGTCAGGAACCGCGAGACCGGCACCTGCCTGACGACCGACAACAAGACGACCGTCAACGCCGTCTGGATGAGCACCTGCAACGGCGCCACCGGCCAGTGGTGGTGGTACCAGGGCGACAGCGGGCACTTCTTCGACGACCTCGGCTCGGCCGGCGAGGGGTACCTGAGGACGAGCACCGTCAAGGACGCGGTCTACGCCACCGACAACAACCAGTCGACGATTCCCTCCTCCTACTACGTCTGGTACGGCACCCACAACTGACCCTCACCTGACCCCGGACCACACCTCCACGCCCGCCACGACCACGGCCAGCCCCTCCTCGAAGTGCCGGCCGTAGTCCGCGAAGATCTCCGCGCCCGCCGCGGCCGACAGAGGGAAGTCGGCCATCAGGCGGGCGCGTTCGTGTACGTCGTAACCCTCGCGGCGCTCGTCCGGCAGCGGCTGGACGCCCTGTTCCTCGCTGACGAAACCGATCGTGAAGAGGTACGACGTCGAGGTCGCGCGGACCGCCTGGGCGAGGGTGAAGCCGGCCTCGGTGAACAGGCGCAGGGTGTTCTCCATCTCCTCGGCGTGCAGCGTGCCGGTGAAGCGGGAGCCGCTGAAGACCTTGGCGCCGTCGCGGTAGCCGAGCAGCGCGTCGCGCAGGGCGCGGTTGGACTTCAGCAGCCGCTCCTGCCAGGTGTCCTCGGGGGCGAGCGGGGAGTCGGCGACCATCCGCCGGTACATCTCCGTCGCCATCTCGTCGAGCAGCGCCTGCTTGTCCTTGAAGTGCCAGTACAGGGCGGGCGCCTTGACGTCCAGTTCCTTGGCGATGGCACGCAGGGTCAGCCCGTCGAGACCGACCTCGTTCAACAGCTTCAGGGCCGTGTCCGCCACGCGCTTGCGGTCGAGGGGGGTGCGTCGTTCCGTACTCACGCTTGACAACTTAACACCGTTAAGGCCACTCTCGGAACCAGCCGCACTTAACAGCGTTAAGGAGACTGGATCATGACCGAGCACGGAAATCCGGCCGAGCACGTGGACGTACTGATCGTGGGCGCGGGCCCCACCGGACTCGCCCTCGGCGTCGACCTCGCCCGGCGCGGGGTGGACGCGCTGGTCGTGGAGCGCGGCGAGGGGCTGTCCCCCGGCTCGCGGGGCAAGGGCATCCAGCCGCGCACGATGGAGGTCTTCGACGACCTCGGCGTCCTGGACGCGATCCTCGCGGCGGGCGGCGACTACCCGGTCGGGGCGATCTGGCAGGACGGCGAGCGGGTCGCCGAGCAGAACATGTTCGACCCGGCCGAGACGAACGAGGACTCGCCGTACGGCGCCCCGTGGATGGTGCCCCAGTGGCGCACCCAGGAGATCCTGCGGGCCCGGCTCGACGAGCTGGGCGGCCGGGTGTCCTTCGGCCGCGAGGTCACCGGGCTCACCCAGGACGAGGACGGTGTGACGGTCGCGTTCGCGTCCGGCGCCCCCGTCCGCGCCCGGTACGCGGTGGCCGCGGACGGCGGTCGCTCGGTGATCCGGCGCGGGCTCGGCATCGGCATGACCGGCGAGACCGTCGACCCGAACCCGATCCTGGTGGCGGACACCCGTATCACCGGCCTGGACCGCGACAACTGGCACATCTTCCCGCCGCGGGGCGACGAGGGCTTCCTCGCGATCTGCCCGCTGGCCGGGACGGAGGACTTCCAGGTGGTCGCCCAGCTCCTGGACGACAGCACGCCCGACCTCTCCCCCGACGGCGTACGGAAGATCGTCGCCGCCCGCTCGCACCTCGCCCCCGAGGACCTCACCGAACTCCGCTGGGCCTCCGACTTCCGGCCCCGGGCGGCCCTCGCGGACCGTTTCCAGCAGGGCCGGGTCTTCCTCGCCGGGGACGCGGCGCACGTCCACTCGCCAGCCGGCGGCCAGGGCCTCAACACCAGCGTCCAGGACGCCTACAACCTGGGCTGGAAGCTGGGCGCGGTGCTGCGCGGCGAGGCCCCCGCGAGCCTGCTCGACACCTACGAGGAGGAGCGGCTCCCCAACGCCGCCGAGATGCTCGGCCTGTCCACCAAGGTCCACCGGGGCGAGGCCCGCCGCGGCGAGGCGACCCGCCAACTGGGCATCGGTTACCGGGAGTCGAGCCTCACGACGGAGACCCGGGCGCCGGGAGAGGGGATCCGCGCCGGCGACCGCGCCCCGAACCGGACCGTCGCGGGCGTACGCCTCCTCGACGCCTTCCGGGGCCCGCACTGGACCCTGCTCGCGCTGGGCACGGAGGCGCCGGCGGCCGGCGGCAGCGAAGCCGTCCGCGTCGTAGCGGGCCCGCCCGCCGAGACGTACGGGACGGGCCTCTTCCTGGTCCGCCCCGACGGCTACGTCGGCTGGGCCGGCGACACGGACAAGGGCCTGGCCGAGTACGCGGAACGCTTCGGCCTGAACGTCTAGTTACACGGAGCCGGCCAGTGACAGCTTCACCGCGAAGCCCAGGAACAGCGCCCCCGCCGCCGACGTCGCCCCCGCCGCGAGCCGCCTGCGGCGGCGGAAGGCCGTCGCCAGCCGGGTCCCGCCGAAGATCAGGGCACTGAGGTAGAAGAAGCTCGCCAG
Organism: Streptomyces sp. NPDC048504; assembly: GCF_043200035.1. Classification (NCBI taxonomy): domain Bacteria; kingdom Bacillati; phylum Actinomycetota; class Actinomycetes; order Kitasatosporales; family Streptomycetaceae; genus Streptomyces; species Streptomyces sp. NPDC048504. The sequence continues at coordinate 271,887 of NZ_JBICXA010000018.1, forward strand.
CTGCGCGAAGGCGCCGAGCACCACGAACGACAGGGCGGGGTAGGCGTACCCCGGGTCGACGAACTGCACGAAGAACGTTCCAGAATCCAACTGCCTGTACGCTCGCGCCCATGACCGCTACGAAGACCGCTCCCGAGTGGACCCCTGACGAACTGGCAGAGCTGGCCGAACTCCAGGCCCGGAACGATGCGCTACCGGAGGGTGCGCCCCGTGGGCTCCTGTCGGTACGCCTGTCCATCCTCACGGAGGACACCACCAGCCCAGCGCGGCAGGAACTTGACCTTCGCCGCCATGCCATCCGAGAGGGCGTCAGGGTTGTCGGCGTGGCCAGGGACCTTGGGGTCTCCGCGACCAAGAAAGCGCCTTGGGAGCGTAAGGAACTTGGAGATTGGCTTAACAACCGGATACCTGAGTTCGACCTGATTCTGTTCTGGAAGCTGGACCGGTTCATTAGGCGAATTTCCGACCTGCACGAGGTCATCAAGTGGTGCGAGAAGTTCGGGAAGAACCTGATTTCCCTGAATGACACGCTGGACCTGTCATCTCCCATGGCCCAGGCAATGGTGACATTCGTCGCAGCAGTTGCAGAGATTGAAGCCGCCAACACCAAAACCCGCGTTTCATCCCACTGGGAATACACTAAGCAGCAGGACCAATGGCGTATCGGTAAGCCATCGTATGGCTACAAGACTGGCAGGGTGCGCGGGAAACTCCGCCTAGTACAAGACCCGAAGCAAGCGCGGGCAGTGCGCTACATGTACCAAGCTGCGATGCGTGGGGTTCCGGCAAACCGAATCGCTAAGGTCCTAGACAGGGCCAAGGTTCCGACCTACAGCAACGGGAAGTGGAACAACCAGCAAGTTCTCAGGACCCTTAGGAATCCTGCCGTTAAGGGGCTTCGCACTGAGGGAGGAACGAAAGCGGTCACCTACAAATCCACACCGGTACTGGACAAGAACGGTCAGGAAATCAGGGTCACGGATAACCCGATCTTGACTGATGAAGAGTTCGAGAACGTACAAGCAGCACTTGCCACCCGCTCGAAGAACAAGCGCCATCATGAGAAGAACCGCCGTCCCACCAGGTTCCTCGGCGTCATGAAACACCAGTGCGGTAGAAACGTTAACGAAACGAACAACTACAAAACGCTCTCTACTGGCGAAGCGAAGGAGTACCGATACTTGCGGTGCCCCGAGTGCCGGAAGCCCGGATTCGTGACACCAGATCCTGAGCATGTGTACTCGGCTCTGGCACAGGCCGTCTTTGAGGCCCTGGGTGATTTCGAGGTGATCCGCCGTGAGTACGCCCGAGGCGACGAGAACAGGCGTGAGCGGAAGCGACTGGAAGATTCCATCGCCTACTACATGTCTGGGCTGGAGCCCGGCGGAAGGTTCGATAAGGCCGGATTCATCCGCGAGAAGGCAGAGACCACGCTAGACGCTCTCATGAACGACTTCACGAAGATCGACCCGGAGTCCACAAAAGACAGGTGGGTCTACGAAAGCACCGGTATTACCTACAGCCAACATTGGAAGACCGGTGGTGTAGAAGCCATGGAAAAAGATCTACTGAGCGCCGGAATCACTTTCGAACTTGGAAAACAGGACGATGGGGAACTGTTGGGGAGGTTGATCATTCCGCACGATGTCGAGAAGCGACTGATCAGGATGGACAACAACTGGAGTTAGCCATACCGGCACACTCCGCGAAACCAAAATGCCCCCTCCGGAAGGAGGGGGCATTTCTTATGTCAACTCTCGGAGGGATAGACGACATCAGCAACAACTCTCCGGTTACCGTCCTGATCCTGGATCACGGTTACAACGCGCATATTCCCCCTGTCTCGACCCCGAGGCCATGCGCCGGGTGCTAGTGGCACCTTGCATCGCTCCCCCCTGGCGAAGTCAAAGGAATCGTTTAAACGCCCTCTCTTGAATCCGCCAGGGGTAGGGCGGTAGAGATGGCCCGCGCGTCCGCTTCGGCCTCAACAGGGCGGCGGGACGACAGGAGTCGCCACGCGCCCTCACGACTTGGAGCACCCACAGAGATGAACTCCCGTGTAGATCACGGCCTTTGGCGCCGCTGCATAGCCCACGATCCGAGTATCAGGCAGAACACCTTCGCCGTGGGAATGGCCTTTTCCATGTTCGGTGACTACTCGGACGGGACGGACGTTTTCCCGTCCATGGCGACCATTGCTGAAATGGTCGGCCTATCCAATGCGACGAAGGTTCATCCCCACCGTAAGAAGCTTGTCGAGTGCGGCTATCTCACGGACACCGGGGCCCGCTCGGGCGCCGATACCGTCGTCTACTGCCTCACTGCCCCGGCTGATGTGCTGTCGGCCGTCAAGGCCGGGCACGAGACCCACAAGCGCCGGAAGCCCAAGAGCGGCCCTACGAAGGCTGCTACGGCGGACGCCGACCCGTCGGGTCCCTCGGCTAGAGATCGGCCGTCTACGGCCCCGACAGGGCCGATTGAACTCACTCTCGATCAGAAGGCTTGGTTCCTCGGCGGAGAGGGACCGGAGTCCTGGCCGTGGCAGGAGATCCCTTACGCCTCGGCCGAGCGTGCCTACCGGCTCTACACCGGGCAGGTAGCCGCCTAGTACCCCTACGGGTACAGGGGATGCACCACTAGCGGTACAGGGAATATACCCGAGCGGGTACACAATCTCATAGGGATCTCAATAGAGATCCCATATCTATAGCTCATAGGAAGTGTGTACCCCTTCGGGTACACCTATGCCCTGGCCGATCGAAGAGCGGGCAGAAAGCCAGGCTCCCTATCGGGCCTGACTCTGGCCAAGGCTAAAAGCTCGAAGCCTTCGGAGCAGAGCGAAGGGCGCGAGTGTGACTCTCTCGGCCTGTGAGCCTTCAGAGTCTCTATCAGCCAAGGCAGAAGCGAACGACTCCCGAGAAGGAGTCGGAGCGGGAGAAGTAATCTCCTTCAATTTCAGCTATAGGCGCTAGCCGGCTGAGGCTATTCGGAGCCGACTACCAATGGAAAAAAGTAAGGGCTGAAGCCATCAGGCTCCAGCCCTACTGTTCTTTCTGCGGTACAGCCGATGACCTAACCGGAGATCATATTGTCCCTCGGAAAGAGGGAGGCACGAACACGCTCGACAACGTGCGTGTTCTATGCCGTTCGTGCAACACGAGACGAGAGAACGACTACCGGAAGGGCAAGAGGTACTAACGGCGGAATCCGAAGTCCTGAAGATCTTGAACGGCGCGCGCCGCATTTCCCAAGTTCCCATCGGGAAAGGCCCCTGCGCCAAATATGAGTGCGCAAGCTTATGATCTTCCAGCTTCTCGCAGACAAAAAGCACAACAACAGTAGCAAGTCGCGCTGACTCATGAGTGTTCAGCGGTCCGGCAAGCGCAACTTCCGTTCGGGCATTTTCGATAGGTTTGACTGCGTCAATAAATACTTCCAACTCTGCAAGTATCGACTGCCCGTTAAGTAATCGCCTGACAATCTTCTCAAGCTGCAACTCGGCAGTTCCGAGAATTAGCAAGAAGTTCTTGTATCTCTCTTCCCGCTTGCCCCAACTCTCCTTCAGGTGCTCCGATCGAGCGCCAATTTGCGCCACCTCACGCGAGTACCGACCGCCTATGAAAGCCACCACGGCGGCCGAAACCGATCCTGCTAGTGCGCCAAGCACCGCCGCCACCCCAGCCGTCCATGGAGCGGATCGTAGCGTCTGGTAGGCCGAGCCAACACTGTCCCTGGCTGCCCAATACATCCCTAGCTGGGCTTCTACGGACAGGCGGCGATGTACCAGCATCCCCGATCACGCCAGGCGACCCCTTGTCAAGCTCCCTGACTCAGATTCTTGGCCCCTAAAGGGGAGGGGAGATCTGAAATTTTTTTGGAATCACTTTCCGCACCCGCGTCTTTCCCTCCCCGTGAACGCGCGGGGGTTAGCCCGAACTCGTGGGACCGAAACCCAGGCAGCCATACGGCCAAGGAATCACGCGAGGTAGCGCGTGGGGTTTCTCGTCCCGTAACGGTTCTTCTACTCATGAAACAAGAACTTCGATCCGGCGGGATCGGGGCAGGGAGGCGCCACAGGGCGGCGCGGTAGCGGCCCGGCTTCGCGGTTTGACTCCAAAGGCCGTGGGGTCGGGCCGCCGCTATCCGAACCTAACCGATTGCGCCTCCCTGCTATCTCGAAGAGGCAAGAAATCATGAACGACCCAATCGAGCTGACCTGCTGGACTTGCAACAAGCCATTCAGCATTGTGCATGGCCCCGGTCGGCCGCCTCGGTACTGCAGCCCTTCTTGTAAGAACCAGGCACGCAAGATTGTGCGCAGAATCCGATTCCTAGAACGCATCGAGCAACAGCGCGCAGCACGCGCTGAAGCCTCGACCCTAAAGACGAACTCCGCGAACTAGCGGAGTAACAGCCGCCCTTAAACCAAGCCGCCCCACCCAAGCCCGGGTGCAGGCGGCCTTTTTTTCATGGCCGCTTCCGGTCCTGATCTACGAAAGAAGAACCAATGAGCTTCTTCAGCGTTGTCTCTCCAGCGTGAGGATGGCCTTGGCGATTGACGTCATTCGATTCGGGCTGCACCGGGACCTGCGGAAGATGCGCC